>JAQBEY010000100.1:0-10875 GCA_032123655.1 Betaproteobacteria bacterium
CGAATCCGGCACGCGCCGCGCGCTGGTCGTGGCGCAGGCGGCCGAAACCTGGATCTGCGATCGCCGCGTGCGCGAACAGCAACTGGGTCGGCGCGAAGCGACTTGTACCACCTTCTGCCACGCCGGGGCGGGTGCGGAAGAAGGTGACCTGGATGCCGAGGCCGCGCCCTTCGGCACCCTCGACCCAGCCGGTGATGTACCACCATTCGGTGCGGAATCCCGGATGACTGCCATGGTCGCGTGGGAATCGGAGCATACGGTCCGGCAGAACCTCGGCGAAATCCACGGCGGCGTCGACCTGCGTCGCGGCGAGCGCCAGCGGTGCCGCGAGAAACGTGCGACGCTTCACCAGTCGTCTTTCACGGCGCGCACGACGTCGCTGCTCATCGCGCTGCGGGCGCTGGCGACGGCGGTTGCCGTTGCGAGCAGCAACACCGTCGCGGCGAGTGCGGCGAGCGGCTGCCAGGGCATCGACAGGTCCATCCCCCAGTGAAACGACTGCCGATTGACGACGTGGATCAGGATGAGGCTCATTGCCCAGCCGAGGACCAGGCCGACGGCGAGCCCGATGCCGGTCACCGTGAGACCTTCGGTCGCCAGCATGGTGCCGATCTGGCGACGCGTCATGCCGATATGGCGCAGCATGCCGAATTCGCGCCTTCGCGCCAGAACCAGCGCGCCGAACGACGACGAGAGTCCGACGAGGCCGATGATCACCGCGGCAGCCTCGAGCGCGTAGGTCGCCGCGAACGTACGGTCGAAGACGGCTATCGACAACCGGCGAATTTCCCCGGGCGTGGCCAGCGTGAGTTGCGCGGCATCCGGTAGCCCGGCTTCCAGCGTTGCCCGGAATGCGGCGATCCCGGTGCCCGGCGACAGCCAGACCGCGGCATCGGTGGCATTCCTGTCGCCGGTAAGACGCGCATACGTCGCGCGGTCGATTACCAGCGCACCCTGTTGGCGCGCGTAGTCGCGCCAGACTCCGGCAACAACGAAGCGTTGCGGCACACCCGCCAACGGGAGTTCCATGATCGAACCCGGTACGCTGCCGAACAAGTCCACGATCGCTTCGCTGACCCAGACCGCGGGAGGATCGCCGGCCTGCGTTGGGCGCGCGTCGCCGACCAGCGGCAAGGCGCGCGCGGGATCATCGCCGGGGAGGTCGCGCGCGAGCAGCGCGACTCTCGCCGTCCCGGGGGTGAGCACCACGCCCTGATTGCGCAGGAAATCGATGCGCGTGACTCCTGGGAGGCCGGCGAGGCGCTGCTGATCACCGGGCGAGAGGAAGGCGCTGTCGCCGGCCGCGCCAGCACGCACATAGACATCCGCCGGCAGAATACGCGTCAGCCACGCGTCGAGCGACTGCCGAAACGAACCGACCATGATCGCCATCGCGACCATCAGCGAGACACTGGCGACGATGGTTGCGAGGCTCATGGCGAGTTGGCCCGGATTGGCGCGCAATTGCGCGAATGCGAGATCCGTGGACACGATCCCGGTCGCGCTGGCGCGCCTGAGCAACAACGCGGCAATGCGCGGCAGCAGCAGCAGCGTACCGAACAGCAGCAAGGCGATCGCCGCGTAGCCGGGCAGCGGCAGCGCCATGATCGGCGGCAGGAAGGCGACCAGCGCACCGGCGGCAAGCATGGTCAAACCAGACCAGGGCGAGCGCAGCGGTGCCAGCGCGCGGTCGTCGCCCGCCGACTTGAGCGCCGTCGCCGGCTGGGTCCGCGCGGCCGCGCGCGCGGGGAGAAGACTGCCGAGCATCGCCACAGCGACGCCGAGCAGGGCGAAGGTCAACGCCGCCAGTGGATCGAGGACGATTTCCGGCGCAACGCCCCGGAAAAACCCGGCACCCAGGTCGGCGCCAAAGGTGGCGAGCGCGACGCGGGCGAGTGCATAGCCGCCTGCCAGGCCGATGCATGCGCCTGCGGTGCCGATCACCGCGCCCTCGGCGAGCAGCAGTCGCTCGAGCCTGGCGCGGGCAAGTCCGAGTGTGCGCAGCAGCGCGAACTGGGCGCGTCGCCGGGCGACCGACAACGCCTGCGTCGAGAATACGAGCAGGCCGCCGGTGAACAGGGCGACCAGCGCGAGTACGTTCAGATTCACCCGGTAGGCCCGCGACATACGCGTGGTGATCGAGGCGTTGGCCTGCGGTGTGCCTACGCTGACACCCGCCGGCAACGTGGCAGCAATTCGCTGCGAGAACGCCTCCGGTTTTACGCCGGGACGCAGGCGCAGGTCGATCCGGGTCAGCAGTCCCACGCGGGCAAACGCATCCTGCGTCGCGGCGATGTCCATCAGCGCATGGCGCTCACCTGTCCCGGCTCGGGCGTACCCGGCGATCGTCAGCGAGCGCACCGCAAGGCCGCTTTGCACGGCGAGCCTGTCACCGGGCGCCAGGTCAAGTGTCGTCGCTGCTGCCGGGCTCAGAAATATCGTATCCGGGCGCAGCAGATCGAGAGGGTCATCGGCGCTGCCGATCAGCGCCGGCGTGACCGCCGCTGCCCGGAACGCGTCGACTCCGATAATGCGAATGGCTTGATTGCGGCCGGCGAGACGCGCGTCGACCTCCACCACCGGACTGGCGAGCGCGACGTCGGGATTGCGCGCGAGTACCGGGAAAATACGCTCGTCGAAGCCGCCGCGCGGTCCGCGGATTTCCAGGTCCGCGGTTCCGGACAGGATCTGCACGCTTGCCTCGAATTCGGCAACCGCGGTCTGATTGATGAGCGCCACCGCGAAGCCCAGCGCAACGCCGAGGGCGATGGCCAGGATGCAGAGCAGCAGCCTTCCGCGCTCCCGGGCGAAGGCGCCGCCAAGCGTGGCGCGGACCACTGCGCGAGCGGGACTCATGGCGGTCCGGATCGGGGCGCCGGATGGAGTCCTGTCGCGGTCAACTCGAGCACGCGGTCCGCGCGCGCCGCGGTCGAACGCGAGTGGGTGACGATCACGCCGGCGGCGCCATTATCGCGCATCTGTTCGTAGAGAAGATCGATGACGCCGGCCGCGGTGACGGGATCGAGATTTCCGGTCGGTTCGTCGGCGAGCACGAGCTCCGGTGCGTGCACCAGGGCCCGGGCGATCGCCACGCGCTGCAATTCGCCGCCGGAGAGTTCGCCCGGCTGGCTGGCCGCGCGGTCGGCGAGTCCCACGCCAACGAGCATCTGCGCCACGCGGGCCTGCGCAACCTGATCCCGTTGGCCGAGCAGCGCGAGCGGCAGCGCGACATTCTGCGCAACCGTCAGGTAGGGCAGTACGTGGAAGGCCTGGAAGACGAAGCCGATTCGCGTCCGGCGCAACCTCGTCAACGCATCGTCGTCAAGCGTGGCGAGGTCGACGCCGGCCACTTCCACCACACCGGCGTCGGGCTGGTCGAGACCGGCGATCAGGTTGAGCAGCGTGGACTTGCCCACGCCGGACTCGCCGAGGATCGCCACGCATTCGCCGGCGGCGACGTCGAGGCTCACGTCGGCGAGCACCTGACGGGTGCGCGGGCCCGGAAAATTCTTGCGGATCTCGCGCAGGCGGATCACGGCAACGGCCTCCGGCGATGGTTCAGGCGGGCGTGCTGGCGATGCGCGCCACCGCGGTGACGTAATTGGCGTCGAGCTTTTCCGGCGAGTCGGCTTCGATGCCGAGGTCCTTCACCAGTCCGTCGGACAAGCCGTAGATCCAGCCATGCAGCGTAACCGATTGGCCGCGCAGCCACGCGTCGCGCAGGATCGTCGTGCGGGCGACATGCAGCACCTGCTCGACCACGTTGAGTTCGCACAGCCGGTCGACCACCGTCGCCTCGTCGGGCAGCGATCTCAGGAACGAGGTGTGCCGATCGGCGATGTCCTGCACGTGGCGCAGCCAATTGTCGATCAGCCCGAGCGGCTTGCCCTGCCACGCCGCGCGCACACCGCCGCAGCCATAGTGGCCGACGACGATCACGTGCTCCACGCGCAGCACGTCGACGGCGAACTGGATCACCGAAAGACAATTCAGGTCCGTATGCACGACCACGTTGGCGACGTTGCGATGGACGAAGAGTTCACCCGGCATCAGGTCGACGATCTCGTTGGCCGGTACCCGGCTGTCCGAGCAGCCGATCCAGAGGTAGCGCGGATGCTGCTGCCCCGCCAGCGTACGGAAAAAATCCGGCCGGGCTGCCTGCACGGACGCTGCCCAGACGCGGTTTCTTTCGATCAGGTGGCTCAAAGACGACATGGCGCGATGCCGGAAGGAGGTTGACCCAACCGATGATACCGGGACTGGTGTCGCGTTGTTGCGATTCCGGCAGCGGCGTACACTGGCTTGCCGATCGTTTCGGGGCGGACATGAGGCTCGACGACGCGATTCGCCAGCGCGGCTTCCGCCGCTGGTACGAACGCCAACTCTACGAAAGTCATGCGTATCTGGTGACGGGATTCCTCGCGCTGATCATGATGGCGATCGCGCTCGAGGTCGTCGATTTCAGGCAGTCGATCGGCGGATTTCTGGCGCTTTTGGCCGTGGGCGGCGTCGGCGGCGCGCTCTGCATTCATGCCTGGCGTCAGTTCACGACATTGCTGGCACGCGCGGAGTACCTGGCGGCGCGCGCGACCTGCCCGGGCTGCGGCGCTTACGCCAGGTTCATCATCATGCGAACCGACGACACGCCGGATTCGGCGGCCGGCTGCACGCTGCACGTGTGCTGCAAGAGCTGCACCCACGCGTGGTGCATCGGCTGACGCAGGAAGCGGCTCCCGCGCCTAACGCAGCAGCAACCCGGCCAGTCCGGCAAGGCCGGCGAGCAGGATCACCGGAATGATTCCCGCCTTGAAACGGAACAGCGCGACGGCGGCGACGATGCCGAGTGCGGTGGCGAACAAATCGAGGCCGCCGCCGATCGTGCCCGCCTGCCAGCCGTCGGGCCAGAACACGTGGCCGGCCAGGAACGCAGCGAGATTCACGATCACCCCGACGACGGCCGCAGTGATGCCGGTCAGCGGTGCGGTGAACTTGAGCTGCCCGTGCGTCGTCTCGATGAAAGGCGCGCCGGCGAGGATGAACAGGAACGACGGCAGGAAAGTGAAAAACGTGACGGTGGTCGCGGCGACGGCGCCGGCGAACGCTAGTTGCTCCGGGCCGAATACCTGCTGGGTCCAGCCGCCGACGTAGGCAACGAAGGTGACAACCATGATCAGTGGACCCGGTGTGGTTTCGCCCAGCGCGAGGCCGTCGATCATCTGCGTGGGCGTCAGCCAGCCGTAGGACTCGACGGCGCCCTGGACGACGTAGGGCAGCACCGCGTAGGCGCCGCCGAAGGTCAGCAGCGCCGCCTTGGTGAAGAACCAGGCCATCAGCGCAAGCGTTCCCTCGGCGCCTTGCCAGAGGACGAGCGCGCCAAGCACTGCCGCCCAAACGGCAAGGAAGGTCAAGACCAGCGCCGCGAGTCGGCGCGGACGAAACGCCGCATGCGGCGGAGGCGGCGTGTCGTCGTCGATGACCGCGGGTACATGCGTTGCGCTCCCCGCTGCGTGAGCCTGGCCGGGGGCGAAGGCGGCAGGCGCGAAGCGCCCGCCGACATGGCCAAGCACGCCGGCGGCGATGACGATCAGCGGAAACGGTACGGCGAAGAAGTAGATCGCGATGAAGGCGGCAGCGGCAATGGCCCAGAGCAGGGGATGTTTCAGCGCACGGGTACCGATGCGCCACGCGGCATGGAACACGATGGCGACCACCGCGGGTTTGATGCCGGCCAGGACCCCGGCCACCGCCGGCACATCCCCGTGCGCCATGTATAGCCACGAAAGCGCGATCAACAGCAGCAGCGAGGGCAGCACGAACAGCGCGCCCGCGACGAGCCCTCCCCAGGTCAGGTGCAGCAACCAGCCGAGGTAGGTGGCGAGCTGCTGCGCTTCCGGGCCGGGCAGGACCATGCAGTAGTTGAGCGCGTGCAGGAAACGCCGCTCGGAAATCCAGCGGCGCTCCTCCACCAGTTCGCGGTGCATGATCGCAATCTGCCCGGCCGGGCCGCCAAAGCTGATGCAGCCAAGCCGCAGCCAGTAAAGAAAAGCTTCGGCGCGGGTTGGCGGCGGCGGCGCGGCATTCGCCGCTGCCGCATTCGCCGCCGCGCTGTCCTCACCGCTCATGGTTTCCCCCCATGCCTGCGGCCTCGTTGGCCAACACCGTCGCTTCGCTGCCTCTCGTGGGAGCGCAGTTCGTACCTTGGGGCGACCCGGCGGCGCTCATGTATTCGACGCGCGCAGCGCGGCAGGATTCCAATTGTGCGTTTCCCCGCGCGCGTCGCGGCACCAGGCGTACAGCGCGTCGTAGACCAGCAGGCCGTGACGCAGCGTCGCCTGATCGTCGGTGAACATCGCCGACATTCCCAATGCCATGGCGAGCAGGCCTGCGGCCTGCGGGGCGAGGTCAAGCGCGCCGGTGTCGGCACCGCGCACGATGGTGGCCAGGTCGTCCAGCGCGGCGTCGGTCAGCCCGTGCAGCCGGATGAACGCGTCGAAGCTGCACTGTGCGCCGACATGCGAATAGTCGACGTCCGGAATGTCGTAGGGTGTCGCGCCCTGCGCGGCGGCAAAGCCGCGTACTTCCGCATTTGGAACGTAGAAGAACTCAGCGGATGGATCGATGAAGCGCCGAATCAGCCAGGGACAGGCGATGCGGTCGATCTTCGGGCGCGATCGGGTCACCCACCGCGTCGGTGCGACGTAGGGCACGGTTCCGCGGCCCTGCGCGGTCCAGCCTTCGAGGCCGCCAGCCAGAATGTGGGCGGAAAATCCCGCCGAACGCAGCGTGGCGGCGGCATTTCTCGACACTTCGTGTCCGTGCACGCAGTACACGACGACCCGGCGCCACGGCTCGAGTCCGGGCAGCCAACCGCCGATGTCTTCGGGAACGCGTCGCAACGCGCCGGGAATGACCCGCGGAGCAAGTTCGAACGCCGCCATGCGGCGCACATCGATGAGCGTGGGCGGTGGAAACGCGCCCAGTTGCGCCTGCAATTCTTCGGGAGTGATCGCCGGATCCGTGCTCATGAATGTGCCTCCTGTCGCCTCGGGCGACATTGAAGCAGAGCTTGGATGGCAGGTGCCACCAGTGCTGCAGGGCGTCTGCGCGGGTGCCCTTCACCCGCGATGTTATGCGCGTCGCCGCTCTAGATCAAGCCCTCGAGCAGTTGCACATCGACTTCGGTCCCGGCGGCGACGTTGCCCGTGTCGGTGGGCAACACGATGAAGCAATTGGCCTGCGACATCGACGAAAGAATGCCTGAGCCCTGGTCGCCCGTCGTGCGCACCTCCCAGCGGCCGGACGCGCCTGGCGTCAGGATGCCACGCTGGAACTCGGTGCGACCCGGAGCCTTGCGAATGGGCGCCGCCAGCATCGCCTTGAACGTCGGCATTGGCGCGACGTCGTGTCGCCCCTGCAGCACCAGCAGCGCATCGCGGACGAACTGGTAGAAGGTGACCATCACCGACACCGGGTTGCCGGGCAGGCCGAAGAAATGGGCGTCGCCGATCCGGCCATAGGCCAGCGGACGGCCCGGCTTCATCGCGATCTTCCAGAACAGCACCTCGCCGAGCTTGTCCATCAACGGCTTCACGAAGTCCGCTTCACCGACCGATACACCGCCGGAGGTGATGACCACGTCGGCGTTCGCGGCCGCCGTCGCGAAGGCCGTTTCCAGTGCCTCGGGCGTGTCGCCGACCACGCCCATGTCGACCATCTCGCAATTCAGCCGTTTGAGCATGCCGTGCAGCGTGTAGCGGTTGCTGTCGTAGATCTCGCCTTCGGCCAGCGGCGTGCCGATGGATTTCAGTTCGTCGCCGGTGGAGAAGAACGCAACGCGCAAGCGCCGGTAGACCGTCACTTCGTTTATCCCCAGCGAGGCGAGCATCCCCAGCTCCGCCGGATGCACCGGCTGGCCGGTGCGGAAGACAACCTGTCCGCGGCGCAGGTCCTCGCCGGCGAAGCGCCGGTTCTGCCCGGCCCTGTTGACCGCGCCCGATGCCACGATCACGCCGCCGTCGATTTCCTGTGCGCGTTCCTGCATGACCACCGTGTCCGCGCCTTCCGGCATCACGCCGCCGGTGAAGATGCGCACCGCCTCGCCCGGACCCACTGCACCGCCGAAGGGCCTGCCCGCGAACGATTCGCCGATGCGCTTCAGGCTCGTTTCGGCGCCGGCTGCGAGATCGGCAAAGCGCAGCGCCCAGCCGTCCATGGCCGAATTGTCGTGGCCGGGAACGTCGACCGGGGACACCACATCCTCCGCCAGCACGCGATCGAGCGCCGCGCGCACGTGCAGGCGTTCCGTCGCATTGACCGGGTTCAGGAATTGCCGGATCAGTGCGCGGGCGCGATCCACCGGCATCGAGTTCGGATCGTAGTCGTCGGCGCAGGAGGCTTCGCGCAGGGTCAGGGGAGCGGTCATCGTGGTTCCGATCGGGTGGCCAAACGTGATTTTAGATCCAGCGCGGGGCGCTCGAGCACGTGCCAGGACAGGGCGGCGACCGCCAGCGTGGCGGGCAGCGACAGCGCGAGCAGCGCCATGGGTCCGAGGTCGCGCCAATGATGCATCAGCAGCTGCTGCAGTGGAAACGAGTAGACGTAGACGCCGTAGGAGTAGTCGCCGAGCCGGTTGAACGCGGGCCATTGCAGCCGCGGATGATAGGCAGCGACGAGCACCAGGTAGGCCAGGAGCGGCGCGAACAGCGGGCCGCGCGCGAGTCCGGCGGGATTCCACACGACCAGCGCCAGCACGGCCGCGGCCGCGCCCAGCGACACGGGAATCCAGTCGCGCACCACCCACGCGGCCGAACCAAGCGCGAAACACAGCGCCAGTTCGCGCGCCATGCGGTTGTTCGGCGCAATGGGAAACCAGCCGGGTTCGAGGACGATGACCGTGACCAGCACCGTCAGCACGCACAACCAGACCGCGCGCCGCGCGATCAGTCCGGCGAGTCCAGCGAGCAGCACTGCGATGTAGAGGCGCAATTCGACCGGCAACGTCCACAGCGAGCCGTTGACGCCCTCCGGGAACGGATTGTCGACAAAGGCGCCCGGCAGTTTGAATTCGATCCGCCAGCCAAGCGCCACGCGCCACGCGTAGTCGAGAGTTTCCTGGTCGAACAGAAACGCACCCCACGGCAGGGTGCTCGACGCGCCGGCCAGCAGGATGGAGAACAGCGTCGCGGCAACGAGCGCCGGGTAGATGCGCAGCACCCGCGCGACGATGAATGCGCGCGGATCCTCGCGGGCAAGCCAGCTCTGCGTCACCAGAAATCCGGAAACCACGAAAAAAACGCCTACACCGATGACGCCGAAGTTGAATTCCGGTGCGAGCCTCCACAGCGGTTCCGCGGTCAGGCTATCGGTCAGTGCATAGCAGTGGAACAACACGACGGACACCGCCGCGAGGAGGCGGATCAGCTGGAAGTTGTTGGCGCGCCCGTGCGCCAGCGTGGACAGGCGCGGCGTCATCGGGGCGCCCGGGCGGCCGGCGCAGCGCGGATCACGGACGCATCGACGGCGCCGCGGCGGCGAGTTCGTCTGCCGTGTTGATGTTGCGAAAGGCGTCAGCCTCGTCGTCGAAGGCGACCTCGCAGACCGCCAGCGTCGCGTACCACGCGTCGATCTTGCGTCCGCCGGCCTCAAGGAACGCCGCGAGATGGGGCAGCACCGTGCGGCGCACCAACGCGAACACCGGGTGCGGCTGGTCGAAGGTGCGCGCGACCGCCAGCTGCGCGTCGGCGTCGTCCATGCCGCGCACGAGACGCGCCGCCAGATCGAGAGGCAGGAACGGCGAATCGCAGGGCGAGGTCAGCACGCAGGCGCTGCTCGCCGCCGTCATCCCGGCGTGCAGACCGGCCAGCGGCCCGGCGAAGCCGCCCACCGCGTCGGGAACGACCGGGTGCCCGAAGGCGGCGTAGCGTTCGAGGTTCTGGTTGGCGTTGATCACCAGCGCGCCGACCTGCGGCGCCAGCCGCGCGAGCACGTGCGCGACCATCGGCGATCCGGCGAGGGGCACCAGCCCCTTGTCGATGCCGCCCATGCGCCGGCCCATGCCGCCGGCCAGGACGATCCCGGTGATGTCGTCGCGGTGAATCGTCACGGCGCTTCGGCGAGCGGCGGCAACCACGGCGCATGTTCTTCGTAGAACGCGTGTCCCGAAGGCGCGCGATCGACGGGTTGGTCGAACGCGGCCAGGACCACGTGCGTTTCCCCCGGCCAGCGCGCAGACTCGAAAAACAGCTTGGTGCCGCAAAGCCGGCAGAAGCGACGAAAGGTCTGCGGCGAGGACTCGTGCGTGGCGAGATCCAACGCGCCGGCCACCACCTGCACCTGTTGCGACGGAAAGCCGGCCCAGGTCACGAAGGCCGCGCCATGCGCGCGGCGGCAGCTGGCGCAGTGACAATGCGCGACAAAGCGCGACGGAAAATTCGCGACGAAGCGCACGGCGCCGCAATGGCATTGTCCTGTCGCCGCGGCCGCCGCATTCATCGGCCGCTTCCGCAACGCGGGCCTTGCCGGGATTCGCGCGTCGCGCTCATGGCCGCAAAAAGCGCTGCGCGCCGGTGAACAGCAGGTAATGCTTGTTGGTGGCGCGGCCGATCATGGTGATGCCGACCTTCTCGGCGATCTCGTGACCCATCTGCGTCAGGCCCGAGCGCGACACCAGGAAGGGGATGCCCATTTGCGCGGCCTTGATCACCATTTCCGAGGTGAGCCGACCCGTGGTGTAGAAAATCTTGTCGGCGCCATCAAGACGGTCGAGCCACATGCGTCCGGCGATCGCGTCGACGGCGTTGTGCCGCCCGACGTCCTCGACGAACATCAGTCACCAGAATTACGAGGTTCAGGAATCCGAAGGTGGAGCAGACAATG
>JAQBEY010000101.1:0-12358 GCA_032123655.1 Betaproteobacteria bacterium
AGGGCAAGGGCCTGCAGAGCGCGGCCAAGGGCGCCTTCGACCTGGGCACGCTGCAGGACGAGGACGAGAAGAAGCAAGCCGAAGAAACTGCCGCCGAATTCAAGCCGGTGCTCGAGCGATTGAAGACCGCGCTGAAGGACCGCGTCAAGGACGTACGCGTGACGACGCGGCTGGTCGAGTCGCCGGCGTGCATCGTCGTCGACG
The DNA here is from genome assembly GCA_032123655.1 of Betaproteobacteria bacterium. Taxonomy (GTDB): domain Bacteria; phylum Pseudomonadota; class Gammaproteobacteria; order Burkholderiales; family Casimicrobiaceae; genus VBCG01. The sequence goes on from JAQBEY010000101.1 coordinate 205, forward strand.
AGGGCGACATGAGCGGTCATCTGGCGCGGCTGCTGAAGCAGGCCGGCCAGGATGCGCCGAAGTCGCTGCCGACGCTGGAAGTGAACGCCTCGCATGCGCTGGTCAAGCGGCTTGACGGCGACGAACGCTTCGACGACCTGGCGCAGATCATCTTCGATCAGGCGCTGCTCGCTGAAGGCGGGCAACTGGAAGATCCTGCAGCCTACGTGCGGCGCGTGAACCGTCTGCTCGCAGCCTGACGGGTCAGCGAGCGCCCCACTCACCCTTCCTGCAGCGCGATCGACCGCGCCTCCGCGTCCGCGACCGGGCCGGTCTACTGCACAGTTCGACGCATGACCTGCGCCACCCACTGTGCCGTCAGCTTCTCCTGCACCGAGTTCTGGGTGAGGCGCAGATCGAGACCCGCGAAGTCGACCTGATCCAGCGGCTGATCCTGGTTGAAGCAGGAAAAGACGTAGCTGACCTTGCCCGTATCCGGGTCGCGCCAGGGCTGCAGGCATTGCGCGCAGATTTCCTTCATCATGCATTGCATCGGCGAGTTGATCGAAGCGATGGCGCGATGTGACGCCTTCAGATGCAGCGCCAGAACTGTGTGGCGCGCGCGGGCGACCGCCGCCATCATCCGGTCCGAGCCGATGACGATGATCCGGTCGCAGGCGGCAAACGCGATCGGCTGGTCTCCCAGCGATCCCTCCGCATAGGCGCGCATCGCCTCGACGATGTTGCCGACGAAGGCGCGATCCTGCGGCCGCGTCGGCGCAAAACCGGGCGCCTCGTCGCTGCACCACACCACCACGTCGGCGGCCGCCTCGATGTCGGCGACCTTGTAGCGGTCGATCATTTTCTTGTAGCCGGCGAAGTAGAGCACCCTGGAACCCGCGGCGCGAAACGCCTGGCCGATCGAGAACAACACGGCGTTGCCGAGTCCACCACCGGCAAGCACCACGGTTTCATTCGCCGCGATTTCGGTGGGCGCGCCGGTCGGGCCCATCAGCACCACGGGTTCACCGGGCTTGAGGCGCGCGCACAGGTCGGAGGACCCGCCCATTTCCAGCACGATGGTCGACACCAGGCCGCGCTCGCGGTCGACCCAGGCACCGGTCAGCGCGAGTCCCTCCATCGCCAGTCGCGTGCCATCGGTGACCGGCGCCAGTGCCTCGTAGTTCTGCAGGCGGTAGAACTGGCCGGGTGCGAACCGTGCCGCGGCTGCGGGCGCACGCACGACAACCTCGACGATGGTTGGCGTCAACCGCTCGACCCGTTCCACCGTCGCCCGCAACTGGCCATCGAGCCGGGCAAAGAAGGCGCTGTCGGAAAGCGGTGAGGCCGGCGCAACCTTGGCAAGCATCCGCGAAACAATCGGATAACCCTGCTTGGCGCTGGCCATCGCCTTGACCACATTGCCGGAGAAGGAAGGATGCAGGTCGCCAAAAAAGCTGGTGGCGCGGCCATCCGGCAGGATGTCGGTCAGCACCGCGGGCAGGTCGGGCTTGGCCAGCCCCCGCAGCACCTGCACAGGTTGACCGTCCTCGTCCAGGACCCGGAAATACTTGCCGTCAAGGTGAAAGTGCGCGGCATCCTCCCGCGCCAACACGGTGTTGGGTTGCGTGCCGGCCGCGATCAGTATCGTCCGCGCCGGTAACAGTGCATGGCTGACTTCGTGCCAGACACCATCGCCATCCGTACGCTGCAGAGAAACCTTGAGGCCCGTCGCCGCGCCGGCCGCATCGACTTCGATTGCCATCGGGGTGTGTCCGTCGGCGAAGTGGATCCCCTCCTCCAGCGCCTTTTCGACCTCTTCGTGATTGAGCGTGTACGACGGGCTGTCGATCAGGCGGCGGCGATAGGCCACCGTGACCCCGCCCCAGCCCTGCAGGAGTTCGGTGATGTGCGCCGGCCGGCCCTCACGCGCCGCCGCCGCGCGTTCGTCGACGATGGCATGGGCGTGTGCCAGGAACTCGGCGGCGACCACGGCCTCGTCCGCAGTCCAGTCCGCTTCCACCGCCTCCCGCCCGCGGGTCATTACCAATGCCTCGTGGCGCATGCGGAATTTCTCGACTTGCACCGGGTAGTAGGCGAGCGCCTCGGTGGCAGTGTCGATCGCCGTAAGGCCGCCACCGACGACGACCACCGGCAATCGCAGTTGCATATTGGCAATCGAGTCGCGCTTGGCGGCCCCGGTGAGCTGCAGCGCCATCAGAAAATCAGAAGCGGTGCGCACGCCCTTCGCCAGGCCGTTGGGCAGATCGAGTACCGTCGGCTTGCCCGCGCCCGTTGCCAGCGCAATGTGGTCGAAGCCTTGCGCGAATGCGCCGGCGTCATCGAGCGTACCGCCGAAGCGCACGCCCCCATACAGCGCAAAGCGGTCGCGGCGCTCGAGCAGCAAGCGGATCATGGTGAGGAAATTCTTGTCCCAACGGACGGTGATGCCGTATTCGGCGACGCCACCGAACCCTGCCATCAGGCGTTCGTCGAGCGGCTCACGCAACGTGTCGACGTCGCGTACGGGAACAAACGGCACGCGCTCGCCACGAATGGTGATGCCTGACAGCGCCGGGTCGAGCGGTTCGATCTTCAGGCCATCGATGCCGACGACGGTGTGCCCGTCGTTGAGCAGATGGTGCGCCAGCGTGAATCCGGCCGGCCCCATCCCCACGACCAGCACCCGCCGACCGGTGCGCGGCAGCGGCAGCGGCCGACGCAGGTTGAGCGGATTCCAGCGCGTCAGCAGCGAATACAGCTCGAAGCCCCAGGGCAGCGCCAGCACATCGCGCAGCAGCCGCGTTTCCGATTGCGGAATGTCGACCGGGTCCTGTTTCTGATAGATGCACGACTTCATGCAGTCATTGCAGATCCGGTGTCCGGTCGCTGCGACCATTGGATTGTCGATGCAGATCATCGCCAGCGCGCCGACGGGCCAGCCTTCCGCGCGCAGCTTCTGGAACTCCGATATCCGCTCGTCAAGCGGACATCCGGCCAGCGGGACGTGGAACGGCGATTTCTTGAACGGAATGTCGCCGGGCAGCGGCCTTTTCTCCGGCAGGCCGCGCGCGCAGGAATCCTTGCCCTGCTCATGGCACCAGATGCAGTAGTGCGCCTCGCCGAGGCTGCCGGCGAAATCGGTGCCCGCGTCGGTCAACTTGAAGCCATCCCGCTGGCGCAGCGCATGGCTGGCGGGCTGCTGCCATGCAGGCACGTCGTTCCGGCGCACGCTTTCGACCGGAACGAGATTCAGCATGTCAAGCTTGCGCGGCACGCGAAACAGCACGCCGCCGCGATGTGCGGCGCGGCCCGCGGGCGTGTGCGCGGCCCAGGCCGCATAGCGCGCCGCCGTGTCCAGTGCATCGGCATTCGCGGTGTCTTCCTGCTGCCAGCGCGTCACCGCGTTCGCGAATGCGAGTTCGCTGAACGGCCCGCCAAGCAACACCTCCAGATGTTGCCTGAGCGCCGAACCGTCGAAGTCCGCTGCAACATCGGCCTTCCAGGCGTTCATCGCCTTGCGCTGGACGAACTGGCGTCGCAACGCGAACAGCGGCGCCAGTTCATGATGCCGGGCCTCCAGCGCGCGCACCTCCGGCGCAATGGCAAACAGCGTGGCCAGAAAGTCCTCGACGTGCGGTGCCAGCGCGAGCAACAGTTCGGATTCGGCCAGGCGGGCGAGCACATCGGGCGCCAGGCGGGCGTCGCTGAGACGCTGCGCGAGTGTGGGCTCGGTCGCCGCGAGCTGCGCGCAGAACAAGTCGTCGACCCGCTGCAGCCCGTCCCGCGAGTGCAGGTCGGCGAAGGCGAGTCCGTGGGCGATTTCGAGCATGCGGCAGAATATGGACGCTGGCGCACGGAAAACCGGCGCCGCAACCGAAGGAGGCAAAAGCCTGCTATTTTACCTGCACGAGGGCTTCTGCCGAGTATGCGCTGAACGCATGTGGATCGGGCCGATCGGCGCAGCGGGCCCCTGGCTTGCCAACGCGGCCCAGACTGCATAAGGTGCGGTCAACCCTGCGCATCCCCGCACCGTTTGAGACAGCCCCGCGCCCCACCCGCCCCTGGAGAATTGAACATGTTTGCCGCTGGCCGGATCCTCGCAATGATGCCGCTGTGCGCGCTCGCGCTTTCAGCAACGGCGCAACCGATCAAGCTGGGCGAACTCAACAGCTACAAGGTCTTTCCCGCATTTCTGGAGCCCTACCGCAAGGGGATGGAACTGGCCTTGCACGAGGTCAACGCCGCCGGTGGTGTACTCGGACGCCAGCTGGAACTCGTGATACGCGACGACAACGGCACCCCGGGGGACGCCGTCCGCGTTGCCGAAGAGCTCGTCGTGCGCGAAAAAGTCGTCATGCTGATGGGCACTTTCGCGTCGCACGTGGGCCTGGCCGTGGCGGATTACGCCAAGCAGCGGCGCGTTCCCTTTCTGGCCGCCGAGCCGTTGTCGGACAGGATCGTATGGCAAAGCGGCAACAAGTACACGTTCCGCCTGCGCGCGTCGACGTTCATGCAGACGGCCATGCTGGTGCCGGAGGCCGCCAAGCTCGGCAAGCGTCGCTGGGCGATCGTCTACCCGAACTACGAGTACGGCCAATCTGCCACCGCCGCTTTCAAGAAGCAGTTGAACGCGATGCAAAGCGGAGGACTCGAATTCATCGAGATCGCCGTGCCGCTGGGCAAGATCGACGCCGGTCCGGTCGTACAGGCGATGCTCGACGCCAAGCCCGATGCCATTTTCTCGTCGCTGTTCGGCGCCGACCTTGCCCGCTTCGTGCGCGAAGGCCAGTTGCGCGGACTGTTCCGCGACCGTCCGGTCTTCAACCTGCTGGGTGGCGAACCCGAGTACCTCGATCCGCTCAAGGACGAGGCGCCGGTCGGCTGGTACGTCACCGGCTATCCGTGGCAGGCAATCGACACGCCGGCGCACACGCGCTTCCGCGACGCTTACCAGGCGCGTTTTTCCGACTATCCACGGCTGGGATCGGTCGTCGGGTACAGCGCGGTGATTGCCGCGGCGGCGGCGATCCGTCGCGCCGGATCGACCGATCCGGAAAAAATCGTCACGGCAATGAGTGGACTCGGCTTCGGCACACCGTTCGGCCCCGTGAACTTCCGCGCCATCGACCATCAGTCGACGATGGGCGCGTTCGTTGGCCGAACTGCGGTCAGGGACGGCAAGGGTGTGATGGTCGACTGGCACTATGCGAACGGGAAGGATTACCAGCCGGACGATGTCGTCGTGCGCACGCTGCGCCCGGCGAATTGACCCGCGCGGGAGGCGTTCGCTTGCGATCTCACCCGGAGTTCGCTGACGCGGCGCCGGCGACACCGTGAATGCTGCGTCGATCCTCCCGCAACTGCTGAACGGGCTCTCGTCGGCGTCGGCACTGTTCCTGGTGTCGGTCGGGCTGACGCTGATCTTCGGCGTCACCCGCGTGGTCAATTTTGCGCACGGGTCGCTGTACATGCTCGGTGCGTACTGCGCGTTCAGCGTCGGTGACCTGCTCGCGTCCGTGCTTGGCCGGGGGGCAGCGTCGTTCTGGGTTGCGGTCCTGCTGGCAGCGCTGATCGTGGCGCTTGCCGGCGCGCTACTCGAAAAGCTGCTGCTCAAGCGGCTCTACGCAGCGCCGGAACTGCTGCAGCTGCTGGCAACGTTTGCCGTCGTGCTGATTGTCAGCGATGTGGTGCTGGCGTTCTGGGGACCCGAGGATCTGCTCGGTCCGCGCGCGCCGGGGCTGGCCGGAACGGTGGCGATCTTCGGGCACCCGGTTCCGGAATACGATCTATTCCTGATTGCCGTCGGCCCGGCCGTGCTGGCTGCTCTGCATCTGCTGTTCACCCGTACCCGCTTCGGCATGCTGGCACGCGCCGCATCGGAGAACCGCGTGCTGGCCGCCGCGCTGGGCATCGACGAGGCGCGTTTGTTCACCACGATATTCACGCTGGGCGCATTTTTGGCGGGTCTCGCTGGTGCGTTGGCGCTGCCGCGCGAGCCGGCCAACCTCGGCATGGATCTCGGTGTCATCGCCGAGGCGTTCGTCGTGACCGTGGTCGGTGGTCTGGGCTCGATTCCCGGTGCATTTCTCGCCGCGCTGATCATCGGGCTGGTCAAGGCGCTGTGCATCGCGCTGGGAACCGTCGAAGTCGCGGGCATGGCCTTCGCCTTTCCCAAGCTCACCCTGGTCGCCGAGTTCATCGTGATGGCGATGGTCCTGGCGGTACGGCCGCATGGCCTGCTGGGCAAACCCGCACCAACGCCGGTGGGTACCCCGCTGCCCGAGCAACGCGCGCTGGTTCTGCGACCGGGCCGGCGCGAAGCCTGGGTCGCCGCCGCGCTGCTGGCGGCGCTGCTCGCACTGCCGTGGGTTGCCGACGACTATGCTGTGGTTCTTGGCACCGACATCCTGATCGCCACGCTGTTCGCGGCGAGCCTGCAATTCCTGCTGGGTGCCGGCGGCATGACTTCATTCGGACACGCGGCGTTTTTCGGCATCGGCGCCTACGCAACCGCGCTGGCCACGAAGGCTGGCTGGGCGCTGCCGGCGGCGCTGTTGGGCGCCCCGGCCGCGGCGATGCTCGCGGCACTTCTGTTCGGCTGGTTCTGCGTGCGGCTGGCCGGTATCTATCTCGCCATGCTGACACTGGCCTTTGCCCAGATCGTCTGGTCGATCGCCTTCCAGTGGGACCGCGTGACCGGGGGTTCCAACGGGCTGGTCGGTATCTGGCCGCCGGAATGGCTGGCCGAGCGCACGCATTTCTACGCGATGACGCTGGCGATCGTAACCGCCGCGCTTGGCGCACTGGCCGCCATCGCCGGGTCGTCGTTCGGCTACGCGCTGCGCGGGTCGCGCGATTCACCGCTGCGTGCCGCCGCGTCGGGTATCGACGTCGCGCGAACCCGCTGGCTCGGCTTTGCGGTGGCCGGCGCGTTTGCGGGGCTCGCCGGCGGACTGTTCGCCTTTTCCAAAGGCAGCATCTCACCGGAATCGCTCGGCATCGCGCGCTCGGTTGACGCGCTGGTGATGGTCATGCTCGGCGGACTGAATGCACTGTTCGGTCCGTTGCTGGGTGCTGCCACCTTCACCCTGCTGGCCGACACGCTCGCCCGCGGCACCGAGTACTGGCGCGCCATCCTCGGCGGATTGATCCTGGTCATCGTGCTCGCCTTTCCGATGGGCATTGGCGGTGCGCTGGCGAATCTGCTGCGCCGGAGGTCCACGCGATGAGCGTGCCGGTGCTCGAAGCCAGCGGGCTGTCGCGGTTTTTCGGCGGCGTGCATGCAGTCGACGACGTGAGCTTCACCGTCGATGCCGGCGAGCGCGTTGCGCTGATCGGACCCAACGGCGCAGGCAAGTCGACCTGCTTCAATCTGGTCAACGGACAATTGGCTCTCGACTCAGGCACCGTGAGGCTCGCCGGCGCGAGGATCGATGGCCTGCCGCCGCAGGTGATCGCGCGCCGCGGTGTCGGACGAACATTTCAGGTTGTCGCCACGTTTGCGTCAATGACCGTGCGCGAGAACCTGCTGCTGGCGCTGGCCGCGCATGCGGGGCGAACCGGGCGGTTCGGCCTTCTGGAGGCAGATCGGGCGCGGGCCGAGGCCGATGCTTTGCTTGCACGCGTGGATTGCGCGGAGTTCGCCGACGCGCATTGCGCGACACTGGCCTACGGGGACGCCAAGCGCGTCGAACTCGCGCTGGCGCTGGCCGATCGGCCGAGGTTGCTGTTGATGGACGAGCCCACCGCCGGCATGCCGTCGAATTCGCGCCTGCGGCAAATGCGCATTGCGGCGGAGGTCACCGCCGGCGAAGGCATCGCGGTACTCTTCACCGAACACGACATGGACGTCGTGTTCGGTTTTGCCGACCGGGTGATCGTGCTCGATCGAGGCCGCGTCCTGGCGCAGGGTACGCCGGACGAGATTCGCGCCGATCCTCGCGTGCGCGCGGCCTACCTGGGCGACGTCGACGCTGGCGTTTCCTGACCGCGCAGTCGCGCGAAACCGTCCTCGAGATCGGCGATCAGGTCTGCGGGTTCCTCGAGTCCGATCGCAAATCGCAGGCAAGGCCCGCCCGGCGCCCAGGGCGTCGCGCTCCGGGTGCGCTCCGGATGCGTGGGAATGACCAGGCTCTCGAAGCCGCCCCAGCTCCAGCCCATGCCGAACAGCTCCAGCCCGTCGAGCATCGCCGCAATGCGCGTGTCGGATACCGGGTGCAGCACCACGCCGAACAGCGCCGACGCCCCAAGGAAGTCGCGGGCCCACAGCTCGTGACCGCGCGCCCCGGGCAGCCCGGGGTGCAACACTTCCTTCACCTCGGGGCGCGCCTGCAGCCACCGTGCGACCGCGAAGCCGCTCGCCTGCTGCTGCGCCATTCGGGTCGGCAGCGTGCGCAGTCCGCGCAGGCCCAGGAAGCAGTCGTCGGCGGACGCGGTCACGCCCATGTCGGTCCACAGCCGGTGCAGCTTCGGATAGGTCGCCGCATTGGCGACAATGAGCCCGAGCAACACATCGGAATGGCCGCCGATGTACTTGGTGGCCGCGTGCAGTGAAACGTCGACGCCGTGGTCGAATGCCCGAAAGAACAGCGGCGTCGCCCAGCTGTTGTCCATCACGACGCTGGCGCCGCGCGCATGCGCCGCGGCCGCGATGGCCGGCACGTCCTGCACTTCGAAAGTGAGCGATCCTGGCGACTCGACGAAGACCACCCGGGTCTGCGGGCGCAGCAGGCGTTCGATGCCGGCGCCGATCAACGGGTCGTAGAATTCGACGTCCACCCCGAGGCGCGAAAGGTGCAGGTTGCAGAAGCGCCGCGTGGGGCCGTACACCGAGTCGGTGACCAGAACATGATCGCCCGGCGCCGTCAGCGCCAGCAGCGGCAAGGTAGTCGCGGTGAGGCCGGAGGGCACCGCCAACGCGGCGTGGCCGCCCTCGAGTTCGGCCACCGCGCTTTGCAGGTCGGTGACCGTCGGCACGCCGTGCAAGCCGTAGGACAAGCCGTCGTATTCGCCGCGCGCGGAGGCCTGGAGGTCGGCGACAGTCGGAAACAGAATCGTCGACGCGCGAAACACCGGCGTGTTGACCGCGCCCAGCCAGCGCCGGGGCTTGCGGCCCAGATGCGAGGTGCGGGTCGAATCGCCACGGGGCGGCTTGTCGTTCATCCTTGTGCCTGCGCGGTGAGTCCGTAGCCGTCGCAGATGTGCGCGACCTGCTCGGCCACCGTGGCGCGGATGTCCACCTCCAGCGCGTCGTCCGGAACTTCGAGCGCGGCAAACTGGCTCGGCAACAGCGACGCCGGCATGTAGCGATGCTCACGCGTCGCCAGCCGCGCCGCGATCGTTGCCTCGTCGCCCTTCAGGTAGACGAAGTGCAGGTCCCCGGCGACTCGCAACCGCTCGCGATACGCCCGCTTCAATGCCGAACAGGCCATGACCGCGTGCCCACCATTGGCCAGAATCCGACCTGCTTCCGCGCCGATCCGATCGAGCCACGGCCAGCGGTCGGCGTCAGTCAATGCCTGGCCAACCGCCATCTTGGCGACATTGGCTTCCGGGTGAAAATCGTCGGCATCGTGGAAGGGCCACCCCAACGCCGCCGCGAGCGCCTCCCCCACCGTGGACTTGCCGCTGCCACACACCCCCATCAGCACCAGAATCAAGCGTCACTCCTGTTCATGAATTCGCGCAGAATCAACCCTGCTCGCCGATCTGCCGGACGCGGCAGGCGCGACAAAGCTGCGATGCTACCCAATCGTACGCGTCCGCGCCACGCGGACTCATGTCACCATGACCTTGTCGTCCTGCCGCGCCGCCAGCGCCGCGGCGAGGGTCAGCAGCGCGGCACCGATCAGGGTGCGAAGGTCGGGAGCCTCGGCCAGCAGCGCAGCCGCAAGGACAATACCGTAAACGGGTTCAAGCGCCGACGCCACGCCCGCCGAATAGGCGGATAACCTGCCCAGGCTCCAAACGAACAGCGTGTGTGCCAGCGCGGTACAGACGATGCCGAGAACCAGCATCTGTCCGAGCACCGTGGCGTCCAATGGCCCGCCCGGACCATCCACGGCCACCAGCGGGGCAAGACACAACGCGGCAAACGCCTGCTGCCACAGCATGAGCCCGGATGCCGTATGGCTGGCGCGCAGTCGCCGCGAGCGCACGGCAAGCCACGCAAAGGAAAAGCCCGAGGCCACGCCCCAGGCAAGCCCCCGAACGGCGGCGTTGTCCCAGGACGGCGTGGGTACCAGCACGGCAATGCCGATGACCACCAGACCCGCGGTCAGCAGGTCGCCGTCGCGCCGCTTCCGACCGAGCAGGCGCCGCTCGAACAGCAGGACAAAAAGAGGAAAACTCGCATACCCGAGCAGGCCGATTGCCACGGTCGAAATCTCGATGGCCGCAAAAAAGGCGTACCAGTGCAGGGCCAGCAACATTCCGTTGCCGACGAGCGCGGGCGAAGGGCGCGGCAGTCGATCACGGCGAATGGCCAGAAACGCGGCGAGCGCGAGTGTGGCGACGATCGTTCGGCCAAGGGCAATGGCTTCCGGATTCCAGGCAATCCACTTGCCGAAGAGCCCCGCGAAACCGAATAAAGCGACGGCGGCATGAAGGGCGGCGAGATGACGGGCGTGCGACATTGGGCATTTGCCGGGCGGGGAGGCGATTCGGCTGACGCATGATGCCATCGGCCGTTCGACGCTGCGCTAGAATCGCATGCCTGTCCGGTCAACGCCGCAATTCAAGGAGCCACGTCATGCCCACCCCGGCAACGCCTGCGAAAATCATCGAGTTGGTCAGGAAGGCGCCCGGAACCCGTGTGAAGGTTGCAGTTTCGGACATCGACGGCATCCTGCGCGGAAAGTATCTGCACAAGGACAAGTTCCTGTCTGCGGCGGAAGGCGGCTTCGGCTTTTGCGATGTGGTATTCGGCTGGGACTCGCAGGACGTCTGCTACGACAACACGACGCTGACCGGCTGGCACAAGGGATTTCCCGACGCGCTCGCGCGCATCGACCTGGGTACCTACCGGACGGTGCCATGGGACGACGGCGTCCCGTTCTTTCTGGGCGATTTCGTCTGGCAAAAGGACGGTCGCGAAGCGCCTTTTCCGCTGTGCCCCAGGCAGGTGCTCAAGCGCGTGCTCGCGCGGGCGGAAAAGCTCGGCGTAAAGCCGATGTGCGGCATGGAATTCGAGTGGTTCAATTTTTCCGAGACGCCACAATCCTGGGCCGCCAAGAAGGGCGTCGACCCCGAGCCGATCACGCAGGGGATGTTCGGCTATTCGCTGCTGCGTGCCAACGCGGCGCAGCCGTACTTCGCGGCGCTGTTCAACGATCTGGGTGCGTTCGGCATTCCGATCGAGGGGCTGCATACCGAAACGGGCCCCGGTGTCTACGAAGTGGCGATCATGTTTTCCGAAGCACTCGAAGCCGCCGACCGTGCCATCCTGTTCAAATCCGCCGCAAAGGAAATCGGTTCGCGCTTCGACATCATGCCGAGCTTCATGGCCAAGTGGAGCGCCGACTATCCCGGATGCTCCGGCCATATCCACCAGTCGCTGTCCGACGGCAAGGTCAACCGCTTCTACGATCCCAAGGGCCGGCACGGGATGAGCAAGCTGTTCGAGAGCTACCTCGCCGGCCAGGTCGACGGACTGATGCAACTGGCCCCCATGTTCTGGCCGACCATCAACAGCTACAAGCGACTCGTCGATGGATTCTGGGCGCCGGTGAAGCCGACCTGGGGCATCGACAACCGCACCGCGAGTTTCCGCGTGATCCCCGGGTCACCGAAATCCACGCGTCTGGAGACGCGCTGCCCCGGTGCCGACGTGAATCCCTACCTGGCCATGGCGGCGGTGCTGGCGGCCGGCCTCGCCGGTGTCGAGAAGAACCAGAAGCTCACCGCCAAGCCGATCAGCGGCACCAACGAGGGCGCCGAAGACGTACCGCGTGCACCGCGGACGCTGATCGACGCCACACGCATCTTTCGCGATTCCGAACTCGCCCGCGATTGGTTCGGCGACGATTTCGTCGATCATTATGCAGCGACCCGGGAATGGGAGTGGCGGCAGTGGCTCGACGCCGTCACCGACTGGGAAATGAAGCGCTATTTTGAGATCATCTGACATCGCAATCCGAGGCCTTGCGCGGGACGATGCCGGCACGTATCGGGC
>JAQBEY010000102.1:0-19371 GCA_032123655.1 Betaproteobacteria bacterium
CCGCAGACTTCATTGCCGTGCGTCAGCGCCTGGATCGTTACCCGCGGCCCGGCCCGTTCGGATGCAAGGCGCCAGACGTAGGGCGTGCCGGTATTCCCGTCGCGCCAGCGTTCGATGTCAGGAAAATCGACTTCGATAGGCGGGATCGGCCGCGAATCGGCCCCCTTCGCGCCGGAGGACGCTCCCCCGAGCTCGCCAGGCGTGCTTCCCACTGAGGGGGCGGCCGCGTCCTTGGGTCGGCCCGGCGGACGCCGTGTCGGCCCGTCGGCGCTCATGCCGCGAGGTGCGTGGCGAGGCGTTGCATGAATGCTTCGCAGCGCGCGATCTGTTCGATCGCCACCCATTCGTTGGGCTGGTGCGCCTGCGCGATATCGCCCGGACCGCAGATCAGCGTAGGCACGTTGGCGCCGTGGAACAACGATGCCTCGGTACCGAAGGAGACCTTGCCGTGGCCGGCGGTCTCAGCGCAGCTGCGGCCAAGCGCCGTGATCGCACTGTCGTCCTGGGTATCGAAACCGGGAAGCGTGGACAGCGGGTCGAACTGGATGGAGGTGTCCGCATGCACGGCACGCATCGACGGCAGCAGCGAGTCGGCGAAGGCGCGTACATCGGTGAAAAACGCGTCGGGGTCGTCGAACGGGAGGTGCCGGATTTCAAAGTCGAACATGCAGTCACGCGGCACGATGTTGAGTGCGGTACCGCCGCGGATCGTACCGACGTGCGCCGTCGAATACGCCACATCGTAGGCATCGTCGCGCCTGCCGGCGTCACGGAATTCGTGTGCGCGGCGCGCGATGTAGGCGACGATCTCACAGGCCACCTGGACCGCATTGACGCCGAGCGGGGTCAGCGACGAATGCGCTTCGAGACCACGCACACGGCAACGCCAGGACTTCTTGCCCTTGTGCGCAACGACGATTTGCATGCCGGTGGGTTCGCCGACTATGCAACCGGCGGGCCGAACATTGCGGGCGACGATGTCGGCGATGAGTCGACGCACGCCGATGCAGCCGACCTCCTCGTCGTAGGACAGCGCGAAGTGAAGTGGCCGGTCAAGTCCACGGCGCAGGAATTCCGGGACGAACGCGAGGCCGACGGCCGAAAAACTCTTCATGTCCGTGACGCCACGGCCGTACAGCCGTCCGTTCTTCACGACGACGGTAAAGGGATCGGTCTCCCACGGCTGGCCATCGACGGGCACGACATCGGTGTGTCCCGACAAGACGATGCCGCGTTCGGAAATGTTGCCGTCACGCGCCGCGAGCGTGGCGAAGAGATTAGCCTTGCGTCCGTCATCGTTGAAGGTCAGCGTCGACGCGACGCCGAAACCATCAAGGTAGGCGCGCACCCATTCGATGAGTGCGAGATTGGAATCGCGACTGGTCGTGTCGAAACCGACCAGCGTGCGGATCAATTCGAGGGAGATCAGGTCTTCGGCGCGAGGCGACGACGCATCGGGCCGGACCTGCGTTGCAGTGGCGGGGGCATTCATGGCACGGCTTCCACTTGGCAAAGTCGAAGAATAGCATCGGCCCCGGGGCGTCGGAAATGCGCCGGTCGGCGATGGACGTCGTTGGTGCGGGCGGGTATTGTCCTTGTTCGACTTGTACCACCGACACCGATGACCCACAGGCATCTGCATCGACCCGGGCACTCCGGCCTCCAATTGGTCGTGGCCCTCGCCTGGGTGACCGCGATCAGCCTTGCGGCGTCCATCGCTGCGGCGCAGTCACCGCTCCCGCTCGAGCGCATCAGGTTGCCACCAGGATTCGTCATCGAGACGGTGGCCCGCGTACCCAATGCCCGTGCCATGACCTGGGGCGGGAAGGGCACGTTGTTCGTCGGCTCGACGAGCGCCGGGATCGTCTACGCGGTCACGTTGCCGCCGGCGGGGTCGTCGGCGCCGGCGCGGGTACGCACGATTGCCTCAGGCCTGCGCGAACCGGCTGGCGTGGCGTTTCGCAATGGGGCGCTCTACGTGTCCGCGGTCAACCGCATCCTTCGCTACGACGACATCGAACGTCGGCTCGACACGCCGCCGCAGCCTGTGGTGGTCAGCGACGCGTTTCCCAGCGATGGGCATCATGGGCGAAAATTCATTGCCTTCGGTCCGGATGACCGGCTCTATATTCCCGTGGGCGCTCCCTGCAACATATGCCAGCCCGATCCGGATCGCTACGCGCTGATCGCGCGGATGAGCCCGGATGGCAGCAACATCGAAGTTGTCGCCCGCGGGGTGCGCAACACCGTAGGCTTCGACTGGCACCCGGTCACCCGCGAGCTGTGGTTCACCGATAACGGGCGCGACTGGCTGGGCGACGACTCGCCGCCGTGTGAACTCAATCGACTGACTTCACCCGGCCAGCATTTCGGCTACCCGTTCTGCCATGGGAGCTCGATTGCCGACCCCGAATTCGGTGGCCTTCGCGCTTGCGCCGATACGGTCGCACCGGTGCGGGAACTTGGTCCCCACGTCGCGCCGCTGGGCATGCGTTTCTACACCGGCACGCAGTTTCCGGCAGCGTATCGCAATCAGGTATTCATCGCCGAACACGGTTCGTGGAATCGCACCCGCAAGATCGGTTATCGCGTGACGCTGGTGAAGCTCGACGCGGCCGGCAAGGCGTTGGCCTATGAGACCTTTGCCGAGGGTTGGCTGCAGGGTCAGCAGGCATGGGGCCGGCCGGCGGACGTTCTGGTCGCTCCGGACGGATCGCTTCTGGTGAGCGACGATGCCGCCGGTGCGATCTACCGTATCCGGTACCCGGCCGGGCCGTAGGCGTGCGGCACGACCATCACGCGGCGCGGCGCCACGATCACAGCCCGCGGCGCATACAACGGATAGGGTAACGGCATTGCGACCGGCGCATAGGCCGATGGCGGTACGAAGATCGGCAGGGGTATCGCCACCGGCCGCGCGAACCGGCGCTGGTACGGCCGGTAATAAGAGCGGTAGGGCGTGCCGTAGTACGCCGGGCCGGATGCCGGTGCTCCGGCAGTGACGCCGAAGCCAGGGCCGCCGAAGCTCAAGCTCCAGGCCACATTGCCGGCGGCGGCCGTCGTGGAAAGGGCGCCGGCACCGGCGAAGGCAAGGGCGGCGGCAAGTTGTCCGGGTCGAAACATGGCGTGATCTCCTTGGTGAGGCGCCGGGGAAGCCTCGGGGCGATCCGGCGCGCATGCAGCCAAGAACGCGAGGCGGACACGACCGGTTGACGTGGTCCGGGCGCCGCGCCGATTTGTTACAAATGGATACGCCTTGCGCTATCCTTGCGCGGTCGCACGTTTGTGCGCGCCGGCTTGCCGGTTGCCCTGTCCTGGAGAAACCAGAATGCGTCTCTTTCGTTCAATTGTTTCCGCGCTGGCCTGTCTTGCTGTCGCGCTCCCGCTTGCCGCCGCCAACTTGACGATCGGGCTGAGCACCGACGTCACCGCGGTCGACCCGCATTACCATAACCTGACGCCGAACAACAACGTCGCCTCGCATATCTATTCCCGGTTGGTCGAGCGCAACGAAAAGTCGCAGCCGATACCGGGGCTGGCCACCGAGTGGAAGGCAATCGATCCGACGACGTGGGAATTCAAGCTCCGCAAGGGCGTGAAATTCCATGATGGCAGCGACTTCACCGCCGCCGACGTCGTGGCTTCGCTCGACCGCGTGCCCAAGGTGCCGAAGAGCCCGTCGCCGTTCACTGCCTACACCAAGCAGATCAAGTCGATCGAAGTAGTCGACCCGTACACGATCCGTTTCAAGACCGCGCAGCCGTATCCGCTGATGCCTTCGGACATGACGCAGATCGCGATCATCAGCAAGCAATTCGCCAATGCTTCGACCGACGATTTCAATTCCGGCAAGGCCGCCGTCGGGACCGGTCCGTACAAGCTCGTGCGCTTTGCCAAGGGTGACCGGATCGAATTGGTGCGCAACGACACCTGGTTCGGCGGCAAGACGCCGTGGGACAAGGTCACCATGCGCATCCTCACGCAGGATGCCTCGAGGGTCGCGGCGCTGCTCTCCGGCGACGTCGAAGTCGTCGAGAACGTCCCGACCGCCGACGTCGCCAGGCTCAAGGGCGACAAGAAACTGGCGATCTACCGCGGCGTTTCCGACCGGTTGATGTACGTCCATATGGACAGCGATCGCACCGTGTCCCCGGACATCACGGACAAGAATGGCAAGCCGCTCGACCGCAACCCGCTGAAGGATGCCCGCGTGCGCAAGGCATTGTCGAAGCTGATCAACCGGCCGGCCATTGTCTCGCGGGTGATGGAAGACCAGGCGGTCCCCGCCGGTCAGCTGGTGCCGGATTTCCTGTTTGGCGCGACCAAAAACCTCAAGGTCGAGGCTTTCGATCCCGAGGGGGCGAAAAAACTCCTCGCGGAGGCCGGTTATGCGGACGGCTTCGGCGTCACGCTGCACTCGACCAACAACCGTTATGTGAATGACGCCAAGATTGCGCAGGCGATCGCGCAGATGTGGACGCGTGGTGGAGTGCTGACCAAGGTCGTGGCGATGCCCTCGGCGACCTTTTTCCCCCAGGGCACCGCGTTGAAATTCAGCGCGCTGCAGGCCGGGTGGAGCACTGGCACGGGCGAGTCGTCGTCGTCGTTGAAGGCGCTGCTGATGACTTATGACAAGGCAAAGGGATTCGGCACTGCGAACCGCGGTCGCTATTCGAATGCCAAGGTCGACGCCTTGACCGAGGACGCGCTGCAGATCGTCGATGACGCCAAGCGCGAGGCGTATCTGCAACGGGCCGCGGAGCTCGCCATTGGCGACACGGGTCTCATCCCGCTGCATTTCCAGATCAGCCTTTGGGGTGCGCGCAACGGCATTGTCTATACGCCGCGCGTCGACGAACAGACTCTCGCCTGGAAATTCACGCCCAGGAAATGATCCTGGGCGAGGCGATGACCTGCAAGCCGGATCGGCGATGGTCCGGCCTGCGGGGCCTGCGCGGGGCACAATCGACATGAACGCTCCATCTTCCGGCTGGCCGGCGATTGTTACGCCGGCGCGGCACTTCATCGGCAATCGCTGGCGGGCGCCGGCGACCGGCGCTGAACTGTCGATGGTCGACCCGTCGGACGGCGCGCCGTTTGCAGCCATCGCGCGCGGCACGGCAGCGGACATCGATGCGGCGGTAGGCGCGGCGCAGGCCGCGCGCGCAGGTGCCTGGGGTCGCCTGGCACCCGCGGAACGCGGCCGCCTGCTCGGTCGTCTGGGACGGGAGATCGAGGCACATGCCGAAGAGATCGCGCTCATCGAGGCGCGCGACTGCGGCAAGCCGCTGAAGCAGGCGCGCGCCGACGTCGCGGCCTGCGCGCGTTATTTCGAGTTCTACGGCGGCGCCTGCGACAAGCTGCACGGCACGACGATTCCCTACCTCGACGGCTACACGGTTCTGACCTGGCGCGAGCCGCACGGCGTCACCGGCCATATCATTCCCTGGAATTATCCGTTGCAGATTCTTGGTCGCACGGTCGCCGGTGCACTCGCGGCCGGCAATGCCTGCGTGGTCAAGCCCGCCGAGGATGCGTGCCTGTCACTGCTGCGCGTCGCGGAACTGGCCGCTGCCGCAGGTTTGCCGGCGGGGGCCATCAACGTGGTCACCGGTCTGGGCGGCGAGGCCGGCGCGGCATTGGTCGAGCATCCCGGCATCCAGCATCTGTCGTTCACCGGCTCGCCGGCGACCGGTGTGATGGTGGCGGCCGCAGCGGCACGACGGCATTGCCCGGTCACGCTCGAGTTGGGCGGGAAGTCGCCGCAAATCGTGTTTGCCGATGCAAATCTCGAGGATGCGTTGCCGGCGCTGGTCAACGCCATCGTGCAGAACGCGGGTCAGACCTGTTCGGCCGGCAGCAGGCTGCTGGTCGAGCAGTCGCGCTATGAGGACGTGCTGGCACGGCTGGGTGAACGCTTCGCCGCGTTGCGCACCGGTCCCGCCCTGGCCGACCTGGATTGTGGGCCACTGATTCGCGCCTCGCAACTCGAGCGGGTGCGTGGATTTCTCGCCGACGCAGCGCGTGACGGAATAGCCACGGTCGCGCAGGGATCCATTGCCGACGATGCGCCCACCGGCGGCTACTACGTGCCGCCGACGCTGTTGCGCGACGTTCCCGCCGGGCATCGGCTCGCCTGCGACGAGGTCTTCGGTCCGGTGCTCTCGGCGATGCCCTTCGTCGACGAGGCGGACGCCGTGCGCCTTGCCAACGGCACCGACTTCGGATTGGTCGCCGGGATCTGGACGCGCGACGGCGCGCGTCAATTGCGTCTGGCACGTGCGGTCGCCAGCGGTCAGGTATACATCAATAATTACGGAGCGGGCGGCGGCGTCGAGTTGCCGTTCGGTGGCGTCAAGCATTCGGGTCATGGCCGCGAAAAGGGCTTCGAGGCGCTGTACGCGTTCACGACCGTCAAGACCGTGATTCTGCGGCACGGCTGAACTGCATCGGCGGTTGTAAATGGGAGCGAAACGCGTCGCCGCCTGCTCCCGCAATCACGGAGTTCCTGAATGAGACTGCAGAAGAAGGTGGCGATCGTTACCGGCGCCGGGTCCGGATTCGGTCGCGGTATCGCCCGACGCTTTGCGGAAGAGGGTGCGAGCGTTGTGGTCAACGACGTCAACGTGGAAAACGGCGAGCGCACGGTGGCGGACATCGGCAGCACCGCCCGTTTCTGCGCCGGCGACGTTTCCCTGGATGCGGATGTCGCCCGGCTGGTTGAATTCACGCTGGCGCAATTCGGCAAACTCGACATCGTCGTCAACAACGCCGGAACCACGCACCGCAACCAGTCGATGCTCGACGTGACGGAGGCGCAGTTCGACCGCATCTACCAGGTCAATGTGAAGAGCCTGTTCCTGACGGCCAGGCACGCGGTTCCGCCCATGCGCGCCAGTGGCGGAGGCGTGTTCATCACCATCGCGTCGACCGCGGGCGTGCGGCCACGGCCCGGCCTTACCTGGTACAACGGCAGCAAGGGCGCGGCAATCGTTACCTCGCGTTCGATGGCCGCCGAACTTGCCAGGGACAAGATCCGCGTCAACGTCATCAACCCCGTCGCGGGCGAGACGGGGATGCTCGCCGATTTCATGGGTGAGGACACGCCGGAACGGCGGGCGCAGTTCATCGCCACCATTCCGTTGGGCCGGCTGTCGCTGCCATCGGATATCGCGACGGCCGCGGTGTTCTTCGCCTCCGACGAGGCCGCGTTCGTCACCGGCGCCTGCCTCGAAGTCGACGGCGGGCGCTGCGTCTGAGTCAAGCCTCTCCGGCGGCGGCACGGTCCGCGCCGACGTCGCGCCGAGGGGCGCCCGGATCGTGGCCGCGCTCCTAGACGATGCGACGGGTACGCAAGTCGTCGATCGTGGCGCTGTCGTAGCCCAGTTCCCGCAGCACTTCGTCGGTGTGTTCGCCGAGACGCGGGCCGCCACCGTCAAAGCCGCCGGGCGTCGCCGAGAGCCGCGGTACGACCCCCGGTACCTTGAGCGTGGCGCCTTCGCTTGTGCGGATCTCCCGGATCATGCCGCGGGCGCGGTAATGCGCGTCGGCGACGATGTCGCCAATGGTGTAGATCTTCGACGCCGGCACGTCGGCCCGCTGCATCGCCGCCAGCACGTTCTCGGGCGTGTTCGCCGAGGTCCACCGTTCGATTTCGTCGTCGAGCCAGGCCTGCCTGGCCGCGCGCCCGTCGTTGTGCGCGAGCCCCGGGTCGCCGGCGAGATCGTCGCGGCCCATGGCGATGCACAGCCGTTTGAAGATTGAATCGCCGTTGGCGGCAATGAGCACAAAACTGTCGTCGCTGCATCGATAGGAGGATGTCGGAGCGATGCCGGGCAGAATCGATCCGGTGCGCTCGCGCACGGCACCGAAGGCGTCGAACTCCGGCAGCATCGATTCCATCACTGAAAACACCGACTCGTAGAGGGCAACGTCGACGATCTGCCCGAGGCCCGTCTTGCGACGATGCTCGAGCGCGAACATCGCACCGATCACGCCGTAGAGCGCGGAAAGCGTGTCGCCGATGGAGACGCCGACCCGCGAAGGCGGCCGATCGGGCGTCCCCGTCACCTGACGCAGCCCGCCCATGGCCTCGCCGATCACGCCGAAGCCGGGACGCTTGTGGTACGGGCCGTCCTGGCCGTAACCGGAAATGCGCACCATGACCAGACCTGGATTGACCGCGGCCAGCGCTGGATACCCGAGACCCCAGGCCTCGAGCGTGCCGGGGCGGAAATTCTCGACGACGATGTCCGCGCGCTCGGCAAGCGCGCGCGCAATCGCTTGTCCCTCCGGTTGTCGCAGGTCGACCGCGATCGAGCGTTTGTTGCGCGACTGGACATGCCACCAGACCGACGTGCCATCCTTGAGATAGCGCCATTTTCGCAACGGGTCGCCCTGCCCGGGAGGCTCTATCTTCACGACGTCGGCGCCGAATTCGGCAAGAATCTTGGCGCAGAACGGGCCCGCAATCAGCGCGCCCATTTCGAGCACCTTGAGTCCTGCAAGCGGTCGTGGTTTCACATTGCCTGTCATGGAGCGGATTCCGCGGCGAATTTTAGCAGCAACCCGAATTCTGCCCGGGTCGGCGACGCCGATTGGCGCCCGTATCCTGACTCGGCGCGGAGTCTACGACATCCCCGGCGATGCGGCGTCGAAACAGCGCGCCTGTCATCCCCGGTTTGCTTGTGGAATAATCGGGTAGTTACCCAGCCCACGGCCTCGCTCGCCCGACGGAACCGCCATTCCAATGCTTGCCACCGACGTGCATGCGCAATTAGCGGCGATCCTGCCGCCAGAGGCGTTGCTCACGGCCGCTGAGGATACCAAGCCCTACGAGTGTGACGGCCTCACTGTCTACCGTGAGCAGCCGGCCGCGGTCGTCCTGCCGGAGACCGAGGCACAGGTCGTGGCGATCCTCAAGTTGTGCCACGCGGCGCGCGTCCCGGTGGTCGCGCGGGGTGCCGGTACCGGCCTGTCCGGTGGCGCGCTGCCCGATCGCGCCGGCATCGTCCTGTCGCTCGCCAAGTTCCGCCGAATCGTTGCGATCGACCCGCTGTCGCGGACGGCGGTCGTGCAGACGGGAGTGCGCAATCTGGCGATTTCCGAGGCCGCGGCGGCACACGGTCTGTATTTCGCGCCGGATCCTTCCTCGCAGATCGCCTGCTCGATCGGCGGCAACGTCGCCGAGAATGCGGGTGGTGTGCATTGCCTGAAGTACGGACTGACCGTGCACAACATCCGGCGGGTGCGCGGCGTGCTGATCACCGGGGAGGTTGTCGAGTTCGGCGGTGACGCGCTCGATAACGCGGGTTACGATCTGCTGGCACTGGTCACCGGCAGCGAAGGCCTGCTGGCGGTGATCACCGAGATCACCGTCAAGCTCACTCCAAAACCGCAGCTGGCGCAGGTGGCTCTTGCCGCATTTGCCGACGTCGAGAAGGCGGGCGAGGCGGTCGGCGCCATCATCGGCGCCGGAATCATCCCGGCGGGACTGGAGATGATGGATCAGGCGGCCACGCGCGCGGTCGAGCAATTCGTGCATGCGGATTATCCGCTCGACGCGGCGGCCGTGCTGCTGGTCGAATCCGACGGCACGCCCGACGAAGTGGCGGCGGAAATGGCGGAAATTCGGCGTGTGCTGACCGAGTGCGGCGCGACCGAAATCCGGGTCTCCAAGGACGAAGCGCAGCGCCTGCTCTACTGGTCGGGACGCAAGGCGGCATTTCCTGCGGTCGGCCGCCTTGCGCCCGATTACTATTGCATCGATGGCACGATTCCCCGCAAGGCGCTGCCGCGCGTATTGCGGGCGATCGCGGGCTGGTCGCAGGAATACGGGCTGCCGTGTGCAAATGTATTCCACGCCGGCGATGGCAACCTGCATCCGCTGATCCTGTTCGACGCCAGCAAGCCGGGCGAGACCGAAAGGACCGTGGCGTTCGGCGACCGGATTCTCGAGTTGTGCATCGAAGTCGGAGGCACGATCACCGGCGAGCACGGTGTCGGCATCGAGAAGCTCTCTTCGATGTGCATTCAGTTCGCCCCGGCGGAGCTCGAACGTTTCCTCGGCATCAAACGGGCCTTCGACCCTGTGGGACTGCTCAACCCCGGCAAGGCGGTGCCCACGCTGCACCGCTGCGCCGAACTCGGAAAAATGCATGTGCACCATGGACAACTCCCGCATCCGGACTTGCCGCGCTTCTGACGCGACCTGAAACCACGGCGATGAACGCTCCCTCCGACCTGCGTGTCCGGCCTTCCGCGAACGAAGTCGCGGCCGTGGTCGCGGCACTGACGCGCGATTACGGTGAGCGCGCAACGACGGTGACGTCGACCAGGGAGCAGGATGGCCGCGGCGAGGGGCTGGCCGACATGGCGATGCCCGATGTGGTCGTGTTTCCCCGAAACGCGGATGAAGTCGCGGCGATCATGCGCCTGTGCAATGCGGCGCGCGTTCCGGTGATCGCGTTCGGCGTGGGGACTTCGCTGGAAGGCCACGTCGCCGCGATCTACGGCGGGGTGTGCCTCGACTTCTCGCTGATGAACCGGGTGCTGGAGGTCAACGCCGCCGATCTGGACTGCCGGGTCGAGGCCGGAGTCACGCGTGAGCAGGTCAACGTGGAACTCAAGGGCACGGGGTTGTTCTTCCCGATCGACCCGGGCGCGAACGCGACCATCGGTGGAATGGCGTCCACGCGGGCCTCCGGTACCAATGCCGTTCGCTACGGCACGATGCGGGAAAACGTCCTCGGGCTGACGGTGGTCACGGCCGATGGCAGGATCGTGCGCACCGGTGGCCGCGCGCGCAAGTCCTCCGCAGGCTACGACCTCACGCGGCTGTTCGTCGGCAGTGAGGGCACGCTGGGCATCATTACCGAAATCCAGTTGCGGCTGTACGGCATCCCGGAGGCGATCTCGGCGGCCGTGTGCCAATTCGAGGATCTCAGGGCCGCGGTGGACAGCGTGATCGTGGCCATGCAGATGGGCATTCCGGTGGCGCGGATCGAATTGCTCGATGCGCTGCAGATGGACGCCTGCATTCGCTATTCCAGCCTCACCGGATTCGCCGCCAAGCCGACGCTGTTGTTCGAATTCCACGGCAGCAATGCAGGCGTTGCCGAGCAGGCGCAGGCGATGCAGACGATTACCGAGGAACATGGCGGCAGCGTGTTTCAGTGGGCGACCGCGCCGGAGGACCGCTCGCGGCTCTGGAAAGCGCGGCATAACGCGTATTACGCGGCGTTGCAGCTGGCGCCGGGCAAACAGGCATTTTCGACCGACGCCTGCGTGCCGATTTCCCGCTTGACCGACTGTCTGCTCGAGACCCGTGCGGAACTCGATCGCGAAGGCGTGATCGCGCCGATCGTTGGACATGTCGGCGACGGAAATTTTCACGTGCTCGTGCTGTTCGATCCGGCGAGCCGCGCCGAGCGCGCAAAGGCCGATGACATCGCCCGGCGGGTGTCGATGCGCGCGATCGCGATGGGCGGGACCTGTACCGGCGAGCATGGCATTGGCGTGCACAAGCTCGATGCCCTCGTTGCCGAACACGGGGAGGCAGTGGATCTGATGCGGACCATCAAGCGCGCCTTCGATCCCAACGACATCCTGAATCCGGGCAAGACGGTGCCCCGATGATTTGCACCGCAACCCCGCTGGAGCACGCTGGCGGCCACCGCCTGGATGCGGCCGCGTGGCGCAGCGATTGAGTTCGACCATGTACACGCTCTATATCGGCAACAGGAACTACTCGTCGTGGTCGCTGCGCGGATGGCTCGCCGCGAAGCTGTCGGGCGCGCCCTTTGGCGAAGTCCACGTTGGACTCACCGGCACCTATAACGCTGCCAATCTTGCGTTTTCACCGACCGCGCTGGTCCCCGCGTTCCACGATGGCGACACGATGGTCTGGGATTCGCTTGCCATCGGCGAGTATCTGGCCGAACGGCATCCCGGGATGTGGCCTGAAGACGCGCGCGCGCGGGCCTGGGCACGCTCGATTGTCGCGGAGATGCACTCCGGATTTTCCGCGCTGCGCGGCGACATGGCCATGTGCATACGAGAGCGACTCGACGTGCGGCCATGGTCGGACGCGGTCCGGATGAACCTTGTCCGGATCGAGGAGATCTGGAGCGAGTCGCGACGGCGCTTTGGTGCCGGCGACGACTATCTCTGCGGGGCCTTTTCGCTGGCCGACGTCTTTTTTGCACCGGTCGCATTTCGATTTCAGACCTACGACGTGCAGCCATCGGGTAGCGCCGGCACCTACTGCGGGAAGCTCCTGGCGCACCCGTTTCTGCGCGAGTGGGAGGCTGCCGCCCTCGCGGAAACGGAAATCATCGAGGCCGACGAACCGCGCATCATCTACCGCGACCGGTTGCGCAGGGAACCGCAGGCATGATGGATTCGGCGCTCGAGGCGCTGCAGGTTCGGATCCGCGACGCCGTGCAGAACGCGGCGCCGCTGCGCATCCGTGGCGGCGGGACCAAGGATTTCTACGGAGGGCCGCTGGTCGGTGCCATCGTCGACACGCGGACCTACGCCGGCATCATCGATTATGAGCCGACCGAGTTGGTGATCACCGCACGCGCCGGGACCTCGATTGCCGCATTGGAGAGTGCGATGCGGGCGCGGGGGCAGATGCTGGCGTTCGAGCCACCGCGATTTGCCGAAGGTGGAACGCTCGGCGGCGCTGTGGCGAGTGGACTTTGCGGCCCACGTCGTCCCTATGCCGGCGCGGTGCGCGATGTGATGCTCGGTTTGCGTATTCTCGACGGTGCCGGTGCCGACCTCGCGTTCGGTGGCCGGGTGATGAAGAATGTGGCGGGCTTCGACGCTTCGCGTCTGATGACGGGGGCGATGGGCACGCTGGGCGTTATCACCGAAGTGTCGCTCAAATGCCTGCCGCTGCCCAAATCCGAGACGACGCTCGCCTTCGAGTGTTCGGCCGACGAGTCGATCCGGATGGTCAACGAATGGGGCGGGCAGCCGCTGCCGCTTTCGGCGACCAGCTACCACCACGATACCCTGCGCGTGCGTCTGTCCGGCGCCGAGCCCGCGGTGGCGGCGGCCGTGCGGAAGCTCGGAGGCGAAGTCATTGCCGATGCCGAAACGTTCTGGGCGCGGGTGCGAGACCACACGCACCTCTTCTTCGCCGGCACTGCGCAATCGCTGGTGCCGTTGTGGAGACTCTCGGTGAAATCGACTGCGCCGTACACGGATCTGGGCGGCGAACAATTGATCGAATGGGGCGGTGCGCTGCGCTGGCTGGCCAGCGGGGAATCTACCGACGCGGCAACTCTGCGGCGCTGGGCGCGTTCGCATGGCGGGCATGCGACGCTGTTCCGCGCTTCACCAAAGGATTCTCCGGTGTTCCATCCGCTCGACGAGCCGCTCGCCACCTTGCATCGAAATCTGAAGTCGACGTTCGATCCGCATGGAATTTTCAACCGCGGCAGATTGCTGGGCGACGCCTGATGCAGACCAATCTTGCACCCGAATTCGAGGGCACTCGCGCGGGCAGGGAAGCTCAGGCGATCCTGCGCTCCTGCGTGCATTGCGGGTTCTGTACGGCGACCTGTCCGACGTACCAGCTGCTCGGCGACGAACTGGACGGTCCCCGTGGCCGAATCTACCTGATCAAGGAGGTGCTCGAAGGCGCGCCGGTAACGGCCAAGACCCAGACGCATCTCGACCGATGCCTGTCCTGCCGCAGTTGCGAAACCACCTGCCCGTCGGGCGTTCAATACGCGAAGCTGCTCGATATCGGCCGTGCGGTGGTCGAGCGCAAAGTGGGGCGCAGCAGAGCGGAGGTCGCACAGCGCTGGGGGTTGCGTCGCGCCCTGCTGTCGCCGGCGTTGTTCGGAAGCGCGCTGGCCATGGGCCGGATGGTCAAGGGACTGTTGCCGAAGGAACTTTCCGCGCAGATCCCGGATGGCGGCCGTGCCGGGGTATGGCCGGAGCCTCGCCACGAACGCAAGATGATCATCCTGCAGGGTTGCGTACAGCCGTCGCTCAAGCCCGGCATCGACGCCGCGACCGCGCGCGTGCTCGACAGAATCGGGATTTCGCCGTTGCGCGTTACGGGCGGCGGATGTTGTGGCGCTCTATCACTGCACCTGCTGGCCGAGGACGAGGCACGCGCCATCGTAAAACGCAATATCGATGCCTGGTGGCCGCAGGTCCAGCGGGGTGTCGAGGCGATCGTGGTCACCGCGAGCGGTTGCGGCGTCATGGTCAAGGACTACGGCCATCTGCTTGCCCAGGATGCGGCCTACGCCGAGAAGGCCGCAAAGATCGCCGAAATCGCGCGCGATCCGATCGAAATCGTTTCGGCCGAATGGCGCAGGATCGCGCCGCTGATTGCCATGGACCAGGGGCCGCAACGGATCGCATTTCATTCCCCATGCTCGCTGCAGCACGGCATGAAGATCAAGGGTCAAGTCGAGGAGATCCTGCTTGCGATCGGGCACTCGCTGCTGCCGGTCGCCGATACCCACCTGTGCTGCGGTTCGGCGGGCACCTTTTCGATTCTGCAACCGGAGCTCTCAGGGACGCTCAAGGCCAACAAGCTGCGTGCGCTCGAGGCAGCACGGCCGAAGGTGATCGTCACCGCGAACATCGGCTGTCTCACCCACCTGGAGTCCGGCACGAAGACGCCGGTGAAACACTGGATCGAACTGCTCGACTCCCGCATGCTTGGCGGCGTGCGTGGCGGTTGACGCCGCGCCTCCGCCGATGATCGACCGCAGACCGGGTCTCCCGCGCAGCGCCTACCGCCATTTCCTCGCCATCCCCACGCGCTGGATGGACAATGATGCCTATGGCCACGTCAACAATGTCACCTATTACTCGTACTTCGACACCGCGGTGAATGAACACCTGATCAACGTCGGCGACCTGGATATCCGCGGCGGCGCGGTCGTCGGATTCGTGGTCGAGACGTCGTGTCGTTTTCATCGCCCGCTGGCGTTCCCGCAGGTGATCGACGCGGGTATTCGGGTGGCGCGCCTGGGCGGCAGTTCCGTCACCTACGAAATCGGCCTGTTCGCGCAGGGCGCTGCGGCGCCGGCGGCCAGCGGCCGCTTCGTGCATGTCTGGGTCGATCGCGAAACCGAGCGGCCGATGCCTGTGCCTGAGTCGATTCGCAGGGCGCTGGTGCCGCTCCTGGTCGAAGGTGCTCCGACATGAGCCTGCCGGCGTACGAATGCGCGGTCATGTCGAACGCCTCGCGCGGCGATGCGATGCGTGTTCTTGCCGGTTTTCTTGACGACGACGCGCACTATCGTGCCTCGGCCGCGGCCTACGGCGATGCCGGGCGCGCGGCGTTGGCGCGTTCGCTCGATCTGTTTCTCGCCCGTCCGGAGATCGGGTTCGTGTGGCTTGCCCGGGCCATGGATGGGGTTGCGTCGGTCGTGGTGGCGGCTTGCGTGGTTTGCCGTGCCATTTCAACGTCACGCGGCACGCTGGTGGCGAAGCTCGACGATGTGACGGTTGCGCCGGCATGGCGCGGGCGTGGCGCCGGAAGCGCCATGCTGGCGGCGCTGTGCGGGCATCTGCGTGGCGAAGGCGTCACCCGCATCGACTGCGGCTGCCACCGTGACAACACGGGCGCCTGGCGGTTCTACGCGCTTCACGGCTTCAGTCCGCTGGACGAGGAGCGGATCGCGCTTCTGCTCTGACCCGATGAGCGCACGCCTCTTTGCCCTCGTTCCTGCCGCAGGTGGCGGTTCTCGTTTCGGAACCGGTACGCCCAAGCAATATGCCCAGCTTGCGGGCTTGCCGGTACTCGCGCAGACGTTGACCCGCCTGCGTTCGGCAATTTCGTTTGCCGCGACCTTCGTGGCCCTGGCCGGTGACGACCTCCTGTTCGACCGGATGGTGCCGCGGCCGGTCGAGGTGACCGCGTTGCGCTGCGGCGGCTCCTCGCGCGCGGCGACCGTGCGCAACGCGCTGGAGGCCATGTCCGATAGCTGTGGCGCCGATGACTGGGTGCTGGTGCACGATGCCGCGCGCCCCTGTGTGCCGGCCGATGCCCTGACGCGCCTGTGCGAGCACCTCGTCCGCGATGCGGTCGGTGGTCTTCTGGCAATTCCGGTGGCGGACACCTTGAAGTCGAGCGACCGCGACGTCGATGCGCCGCGCGTGATCGCGACCATTCCCCGGGCCGGACTCTGGCAGGCGCAGACGCCGCAGATGTTTCGCTTTGGCGTGCTGCGGCGCGCCTTGGCGGCCGCTACCGCGCTCGACTGCACCGACGAGGCGGAAGCGGTCGAGACATTGGGCCTCACCCCGCGATTGATTCGCGGAAGCCCGGAGAACATCAAGATCACCTTTGCCGGTGATCTGTCGCTGGCCGAGGCTATCCTTGCGGCGCAGGCGCGATGAGCATGCGCGTCGGTACCGGATACGACGTGCATGCGCTGGTCGTGGGTCGGCCACTGATTCTGGGCGGCGTTGTGCTTCCCCACCCCCGCGGCCTGGCCGGTCATTCGGACGCGGATGTGCTGCTGCATGCGATTGTCGACGCGCTGCTCGGGTCGCTGGCGCTCGGCGATCTCGGCGCACATTTTCCGGACAGCGATCCGCGTTGGAAGGGGGCCGACAGCCGCGTGCTTTTGCGCCACGTCGCCGCGCTGATCGCCAACGCCGGGTGGGAGATTGGCAACATCGACGCAACGGTCATTGCGCAATCGCCGAAACTCGCGCCGCATATTCCGCAAATGCGCACGAACGTTGCCGCCGACCTGGGGTGCGACACGTCCTGCGTCTCGATCAAGGCCACGACTACCGAGCGGCTGGGCTTTGCCGGGCGCGAGGAGGGCATTGCGGCGGAGGCGGTGGTGCTGGTGGTTCGCCGCGAATCCATTTCCGGCGCCTGAGCGCCGTCCTGGTCAGCCGCCCGCGCGCAGCGGCAGCGTGACGCGGGCTATGGTGCCGCCGCCGTCGCGCGGCAACAGGTCGAAGTGTCCGCCGTGCAGGCGCGCAATGCGCTCGACGATGGCCAGCCCCAGGCCGGCGCCGACGACACCATCGGATCGCGCCCGCGCCTCGGATGACCGGGTGAACGGCTGTTTCAACCGCTCGACATCCTCGGGCGCGATCCCCTTGCCGCGGTCGGCGACGTCGAGCCACACCTGGTGGTCCACGAGCGATGTCACCACGTCGACCGGCGGCGCCCCGTAGGCAAGCGCATTGTCGACCAGGTTGGCGCAAAGGCGCGATATTGCGGTGGGCTTGAGCGGGAACGTCGGCAGGGATCCTGCAACGAACGTCACCGGGTGGCCGCCACGGGCATAGCGCTCGACGCAGGCGGCGACAATGGCGTTCAGGTCGACCGACTCGAAGGCGCCGGCAACGTCGGCACGCGCGAAATCGAGAAACTGTCCGATGATGCGATCCATCTCCTCGATGTCCGCCACCATGCCTGTTTTCATCTCGTCGTCGCTGGTGCCGAGTTCCACCCCCAGACGCAGCCGCGCCAGCGGAGTACGCAGGTCGTGCGAGACACCGGCGAGAAGCAGCGCGCGGTCTTGCTCATTCTGTTTGAGGCTGGCCGTCATTGCGTTGAACGCGCGATTGACCGAGGCGATCTCCGAGGGGCCGGACTCGGGCAGGGGCGGTGTTGTTTCTCCGCGCCCGACGCGCGCCACCGCGCCGGTGAGCTCGCGCAGCGGGCGGGCCAGATAGCGCGCAAAAACGAACGCCGCACCGAGCAGGAGCAGCAGCACCACGATGGTCCAGGTCAGCGCCCGCGTGGACATTGCATCGTTTGGAGGCTGCCGCGGTACGGGGACCCCGACCCAGTACGATGTTCCCGCCGCGATCACCCGTACCAGCAACATCTGCAGCCGGGGCGCGAAACGAATCTCGGTTTCCGGGCCGAGTCGTTCGCGCAGGCGACTCGCCAGGTCCTGCATCATCGGACCGGAAGACCGCTGTCCCATCATCGGCATTTCGGAATGCGGATGGATGCGTACCCCGTATTCACGCGAGAGCCGCTCCAGTGTTTCCCGGCGCTGCGGTCCGTCGGCGCCGGAGAGCGCCGAGCGGATGGCCTGCAGCTGCACCAACTTGGTCTCGGACAGCTGGCGGTTGAGGAGATTCTCGCGGTCGACGCGGAACAGCACGATGCTGGTGAGCACCGATAGAACGACCACCGCGATCAAGAGCATCGAGAGCCGCCCGAACAGCGAACGTGGCAGCAGCTTCATGTCGCCACGTCCGGAACCGGCATGGCGTCGCCGGATGCGGCGTCCGGCACGTAGACGTAGCCGAAGCCCCACACGGTCTGGATGTATCGCGGGTTGCCGGGGTCGGACTCGACGAGCTTTCGCAGTCGCGATACCTGGACGTCGATGGCGCGGTCGAACACTTCGTGATCGCGGCCGCGGGCAAGCATCATCAATTTTTCGCGGGCAAGCGGTTGGCGAGGATGCTGGGCAAACACGCGCAGCAGCGAGAATTCACCAGTGGTAAGGGTGACGTCGCCGCTTTCGCGGCGCAGCGTGCGCGCGGCCAGATCGAGCAGGTGCGGGCCGAAGGGCACGCTGCCTTCAAGATCCGGAGCCCCGGCAACCGGATGGGCGGCGTGGCGTCGAAGCACGGCACTGATGCGGGCGACCAGTTCGCGGGGATTGAACGGTTTGGGCAGGTAGTCGTCGGCGCCCATTTCAAGGCCGACGATCCGGTCGACGTCCTCACCCTTTGCGGTCAGCATGATGATCGGCACGGTTTCGCCGGCGCCACGCAGACGCCGGCATATCGACAGGCCGTCTTCGCCTGGGAGCATCAGGTCCAGGACGACCAGGTGCGGCGGGTCGCGCTGCAGTTTCCTGTCGAGGTCGCGCGCGTCGGGCAGGGCGGTGACCTGAAAGCCCTGCTCGTGCAGATACCGGGTCAGCAGGTCGCGCAGGCGGACGTCGTCGTCGACGACCAGAATTTTCGCAGGAAGGGGTTTGGGTGTCATGGTCAGATTAGAACGCCGGGGCGACGCTGGGTCGGCACTGTTTCTGTAAGCGATTGTAACGGGCGCGCTCGAATGCAACTTCCGGTTGCAAAGCTCGGCATTGCGGCGGTGAACCGGGGTCCACAATCGGTCTCGAATGATCAAGCGTTGCATTGGCCGTTGGCCGGTGGCGCGAGGAACACCATTCGACCGGTCTCGGAAAGGAAACATCGATGAAAATGCACAAAGGACGTGGCTCCGTACTTGTACGGACGGCGCTGCTGGCAATTGGTGCGCAACAGGCGCTCGCACAGCCCGGTGGTGTTGGCCCGTTGGTGACGCGCGGGGGGGGCTCACTTGGTTTTGGCTTCGCGTTCGATGAAGCAATGGCCAGCATGAATGAGCAATTGTACCTGGTTACGTAGCAG
>JAQBEY010000103.1:0-30171 GCA_032123655.1 Betaproteobacteria bacterium
TCACTGGCGCTGCCGACCAATGCCGAACTCGGCGCCACGCTGCTCGAGCCGCATCCGTCGTGGATGACGCGCATCATGGCGGAATGGGAGAAGCGATACACGAACTGAGGGCACCGCCGCGACGCGGCGCGTTGCGCTTCGCGCCGGCGCTGACCACCGGCGTGCTGCTGCTGCCCATCGTCGCCGGCCTGCTGGGTACGCTGCTGCCGGCCTTCGGCTATTTGCCGGCCATCGGCGGCCACGACCTTGGCCTCGATCCGTGGCGAAAACTTCTCGCCTATCCTGGTTTCGACACCAGCCTTGCCGTCACGCTGTTCACCGGCCTTCTCGCCTCGCTGCTCTCGGTCGCGCTGGCGCTGTCGTTCTGCGCCTGGGCGCATGGCAGGTCCTGGATGCGACGGTTTGGTGGCGCGCTGGCGCCGGTGCTGGCGACACCGCATTCCGCACTCGCCATCGGCCTCGCCTTCCTGATCGCGCCGTCGGGCTGGATCGCGCGGGCGATCTCGCCCTGGCTCAGCGGCTGGGCGCTGCCGCCGGACGTGGCCACCGTCGGCGACGCGGCGGGCCTCGCGCTGGTGCTGGCGCTGCTGCTCAAGGAAGTGCCCTACCTGATCCTGATGACCATCGGCGCGCTCAACCAGGTGCCCGCGCGCGAGCACGTCGCCGTTGCGCGCGCGCTGGGTTACCCACCGGTCGCCGCCTGGTTCCGTGTCGTGCTGCCGCAGGTCTATCCGCAGATCCGCCTGCCGATCTACGCGGTGATCGCGTTCTCACTGTCGGTGGTCGACGTGGCGATGATTGTCGGGCCGACCAATCCGCCGACGCTGGCGGTGCTCGCTGTGCGCTGGTTCTTCGACGCCGACATTTCGCACTATTTCCCCGCCGCCGCTGCCGCGACTCTGCTGTTGTTGCTGGTGGTCGCCTGCATCGTCGCGTGGCATGGACTTGAACTGGGCCTGCGCGCTCTCGGCCGCCGGGTCGTCGTGCGCGGCCGGCGCGAGGGCATGGCTGCCGCGGGGGCCGGCGTTTCGGCATCGGTTGTCGTTGCGCTGCTCGCATTTTCGCTGCTGGCGCTGGTCGGCATGGCGCTGTGGTCCTTCGCCGGACAATGGCGCTTTCCGGAATTTCTGCCACAGGCCTGGTCGCTGGCCAATTGGTCGCGCCGGCTGCAGGGGCTGGCCGATCCCGCGTTCAACACGCTGGTGGTCGGCGTGCTGGCGACCGTAATCGCGCTGGTGCTGGTCACCGGTTGCCTGGAAAACGAGCAGCGCGGCCATGCGCGCGCCGGCACCGCGTCGCTGTGGATCCTCTACCTGCCACTGTTGCTGCCGCAGGTCGCCTTTCTTTTCGGCGCGCAGGTGCTGCTGGTGCGCTTCAATTTCGACGGCACGCTCGCCGCCGTGGTCTGGGCGCATCTCGTCTTCGTGCTGCCCTACCTGTTCCTGTCGCTGGCCGATCCCTGGCGCGCGCTCGATCCGCGTTATGCACGCAGCGCGGCCAGCCTCGGCGCGTCGCCGGCCCGGGTGCTGTTCGCGGTGAAGCTGCCGATCCTGTTGCGCCCGGTGCTGATCGCCTGTGCGGTCGCCTTCGCGGTCAGCGTCGGCCAGTACCTCGCCACGCTCTTCGCCGGCAACGGCCGCGTCGCCACGCTGACCACCGAGGCCGTGACGCTGGCCGCCGGCGCGGACCGGCGCATCACCGGCGCCTATGCGCTGGTGCAGGCGCTGTTTCCGATGCTGGCCTATGTCGTCGCCGCGGCGTTGCCGGCGCTGCTCTATGCCAACCGGCGCGGGCTGGGGGGCGGGCGGTGAACGCGATGCTGTCGAAAGTCGATCCGCAACGCCGATCGTTTCGGCATGCGAACTGCACTATTACCCGCGAGTCGGCGAACTCGATGCGATGCATGTTGCGAAAGGGCGGGCGATGAACCCGGCCGGCGCGACGCTCCAGCTCGACGCCGTGCGCATCGAGTTGCACGGCCGCGAACTGGTGCCGCCGCTGACGCTCACCGTCACGCCCGGCGAATGCGCGACCGTGATGGGGCCCTCGGGCTGCGGCAAGTCCACTCTGCTCGCCTATCTGTCCGGAGCGATCGACCCGGTGTTCCGCGCCTCGGGACGCGTGCATGTCGGCGCGCGCGACATCACCGAACTTGCACCGGAGCGCCGCCGCGTGGGCATCCTGTTCCAGGACGATCTGCTGTTTCCGCATCTGTCGGTGGGCGACAACCTCGCCTTCGGGCTGGTGGCCTCGGTGCGGGGTGCCGCGGCCCGCCGCGAACGCGTCGGGCAAGCGCTGGCCGAGGGCGACCTCGCGGGCTTCGCCGACCGCGATCCGGCGACACTCTCCGGGGGCCAGCGCGCGCGGGTGGCGCTCTTGCGCACGCTGCTGTCCGAACCCGAGGCGCTGTTGCTCGACGAGCCCTTCAACAAGCTCGACGCGCAGCTGCGCCAGGATTTCCGCCGCTTCGTCTTCGAACATGCGGCCGAACGCGGCCTGCCGGTGCTGCTGGTCACGCACGACGCCGAGGATGCGCGCGCCGCGGGCGGGCCAGTGATCGACCTCGCCCGACCCTGACGAGAAACCATCCCCGCGGCGTCAGCGCGCAGGCGGCGGGTTGCGCAAGAGTTTCGCCGGGTCGTAACCCAGCGCCGGCAAGCGTGAAGTGATGCCCCACAGCGTCGCCTGGTCGAGCGCGGGATCGCGCGCGAGGATCCACAGGTACTCGCGCGACGGGTCGCCGACCACGGCGTAGCGATAATCGGGGTCGAGATCGATCACCCAGTAGTCGCCCCACACCAGCGGCAGCCAGGAAAGCCATGCGGGCGCGAAACGCACCTCCAGCTTGGCGGTCGCGACGACGCGCGCCTGGCCCTTCGCCTGCATGGTGCTGCCGTCGGCCTTGCGGCAGGCATTGACCACCTCGATCGTGCCTCCGGCTTCGCGGCGATAGCTGGCGGTAACGTCCGACACGCAGTTGCGCTCGAAGACGTTCGGATAGCGCGCGATCTCGTGCCATTGCCCGAGATAGCGATCGAGGTCCAGCGCGGGCACGACCGGTAGAGGGTCGGGTGCGGCCAGCGCGATGCCGGCAGCAAGCGAGGTTGCGAGGAGAACATGTGGCTTGATGTACATGATCGGGGAGTTTGAACGCTGACCGCGAGTGATTGGCATGGGCATGGCAGGCACGCGCCCGACGCGTTTCGCGCGGGTGACGAACATGCGGCAGGACGCGCCGGGTGCCGCGACGTACGTCGCCGAGGAAGCGTGCCGCGGGTGGCGGGTGATCGACCTCGCCCGGGTCCTTATCGGACCCCCGGTTGCTTGGTCGCCCGGGATCGGTAGTCTAAACTGCGTTTCACCTGTCGCGGTGGCCATCGGCGCCGCGACCCCTTGGACAATTCGTTCATCGACGCATTTCCCTGCCTTGCCCAATCCCACCGTCCGAATCCAGACCTGAAGCGCTGATGCCTGAAGCGAAGAACAAAATGGCGGGAACCGGCCGAACGCCACGACCGCGTACTCCGGCGCGCAATCCGGCCGTCTCGGCAGTTGCGAAGCCCGCAGCGCCCAAGGCTGCCAAGATCGGCAAGACCGCCACGACGACCGGGGCCAAGTCGGCCAAGTCAGCCAAATCGGCCAAGACTGCAGGCGCGACCAGGGGCAAGGCACTCGAGAACGCGTGCCTGTTCGACGAGATGCAGCGGCTGCTGAAGGAGAACGAGCGCCTGTCCTCCGAACTGGCGGTGATCAACAGCATCCAGCAGGGGATGGCGAAGGAGCTGAATTTCCAGGCCATCGTCGACCTGGTGGGCGACACGCTGCGCGAGGTGTTCAACACCGGCGACATCGTCATCGCCTGGCGGGGCCCGGACTACCCGTTGGTGCACAGCCTTTACGAATTCCAGCGTGGGGTAAGGATCACGGTTCCACCGGTCCGCGTGGATCCGGAAGGCCCGAGTGCCAGGGCGTTCGACGCCAGGCGTCCCGTCGTCGCGAACAGTCGCGCCGAGATGAAGGCCTGGGGATTGCGCGATGTAGCGGGCAAGGAGCCAAGCATGTCGACGGCCATGGTTCCGATCTTTGTCGGCGAACGCACGATCGGCGTCATCTCGCTGCAGAATTCCGAGCGCGAGAACGCCTTTGGCGAGGCTGAAGTCCGCCTGCTCACGACGGTCGCCGCGGGCATGGGCACGGCGCTGGAAAACGCGCGACTGTTCAACGAGGTCTCCGCGGCACTGGAGCAGCAGACGGCCACCGCCGAGGTGCTCAAGGTAATCAGCAACTCGGTGGCCGATACCGCGCCGGTGTTCGAGGCGATCGGCAGGGCGTGCCAGGAGTTGTTCAGCGGCGACCAGGTGGTGATCTCGCGGGTAGGTGAGGATGGACAGGTGTTCCACGAGGCCATGGTCACGCCGCCCAGCGCAGGCGCAGCAGTTGTTGAGCGTGCATGGTCGCTGTTGAACCGCGGTTATCCGCGTCCGTTGGCACAGTCATACCAGGCCTACCCGATCCGCAAGCGGCGCGTGATCCACTACCCGGACATGCTGAACGGCCCCGGCGTGCCGGAAGGCATGCGCCAGATGGGCCGCGATTTCGGCAATTTCTCGATGCTGATCGCGCCGATGCTGTGGGAGGAAAAGGGCGTCGGCACGATTCACATCGTGCGCGTCCCGCCGCAGCTGTTTTCCGAGAAGGAATCAGCGCTGCTCGCGACCTTCGCCGATCAGGCCGTGATCGCCATCCAGAACGCGCGCATGTTCCGCGAGACGCAGGAAGCACTTGCGCGCCAGACGGCCACCGCCGACATCCTGCGCGTGATCAGCAGCTCACCGACCAACGTGCAGCCGGTGTTCGAGGCCATTGTCGGCAGGGCGGTCCAGCTGCTCGCCTGCGACATGGCGCTCGTGCTGCGTTGCGACGGCAACACCTACTCTCCGGCCGCGGGTGCCGCGCCTGGTGGTCCGCTCGCGGACATGGGGCCATCGGACCTGCCGGTCGATCCCGACGCCAACTTCCCGTCGCGGTCGATCATTGAAGGAAAGATGCTGCATCTGCCGGACTGGTCGGCCATCGAGCTTCCCGAGCACGAACGGAATATTCGCGAGGTCCTGGGCGTGAACTCCGCGCTATACCTGCCCCTGCTGCGCGAAGGCGAGTGCATTGCCGTGCTGGCGTTCGCACGCAAGCGGCCCGGTGCGTTCAGCGACAAGGAAGTCGCACTGGCCGAGTCCTTCCGGGATCAGGCGCTGATCGCCATCGAGAACGTGCGCCTGTTCAACGAGACCAAAGAGGCGCTGGAGCGGCAGACCGCCACAGCGGAAGTTCTGAAGGTGATCAGCAGCTCGGTCGCCGACACCGCGCCGGTGTTCGACGAGATCCTGCACAGTTGCCAGCGCCTGTTCGCGACCGGTCAGGTTGGCATCGCGCTGATTGGTAGCGATGGGCTGATGCATTTCGATGAGCGGCTCAAGGACGTCAACCAGGCCAACGAGTGGGCGAGAAGCGCCGACGCGGCCGTCAAGGCGCAGTTCCCGCGGCCCGTCAACGAATCCATCCACGGCTACGCCATCCACAAGCGCCAAGTCCTGAACTATCCGGACGTCCTGCATGGGCCGGATGTTCCCGAGGGTCTGCGGCGCACGGCCGAGCAGGTGGGCAATTTCTCGCTACTGGTCGCGCCGATGCTGTGGAACGACGACGGAATCGGCGCGCTGCAGGTCGTGCGCTCTTCGTCAACCGGGTTCTCGGAAAAGGAAGCCAGTCTGCTCAAGACCTTCGCCGACCAGGCGGTGATCGCCATCCAGAACGCGCGCCTGTTCAACGAGACGCAGGAGGCGCTCGCCTACCAGACAGCCAGCGCCGACATCCTGCGGGTGATCAGCAGCTCGCCGACCGATGTGCAGCCGGTGTTCAGCGCCATCGTCGGTGCGGCTCGTCAATTGCTGGGTTGCGATTTCACCGCGGTGCTGCGTTCGGACGGCAGAACCTACTCTCCGGTCGCAGTGGCTACGGCGGATGGAGTGCAATCCAGCGTGGGCCCCTCCGTCGTGCCAATCGATCCCGACAAGAATTTTCCGTCGCGGGTGATCATCGGCAAGAAGATGCTTCACCTTCCGGATTGGAACGTGATCGAGCTTCCCGAGCACGAACGGCAAATTCATGAACTTACCGGGATCAATGCCTCGCTGCTCCTGCCGCTGCTGCGCCAGGACGAGTGCATCGGCGTGCTGGTGATCGCGCGCGAGGAGGCGAGGGCGTTCACCGCGGCGGAAATCCTCCTGGCGAACTCCTTCGTGGATCAGGCGCTGATCGCCATCGAGAACGTGCGTCTGTTCAACGAGACCAGCGAGGCGCTTGCGATAGTCGAGGAGCGCACGCGTGACCTGACCGAATCGCTGGACTACCAGACCGCGATCAGCGACGTGCTCCGGTGCATCAGCGAGTCGCCGACCGACGTGGCGCCGGTGTTTTCGGTGATTCTCGACAGTGTGGCGCGACTCTTCGGCAGCCCGCTCGCGGCCGTGTTCCGCTACGACGGCAAACTGGTGCATCTGGTCGCGACGCACAAATGGTCGCCCGAGGCCATCGAGGATGCGCGCCGGTTGTATCCGGCGCCGCCGAACCCCGGGATGATGAGCGGGCGGGTGATCATGACGGGCAGCGTGCAGACCGAGGAGGATTCGCTTGCCGACCCGGAATACGATCAGGCCGCGGCGCGGCTCGGGCACTGGCGGCGCATGATCGGCGCCCCGCTGCTCAAGGATGGACAGGCGGTGGGGGCGATCGTGGTGGCCTGGCCGGATCCGGGGAAGACGCCGCAGCGGCAGATCGACCTGTTGAAGACCTTCGCGGGTCAGGCCGTGATCGCCATCGAAAACGTGCGCCTGATCAGCGAGACGACCGAGGCGCTGGAGCAGCAGACCGCCACGGCCGAGGTGCTGCAGGTGATCAGCAGCTCGGTGGCCGACACTGCGCCGGTGTTCGACAAGATCCTCGACAGCTGCGCACACCTGTTCGCCACCGAGCAGCTCGGTATCTTCCTGATCGGTGATGACGACCAGGTGCGTGCAGGCGCATGGCGCGGGTCGGCGCTCGACGCGGTGGCGAAGACCTTTCCCAAGCCGGTCGGGGAGACGATGACCGGCCGCGCGGTCGAGGAACGGCGCGCGATCCAGATTCCCGACACGTCGGCGGTGCCCGAACTGCCGCCGGCACCGCGCGCCGTGGTCGAACTCATCGGACATTGTTCGATCGTGTGGGCGCCGATGCTGTGGGAGGGCCGCGGCGTGGGTTCGATGGTGGCGCTGCGCCAGCCGCCCAAGCCCTTCACCGACAAGGAACTCGCACTGCTCAAGACCTTCGGCGACCAGGCGGTGATCGCCATCCAGAACGCACGCATGTTCAACGAGACCCGGGAGGCGCGCGCCGCCGCCGAGTCGGCCAACGAGGCCAAGAGCTCGTTCCTGGCCACGATGAGCCACGAGATCCGCACGCCGATGAATGCGGTGATCGGCATGAGCGGCCTGCTGCTCGACACCAAGCTGGATGCCGAGCAGCAAGACTACGCGGCGACCATCCGTGAATCCGGCGATGCGCTGCTGACCATCATCAACGACATCCTCGATTTTTCCAAGATCGAGGCCGGGCGCATGGACATCGAGGCGCAGCCCTTCGACCTGCGCGAGTGTGTCGAGTCCGCGCTCGACCTCGTCACCACGCGGGCAGTCGAGAAGCATCTGGATACCGCCTATGTGTTCGAAGGCGATGTTCCCCCGGCGATTTCGGGCGACGTCACCCGCCTGCGCCAGATTCTCCTGAATCTCCTGGCCAACGCGGTGAAATTCACGGATGCGGGGGAGGTGGTACTGACGGTGAATGCAAAACCAGCAGAGGCAGGTCGCGTCGAACTGACCTTTGCGGTGCGCGACACGGGCATCGGCCTCTCGGCCGAGGGGATGAGCCGTCTGTTCCAGTCGTTCTCGCAGGCGGACTCGTCGACCACGCGCAAGTACGGCGGCACGGGACTGGGCCTCGCAATCAGCCGGCGGCTGGCGGAACTGATGGGTGGGCGCATGTGGGCGCAAAGCGATGGCGCGGGCAAGGGCGCGACCTTCCTGTTCACCATCGACGCGCCCACGGCCAGGATGCCCGAGTCCAAACGGCGCGACTTCACCGGCGAGCAGCCGGGGCTGTCGGGCAAGCGGGTGCTGGTGGTGGATGACAACGCCACCAATCGCCGCGTGTTGTCGCTGCAGACCGGCAAATGGGGCATGGTTGTGCGCGCGACCGAGTCGCCGCACGAAGCGCTGCGCTGGCTGGATGCCGGCGAGGAATTCGACCTGGCGATCCTCGACATGCACATGCCGGAAATGGACGGCGTTGCGCTGGCGGGACTGATCCGCGAACGCCGCGCGGCGCTGCCGCTGGTGCTGTTTTCCTCGCTCGGACGACGTGAGGTGGGCGACGCCGAGAAACTCTTTGCGGCCTACCTGACCAAGCCGATCCGGCAGTCGCATCTCTTTGACACGCTGATGGGCCTGCTCACGGATGACGCGACGCCCAGGCCGACGCCGGTGCCGGACAAGCCGCTGCTCGACGCCGGGCAGGCGGCACGGCATCCGCTGCGCATCCTGCTGGCGGAAGACAATGTGGTGAACCAGAAGCTGGCGCTGCGCCTGCTGCAGCAGATGGGTTATCGTGCCGACCTTGCCAGCAACGGCATCGAGGCCGTCGAGTCGGTCGAGCGGCAGGCCTACGACGTGGTGCTGATGGACGTGCAGATGCCCGAGATGGACGGGTTGGAGGCCTCGCGGCAGATCACCACGCGTTGGCAGTCCGATGCGCGGCCGCGCATCATTGCCATGACCGCCAACGCCATGCAGGGCGACCGCGAGATGTGCCTCGCCGCCGGCATGGACGACTACCTGACCAAGCCGATCCGTGTGGAGCGGCTGGTCGAGGCGCTGAACGACGCGCCCACCCGCAAGGATCGCTGATGACCACCCCGACCATCGATCGCGCAACCTATGACACGCTGGCCGAGGCCACCGGGGCGGAGTTTGCCCGCGAGCTGATCGATACCTTCCTGCAGGAGGCGCCGGTCATGCTCGACGACCTCCGCCAGGCGCTGACTTCGCGGGATGCCAACCGCTTTCGCCGCGCCGCGCATTCGCTCAAATCCAACGCCAACACCTTCGGCGCGCTGGCGCTGGGCGCGATGGCGCGCACGCTCGAGATCGATGGCGCAGCGATGGCCGACGACCAGAAGGCGCAGGCGGTTGTCGCGCTGGACGAGGAATACGCCCGCGTCGCCATGGCGCTGAGCGGAATGCGCGATGAATGACCTGCGCCACGCGCCGGCCCGCCTGCTGGTGGTCGACGACAACAAGGTCAACCGGCTGCTGTTGACACGCAGCCTGGAGATGCAGGGGCACAGCGTGAGTTCGGCAGAGAACGGCCGGGTGGCGCTGGAAATGCTGCGCCGCAATCCGGTCGACCTGGTGCTGCTGGACATGGAAATGCCGGAGATGGACGGTTTCGAGGTGCTCGAGCAGATGATCAACGATCCGCAGCTGCGCGACATGCCGGTCATCGTCACTTCGTCACTGGAAGGTATCGCCAACGTCGTGCGCTGCATCGAACTGGGCGCCGAGGATTATCTGGCCAAGCCGATCAATCCGGTGCTGTTGAAGGCACGCATCGGCGCAAGCCTGGAAAAAAAGCGCCTGCGCGACCAGCAAAAGGAGATGGTGCGCCGCTTTGCCGCGCCCGAGGTGGTGCAGGACCTGCAGGACTCCGGCTTCGCGCTCGGCGGCAAGCGGGTCGACGCGACGGCGCTGTTCTGCGACATCCGGAACTTCACCGCGCTGGCCGAAACCCAGCCGCCCGAGGAGACCATCGAACTGCTCAACACCTATTACGCGCTGATGTTCGATGCCGTCGGCAGCCATGGTGGCATGGTCACGGTGATGATGGGCGACGGATTCATGGCGGTGTTCGGCGCGCCGTCGCCGCTGTCCGACCATGCGCAATGCGCGGTGCAGGCGGCGCAGGAAATGGTCGAGTTGATCGAATTGTTCAACCACGAGCGGCGGGCGGTCGACAAGCCGCCTATCGCCATCGGTGTCGGCGTCGCCAGCGGCGAAATGGTGGCCGGATACGCGGGCACGCAGGAGCGGGCCACCTTCACCTGCATCGGCGACACGGTGAACCTGGCGGCGCGGCTGGAGGCGCACACCAAAATCGCGCTGCGGCCGATCCTGACCGACGGCGCCACCCGGGCCCGCCTTGCCGCGGACACCGGCGTCGAGGCGCTGGGCCCGATACAGTTCAAGGGCAAGGCCAATGCCGTGGAAGTGTTTGCCGTTGCCGGGTCCATGGCCTCTGGCTAGATTCGGACCACCCGCCCGGCCAGGAACTGGCCGAAGCCGCTGTCGACCAATGGGGCGATCTGCACTGACCGGCAGATTGCGGCCAGCGGGAACGGCTGTGCCCGGCCCCGGCCCATACTCGGAACAGGGTGATTGGTACGCAATTTGCCTATTGAATGCTCGTAGCCAATCCGACAATCCGCCGCCAGATGGAACTCAGCCTCGTCGACCTCACCCCCGGTCCCCAAACCGACGCCTCCCGCAAAGCGCAGGGAACCCCGCCGGAACCGCAGATCAACGCACCAAACATCAAGCTGGTCGGCATGGCCGTCCCGGCCTCGGCCGACGCGTTTCTGGACGAAGCCAAGCGGGAGTACGAAGAGGGCCGCGTCGATCTCCCGCTATGGTCGCACGTGATTTCCAAGCGGGAGGGCGACCAGCAGGAATTGCTGGACGCGTACCTGAAGGCGCGCGCCACCGCCCTGAGACTCGAGCTTCGCGAGAACGGAGGAGTCGCCCCCAAGCCCCGTCGCGCGGACCCGAAAGCGCCGCCGCCGGAGCGGGAGGGGCCGGTAGCGCCGGTCGCGGTCAAGGTGTCGGTAATGGAACTCCTGCGCGGACCAAACTTGCGCAAAGCTGCCGTGTTTGCGCTTCCGGCGTTGGCAGTGCTGGTCATTGGCGCGGGCTGGCTGCTGTCCGGAAACGACCCCGACGAGGCCAGCGAGGCGACGATCCGGTCGAGAACCGGGGTCGCCGCGGTCGCCCCGGGCAAGACCGCATTGGGGAATCCAGCCAAGGCACCCAAGGCCGAAATCGACCCAGTGAAACAGCTTGAATCAAAAATTCAGGAACTCAAGGCCGCGGGCAACTGGAACGTCTACGTGCTGTATGTGACCGAGTTGACCCGCAAGCAGCCGGACAACGCGAGCGCGTGGCGCGAACTATCCATGGGCTACGCCAACCTGGACCAATACAACGACGCGCTGGACGCGGGTAGCAAGGCCGCGCAGCTTGCCCCGGACGACGTGCTGGCCTGGCGCAATCTTGGTCAGATCAACCTCGACCTGAACGAGCCCGAAGCGGCGCTGAAGGCTTTCGAGCGCGCGGCTGCCCTCGATGTCGGTGACCTTTACAGCCAACTCAATGTCGGCGCGATCAATGCGCAATTGAATCGCCTGCCGCAGGCGCGTGCGGCCTTCGACGGCGTGCTCGCGACCAACCCCGAAAATCAGGACGCCATGTGCGGGGCGGTACAGGTGGCGCAGCGGCAGGGCCGCGGCAACGAAGTGGAAAATATGGTTCGCACCCTGCGCAGCGCCGACCACAAATGCGCCGTCGCGACGGCCTCCGTTGGCGTTGCTGCCCCCAAGGTCCAGCACCCGGGCGCCAAGTATTCGAATTCGGGATCTGATGCCGTGGCCGTACCCAAGGCCAAGGGCGCCAGAGCGTCTGACTCCAGGTCGCGATAGTTCGGGGCGTGGGCCTTGCCTGCCGGCGTGAATTCGCGCTGGGGGTTGCCGGACGTTAGAATTCCCCTTTTCGGTCATCGCGACCAAAAGGCAGATTCATGGTCCCAGGCTTGCCGCAACGGAGATGGTGCCGGGAATCTCCCCAG
Organism: Betaproteobacteria bacterium; assembly: GCA_032123655.1. Classification (GTDB taxonomy): domain Bacteria; phylum Pseudomonadota; class Gammaproteobacteria; order Burkholderiales; family Casimicrobiaceae; genus VBCG01. The sequence continues at coordinate 11,989 of JAQBEY010000103.1, forward strand.
CCGGCGCAGTGGCAGATTTGCCGATGATGCGGGCGCTGCGCCTCGATCGTTTCGGCGCCGCCGATGTCCTGCGCGTCGCCGAGGTAGCGGAACCGATTCCCCGGGCGGGCGAACTCAAGATCCGCGTTCACGCCGCGTCGCTCAACCCCCTCGACTACAAGATTCGCCAGGGTCATCTGCGGTTCCTGCCCATGGGGCAGCCACCGCGCGGGCTTGGTTGTGACTTCGCCGGCACCATCGTCGGCACCGGCGGTGGCGCGACGGCGCGGCATGTCGGCCAGCGCGTGTTCGGCAGCATCTCGCCATTCGTCCGCGAAGGCGCCTTCGCCGAATACGTCGTCGCGCGTCATGACCAGGTCGCGTTGATTCCTCCGAATCTTGATTTCGCGTCGGCCGCGGCGCTGCCGGTCGCCGGCGGCACCGCGCTGCAGGCTCTGGTCGACGTGGCGCATCTTGCGCCCGGTCAGCAGGTCCTGCTGACCGGTGCGGCAGGCGGCGTCGGTCACTTCGCCGTGCAGGTCGCCAAGCACTTTGGCGCGCATGTCGTCGGTGTGTGCAGCGCAGGCAACGTCGAATTCGTCCGCGCCCTCGGCGCCGATACGGTGATCGATTACGCGCTGGAGAATTTCACCGGCCGCGAGGATCGTTTCGATATCGTGTTCGACGCCGCCTGCGCGTCGTCGTTCACGGCGTCGCGGCGGGTGCTCGAAGCGGACGGCGTCTACGTCAATACCGCGGGCAACTTCGGCGCGGCCGTGGATACCGCGATCAACGGCCTGCTGGCTAGGCTCACGTCGCGTCGGCGCGCGATCCCGTTTGCGCTCAAACCGGGAGCGCGGCAATGGCAACGACTTGCCGAACTCGTCGACGCCGGCGCGCTTTGCCCTCATCTGGAAAAAACGCTTGCGCTGGACGAGGTTGCCGAGGCGCTCGGGACGATGGAAGCCGGGCATGGCCGGGGCAAGACCGTGGTGCTGATGCCGGAGTGAACGGGCGACCGATAACGGCAGTCTGAATCCGGGTGAGTGCCGGAGAGTGAATTGTCAGGAGACCAAGCAAACCTGATGCGCAAGGGCGTTTCCAGCCACGTTCACAGATCATGACCTGCGGCGCGACACGACCCCGCAATCGTGGGCTTCGAAGTTGTGGCTCGGGGGCGTTCGAGCGGCGTGCTGAACAATCTTCGGGATCTGTGGCACACCATCTTCCACGCTCGACAATGTATCGGTCTCGTTGCCGACTATGACGGGCAACCAAGCGCGTCGAGTTGCACCACGCCGTCAGGAAGCGAACACTGAGCCCTTGCCGCACCTCGTCTATGATCTCCGTGATCCCTGCGACCAGAACCCGGATGAGCCTTTGAAGCCAGGGCGTACGCTGGCGTTGGGAGCAATTTTCGGCCGATGGTGCCAGCCCGATAGCTGCAACTGAATGGCCACTGTTGCGTAGCGGACGCTGGAAGGCGAAGCCGCGACTGATCGAGAAGGATCGATCTGCAACATTCGACGATCAAACCGCTCGCGTTCAGGCTTGAACGTCAGACCGGCCAGTTGCGGTCCTTTGTGGTGCCGCTTCAAAGCGGACCTCTTGTGACTCGTCTTTGGAAGAAGAACGCGCAGGGAGCCCAAAGAAACCTAGGTCGGAGGGGAGAGGGCGAGTAGCATTGTGCATCGATGCTTGCCCCGAGCAATGCGGCGGACCGTCTGGCAAGGAGTGATCTGGTGGCTTGGATCCTGAATAGGCCATGTGTCATATTTCCGTTCTTTGCAGTAGCGCTGCTTGCGGCCGCGCCGCTGGCGCATTCGGCAGGGCCGACCTTTCGAACCGAGATGCACCCGGTGGAAACGCTGACACTGACGACGGCGCAGCTGTTGGCGGGTGTCAAAGAAGGCGCGGTGCCGGCGACGATCGCCGGTGAGTTGCGGCTCCCCTTCGTCGCGAGCGCACGAATGCCGGCCGTGATGTTGCTGCACGGAGATGCCGGGGAGTTGGCCAATCAGGTGGCCTGGGCCGAGGAATTGAACGCGATCGGCGTTGCCGTTTTTACCCTCGACAGCTTCACCGGCCGGGGAGCCGTCAGTACCAGCGCCAGCCTCGCTTCGATGCCGGATTCAGTCGGCGGGGCGGCGCGCGTCATCGACGCGGAACGGGCTCTCGCCATCCTTGCCAAGCACCCGCGTGTAGATGCCGCCCGTATCGCGGTGATGGGATTCTCGTCGGGCGGACGGACTGCGCTCGCCGCTGCGCAGAAACGATTCGCGATGGCTTACGGAACGCCCGGTCTGGGCTTCGTCGCCTACATCGCGCTCTACCCCGGCTGCAACGTCCGCCTCATTGGAGACACCAACTCGGAGCCCGGGCCCCAGCGCGTTTTCATCGGAGCGGCAGATGTCATGACCTCGGCAGAAGCGTGCCGGAAGTACATCGAGCGCTTGCGCGTCGCCGGTGCGGACGCGGAGTTCATTTCCTTCGAGGGCGCTCACCATGGATTCGACAACGGCGCGAGCCGGGTACTGAACCGAGTTCCTCAGGCGCCTACGACGGCATTCTGCAGTCTCGACGAGGTCGCCTTGGGTAAACTGGTCAACATTGACACTGGCCGCCCTTTCACAATGAGCGATGCGTGTGTCGGCAAGGGAATCGTGGCCGGCTACGACGCGGCTGCAGACAAGGCAACGAAGGCTGCTGTAAAAGCTCTTCTCGTCGATGTCTTCGGCATGAAGTGAGCCACATCTCCGCATACGATGGAGGTGCTTGTGAGATCGACGTTCGCTGGCTTCGTCATGGGTGTTGCCGTTCTTGTTCTCGCCGCACCGGCAAGCGGCCAGGCACAGCAGCCCGGCAAAGTCGCGCACCTCGGCGTGTTGCTGTTCGGCACACCTGAGGGAGACCCGCAACTCACGTCGTTTCGGCAGGGACTCAGCGAGCTTGGATATGTCGAGGGAATGAATCTCGCGACGGTGTACCGCTATGCCGAAGGGAAACCCGAGCGGCTCGCGGCACTGGCCAACGAACTCGCCGCGCTCAAGCCCGACGTCATCGTCGCGCTTGGCGGCGACGTCGCCCCTTTTGCCAGAACTGCGACGAACACGATTCCCATTGTCATGGCGGTCAGCAACGATCCCGTGCAAGCGGGGCTCGTAGCGAGCTTTGCGAAGCCAGGCGGAAATGTCACCGGAGTGACGTTCGCGTCGTCTGAATTGGCCGCGAAACGGCTTCAGTTTCTGAAGCAAGCGGCACCGGCGATTTCGCGGGTGGCCGTACTCTGGAATCCCGATCACATCGATCCGGAGTACCGCGAGACCCAGGTCGCCGGGAAAATCCTTGGCATTGACATTCAATCGCTCGAAGTCAGGGGGGGTGGCGATTTCGATTCGGCCTTCCAGGCTGCGTCTGCGGAGCGTGCAGAAGCGATCGTCGTGGTGGCATCGAGGCTGACGACGATCAACCGGATACGAATCCTCGAGTTCGCAGCCCGACAGCGGCTGGCTGTGGTGGCAGGCTGGGGGCCGTGGGTTGAGACAGGGGCTCTTTTGAGCTATGGACCCGATCTCAATGTGATGGTCCGCCAGACCGCCACTTATGTGGACCGAATTCTGAAAGGGGCCAACCCGGCCGGTCTGCCGATCGAGCGGCCGACGAAGTTCGACCTCTTCATCAATCTGAAGAGCGCTCAGGCGCTGGGACTCACGATCCCGCAGTTGCTGCTGCTGCTCGCGAACAAGGTGATCCAGTAGCCGAATACCGCGAGCTAATCGCGAATGAATGGCCGGTTCTTGCACGGCGCAACGGCCGGATAGGGTTGTACTGCGACCCTGGACGATCAAACCGCTCGCGTTCAGACTTCAAGGTCGCTGACCGGCCAACTGTGGCCATCCGTCGCTGTGGGTAACCCCTGTTGGTGGGCGTAGAATGCTTTGCCTGTATTTGTCGACGAGGTAACGCAGCGATGGGCCGTTACGCGTTGCTCGCACATTTCGCTGGTCTCGCGGGCTAATCCCAGCCCGGAACCGCAATGACACCGGAAACTCGCTACGCCCGTTCGGGCGAAGTCAGCATTGCGTACCAGGTTGTCGGGTACGGCCCGATAGATCTCGTGCTGGTTCCGGGTTGGCTTTCCAATATCGAGGTGTTCTGGGAGGAGCCCAACATTGTCCGCTTTTTCGAGAAGCTGGCGACGTTTTCCCGGCTGATTCTCTTCGACAAACGCGGAACCGGATTATCCGAGCGTGGCATCGACGCGGCAACGCTCGAAGAGCGCATGGATGACGTGCGGGCGGTATTGGACGCAGTCGGTTCATCCCAAGCCGCCTAGCTGGGCTACTCCGAAGGCGGCACCATGTGCACGCTCTTTGCCGCCACCTATCCCGATCGTACCTCGGCTCTTATCACAGTCGGGAGTTATGCCCGACGCCTTCGAGCGCCAGACTACCCCTATTTCACCGGCAGAGAGGAAGCGCTCAAGGCTGTGGAGGCAGCAGCAGCCGACTGGGGAGGGCCCGTTTGGATCGACATCCGGATGCCATCCGTTGCGGACGATCCGATAATCCGTCAATGGTGGGCCAAGTTCTTGCGCATGAGCGCCAGCGCATCCGCGGCTGCGGCCTTACAACGACTAAATATCGAAATTGACGTTCGGCATATCCTTCCGTCGATCCGGATCCAAACTCTGGTTCTGCACGCAAAGAATGATCGTGCCATTCCCGTTGGTGCCGGTCGGTACATGGCGGATCACATACCGAACGCGATCTTCGCCGAAATCGATTCGATCGATCATTTGCCCTTCTATGACAAATCAGAAGAATTCCTACGTCGCATCGAAACATTTTTGACTGGCAGTTCCACCTCGGAGATCTGCGAGCATCGTGTTTCGACCTTGATGTTCACGGACATTGTCGGTTCGACGCAGACGGCTGTCGAAATGGGCAATTTGTGCTTTGCTGACCTCTTGGCGGCACATCACGCCGCAGTCCGGAGCGAGCTCGCACGACATCGCGGCGAGGAAATCAACACAGCGGGGGATGGATTTCTGGCGTCATTTGACGGACCTGCACGCGCGATCAAATGTGCCGTAGCGATCGTGAAGTCCTTGGATGCGCTCGGACTAGTCTGTCGCATTGGACTTCACACCGGCGAATGCGAACTTCGGCAGGGCCGGTTGCAGGGGATTGCGTTGCACATTGCCGCACGGGTTGCGGCATTGGCATCACCCGGTGGAGTGTTTGTATCGCAGACAGTCAAGGATCTGGTTTCGGGATCTGGCCTTGGATTCACGGACGCGGGATCGCACACGCTGAAAGGCTTGTCCGATGAATGGCGGCTTTACCAAGTGGTCAACCAATTATCACCTTCGGCATTGGAACGTGCTCGATCGTAAGCATTCCCCACCACCCGACCATGCACCTCCTCGTAGACATCCTGGCTGAGTACAAGGCCATGCTCCGGTCGGTCCTTCGTTGAGAGGCGAATGGCCGAGAATGGGTCGAACTGCGACGCAATTGCGATCAGACGAGTTTCGCTGGAAGCGGTCGTCTATTGACCTGCGTCAGATAGTCAGTAACCAGTCGCCGACACACCGATACGATTCGCGGTAAGCCTTGACGGGAATCCGCAAAAGGCGTCAACTGAAAGCGCCTCGGCGATTCGGCTCGGGACGGATTCTCGAACTAAAGCACTTATGATCTGGTTGCTGCATTAGGATTTCGCCGTTGTGCGCGCCCCGCGTTGCGGGTGTACCTGAAGCGGACAGGTAGTGACCACCCTCGAGAGGATGTCTGAGGATCATCCCGGGCCGAGGAACCGGAGCAGACGACAAAAATCGCGTGGCATGAAGTCGTCAATGGAGAGCAGACCCATCGATGAAACTACCGACAGCACCACTCTGAAGCCGATAGCGGCAGTCCGGCACGCGCCACGGTGACGTGGTGAATTGAGGCCGTGGTAAGTGGCAAGTTGTTGGCCCTGCGAACTTTTCGCAGGGCTTCGCATTTGCCGGCGTTGGGATGGGCGCAGTTTTCGTGGCGGTCGTGGATGCTCCGATAGCGGGCACGACGCAGGGGAGCGCCTCGAAGGGGCCAATTGGCTGGACCACTTCGAACCCGCCGCCGCCCGAAAATGACAAGGCCTTGATCGTGTGCCCGACACCAATTTGTTGCATCGTGCGGGACGAATAATTTTGCACGACTCGGGCTGATTGCCCTCGGCTCCGGCCGGCGAGTCGCGAGTCGCCGGCGTCAAAAAATTGCACTTTGCACCATTGAAGCTCTACGCACTCTACGCACCGCCCAACCATCGCGATGGCGTTGTCCACCACACCCGCGCCGATGCGGAAGCCGACAAAGAACACTTCGACGGCAAGACGACGGAATAGGGCCCTGGAGGTCAGGACGCCGGGGAAATCCAGACGCCCGGGTTCCCCGCCGCGATCGGACCAACGTCCGGCTTGCCACTAGCCTTGGCGACAGATGAGGACTGCATTGGTGCCGCCAAACGCGAACGAGTTCGACATGGCTGCCGCCAACGTGACGCCGGACCGGGCACCTCCGGCCACGTAGTCGAGGTCGCATTCCGGGTCGGGCGCATCGAGGTTGATGGTCGGTGGAATGACTTGTCGCTCCAGCGCGAGTACCGACGCCACGAACTCCAGGGCTCCAGCGGCACCGAGCAGATGCCCGTGCATGGACTTGGTGGAACTCACGGGAACGCGGTACGCGTGTGGTCCGAACACGTCCTTGATCGCCGCGGTTTCCACAGCGTCATTGGCCAGCGTTGCTGTCCCGTGAGCGTTGATGTATCCGATTTCGTCGGGTTGGATGGCTGCGGCATCCAGCGCGCGCCGCATCGCGGCCGCCTGACCCGCAACCGAGGGGCGCGTGATGTGCGTCGCGTCGGTACAAAGGCCGTAGCCGATGAGTTCCGCATGAACGCGGGCACCTCGCGCCTGTGCATGTTGCCAATCTTCCAGCACGACCATTGCCGCGCCTTCACCAAGCACCAGTCCGGTACGGTCCTTGGCAAAGGGCTTGCATGAGGAACTGACATCGTCCGGGGCTGGGGTGGCGAGCGTTTTCAACGCATCCCAGGCCATCAGCGTCCCGTAGTTGAGCGGAGCTTCGCTCCCGCCGGCGATCATCACGTCGACATCGCCATTAGCTATTCGGCGGGCGGCTTCGCCGATCGCCACCGCGGAAGAGGAGCATGCGGTGGAATAGGTCAGGTTCGGCCCTTGCAAGCCGTATTCGATCCCGATCCAGGATGCCGCCGCGTTGGTCATGGCCATCAGCACGCTGTAGGGCTTGACGCGATCGGAGCCTTCCGCATACAGCGTGTAGTAGCCGTCGTCCATGGTTTGCGCGCCGCCCATGCCCGTGCCGACGAAGACCCCGGCGCGCTGCCGGGTCCTGTCGTCGAAGACCAGATCGGAGTCGCGCAGGGCCTGCGTAGCGGCCACCAGGGCAAACTGGCTCACCCGATCCAGCATGCGTAGCTTGGGTGCGGGAAAGTGCCGGGCGCCGTCAAATGCCGCGGCGCCGCCGATGTGACTCCGAGGGAGTTCGCCGGCTGACCTGCCAGCGGGCACGTGTGCCGGTGCCGGCAGAGCGACGATGCCCGAACGACCGCGCGCGAGTTCGCTGAAGAAGGTATCCGGATCGTTTCCCAGCGGAGAAATCACGCCGATCCCGGTCACGGCTACCCGTCTCAAGCCGGCACTTCCCCGCCGGCCATGGCTGGACGCTGTGCGGCGATGAGTTTGTCCACATAGTCCACCAGGTCGCCAAATGTTTTTGTCTGGCCTCGCAATGCAGCCGACTCGTGAGGAACCACGATCTTGAATTCGTCCTCGACGGCGAACAGGACCTCGATCATGGACAGTGAGTCGATTTCCAGATCTTCCAGTACCGCCTCCCGTTGCAGTACTTCGGGCGCAAGGTCGAAGTTGGCTTTGAAAATGCCTTGCATCGATTGCAATGTCGTCATCGAGCGTTCTCCTCGAACGGGTTGAATGCCATTGGCAGCGGGCAGTCGATGCGACCCCCGCAGGGTGCTCACGACGTTACTCCATCGAATGAGCGCGTACCGCGCAACGGGTCCGCTTTGCCGGTCCACCGGGCACCCTCCGTAAGCAGCTTTGGGAAATATTCCAGCAAGGTGGCTGCGATACGTGTGGAAACAGGCCGCATGAAGATGTGCGCGAATGCAGCCGCCACGAACAGGCGTCGTGAAAAATTATCACGCCAGGTTCGCGCATATTCATCCCGGACGCCCTTGAGCACCCGGGCTGAAGCGGCCTCGGCGGATCTTAGTTCCGGGTGGGCGCTCAATTGCTCGCACAACAACGCCGCCGATTGAATGGCGATGCTGATGCCTTCGGCGACGATGGGATGTGCTTCGGCGGCCGCGTTGCCGACCGCGAAGACGCCATCGCGCCCGAAGGTTCGAATTCCCGTTCGCAACGGTCCGGACGAAAGCCAGACGCCGTCCAGCGTCGCCGCGGACAATGCCAGCGCAACGCCCATGCATGATGACTCGATATGCAATAGAACGGCTTCGCCGGCGCGCACGTCAGGCCACTTCCGACGGCAATCCTGGAGCTGGTCGCGACGAATGCAGCACGAGAGGCTGACACGACCACCGTCAGTTTGCACCATGCCGCCATAGCCACCTGGAAAGGCGAGCAATGGCATAAGGCCCTGCGGAAGCGCCCTGCCAGTGAACCTGGCTTTGAAGCCGAACAGGTCCGCGGGGCGCGATGGCCGGCGCAAGTCCTGCGTCGGCAACGGGCCGGACTCCCAGGAACCGTGCGCGGCAATGATGATGCGCGATCGCAAGATATGGGACTGTCCCGTGCTCTTTTCCATGATGGTGCACTCGTAGCGACCATAGTTGTCGACAAACTGTGAGAGCGCGCAGGGTTGCCAAACCTCCGCACCGGCCGCGGCTGCACGCTGGAGCAGCAACGCGTCGAGCTGTTCGCGGCCCACGGCTCGGCCGCCGTTTTGCGCCCGCCCGGTGGTCGACCCTAACTCTGCCGTCACCATCGCTTTGCCCGCGTAGATGCCAATGCGGCGGACCCGAGGGCCTGCGATTTTCAGCAATGGACCCGCTACGCTCAACTGCCGCAACAGTGGCCAGGTCGTTTCCGAAATGAACTCCCCGCATACCTTTCGACGCGGGAAAGGCGCCTTTTCCAAGATGGCGACCCGCCAGCCCGCCTTGGCCAGAAGCACAGCGGACGTAGCGCCGGATGGCCCCCCGCCGACAATGATTGCGTCGTAGGCAGTTTGCATCTATCGCTCCTTCCGGACCGCCAGAAAGCAGTGGCTGAACAGACCGGCGGAAAATTCGCTCACCACCCAATCCCGCTTAGTGGGCCAGAGACTCGACAACTCTCGCGCCCGGAACCCAGCGTGCACACTTGATACCGCGTCCCGTCGCGTCACGCGGCCGGCGCCCAACAATCCGACCATGTGGCTTCCCGCGAGCGCCAAGGCAGATCGCCGTGGTTCGCAGCAAAGGAAGACACCAGTGCGCGCAGCGATTCCCGCGAGCAGTCGTTGCAGTTCATCTGACGCAAAGTGATGAACGAACAGATTGGCGAGAACGACATCCCAGCGTGAGTCGTCGCGTTGCGCCACCCAGTCGAACACATCTAGGGCCATAACGGTCGGTGTCCAGCCGGCTTCGCGAATACCGTTGAGCGTCTGCGGTGCGACCAGGTTCAGCCGGTCCAGCAGGGTAACGCGTACGTTCGGCCAACTCACTGCCCGCTTTTGCGCCAGACGCAACATCAGCGATCCGTCGCCAGCGCCAAGTTCGAGCAGCGTTCTCGGTTCGAATCCTGACGTGCCACGATCCAGGGCGCGTTCCACGATTGGAAGCGTCGCCATCGCCCGGTGGATACGCTGCAAATCACCCCTTGAGCGGCGCGCCTGCGGATCGTCGGCGGCGAGGCCGTCGAGCAGTTCCGGCTCCACGCGGCGCGCTAGGGTCAGATCCATGCTTTTCGGCGCCAGTCGCCTCACGCCGCCTTGAGCAATGCGCCGTGGCAACTGAAGCCGGCACCAAACGCCGACATCCACCACCATCCAGATTCGGCGTCATCGTCGAGCGCGGCCTGCAGGACGTAGTAGACAAAGGCACTGCTCATGTTGCCGTATCGATAAAGCATGTCCGCGCTGTAGCGCAGATCGCGTGCGCCGAGGTTCAGCCGTCGCTGCAGCGCTTCGAGCACGTCGCGCCCGCCTGCATGCATGATCCAGGCGCTTATGTCGGTGGGCTTCAGGCCGGCGGCGTCGAGGACGGAGTGAAGCACCTTCTCGGCATGCTCGGCGGCCAGCCGTGGAACCGGTCGGGTCAGGATGTTGCGCAGCATGCCATTCCGGGATTCAAACATCAGCGCGTTGCGCTCGGCAGGATTGACCAGCGAGGCAAACGCTTTCCACTCGATGCTTCGGCGTTGGGGATGAGGTTTTCTTGACAGCACTGCCGCCCCGGCGCCGTCGCCAAACAGGCAAGCACTGATCAATACGCCCGGATCATTGTCGAGAAACATGGCGGCACTGCTGACTTCGACGCAAATGGACAGGACGTGCTGAACCGATCCGCCCTTTAGCAGTGCGTCAGCGAGCCGCCAATTCGGCAACGCAGCCGCACAGCCTTGTCCGACCAGATCGAATGCCAGAACGTTGGCCGGCAGACCGAGGTGCTCGACTACGTAGCTGGTCAATCCGGGGCAGAGGTAGCCCGTGCAGGTGCTGATGACCACACCATCTATTTCGTCCGGAGAGAGGCCCGCATTAACCAGCGCCGACTTGCCGGCGGCTGCGGCCAATGCCGGCGCATTGGCCAGGAATCGCGCGTGCAACGTATTCGGATCGATCTGAAACACTTCGCTCAGGGAGTCGACGGACAGTGATCTCGAACCGATGCCGTTGTCTTTGGTCAGAACCGTTTCGGCAATGATATGCGCGCGCCGGTCCAGTTTCAGGAACCAATCGGAGGTCCTAAAGGCTTCCCAGCACTCGGCTTTGCTGTACCGTTGTGGCGGATTGGCCGTGCCGAGACCATTGACGAACATCCAGACTCCGATTATGTGTGACTCACCCCAGGCACAAATGGTCAAATGCCGGCATATACGCCAAAAATCGTATTTATCCGAGGCCACTGGGAACGAGCGCATGGTTCGGTGAAACGCGAAAACGCTTGCACATGCCTGTCAAAGCTTGCTCCACGGTGCACTGTAAGTATGTGCGTTAGCGCACAGAATACTAGCGGAAGCATAGGCTATGAGATATGTGGATGGCCGACCAATTCGGGTGCCGCGCGGTATTGAACCAGGAAGGATTCTGGGTAGATGCGCCCATGCGTTCGCTCGCGGAACCGGTGGCCTATGGTTTGTCTGCGAAGTCTCGCGCTAACAGCAAGGGGCAACAAATGGTAGAACCGCGAAATCTCGACGCCGTTCAAAAGTGACAAGTCCAGGGGACTCGAGTCGACGCCGCAGGCTGTGTACCAGGACGACGGAATGGACATGCCACTGACCGTTGCCGGCCGGAAATGCACGTCGCAGGCGGCGAATCCAGAAAAGCGCAGCCCCGACATGGTCGTTGGAAAATGCCAGTATGGGATTCTGGGAATCGTTGTGCTTTCGCTAAGCATGATTGCCGACGTGAAGTGTGAAGAGGCGCAAATGGGGCTGTTTTCGGTCAAGTTACCTGTATTTGCAATCCTTCACGGCGACCTCTTCGTTGGCAATGCCGCCGCTCACCTGAATCGCAAATGAACCATTGACCTGCGATCAGTGCTGGACGCGAACGGCAAATGTTTCGGTAGCTTCCGATTTACGGAAGCGAACGCTGGGATCGCTGACATGCAGTGCAATGACGGTTCCGCTGCCCGGCTTTCGTTCAGTGCCTTGAGTTCGTTTAGTGGTTACGGCTCCGGAAGCACTCCAAGCGGGCCTGCAAGCTTTACTTTTGGGCTTCGACCGGAAGTTGCAGCGTTGCATTTGATATTGCCTCCAGGCAAGAAACTCGTGGAAGGGAGCGAGGGCCTCAGACTGGAGTCGGTGAAACCATAGTTGCCGGCTCAGATGCGCTCGCCAAGAGAGTTTTCCCAAAAGTTCATAGTGACTCCTTCGTGTGGGTAGGAGCGCTATGGTGGAATGGCCTTCAATAGCGGCCTATGCGATGGCGCACACAAAGCGTGCTGCAGGCTACGAACAACGATCGGCGGCGCGACTTTTTTAAATCAGTTAGCGTCTGGGGCTTTGTCGACTGTGTCGAGAATCTCCTGCTTTTCCCGCAGGAACTTAATGAGCATTCCCAATTCGGGCGTGTTCAGCACTCCGTCGAGAAGGTTCAATCGCAATTGCTTTCGGTCATCAGCAATGTCGGCCTTCACTACCTGTACGGTGCCGAATTTCAGCAGCGCTTCATCGGTCATAGCGGTTTCTGCTCGAGTACTGGGTGGCGCCTGCCGGTTAGCGTGAGGACGATGCGCGGATGCATGACTAATCCCGTTGTGGACATAGCACGCAGTATTAGGAAGGGCTCGACTCGCATCTCGGGCATTTAGAATTCACGCCCGGATTCGGTCACATCGACCGGTTCATCAAGGTCCGGGCCAACGTCGCGCTGGAATTCCTCTCGGTAGACTGTCCCAGCCGCTGCCAATCCTCCAGCCCGACGCTTCGCTCGGGCTGCCGCGTGGCGTGCCTTGTCCTGTTCGGCCTTCGTGTAATGACGAACCTTCCGCGTTTCGACCATGGTTTCTCGCTAAGCCTTCTGTCGAGGGGTTTGCCTACTTGACCTTCTTTGCAAGAACCGCGTCGGCCTTGTGGTCGACCTTTGTTTTGTCCGCTGCGCTGAGGCGACCCGCATTGAGTGCTTGCGAGGCGCGCGCCTTGGCGTCGCGCGCGCGTGCCTTGTCCTCCACGGGGAAGCGGCGCCCGGGCAATGCGAAGTCGGATGACGGCAGTTTCCTGCGTGCAGCAGTGGAGAGTTTGCTCATGATGTGGTCACCGTAGACGGATTCTTGCGACATAACTCTCCAGCAGCGCAAACTGTCGGCGCTTTGTCTCATCCGTGCGCGCAGGTCCTGCGACGCCAAGACCTGGCGGCGTGCGCGTCTCTGTGCCGCTCAGCATTGCGTCGCTGGTGCCATAAATGAATGGCGTCGTTGATTCCCGTGGCATCCTGGTGGCTCACCCCCGCATTAGGGGCGGAGCCCGACATTTGCTCGAACCAGTTCATCTTTGTCCATTTTCTACCTCAAGGCCCATTTGACGCCACGACTGAAGAGTGCGCCAGATGCACCTTGAAGCCGTATCAGCGGCTTCCCCTTCCGGACGTAGGAATATCCCGGACATTGCCAGGTAGCCGATCGAGAGCGCCACGGGCGCCCGCGTGCAGATCTACCGAAGGCCGAAAAAGCCCAAGACAAAGATGACTATGACGACGAAGCCGACAATGTAAACGATGCGGTTCATGTGCATTTCCTTTGCGAATCCCTGTCCCGGATAACGCGACAAGTGACATTGATAATCCTCGGCCGTGGCGGCAATGTCTGTGCGCTGCCGCACCCGATTCTTCTGGCGTGTGCGAAACAAGGTGATCGCAGGAGCGACTGTAGCGACTTTTGGGCGTCCGCTTCTCCGGCATTGAACGCCGGCTTTCGGGAAGTGTGTCAGTCTGCTGTGGGTCGATAGTTCGCGTTCGGCCAGCGGCGGCGCACGGCTCCTTACCGTCTTGTCGCTGACGTTTGACCAAGTTATCGCTTCGCAACCAATGAGCCGTTATCGGCCCGGTAGCAAGCGCACCTGAGGGCCGGTCCATCGACTGGCGGGCTCTGGTCAACGATTCTGGCGGCAGTGGTCAGATTCCTCTGGCGACTCGCGTTCAACTCGGTGGCAATCACCAGCACGTTCAGACATCCGCGTCATGACGACAGCGTCCTGTGCTTATCCGTTGTTAGGACCCGCAGATTCACATAGTAAGTGCAACACGTCTCGAATTCGGGTGGGGAGCGGCGACACTAGCTGCCTCCTCATCCGGCCAGGAACGGGGTTGCAACCATGACGACGTATCACCAGCTCACCCAAGAAGAAAGATACAGGATCACGGCATTGCGGATGTGCGGATGCTCGCGCGCCGAAATCGCCCGGCAGTTGCAGCGCCACCCGAGCACTATCGGCCGGGAACTGCGCCGAAACGTCACCACCCACGACGCCCAATACCGCGCCGAGAAGGCGCATAGCTATGCCACCGCCCGTCGTCGCCGCTGCCGCCGCGGCGCCCACTTCAGCGCCGCTGACATGGCGAAGGTCGCGCGGCTGGTGCGCCGCCGGTTCAGCCCCGAGCAAATCGTCGGGGTTTGGAAGAGAACGGGTGGCCTGCGCATCAGTCACGAGACGATCTACCGCCAGATCCGCTGGGACAAGCAGGCCGGCGGCGACCTGTGGCGCTACACCAGAATCCTCAGTAAGTTCGGTCGCAAGCGCTACCGCAGCCATGACTCCCGGGGGGTGCTCCCGGGCAAGCGACCGATCGGTGACCGGCCGGCCGAAGTCGAGTTGCGCCAGCGCATCGGTCACTGGGAAGGCGACACCGTGATGGGCAGCGACATGCATCACTGCGTCCTCACGCTGGTCGAACGCAAAACCGGCTACGCCATCGTCAAGAAGCGCAAGGCCCGTACCATGCACGAAGTCACGCACGCCGCCTCCCGCGCTATCCGCAGTCACTGCCGCAATTTCAAAACCATCACCTTCGACAACGGCACCGAGTTCCACGACTACGCGGCGCTCGAAATACGCTTCCCGGTCAAGGTCTACTTCGCCACGCCGTATCATTCCTGGGAGCGCGGCAGCAACGAGAACTTCAACGGCCTGCTACGCCAATACCTGCCCAAAGGAACCTGTATGAGCGCCGTGACCCAAGCCCGTTGCAATCAGATCGCCGACGACCTCAACCACCGACCGCGCAAACGACACGGCTTCAAAACGCCCGCCGCTCTGTATCATCGGAACTAACTAGCGTTGCACTTGCTCGTTGAATCTAGGACCTTTGTAGCCTTGGACTAGGTCAGGGCGATCGCCTCGGCGGGCGGTCTTTGGAATGCAAGACGTGTCTCGATTGAGTTCGAGACAGGGCGATGCATACGGACCAGAAAATATGAATAAGGACGGCGACACCATCGCCGCGGCTGGGCGAGAGTCTGTCCCACTCCAATTGCCCGCCGACGCGTAGCCGGTAAGGGCTCTGCCTATGTCACGCTGACCGGAACGATGCCGTTGCAGTTTGCAACGGAAGGATTTCGTTGCATTTTCCGCAACTTAATGCTTCCTGTCACAATCGCTCAAGGCCTTGTCAAAACTGTGGTGGAGACGAGGAGGATCGAACTCCCGACCTCCGCATTGCGAACGCGGCGCTCTCCCAGCTGAGCTACGTCCCCACGAGGGGGGCGATTATAGCGCGGACGGGGCGGGGCCGTAAACTTGGCGCGATTCCTGCGACCAAGGGGTTGGATCCGCCTGTCGGCGTACCCATCTGCATACTTCCGGCATCGCTGATCTGTCCTCCATGGCCACGCTCCTCGAACTCGTCCAGCACTACGGCCTCGCGGTCGTGTTCGTCAACGTGCTGCTCCTGCAGGCCGGACTGCCGGTCCCGGCCTACCCGACGCTGATCATTACCGGCGCGCTCGCGGCTGTCGGCGGGGCATCGGTGCCGGCGCTGATTGGTACCGCGGTGATCGCGGCGCTGCTTGCCGACTTCGCATGGTTTTCGGCCGGTCGCAAGTTCGGTGGCCGGGTGTTGAAGACGATCTGCATGCTTTCGCTGTCGCCGGATTCCTGTGTCAGCCAGACCGAGTCGATCTTCGCGCGCTGGGGTGCGCGCTCGCTGGCGGTGGCGAAATTCATCCCCGGATTCGCCTCGGTGGCGACGGCGATGGCCGGGGTGATCGGCCTGCCGGTGTGGAAATTTCTTGCCTTCGACGCGCTCGGCGCCGCGCTCTGGTCGGGCGTGGGCATAGGGCTGGGTTATGTGTTCAGCAATGCGATCAACGACGTGCTGGCAGTGTTCGACACCATGGGCCGGGTCGGCTTGTGGCTGATCGCCGCGGCTTTCCTGGTCTACATCGCGGCGCGGTGGTGGCAGCGCGAACTGTTCATCTGGCAGCTGCGGATGGACCGCGTCACCATCGACGAACTGCGTGAGATGCTGGGCGCGGAACGCGAGGCAAGAGTGATCGACGTGCGTTCGCCGATGTCGCAGTCGCTGACCGGCCGCATTCCCGGCGCGATCACGGTCGACATGGAGAAGCTGCGCGTGGAGCTGCTCTCGATTCAGCCCGAGGACGAGGTGATCGTCTATTGCGCCTGCCCGAACGAATATTCGGCAGCCAAGGTCGCGAAGGTGCTGATTCAGCATGGCTTCAAGCGCGTGCGTCCGCTGCTGGGCGGCATCGACGCGTGGATCGAGGCCGGTCACGAGGTCGAGCAGGTGTGACGTCGGCACCGTGCGCCTGCTAGAGTGATGCGCCCGATGCCCGATGTCCAACTGCCAACCACCTCCCGGAACGTGCACCCATGACCAAGATCGCCATCCATTCGCCTGACGCGCCGACCGCACTGGGACCTTACTCGCAGGCGATCCGCGCCGGACATACCGTCTACCTGTCCGGACAACTGGGCCTCGATCCGAAGTCGGGCGACCTCGCCGAGGGTGTCGAGGCGCAGACGCACCAGGCGTTTCACAACCTGCGCGCCGTGGCGCAGGCGGCCGGCGCTGGCCTCGACGACATCGTCAAGTTGTCGATCCTGATGGTCGACCTCGCCGGCTTCACCAAGGTCAATGAGATCATGGCCGGCTATTTCAACGAGCCGTATCCGGCGCGCGCGACCTACCAGGTTGCCGCGTTGCCGAAGGCCGCATTGATCGAGATAGAGGCGGTTCTGGTGCTTTCGGGTGTTGCGGTGCCTCCGCAGACGGGTTGGCTCGAGACCTTCGACGAGTCCAAGGGAAAATAGACCGGTCGCATCGCGACGATGGCCCGGTCGGCAAAGACCGCGAAGGAGGGCAAGCCCGCCAAGCCGGCGGGCCGCGGGCTCGCCGACCAGTTGGCGAAACTCGGCATCGTCCGTGACGTCGATCTGGTGCTGCACCTGCCGCTGCGCTACGAAGATCACACCCGGGTTGTCGCGCTGACGGCGTTGCAGCCCGGATTGGCGGTGCAGTCGGAAGGCGTCATCGTCAACACCGAAATTCAGTACCGGCCGCGCCGGCAACTGATCTGCCTGCTCGCCGACCCGGAGCGGCGCGAGGCGCAGCTGGTGCTGCGGTTTTTTACCTTCTACCCCAGTCAGCAGAAAGTCATGCAGCCGGGAACCCGGCTGCGAGTTTTCGGTGATGTGCGCCCCGGCTATTTCGGACTGGAGATCGTGCATCCGCAATTCAAGGTGGTCGAGGAGGGCGCGCCCTTGCCCGACCGACTGACGCCGGTCTACCCGACCACGGCGGGGCTCGGGCAGGAGACGCTGCGCAAGGTCGTCGCGCGCACGCTCGCCGCCGATCCGGCGATGACCGCGGAGACGCTGCCGGAGGATGTGGTGCGCCGCCGTCATCTGTGGAAATTCGACGATGCCGTGCGCTTTCTGCATGCGCCGCCGCCGCGGGTATCCGAACTCACGCAACGAGCGCTCGACGCGCGCACGCATCCGGCATGGACACGGCTCAAGTTCGACGAGTTGCTCGCGCAGCAACTTTCGTTGAAGGCACATCGCCAGGCGCGCTCACTGCGCCGCGCGCCGGTGCTGACCGGCACCGGTGCACTGACCCGGCAGCTGCTCGAACGCGTCGGCTTCAGGATGACGCGGGCGCAGGAGCGGGTGTGGCGCGAGATCGCGCATGACCTGAAGAAGGCATCGCCGATGCAGCGGCTGCTGCAGGGCGACGTAGGCTCGGGCAAGACCGTGGTCGCGGCGCTGGCGGCGTTGCAGGCCATTGAATCGGGCAAGCAGGTGGCGTTCATGGTGCCAACCGAAATTCTCGCCGAACAGCATTTCCGCAAGCTGATGGCCTGGCTCGATGGATTGCCGGTGAACATCGTCTGGCTCTCGGGCTCAATACCGGCAAAGGCGCGGCGCAAGGCGCGCGAAGCGCTGGCGAGCGGCGAGGCGCA
>JAQBEY010000104.1:0-10956 GCA_032123655.1 Betaproteobacteria bacterium
CGCCGCCTTGATTCGCGGCGCCATTTCGATGGCCGTCTTGTCCCCTGGAACGAACGATCGCGCGACCGCGCCGTACCAGGGCACCGCCGCTTTCACCGCCGGGTTGTGTGCGGTATACATGAGCGTGATGCGTCCGCCCCAGCAAAAGCCGGTGATGCCCAGCCGCGCGGTATCCGCCTTGCCGGTGGACCTGGCGTAGGCGACGCAGGCATCGAAATCGGCCATGACCTGCGCATCGGGCACCTTGGCCACGAGTTCCGAGATCAGCCTGGGAATATCCGTGTACTTGGTCGGGTCACCCTGGCGCGCATAGAGCTCGGGCGCAATCGCGAAATAGCCGGCCTTGGCGATGCGCCGGCAAATGTCCTTGATGTGCTCATGCACGCCAAAGATCTCCTGCACGACGAGGACCACCGGGAATTTGCTCCCGGTGGACGGCATCGCCCGGTACGCCGGCATTTCGCCATCCTTGGTCGGCACCTTGACCTCGCCCGCGACCAGACCATCGGCCGCAGTGGTGATGGTCTGCGCGGCCACCGGCAGCACCGCCATCGCAAAGCCAGCGCCCAGCGTGGTGACGACGTAGCTGCGCCGGTCGACGCTGCGCGTGCCGACCAGGCTCCTGAGTTCGGGTTCGAGAATATCGATCAATCCAGCCTCCAGATTCAAGATATGCACGCAGGCAGGCGTGCGACGTTCGGGATCGCCTGCTGCGACCACCGGGGAGCGCAGGTTGTATTCAGCCTTCGTGGACCACCTGTCCGCCCACCAGCGTCCATCGGACCTTGCCTGCAACTTCGAGTCCCAGAAATGGCGTGTTCTTTCCCTGGCTTTTCAAGGCGCTTTCCTCGACCCGCCAATAGCGCTGGGGGTCGAACACACAGACATCCGCGACCGCGCCAACGGCCAGTTGCCCGGCACCCGCCGGGAGCAATTTCCCTGGCTCGCTGGTGATCCTGGCCAGCGCCACGGGCAGCGGGACGCCGTCCTCGGTCGCCCATTTGAGCGTCAGCGGCAACAGCAATTCCAGCCCGATGGCACCGGGCTCGGCCTCGGCGAAGGGAACCAGCTTGGCGTTGTCATCGACCGGGGCATGGTCCGAACAGATCGAATCGATGGTGCCGTCGGTAACGCCTGCGCGCAACGCGGCGCGATCCCGGGTGGTGCGCAGCGGAGGCACAAAATTGGCGTTGGCGTCAAACCAGCCGATGTCCACGTCGCACAAATGCAGGTGGTGAACCGCGACATCACAGGTCACCGGCAAGCCATCCTGCTTGGCGGCGCGGATGAGCGCAACGCTGCCGGCCGCGGACAGGCGGGTCACGTGCAGGCGCACCCCCGTCTCGCGCATCAGCGAAAGAATGGTTGCCAGCGCGATGGTTTCCGACGCGGCAGGAATACCCGACAACCCCAGCCGGGTTGCCACTTCACCGTCGTGCGCGACGCCTCCACGCCCCAGATGCGGATCAGCGGCCCGCAGCCACAGCTGGTGGCCGAACGTGGACGCGTATTCCATCGCCCGCCAGAGCAGCTGCGTATCGACCAGCGGCACGTCGGCATGTGAAAACGCCACGCAACCCGCCTCGGCCAACTCGCTCATCTCGGTGAGCGTGGTTCCCTGCAGCTGGACCGACAGCGCACCGATCGGATATACGTGCGCCTGGTTCAGCGAGCGGGCGCGGTGCTTGAGCATCTCGACCAGCCCTGGCTCGTCCAGCGGCGGATCCGTATCCGGCGGGCAGGCGAGACTGGTCACGCCTCCGGCGGTCGCCGCTTCCATTTCCGATTCCAGCGTGGCTTTGTACTCGAGACCTGGTTCGCGCAGGCGGGCGCAGAGATCGATCAGTCCCGGCGCCACCACCAGGCCGGTCGCGTCCAGCAACCGGTTGGCATGCCAGCCCGCGGGCGGTTCGCCGATCGCCACGACACGGCCGGCGGCGATGTACAGCGAAGTCGCCCGGTCGACGCCGTTCGCCGGGTCGATCAGGCGGCCGTTGGCGATCTCGATCTTCATCGGTTGCCCGCGATGATGCTCATCACCGCCATGCGCACGGCGATACCGAAGGTCACCTGCGGCAGGATGACGCTACGGGCACCGTCGGCGACGGCCGAATCGATTTCCACGCCGCGGTTCATTGGCCCCGGATGCATGACGATCACATCCGGCTTGGCGCAGGCGAGTTTTTCAAGCGTCAGCCCGTAGTTCTTGAAGAATTCGCCGGCGGAGGGCAGCAGCGCGCCCTTCATCCGCTCGCTCTGCAGGCGCAGCATCACCACCGCGTCGCAGCCGGCGAGGCCCTTGCGCATGTCGTGGAACACGCGCACGCCCATCGCCTCGACGGCGGCAGGAAGCAGCGTCTTCGGACCGATCACCCGCACCTCGGGCGTGCCCAGCGTGGTGAGGCCGTGGATCAGCGAGCGGGCAACGCGCGAATGCAGGACGTCGCCGACGATGGCGACGGTGAGATTGTGAAAATCCTTCTTGTAGTGGCGAATCGTGTACAGGTCGAGCAGCCCCTGCGTCGGGTGTGCGTGGCGCCCGTCGCCTGCGTTGATCACGTGCACATGGCTGCGCGAGTGCGCGTTCAGGTGCGCGGCAATCATGTGCGGCGCACCGGACTGCGCATGGCGCACGACAAAGATGTCCGCATCCATTGCGACCAGGTTGTCGACGGTGTCGAGCAGCGTCTCGCCCTTGCTGGTCGACGACGCGCCGATGTTGAGGTTGATGACGTCGGCGGAAAGTCGCTTGGCGGCGATCTCGAAAGTCGTGCGCGTGCGTGTCGAGTTCTCGAAAAAGAGGTTGAACACCGCCTTGCCGCGCAGCAGCGGCACTTTCTTGACCTCACGCTCGGCGATCGGGACAAAGGGGTCGGCCGCGTCGAGAATCTGCCGAACCACATCGGCCGGCAAGCCCTCGAGCGTCAGCAGATGCGTGAGTTCGCCGTTGGCATTGAGCTGCGGATTGCGCATGGTGGTCAGACCGGCCCCTTTTCGGCCGCGATCCGCAGCCGGTCGCCATCGCGCGACACGACGACCGACAGGGCATGGGCGACAGCCAGACGCACGCCGAAGTAGGTGGGTTCGACCGGCAGTTCGCGTCCGCCACGGTCGACCAGCACGGCCAGCTCGATGCGCGCAGGGCGGCCGAAGTCGAAGAGTTCGTTGACGGCCGCGCGGACACTGCGACCCGTGTACAGCACGTCGTCGACGAGTACGATGTTCGCGCCTTCGACGTCAAATGGAAGTTCGGTGCGCTTCGCGCCGCCTTTCAATCCGACCCGCGAATAGTCATCCCGATAATACGAGACGTCGATGTAGCCCAGCGGATGTTCGCCGGGAATCATCGCCGCCAGCCGCTGCGCGAGCCAGGCGCCACCGGAATAGATGCCGACGAAAGCGGCGTTGAAGGCGACCGCCGCGCGCATTCGTTCGGCGAGCGCGCCCAGCGCCTCTTCGCCGTCAGGAATCTGTTCCGGAATCGTCATCGAGCCAACCTTGAAGAATGATCTGCGCCGCAATTTCGTCGCGCGCCGCGCGACCCTGCCGACCGGCCGCCGCCGCGTCGAGCGCCGACTGCGCGAGTTGCGTCGTGTGGCGCTCGTCGGCGAAGGCGACGGGCAATGAAAATCGCGCCGACAGCGCCTGCGCGAAGCGCCGCGCCTGCGCCGTCATCGCGTGCGGCGTGCCGTCGGTGTGCACCGGAATGCCGACGACCAACTGTTCGGGTTTCCATTCGTCGATCAGCGCCGCGATCGGCTTGAAATGCGCATCGCCTGCCTGTTGCGCTATCGTCGTCAGCGGCCGGGCCGACCGGGTCAGCGTATTGCCAATGGCCACGCCGATGCGCCGCGTGCCGAAATCGAACGCGAGCACGGTGGCAGGCGGGCGGTCACGCGTCACGCGTGCCCGACGTCCTCGGAGAGCTGCGTGAAGTCGATGCCGAGAAGTTGCATCGCCGCCGGAAGTCGCTGCTCCGCCGGAACGTCGAAAAGCACACCGGAGTCGGCGGCGACGGTGAGCCAGGCGTTCTGTGCCAGCTCTTCCTCGAGCTGACCGGCCGACCAGCCCGCGTACCCCAGCGAAACGAAGACGTCCTTCGGGCCCTCGCCGCGCCCAACCGCCTCGAGAACGTCCTTCGACGTGGTGAGCCCCATGTCGTCGCTGACCGCTAGCGTCGACTGCCAATTGCCAAGGGGACGGTGCAGCACAAAACCGCGGTCGACCTGAACCGGTCCGCCGTAATGCACCGGCGACGCGCGCAGCGCTTCATCGGCGAGCGGTACATGGATCTGGTCAAACAACGCCGACAGCGTCATGTCGATCGGCTTGTTGACGACGATGCCGAGTGCGCCGTCCTTGTTGTGCTCGCATACGAAGGTCAGCGAGTTGGCGAAACGCGGATCGGCCATGGCCGGCATGGCGATCAGGAAGTGGTGGGTCAGGTTCACGGATTCGCCCATCGCGACGAATTGTAATCGCATGAGGGGTGCGCCACAATGAAGCACTTAATGCCGGCGACGAGAAACTGAACATCGCCGCCACACCCGAAGTTCGAACTCCCCAAATGCCAGGACAACAATCCCGCCTTGCCGTGTGCGCGCTGGGCGTGATGCTGGCGGCCCTCGCGCCTCCGGCTTCGGCGAAGCTCACGCTGATGCATGGCTACGCCGACACGACCAGCGCCATCATCTGGATCATGGCCGATGCTCCGGGACCGATCGACGTCAGCTGGCGGGTCGAGGGCGCCGCTCACGAACAGACGCTGCGGCTCGACGCCACCGCCACCAACGGCCATACGGTCGTTGCCCGGCTGACCGGCCTCCTGCCGGGTCAGGCCGCAAGCTATCAGGTGCGCGGCGACCACGACCGGCAGGAGGGGTCGGTCCGGGCGCAGGTCCAGTCGCCCGCAGCAGCGGATGCGCCAACGTTCACTCTGGCGATCGGCTCGTGCTTCTTTCTGGCCGGAGCAAATCCCCCCAAAGGCAAAGGCGACTACGGTGGCGGGTTCGAAATTTTCGAGGCCATCGCCGCCGCCGCTCCCGACGCCATGCTCTGGCTCGGCGACAACCTCTACCTGCAACCGCCCGACTTTGCCGATCCGGGGTCGATGGCGGCGCGTTACCGGCGGCAACGAACCTTCCCTCCGCTGCGTGGGCTGCTGACCGCGACCGCCCATGTCGCCATCTGGGACGATCACGACTATGGTCCCAACAACGCCAACGCCACCTATCGCCTGAAGGACGAGACCCTGGCGCTGTTCCAGCGCTACTGGCCGAACCCGGAATTCGGCCTCCCGGATGCGCCAGGCGTCTTCGGCCGCGTGAGTTACGGTGACATCGACGTATTCCTGCTCGATGACCGGTGGTACCGGACGCCGGACCGCGCGCCGGAGGGACCGCAAAAAACAATGTTTGGAACTGCGCAATTGCGCTGGTTGCGCGCAGCGCTCCTTGCGTCCCGCGCACCAGTCAAGCTGATCGCCGGAGGCAGTCAATTCCTCAATCGGGCCAACCGCCACGAGGGTTGGAATCACTTCGCCCAGGAGCAGAAGGCCTTCCTGGATTTCCTGCACGAGAAGCGAATCGACGGCGTGATCTTCCTCTCCGGCGACCGGCACTTCACCGAACTGCTGAGGGTCGCGCGACCGGACGCCTACCCGCTGCATGAATTCACGTCGAGCCCGCTGACCTCGCGTCCCTGGAAGACGCCGGACCGCGCTGAAATTGAAAACCCCGATATCGTTCCCGGAACGCTGGTCGGCAAGCGCCAGTTCGGGTTGATCCGCGCGACGGGCAGCGGCGCAACGCGTCAGCTGACCCTCGAGAGCCGAGACGCCAGTGGCGCGTTGCTCTGGCGGCACGAAATTGCCGTACGCGACCTGACCTACGGGTTGCGGTGACGCGACCTGACCTACAGTTCGCGGTGACGCGACGGCGCAGGGCCGCCCAGACTGCCACGAGGGCGGCGCCTACTCTTCCTCGTGCCGGCGGTGTTTGGCGTATTCGGCCGCAAGCTGCTGCTGCTGTTGCGGCGGCGCCTGCTCGTAGTGCGAGAGCGCCATCGACCAGCCGCCCTGCCCGCCGGTCATCGATTTCAGCCGCGCCGCATAGCCCTCGAGTTCCGCCAGCGGCGCGAGACCCGTGACGGCGAGCGATCCCGCCTGCATCGTCTTGGTTCCGGTCACGTGCCCGCGGCGGGAGGAAAGATCGCCTGTCACATCGCCCATGTTGGCCGCCGGACAGTTGATTTCGACGCCGACGATCGGCTCGAGCACGATTGGCCGCGATTTGGCGATGGCGTCGAGAAATGCCTTGCGGCCGGCGGAGACGAACGCCACTTCCTTGGAATCGACCGGGTGGTACTTGCCGTCATAGACGTTCACCCGCACGTCCTGCAATGGGAATCCCGCCACCGGACCGGCGGCCAGCACCTGCTCCACCCCCTTCTGAACCGCCGGAATCAGCGATGTCGGGATGGCTCCGCCCTTGACCGAGTTGACGAACTCGAAGCCGGCGCCGCGTGGCAATGGCTCGATCTTGAGATAGACCTCGCCAAACTGGCCGGCGCCGCCGGTCTGCTTCTTGTGCCGGTGGTGGCCGTCTGCCGGCGCAGTGATCGTCTCGCGATAGGGAATGCGCGGCGGGCGCGTGGTGACCTCGAGCTTGAACTGGCCGGACATGCGTTCGAGTACCGAGCGCAGGTGCAGGTCACCAAGACCCCACAGCACGGTCTCGTTGAGATTGGTGTCGTGCTCGACCAGCAGCGTCGGATCCTCGGCAGTCATCCGGTGGAGGACTTCGGAAATGCGCTGCTCGTCGCCGCGGCGCTTGGGCTCGATCGCCACGCCGTGCATGGGCGCGGGGAACTCCAGCGGCTTCATGCGGATATGGTCCTCGTCGTGCGAGTCGTGGAGTACGCAGTCGAACTCAACTTCGTCGACTTTCGCCACTGCGGCCAGGTCGCCGGGACCCGCATGGTCGATCTCGACGTTCTTGCCTCCCTGCAGCATGAACAGGTGACCAACCTTGAACGGCTTTCGTCCATCGCCGACGAACAGCTGGGTGTCGCGGGTCACGGTGCCCTGGTGCACCCGAAAAACTCCGAGTTTGCCCACGAAAGGATCGACGACGACCTTGAACACATGCGCCAGCACATGCTTTTCCGGATCAGGCTCCGAACGGAACTCGACCTCGGACTCGCCGTCGCTCCTGGTGAACAGTGGCGGGTTGCCCTCGGCAGGGTTGGGCAGCAGGCGATCGAATATCTGCAGCAGCTCGTCGACGCCTGCGCCCGTTCGCGCCGAGACAAAGCACACGGGCACCAGGTGCCCCTCGCGCAGCGCCTTTTCGAACGGCGCATGCAGCTGTTCGGGCTCGATTTCTCCCTGCTCGAGGTACAACGCCATCAGTTCTTCGTCGACCTCGACGACCTGATCGACGAGTGCGCGGTGCGCGGACTCGACCGAGGAAAAATCGGAGTCGCCGGTGGGGTTGAAAAAACAATCAACGACCCGGCTGCCGCCATCCGCGGGAAGATTGATCGGCAGGCATTCCTTGCCGAACGCCTCCTGGATCGCATCGAGCACCGCGGGCAAGTCCACGTTGTCGGCATCGATCTTGTTGACGATCACCAATCGGCACAGTCGGCGTTTACCCGCCCATTCCATCATTCGCGACGTGATCATCTCGACGCCGGCCTGCGCATTGACCACAACCGCGGCCGTCTCCACCGCGTCCAGGGCGCCGATGGACTGCCCGATGAAATCCGGGAACCCGGGAGTGTCGACCAGATGGATCCGCGTGCCATTGACCTCGAGGTGCAGCAACGACGACCGCAGCGAATGCTGGTATTCCTTCTCCAGCGGATCGAAATCGCTGGCGCAGGTGCCGCGCTCGACACTCCCGGGTGTCGTCAGCACGCCGGAACTCACCAGGAGCGCTTCGGCCAGCGTGGTCTTGCCGCCGGTTCCGTGGCCCACCAGCGCTACGGTGCGGATATTCTCCGTGGAATAGTTCGCCATCCTCGACTCCTCCCAGTTTGAACGTCTAATTTAGCTCATTCGCGCAGAATCACCTTGCTGCGGCGCAAAGCCGACGCTGATTCGAGCGCCCGTGCCAATGGCCCCGGACCACGCAAACGCAGCCATGGTCGCTTTCCTGGCAATCCTACACCGCGGTCGACTTCAGGCTGGCGGGAGCCCGCCGATGTCGTACGGAATCGCCGGTGGGCCGCGGGGCTCGCAGCGTCGTGGTTTCCACAGAACCAACGACAACGGCGCGGATACTCCGCGCCGTTGTGGGGCACCGATCGTCGCGATCGGTCAGGCCGTCGCGCCCAGGCCGGTCATGTCGCGCAGGTTCTGCAGAAGTTCCTCTTCCTGGTAGGGCTTGCCGAGGTAGAGGTCGACGCCGAGTTCCGCTGCGCGACTGCGATGCTTTTCCGCGGTGCGCGAGGTGATCATGATGATCGGGATGCCGGAGAGCCGCGCGTCGCTCTTGATGGTCTTGGCGAACTCGAATCCGTCCATCCTCGGCATTTCGATGTCGAGGAGAATGACGTCAGGCAAGGATTCGCCGAGCACCTGCAATGCGTCCACGCCGTCCCGCGCTGTCGCGACCGCAAAGCCTTCCCGCTGCAGGAATCGGCTCGTGATCTTGCGCACGGTCAGTGAGTCGTCGACGATCAGCACCAGCGGCTGCGTCGACACCGGCGCCACATGGGCGCGCGGATGGTCGCCAATTGCGCGTTCGTCGTTGGTGGCGTCGAATCGGTGAGCATCGGTACGGCCGGCAAGCTGCACCGGGTTGATGATCAAAACGATTTCTCCGGTGCCAAGCACCGTCGCTCCGGAAATTCCGGACACGCGCGCGAGCTGCGGACCGATATTCTTGACCACAACTTCCTGATTGCCGACCATCTCGTCGACGTGCACCGCCGCGCGGCTCTGACCACTGCGCAACAGCAGCACGGAATTGTAGCGCCGGGTTTCAGGATTGCTCGCCGAGTCGCCGAGCAGCCGGGGCAGATAGTGGAACGGATAGATACGCCCCTGCCACTCCACCTTGCGCTGAATGTAGATGTCGAGCAGTGCCTGCGACTTGACCTGCTGCACCTGTTCTACCATTGGCGCAGGCAACGCCCACAACCTCCCGCCGGCCCGAATCAGCACAGCCTGTGTAACCGCCAGCGTGAGCGGGAGCGTCAGAACGAACCTCGTGCCGTTGCCCGAAGTCGTCATCACCTCGACGCGACCGCCGAGCGCGGCGATCTCGCTTCGCACCACGTCCATGCCGATACCGCGGCCCGAAATCTGCGTGACCTGGGCCGATGTCGAGAACCCCGGCGCGAACAGACACTCGATCAACTGCGACTCGGTCGGCACGGAATCCGCGCTCACCAGCTCATTGGCAATCGCGCGATCGCGCACACGATCGAGGTCGATGCCCACGCCATCGTCGGCCATTTCGATCACGACTTCATTGCCCACCTGGTGGACCGTCAGCGCGATCTCGCCGATCTCGGTCTTGCCGGTCCGACGCCTCGCCTCGGGTGCCTCGATACCGTGGTCGAGTGCGTTGCGCAACAGATGCTCAAGCGGCCCGACCAGCTTTTCCAGCACGGAACGGTCGAGTTCGACCTGACCTCCGCGAATTTCCAGATTGGCCCGCTTGTCGAGTTCGCGCGCCGTGGCGCGCAGAACCCGGTAGAGCCGTTGTGACAGGCTGCCGAATGGAACCGTTCGGATCGAGAACAACCGCTGTTGAACCTCGCGCGACAGTCGAGCCTGCGCGAGCAGCGCCGCGTCGGCGTCATCCAGATTCTTGAGCAGCGACAGCTGCACGGTCGAGACGTCGTTGATACCCTCGGCGAGCGAACGTGTCAGCTCCTGGAACCGGGTGTAGCGATCGAATTCCAGTGGATCGAATTCGCCGTGCTGCTCCTGCAACTGCTGGCTGGATTGGATCTGCGACTCCGCCTGAATCTCGATCTCGCGCATCTGCGCCCGCAGCCGGATGACGTTGTTGGTGAGTTCCAGCAGATTAGCCTTGAGCGCACGCAATTCGCCCTCGACACGCGCCCGGGCGATCGCTACCTCGCCCGCCTCGTTGACCAGGCGGTCGATGATGTCGGCACGTACACGCAAGGCGGCACGCGCGCCCGTCTCGAGTTCCGGTGTCGCCTCGATTCTTGCGGCGGCGGCAGGCAGCAGTTCTGCAGGCGTCGGCAGAACCGGTGGCAGCGCAACCACCACCGGGCGCTCGACATTCGCGGGCACGGAAGGGACCGGTTTCGACGTGTAGTGCTCGTCCTTCTCCGGAACGACCGTCGCCGGCGGCTCGGGGATCACGCGCAGGTTCGGATCCTGGCGGATCGGCGAGACCGAGATCGGTCGCTCGGCCACCGGCATGACCGGCTCCACCGTTTCCAGCGCCTCGTCGGACAACGGCGAATCGTCACCGGACTCCGCCACCCAAGGCAGCGGCACATTGTATTCGCCGCGACGAAGGTGATCGAGGACAAATGCGATGTGATCCAGATCCTCGTCGAGCAGGTCGAAAAGCTCGGGCGTCGCCTGCTGGGGCGCCTCCTCCTCCAGCAGTCGCGATTCCATGAGATGGGTAAGCTGACCAAGGCGCATTGCCCCGGCCATGCGCGAACTGCCCTTGAATGTATGCAGCGTCCGTCGCAGTTGGGCGACGGCCCGCAGATCCAGCGGGTCGGCACGCCACGCGCGAATTTCCTCCCCCGCCTGCGGGAACAGTTCGGCGGCTTCGTCCAGAAATATCGGCAGCACGTCGGCGTCGACGTCGTCGCGGACGTCGGCCAGCGGATCGAGCCGAATTGCGGCCAGCACCACCTCGACCTCATCGGCAACCGCGTCACCACCCGGCGCGGCGGTCGAGCTCGGATCCGTCGCTGCGACGGGCTCTTCGGCGACGGGCTCTTCGGCGA
>JAQBEY010000105.1:0-36455 GCA_032123655.1 Betaproteobacteria bacterium
CTCGCCCACCCGCAACTTGTCAGGGTCGCCGATGGTCACCTTGGGAAGCTCCTTGGCCTCTATCTTGAGCAACGCGATGTCGGTGCGCTTGTCCGCACCCAGGACCTTGGCCTTGAATTCCCGGTTGTCGCTCAACCTGACGGTCACTTCCACGGCGCCGTCGACCACGTGCGCATTGGTCAGCACGTGCCCATCACTGCCGATGATGAAGCCGGAGCCGACTGCCTGCGGCTCCGGATCACGTTCGGGTCCACGCCGTGGCGGCACCTGTCCGAAGCGACGGAAGAATTCGTAGAACGGATCGTCCTCCGAGAGTTCAGGCATCCCGCGCTGCCGCCGTGCTTTCTGGGTCACGTCGATCGAGACGACCGCCGGGCCGTTCTTTTCGTACAGCTCGGTGAAATCGGGCAGAAAGACGCCGCGCGACTGCGCGGCACTCGGCGGCGCAAAACCGATGGCGAGCATGGTGACCAGGGTGGCGCCAACGGC
The DNA here is from genome assembly GCA_032123655.1 of Betaproteobacteria bacterium. GTDB lineage: Bacteria > Pseudomonadota > Gammaproteobacteria > Burkholderiales > Casimicrobiaceae > VBCG01. The sequence goes on from JAQBEY010000105.1 coordinate 490, forward strand.
GCCGTGGCGGGCAATCGAGTGCATCAGCATGAGTATCCTCATTGGATCGAGCCGGTTGAACCGGATGAGCGGGTGAATATGGAAAGTGAACCCGGCAGAGTCAATCAACGGCGTGCCACCGATTGCGCAATCTGCCGGATCGTCGCCGGCGGGGCCTCGCCCAGCACGGTGACCAGATAGGCATCATTGCGCATCGCATAGATATTGAGCCCGCCTTGCTTGGACAGGCCGATCCGGGTCTGGGTAATGGTCATCGGCTCGATGAACACGCTGACCGCGACCAGGCCGTCCGAGTAAACGATGTGGGCCACCGGTTCGCGCTTGCCGCGCAGCTTGCGAAATCCTTCGGTTATCTTGGCAAAACCGGGGGGCAGCCGGCCGACCGCCCAGCCGGTGTCGTCGGTCACCACGTCGCCGGGCGAGCCCTCCCGTACCAGCCAACCGGCAGGTGCGGGGGGAAATGACGGCTTGACCATATCGGGATCAATCTTGGCGAACACCGACACTTCGGTAAAAGCGAACTGATCGACCACCTCACCCTTTTCGTTGAGCAGCCGCGCCTTGAGCAAAAGACCTGTGGCGGCGTCGGACCAGAACATGTGGCCATAGCGCAGGCCGTCCTTGGGCTCAAAGACCACGATTTTTGCAGCATGGCCGGCGATGCGCTCACCGGCGACGACCCGAAAATTGTAGTACTGGGATAAATTGCGGACCTGGTCCGCGGACAGCGACGGAAAGACGTTGCGAAACGTCCGTGGCTCGACGCGCACGACCTTCGCCTCCGGATGGAAGTAACGCACCTCACTGGCTCCGCGGATGACTTCACGCGCAGGTCCGTCGAGGCTGGTGAGTTTTTCCAGCTCGACCCCATTTTCGTTCTGGTGGACGAGGCGCCAGGTTTCGACGCGCCCACTCGTCTGGTAGACGACGGTGCCGGTGTAGTTGAGCGTGCGCGCAGCCTGCGCCACGCGGTCAAGCCAACGCGCGGCTTCGGATGGCGTGTCCTGCGCGGCAGCGACCGAGGCGGCAACAAGCGCGATGCATAAGCCGGCGAGCCGGCCTGCTCGCGCGGACGCCCGGCCGGGCATTTTCCGCGTCGACATCATGAGGGCAATCGCCTCATCGTCCCGGTTCCGCATCCATGGTCGCGATCGCGCGCACGAACGGCCTGCCGCCCTGAATCACGGTTGCCGGCGAGTATTCATGATGCGCGAGCAGGTAATCGGCCGGGACCTGCACCGGCGGCGAAACTTGCGCGGAACGTATGGTCGTCGCCTCGCGGGCTCTGGCGACCGCATCCGGCGGCAGGTCGACCATCGAGAATGCCGTCCAGCCGACCACCGTGACCGCCGCCAGCGTCGCCGCCACCGCCCAGGCGAACGTCGCCGGGCGTTCCGCGCGTGCGCTGCGTGGCGCCAGGACGGTCGGCTCGGCGGCTAGTGCCGCCGAGAATCGTTCGGCGAAGCCTGGTGATTGTCGCGGCGTGCCGCGCAGCTGATCACCTATCAAGTGATAGCACTCCCACGTCTTCAGCGCGTCCGGTGCGCGCAGGTCCGGACAAAGGCGTATAAACGCCTCATCGTCGAGCTCGCCATCCATAAGCCGAGAAATACTCTCGTTCATCACCATCTCCGGTTTTCATCGGTGCCAAGCTGCGGGCGCAACTCGGCGGCGATCGCCTCGCGCGCGCGGTAAATCCGCGAGCGCACGGTACCGATCGGGCAGTTCATCACCGTACTGATTTCCTCGTAACTCAATCCCTCGATTTCGCGCAGGGTGATCGCCTTGCGCAAGTCCTCGGGTAGTGCATCCATCGCGCGGTTCACCGTTTCGGCGATCTGCTTGCCGGCAAGTTCATCTTCCGGCGTGGCGATGGTACGTAACTGCTCGGCATCCTCGAAACCTTCCGCCTCTTCGTTGTCGAAGGACGTCGACGTCGGTGCGCGCCGGCCCATGGCGACCAGGTAGTTCTTGGCCGTGTTGATCGCAATGCGATACAGCCACGTGTAGAACGCACTGTCTCCCCGAAAGTTCGGAAGGGCACGGTAGGCCTTGATGAAGGCCTCCTGCGCCACGTCCTCGACCTCCGCGGGGTCGCGCACCAACCTCGACAGGAGCCGGTTCAGCTTGCGCTGATACTTGATCACCAACAGTTCGAAGGCACGCTTGTCGCCACGCTGTGCCCGCTCGACGAGTTGCTGATCGACTTCCCGATCACCCATTCGCGGGTATTCCCTGGTTCATTTGTAGTTATCCCGCCGAATGGCGGGGGGCGACAGCCGCGCCGCCGTACCCGGAAAATTCCGCCAGGCGACGGGCGCAGTACGCGCTTGCGAATACAGACTGTTTGCGAAGGGTTAAGTTCATTTGCTGGCGCTTACTGGAGCAAGGTTCCGGCCAATTTTGTCCAGGACAACTACCGAACGCAGGTTCCCGGTCGGAACGCCCCGATAATTTCGAATAACCGGCGCCGCCCATGGCGCCAGCGCCGCCCGGGCCGTCGCGTCAAGGAGCCCAAGCTGGTCCAGCACCGCGACCGTCGCAGGATGAAGGGCGCGGGGATTGCCATCGGCGACCTTCACTGCGATTCCCCAACCACGACTGCGAATCCCGATCGCCTGCACACCCTCCGCCCCGACCTTGGCCACCCAGTCACCGCGCCCGGCTTTGCCCAGCGCCAGGTCAAATCTGCCCTCGCCCGACACCATTTCCGGGTGCGCCAGCATGGCATCGGCCAGCCGTCGCGGCACCGTTCCATAGTCCGCATGATCGTCCACCGACACCAACCGAGCGTAGGCTCGGGCCAGATGGGTGAGCGGCACCGCGTAATTCGGCGCGGAACACCCATCCACACCGACCACGAGATGTTCGTCGGCGATTCCCGTGAACGCAGCCACCGCCGTGCGTATTGCCACCTGCAGCGGATGGCCCTCCACCAGGTAGTCGTGCCTGGAGTGGCCACAGGCGACGCACCAGGCGAGCATTCCCGCATGCTTCCCGGAGCAATTGTGGGCCAGCGGCGAATACGGTGGCGGCGGCGGATGCTCGCCGCGGACGGCGAAATATCCGGGCGGCTGCGTGCCGCATTGCAGATCGCCCTCGGCGTTGTCGGCCTTCGCCAGAATCGCTGCCGCGGCCTGGACATGCCGGGCCTCGCCCGAGTGACTCGCGCAAAGCAGCGCCACCTCTGCGGGAACCAGACTGAAGCGTTCGATGCCTCCGGCCGTCACCAACGGCACCGCCTGAAAGGGCTTCAGGGCGCTGCGCGTAAACGTCAAGCTACCCGTGTCACCAGTGCCGAATAACAGCGTCCCGTCGCTATCCACGACAGCCACGGCGCCGACGTGCACGCTTTCGGCAATATTTCCGCGCGTGACCTCGGTCAGGGGAGCGAAGCGGTCGGCGAAACGAGCGGATGAAGAATTTGGCATGCGACGCGGGCGAAACGGCGAATCGAACCTCGTATTATCGCCGATTCCACCGACGGCTCCCTCCACACCCCATTACCACGAGGCTTCGCGTTCAGGCGTTGCGGAGATCCGGTGGATGGTGAGGTCGGCGCCGTTGAATTCCTCTTCGGCGCTGAGTCGCAACCCGACGGTCGCTTTCAGCGTCCCGTAGACGATCGCCCCCGCGGCGAGCGCGATGGTGACGCCGAGCAGGGTTCCCACAAGCTGCGCGCCAATGGCGACGCCGCCCAGTCCGCCCAGCGCCTTCGCGCCGAAGATCCCCGCCGCGAGTCCACCCCAGGCACCACAGACGCCGTGCAGCGGCCACACGCCCAGCACATCGTCGATTTTCAGCTTGTTCTGCGTGAGCGTGAACAGCCAGACGAATAGCCCGCCGGCAATCAGCCCGGTGACCAGCGCCCCCAGCGGATGCATCACATCGGAACCGGCGCAGACCGCCACCAGGCCCGCCAGAGGCCCGTTGTAGACGAATCCCGGGTCATTGCGTCCGACGACGAACGCAGCGAGGGTCCCTCCGGCCATCGCCAGCAGGGAATTCAACGCGACCAGGCCGGAGATCTTCTCGAGTGCCTGCGCGCTCATCACGTTGAAGCCGAACCAGCCGACGGTCAGGATCCAGGCGCCGAGCGCGAGAAAAGGAATCGACGACGGCGGATGCGCGGAAATACCCCCTTCCTTCGAGTAGCGTCCTCGACGGGGTCCGAGCAACAGTACCGCGACCAGGGCCACCCAGCCACCAAAGGCGTGCACGACGACGCTACCGGCGAAATCATGGAATTCCTCGCCGAATGCGCCCTTGATCATGCCCTGGATGCCGAACTGCTGATTCCAGGCGATGCCTTCGAAGAACGGGTAGGCGAAGCCGACCAGCACGAACGTTGCGGCCAGTTGCGGATTGAAGCGCGCCCGCTCGGCAATGCCACCCGAGACGATCGCCGGAATCGCTGCCGCAAAGGTGAGCAGAAAAAAGAAACGCACCAGTTCGTAACCGTTCTTCTGCGCCAGCGCCTCGGCGCCGGTGAAGAACGTGGTGCCGTAGGCGACCGCGAAGCCGATGAAGAAGTACGCGATCGTGGACATGGCAAAGTCGACCAGGATCTTGACCAGCGCGTTGACCTGGTTCTTCTTGCGCACGGTGCCCAGTTCAAGAAACGCGAAGCCCGCGTGCATCGCCAGCACCATGATGGCGCCCAACAGAATGAACAGCGTGTCGGAGCCGGACTTCAATGCTTCCATGGATTCCCCCTGCGAATGGTGTGGCGCGACGGGCCGAAGTGGCGCGCTCGCGGCGCTCTCCGGCCTTGCTTATGCCGGCGCGAGACCGGCGCCCATCCGCACGACGTGCGCGGAACGGCGCGCAAGTATGGTGCCAGGCACCGCTCCGGGCAAGGGCGTCGTATCGCGGCCACGCCGCCGGCGCGCGAATCGCGCGCGCCACATTGTCCGCGGCTATTTCGCGAGTGCGGCGCGGATCTGCGCAAGCGCGCCCGGGTCCTCGATCGTTGTCAGATCGCCGGGGTCGCGGCCTTCGGCCAGCGCCTGCAGCGACCGGCGCAGGAGCTTGCCGGAACGCGTCTTGGGCAGCACGTTGACGAAATGGACGGCGCCGGGTCGCGCAATCGCGCCCAGTTGACGGTCGACGGTATCCATGACTTCCTTGCGCATGGCCTTTTCCGCATCCGACGTCGCCACTCGCGCCGGGTCCTTGACGACCGCGAACGCAACCGGGACCTGCCCCTTCAACGCATCGGCGATACCGACCACCGCGACTTCGGCAATTCCCGAGTGCGCCTGCACCGCCTCCTCGATTTCGCGGGTGCCGAGGCGGTGACCCGCGACGTTGATCACGTCGTCGGTGCGCCCGAGCACGAAATAGTAGCCATCGGCATCGCGCGTCGCCCAGTCGAAGGTCGAGTAGGCGAGCTTGCCCGGCACGGTGGAGAAATAGGTCTCGACAAATCGCTCGTCGTCGCCCCAAATCGTGGTCATGCATCCAGGCGGAAGCGGCGGCATGATCGCCAGCACACCCTTCTCGCCCACCCCGACATCCGCGCCGGTGGCCTCGTCGAGCAGATGCACGTCGTAGCCATAGACCGGGAACGACGGGCTGCCGAACTTGCGCGGCGTTTCCTCGATGCCCGGTTGCGCGGACAGGATCGGCCAGCCGGTCTCGGTCTGCCAGTAGTTGTCGACGATTGCGACTCCGGACAGCGCATCGGACACCCAGCGCGCAGTCGGTTCGTCCAGCGGCTCACCGGCGAGAAACAGGTACTTCAGCCCTGACACGTCGTGCTGCTTCATGAAGGCCGGATCCTGCTTCTTGAGCACGCGGATCGCCGTGGGCGAACTGAACATGGTCTTGACACCATGTTCGGCGACGATCTTCCACCAGATCCCCGGATCCGGACGGATCGGCAGGCCCTCGTACATGATGGTCGCCGACCCGTTGAGCAGCGGACCGTAGACGATGTAGGAATGACCGACAACCCAGCCGATGTCGCTGGTGGTGAACATCGGCTCGCCCGGCGCGACGCAGAAGATGTCGCGCATCGACGCGGCCAACGCGACGGCATATCCGCCGGTGTCGCGCTGCACGCCCTTGGGCTTGCCGGTGGTTCCCGACGTGTACAGGATGTACGACGGCTCGCTCGACTCGAGCCAGGTGCAGGGCACCTTCGCGTCCAGGTGCTTCGCGCGCAGCTCCGCGTAGTCGAGGTCACGACCGGCCACGCGGGTCAGCGCCGGATCGAGACCGCGGTTGACGATCACCACGTGCGCGGGCGGATTTTTGGCGAGGCGGCAGGCCTCGTCGACCAGATGCTTGTACGGGACCGACTTGCCACCGCGCATGCCGGCGTCGGCGGTGACCATGACCCGTGGGGTGGCGTCGTCGATGCGCGTGGCAAGACTTGCCGCGGCGAAACCGCCGAACACGACCGAATGCACGGCGCCGATGCGCGCGCAGGCAAGCATGGCGAACACCGCCTCGGGAATCATCGGCATATACAGCAGGACGCGGTCGCCGTTGCCCACGCCGAGTTCAACCAGCGCTGCGGCGCAGTGATTCACCTCGGCGTACAGCTCACCATACGTAAACGTCGCGTCGGCGCCGGTTTCCGTGGACAGAAAGATCAGCGCGGCCTGGTCGGACCGCTTTTCGAGGTGCCGATCGACCGCGTTGTGGCACAAATTGGTCGTGCCGCCGACGAACCAGCGCGCAAACGGCGGCCGCGAATAATCGAGCACGGCGCCGAATGGCGTCTTCCAGTCGATCAGCGCCGCGCGTTCGCGCCAGAAGGCGTCGCGGTCGGCGATTGAATGGCGATGGACTTCACGGGAGTTCGGCATGGCGTATTCCTCCGGATTCGAATTCGACTGCCCTCATGCTCGGCGTCGGGATAGCGCCGCATCGACCGCCAATGCTAACCGCAACGCCCGCCGCAGCCCTTGCGCCCGGTCAAGTGTGATGCTGGCGCCGGCGCTTCAGCCGCCGTGCGAATCCGGCGCGACGCGCACCACGGTGCGACCGCGCACCAGACCCTTGAGGTAGGCGTCGAAATGCGTCGGCAGTTCATCGAAATCAATGGTGCGCACCTGGTCGTGCACACGGTCAGGCCGCCATTCGGTCGCGAGCTTGTTCCAGATTCGCTGCCGCGTCGACATCGGACAGTTGGCGCTGTCGGCGCCCAGCAGCGCGACGCCGCGCAGGATGAACGGCATCACCGTGGTCGACAATTTGTGGTCGGCGGCCAAACCCACTGCCGCCACGGCTGCGCCGATCTTGGCGTTCGCCAGCAACCAGGCCAGCATGTCTCCACCCAGATTGTCGATCGCGCCGGCGAAAGTCGCGCGCTCGAGAGGGCGGATCCGTGAGAGGTCGAGCGACGACCGCAGCACCACTTCCCTGGCACCGATCCCCTTCAGGTAGTCCGCCTCCTCGGCCTTGCCGGTGATCGCGACCACGTGATAGTCCGACTTGGCGAGGATCTCGACTGCGACCGACCCGACGCCGCCGGTGGCGCCGGTGATCGCGACCGGTCCATTGCCGGGCTTGAGACCGTTGTGCTCCATCAGCGTGATCGCCAGCGCTGCGGTGAAGCCGGCCGTGCCCAGCGTCATGGCATCGAAAGCGGTCATGCTCTCCGGGCGGCGCACCACCCAGTCTGCCGGCACGCGTACGTACTCGGCATAACCTCCGTCGTGCGCAACGCCCAGGTCGTAGCCGGTGACGATCACCTTGTCGCCGGCTTTGAAGCGCCGATCGGCGGAGGTCTCGACGGTACCGGCCGTGTCGATTCCGGCATTGGTCGGGTACTTGCGCATGATCTTGCCCGTACCGTTGTGCGACAGCGCATCCTTGTAATTGATGGTCGAATACTTGGTGCGGATCAGCACGTCGCCGGCGTCGAGTTCAGCGGGGGTCATGTCGACGAAGCGGCTCGAAATGACGCCGTCTTCCTCGAACGTCCGGTAGGCCTTGAAGTTTTGCACGTTGATCTCCTTGGGTTGAACGCTGCGATCAGGCTGGAATCAGTTCGGCGGCGGGTGCGCGCGCGATGTGCGCACCGGCCATGTATGCATGTGTTCGCATCTCCGCGAGGCGGCTGACGGTACGGGGAAATTCCTGCACGTTGGGTCCGTCGACGTAGATCGCCTCTGCCGGCGCCACCGCCGACACCACGAGCTTGACCCGATGGTCGTACAGGATGTCGACCAGCCAGGTGAAGCGTCGCGCGATGTCACCCTGCTGGGCGATGAGAACCGGAAGGTCGGAGAGGAACATCACCGCGAAACGCTGGGCCAGTTCCAGATAGTCGCGCTGCGAACGCGGACCCTCGCACAACGCCTTGAAATCGAACCAGACGGCGCTGCCGGCGCGCCGCCGCGCCCGCAGCGGCCGCCCGTCGATGAGCAGACGCAGATCCTCGTCCGGCCCGCCGCACATCTTCTCGAACGCGGCCGCCATCCGCGCATCCGCCGCCGCGCCGGCCGGCACGATGTAGACGTCCAACTGCTCAAGCATGCGCAGCCGGTAGTCGACACCGCCGTCGACCTGCACCACATCCATCCGTTCCTCGATCAGCCGGATCGCTGGCAGGAAATTCCGCCGTTGCAGGCCGTTTGGATATAGTCCACCAGGTGGGTAATTCGACGTCATCACGAACACCACACCTTCGTCAAAGAGCAGGCTCAACAGTCGCCCGAGAATCATCGCGTCGGCGATGTCGGACACGTGAAATTCGTCGAAACAGATCAGCCGCGAGCGGCGGGCGATGCGTGCGGCCACCGTCACCAGCGGATCGGCCTCGTTTTTCAGCGTTTTCAGTTCCTCGTGGACGCTGCGCATGAAGGCGTGAAAATGGACGCGGGTCTTGCGCTTGAGCGGAACCGCCGCGAAAAAGCCATCCATCAGCAGGCTTTTGCCCCGCCCGACGCCGCCCCACAGGTAAACGCCGCGCGGGACCGGCGGCGGCGCAAACAACCGTTTCAAGCGCGACTGCCGTGCGCTGCGGAAGGAAGCAAGTTCGTCGGAAAGCTGCTGCAGCCGTTCCAGGGCGTCGACCTGCGCCGAATCAAGCGCACCACCACGGGCGCCGAGCAGTGGTTCGAGGTAATCGAGGAGCGCGCCTTCGCGACGCGCGATTTGGCCTGGGGCGGTGGCCCCGGTCATGCTTGACGCGCCGCGGCTGAACCAGCCGCCCGCTCGAATGCTGCGATTGCGATGTTGATGCCTGCCACTGCCATTGTCCTCCGCTGCATCCGGCACGCCGTGCCGGACACGAGGTCGTCCATCCCGTCACAATCCTAGAGGTTAAGCGTCCGCCCGTCCACCGCAAGCGCGGCTTCCCTGGTGGCCTCGGACAGCGACGGGTGGGCATGGCAGATACGTGCGAGGTCCTCGCTCGAGGCGCCGAATTCCATGGCGACCACGCCTTCGGCAATGAGCTCCGATGCAAAGGGGCCGATCACGTGCATGCCGAGAATCCGGTCGCTCTTCCGGTCGGCGATGATCTTCACGAATCCGGCCGTGTCGCCGAGGGCACGGGCCCTGCCATTGGCCATGAAGGGAAAGCTGCCGGTACGGTAATCGACGCCCTCCGCTTTCAGCTGCTGCTCGGTCTTTCCAACCCAGGCGATCTCGGGAGACGTGTAGATGACCCAGGGAATCGTGTTGAAGTCGACGTGCCCGTGCCGGCCGGCGATTCGCTCGGCCACCGCCACACCCTCTTCCTCGGCCTTGTGCGCAAGCATCGGGCCGCGCACGACATCACCGACCGCCCAGACGTTGGGCAGATTGGTCCGGCATTCGCCGTCGACCTCGACAAAACCGCGCTCGTCGAGCGCGAGGCCCACAGCTTCGATACCGAGTTCGGCGGTGTGCGGCACCCGGCCAATCGAAACGATCAGCCGCTCGAACACACTTTTTTGTTCCGCGCCCGAGGCGTCGGTCCAGTCGACGGCCACGTCCTTCTTGCCGACGCGAACGGCGGAGATTTTCGCGCCCATGTGGATTGCCAGTCCCTGCCTGCGAAACAGCTTCTCGGCCTCCTTCGCTACCGCGTCATCGACGACACCCAGGAACGCGGGCAAAGCCTCGAGCACGGTGACTTTGGCGCCAAGGCGACGCCAGACGCTGCCCATTTCCAGACCGATCACGCCGGCGCCGACGACGCCGAGCGACTTGGGCACCGCCTCCAGCGCAAGCGCACCCTCGTTGTCGAGCACGCGGACGTTGTCGATCTCGACGTCGGGCAGCGGCCGCGGTTTTGAACCGGTGGCGACGATGACATGCGTCGCCTCGAGCTCGACTTCCTCGTTCCCGCTCACGCGCAACTTGTAGCCTGCTCCGGCGCGACCCACGAAGCTCCCCTTGCCGTGATGGAAGGCGATCTTGTTCTTCTTGAAAAGGTAGAGGATGCCGTCGTTGTTCTGCACGACCACGCGATCCTTGCGGGCCAGCATTTTCGTCACGTCGATCGACAGCCCTTCGATGCCGATCCCGTGATCGGCGAACGCGTGGCCCGCGTGCTCGTAATTTTCCGAAGACTGCAGCAGCGCCTTCGACGGAATGCAGCCCACGTTGGTGCAGGTTCCGCCCGGTGCCGGCTTGCCGTCCGGCCGCGACCAGTCGTCGATGCAGGCCGTGCGCAGGCCCAGCTGCGCCGCGCGGATCGCGGCGATATAGCCGCCCGGTCCGGCGCCTATCACCACCACATCGTATATTTCCGCCATGGAAGCCGCCTAGAGGTCGAGCAGGAGCCGCGCCGGATCTTCGAGCGCCTCCTTGATCGCGACCAACGAAAGAACAGCCTCGCGACCATCGATGATCCTGTGGTCGTAGGACTGCGCGAGGTAATTTATCGGCCGTACGACGACCTGCCCGTTCTCGACCACCGCCCGGTCCCTGGTCGCATGCACGCCGAGAATCGCCGACTGCGGCGGGTTGATGATCGGCGTCGACAGCATCGAACCGAAGACGCCGCCGTTGCTGATCGTATAGGTTCCGCCAGTGAGCTCCTCGATGGTCAGCTTGCCCTCCTGGGCGCGCTTGCCGTATTCGGCAATCTGGCGCTCGATGTCGGCGATCGACATCTGATCCGCATCGCGCAGGATCGGCACGACCAGGCCGCGCGGGCTGCCCACGGCGATGCCGATGTCGAAATAGCCGTGATAGACGATGTCGGCGCCGTCGATCGAAGCGTTGACCAGCGGATACTTCCTCAGCGCGTGCACGGCTGCCTTCACGAAGAAACTCATGAAACCGAGCTTGACGCCGTGCTCCTTCTCGAAGCGCTCCTTGTAGCGGTTGCGCAGGTCGATCACCGGCTGCATGTTCACTTCGTTGAACGTGGTCAGGATGGCGGCGGTTGCCTGCGACTGCACCAGCCGTTCGGCGACGCGCTGGCGCAGCCGGGACATCGGCACGCGCTGTTCGGGCCGCGCGCCCTGCGCCTGCGCCTGCGGCGCCGGTGGGGCCGCTGCGGCTCTGGCTGGCCGCGTGCGCGCTTCCAGCGCATCGATCACGTCGCCCTTGGTCAGGCGACCACCGCGGCCAGTGCCCGATACTGCCGCGGGATCGAAGCCCGCTTCCGCCAGCATCCTGCGTGCGGCGGGCAGCGCGGCGGGTGTCGGTCCCGGGGCCGGCATTGCCGGCGCGGCGGGCGAGGCGGCTTGGCCGGCTGCGGCCACCGCTGCGGCCGAACCGGTCGCAGGCGTCGCGACAGCCGCCTTCGGCGCAGCGTCCGGCGCCGCCGTCGCCGCCTTCGCCTCGGAATCGATGACTGCAATCAGCTCGTTCGAGGTCACCGTCGCGCCGTCGGCCCGCACCAGTTCGACGATCACGCCATCCGTCGGCGCTGGCAGCTCGAGCACGACCTTATCGGTCTCTACGTCGATCAAATTCTCATCACGCCTCACTGCGTCGCCCACCTTCTTGTGCCAGCTCACCAGCGTGGCTTCGGTGACGGACTCGGGCAACTGCGGCACTTTTACTTCGATACGCATATTGAACTCTGGTTGTTTCGGTTTTGGGCGGGGTCTCCACCGCGCTCAGGTAGAGCGCAGGTCCGCCACTGGTTCAGGGCGCGACGACCATTTCGCCAGTGCCCAACGCGGGCGCGAAGGCATCTTCGATCAATTGTTTCTGCTCGGCATGATGCTTTGCGGCGTAGCCGACCGCGGGAGAGGCCGAGACGGCGCGCCCGGCGTAGCCCAGGACCTGCTTGGGGAGGATGTCGCGTCGGAAGTAGGAACGCAGGCGATACCAGGCACCCTTGTTCTGCGGCTCCTCCTGCACCCAGACAACATCCTTCGCTTGTGGAAACTGCGCGATCACTTGTCGGAAATCCGCGTGCGGAAACGGGTATTGCTGCTCCAGGCGAATGATCGCCACGTCTTCGATGCCCTTCTCGCGACGATACGCCAGGAGTTCGTAATAGACCTTGCCCGAGCAAGCCAGCACCCGCCGGACTTTTTTTGGAATGACGTTCTCGGCGTCGCCGACCACCGTCTGAAAGCCGCGCCTGGAAAAGTCGTCGAGCGTGGACACCGCTTCCTTGTGGCGCAACAGGCTCTTCGGGCTCATCACGATCAACGGCTTGCGGTTCCGCCGCAGCATCTGCCGGCGCAGCATGTGAAATACCTGCGCCGGCGTCGACGGCACGCATACCTGCATGTTGTGTTGCGCGCACTGCTGCAGGAAGCGCTCGGGTCGCGCCGATGAGTGCTCGGGGCCCTGCCCTTCATAGCCGTGCGGAAGCAGCAGCACCAATCCGCTGATACGACCCCACTTGACCTGGCCCGCACTGATGAACTGGTCGATCACCACCTGGGCGCCGTTGGCGAAATCGCCGAACTGCGCCTCCCAGACCACGAGGCGGGTCGGGTCCGAAGTCGAGTAGCCGTATTCGAACGCCACGATTGCCTGCTCGGTCAGCACCGAGTCGATGATCTCGCAGTCGGGCTGGTCCGGTGCGATGTGCTGCAGAGGAACGTAGGCGCCGGTGTCCCATCGCTCGCGGTTCTGGTCATGCAATACCGCATGCCGGTGCGAAAACGTGCCGCGGCCGATGTCCTCGCCGGACAGGCGCACGCCGTAGCCGTCCGCCAGCAGCGAAGCGTAGCCGAGCGTCTCGCCCATGCCCCAGTCGACGGGCAGCTTGCCGGCGCCCATGGCGCGACGGTCGACGATCACTTTTTCGGCGCGCGGATGCAACCGAAAACCTTCCGGCACCGTGGTCAGGCTGATGGCGAGGGCCTTGATGTGCTTTGCCGAAACCCGCGTATCGACGGTGTCGGTCCAGTGCCCGCCGAGGTACGGCGTCCAGTCGATGGTGAACGGCGTCTTGTAGTTGGAGAGGATCGTGCTGTTGGTGTGCTGGCCCCGGTCCATGGCCAGGCGATAGGCGCTGACCATGCCGTCGGCCTCCTCCGCGGTGACCACGCCGTCGGCCTCGAGCCGTTCGGCGTACAGGCGGCGCGCGCCCTGGTGCTGCGCGATGCGCTTGTACATCAGCGGTTGCGTCAACTGCGGCTCGTCGGCCTCGTTGTGCCCGAGGCGGCGGAAGCAGACCAGGTCGATGAACACGTCCTTGTGGAAACGCTGCCGGTATTCGAGCGCGAGTTCGACCGCGAGCAGCGCGACTTCGGGATCGTCGCCGTTCACGTGCAGCACCGGCGCCTCGATCATCTTGGCGATGTCGGTGCAAAACGGCGTGCCCCGCGCATCGCGCGGGTCCGAGGTCGTGAAGCCGATCTGGTTGTTGATGACGATGTGAATGGTGCCGCCCGTGTAGTAACCGCGGGTCTGCGCCATGTTGAGACACTCCTGATTCACGCCCTGGCCTGCGATCGCTGCATCGCCATGGATCAGGATCGGCAGAACCTGGTCGCCAAGCGAGTCCCTGCGCCGGTTCTGCCGCGCCCGCACCGACCCCTCGACCACCGGATTGACAATCTCCAGGTGCGAAGGATTGAACGCCAGCGTCAGATGCACCGGACCGCCAGGCGTCGATACGTCGGAGGAGAACCCCTGGTGGTACTTGACGTCGCCGGCCGGCAATTCCTGCGCCGACTTGCCCTCGAATTCCGAGAAAAGATCCGCCGGCATCTTGCCGAGGATGTTGACCAGCACGTTCAGGCGGCCGCGGTGCGCCATCCCCAGCACAACCTCCTGCACGCCCGCCACGCCCGCCTTGGCGATCAGGTGATCGAGCATCGGGATGATGGTCTCGCCGCCCTCACCGGAGAAGCGCTTTTGCCCAACATACCGGGTGTGCAGATAACGCTCGAGCGTTTCGGCGGCGGTCAGCCGCTCGAGAAAATGCCGGCGTTGTTCGGGTGGGTAGACCGGCCGCGACCGGATCGGCTCCAGCCGTTCCTGAAAGAACCGCTTGGTTGCCGTGTCGCTGATGTACATGTACTCGGCGCCCAGCGTGCCGGTATAGGTTTCCTTCAGTGCCTGCGCGATGTCGCGCAGGCGCATGCGCGCCGGGCCGGCCCGGAATGAACCCACGTCGAACTCGGTATCGAGGTCCGCCTCGGTGAAGCCGTAGGTGGCCAGATCGAGGTCCGCGATATAGTCGGCCGCATGCAGATGCAGCGGGTCGAGGTCCGCGGTGTAGACGCCGAGCGTCCGGTACTTGGAAATCAGCCGCAGCACCAGCACCTGCTTGTGCATCGTCGCCGCATCGACCATCGCGCCTGCCACCCGGCGGCTGCGCGCAAGGTCGGCAAATGACGCGATCACCGCCGAATGCGGTACGTCGGCCGCGTCACCGCGCAACTCGTCGAAGTAGACCCGCCACTGCTCGGAAACGCTTTCCCGGTCCGCCAGGTAACGCTCGTACAATTCCTCGATGAACGGCGCATTCGCGCCGTAAAGCGTGCTGCTGACTTCCAGTTCCTGCATCACGCCCATTCGCTACACCTCATCGACCGATATTGATCCGGGGCCGCGCGGAACGACCCCTTTCCCCGACGGCCTCGCCCTGACCGCGCCGCCATCACGGCCGCTCGGAGAGCGGTACCACCGCGCGCCGTGCGGCACCGACGTACAGCTGACGGGGCCGGCCGATCTTGTATTCGGGATCGACGATCATCTCGTTCAGCTGCGCGATCCAGCCGGCGGTGCGCGCCAGTGCGAAGATCGCGGTGAAAAGCTGCACTGGAATGCCGATCGCCTTCTGCACGATGCCCGAATAGAAGTCGACGTTCGGGTACAGCTTGCGCTGGACGAAGTACTCATCTTCCAGCGCGATCTTCTCCAGCTTCATCGCCAGCTCGAACAAGGGATCCTTTTCCAGTCCCAGTTCGTTGAGCACTTCGTAGCAGGTTTCGCGCATCAGCTTCGCCCGCGGGTCGTAGTTCTTGTACACGCGGTGCCCGAAGCCCATCAGGCGCACCGGCGAATCCTTGTCCTTGACGTTGTCGATGTACTCACCGATCTTGGCGATGCCGCCATGCGCCTGGATGTCGTAGAGCATGTTCAGCGCCGCTTCATTCGCGCCGCCATGCGCCGGCCCCCAGAGACAGGCCACGCCGGCGGCGATGGCCGCGAAGGGATTGGTGCCCGACGAGCCGCACAGTCGCACCGTGGATGTCGAGGCATTCTGCTCATGGTCGGCGTGCAGGACGAAAATGCGGTCGAGCGCGCGCACCAGCACTTCGTTGGGTTGGTACTCCTCGCAGGGCGTGGCGAACATCATGTTCATGAAATTCGCGCTGTAGGACAGGTGGTTCTGCGGGTAGATGTTGGGCTCGCCGATCGTGTACTTGTAGGCCATCGCCACCAGCGTCGGCAATTTGGCGATCAGGCGGATCGCGGAAATCTCGCGTTGGTGCGGGTCGTTCAGATTGATCGAATCTGGATAGAACGCCGACAGCGCGCTGACCAGTCCCGTCAATACCGCCATCGGGTGCGAGTTGCGGCGGAACCCGCGCAGGAAGAAATGCATCTGCTCGTTGACCAGCGTATGCCGCATGACGAGTTTCACGAAATCCGGCTTCTGCGTCGCGTTGGGCAGCTCGCCGTAGAGCAGCAGGTAGCAGGTTTCCAGAAAATCGCTGCGCGTCGCGAGTTCCTCGATTGGGTAGCCGCGATAGAGCAATTCACCCTTTTCGCCGTCGATGAAGGTGATCGCCGAGCTGCAGGCTGCGGTCGACATGAAGCCCGGGTCGTAGGTGAAGTCTCCGGTCTCGGAGTAAAGCGCGCGTATGTCGACAACGTCAGGCCCAACGGTTCCCGTCCGTATTGGACACGTAATCGGAGCCGCGCCGTCGGAAAAGGTGAGGGTTGCGGTACGTTCAGTCATGGCATTTTTCTCCTGGGCGCCGTCATGGTGACGGTGTTCGACCGGTCGGTTCCGGATGGCTCTGCGAATCGATGCTCGTGCTTCCGCCGCTGGGCTACGCCGTGCGCAATTGCGCGAGCAGCGGCAGGACTTGCGGATCGTCGGGCTCCCGGCGCCCCGCGATCAGGTCCCACAAATCGTTGTCGGCGAGGTCGAGCAGTTGATCCAGCATCACCAGCTCTTCCTCGCTCATTTCCTTCTGCCGCCTCGCTTCGAGGAAGCGGGACAACACCAGATCGTTCTCAAGCATGCCACGGCGACAACGCCAGACGATCCTGCTCCATCGCTCCGGCGTCATCGGCGTGATCAGACGGCTCGCTTGACCATGATGTCCTTGATCCTGCCGATGGCCTGCGTCGGATTGAGGCCCTTCGGACATACGTCGACGCAATTCATGATCGAATGGCAGCGGAACAACCGATATGGATCCTCGAGATCGTCCAGACGCGCGCCGGTCGCCTGGTCGCGGCTGTCGGCGATGAAACGGTACGCGGCAAGCAAGCCCGCAGGACCGACGAATTTGTCCGGATTCCACCAGAACGACGGACAGGCCGTCGAGCAGCACGCACAAAGTATGCACTCGTACAGGCCATCGAGCTCCTCGCGCTCGTCCGGCGACTGCAGGCGCTCCTTCTCGGGCGCCGGGGTGTCGTTGACCAGGTAGGGCTTGATCGAGTGGTACTGCTCGAAAAACTGCGTCATGTCGACAATGAGGTCGCGGATCACCGGCAGCCCCGGCAGTGGCCGCAACTCGACCGGCTCGCGCACCTCCTTGAGGTTGGTGATGCAGGCAAGTCCGTTCTTGCCGTTGATGTTCATCGCGTCCGAACCGCACACGCCCTCGCGGCAGCTGCGGCGAAACGACAGCGTGTCGTCCTGCATCTTCAACCGCATCAGCGCGTCGAGCAGCATGCGATCGGTCGACTGCAGCGCAACGTCGTAATCCTGATAATACGGCTTGGCGTCCTTCTCGGGATCGTAGCGGTAGACGCGGAATTTCATCGTGGCTCCGGAATCAATGCGTGCTCAGTAAGCCCGTGCTTTCGGCGGGAAGGAATCCACCGACAGGGGCTTCAGGTTGACCGGCTTGTAGTCGAGACGGTTCCCCTCGCGATACCACAGCGTGTGCTTGAGAAAAATGGCGTCGTCACGGTCCGGGTAGTCGCTGCGCGCCTGCGCTCCGCGCGATTCGCGTCGCGCCTCGGCCGAAACGACGGTTGCCTTTGCGGTCTCGATCAGGTTGTCGAGTTCCAGCGCCTCTACCCGCGCCGTGTTGAAAGTGCTGCTGTGATCCTTGATCGCCGTGCGGGCCACCCGCGCCTCGAGTTCGCCGATCATCCGCACACCTTCGCTCAGCAGCGCCTGGTTACGGAACACACCACAATGCGTCTGCATCATCTTGCGGATTGCCGCTGCCACTTCCGGCACCGACTCTCCCGAGGTCGCGCCGTCCAGCCGCGCCAGACGGGCACGAGACAGGTCACCGGCATCCCTGGGCAGTTCCTTGTGTGCCTTGGCCCGCAGATTCTGTTCGACGATGTGATTGCCCGCCGCGCGCCCGAACACGAGCAGGTCGAGCAGCGAGTTGGTGCCCAGGCGGTTGGCGCCGTGCACCGACACGCAGGAACACTCGCCGACGGCATACAGCCCGCCGACCACTGCGTTGGGATCGTCGCCATGCGGCGCGACCACCTGACCGTGAATATTGGTCGGCACACCGCCCATCTGGTAGTGAATCGTCGGCACGACTGGAATCGGCTCCTTGATCGGGTCAACGTTGGCGAATTTGATGGCGATTTCACGGATCGACGGCAGCCGCTTCATGATCACCTCGGGGCCAAGGTGATCGAGCTTGAGCATGACGTGGTCCTTGTCGGGTCCGCAGCCGCGGCCCTCCTTGATTTCCTGATCCATCGATCGCGAGACGACATCGCGCGACGCCAGATCCTTGGCATTCGGCGCGTAGCGCTCCATGAAGCGCTCACCTTCGGAATTGAGCAGGATGCCGCCCTCGCCGCGCACGCCCTCGGTGATCAGCACGCCCGCACCGGCCACACCGGTCGGATGAAACTGCCAGAACTCCATGTCCTCGAGCGGCAGGCCGGCGCGCGCCGCCATGCCCAGACCGTCGCCAGTGTTGATGAAGGCATTGGTCGACGCAGCGAAGATTCGACCGGCGCCGCCGGTGGCGAGCATGGTGGCCTTGGCCTGCAGGATCATGACCTGGCCGGTCTCCATCTCGTAGGCGACCACGCCGAGCACGTCACCCTCGACGTCGCGAATCAGGTCGAGCACCATCCACTCGACGAAGAACTGCGTATGCGCCCGGATGTTGCGCTGGTAGAGCGTATGCAGCATCGCGTGACCGGTGCGGTCGGCGGCGGCGCAGGCCCGCTGCACCTGCTTTTCGCCGAAGTTGGCCATGTGCCCGCCGAAGGGGCGCTGGTAGATGGTGCCGTCGGCATTGCGGTCGAATGGCATGCCGAAGTGCTCGAGTTCGTAGACGACCTGCGGCGCCATCCTGCACATGTACTCGATCGCGTCCTGGTCGCCGAGCCAGTCGGAACCCTTGATCGTGTCGTACATATGCCAATGCCAGTTGTCCTCGTCCATGTTGCCCAGCGCCGCGCCGATGCCGCCCTGCGCGGCCACGGTGTGCGAACGGGTCGGAAACACCTTGGACAACACCGCAACCGACAGACCGGCCTCGGCGAGCTGCAGCGAGGCGCGCATGCCGGACCCTCCTGCGCCGACGATGATCGCGTCAAATTTGCGAACGGGCAGCGCGGTCACCGGCGTCAATCGAGGGCCTCTTCTCTTGTGTGGATGGGAGCGCGCAATCGGCCGCTCACGACATGCCCCACAGCAGCTGGATCGTCCAGCCGGCATAGGCAACCAGCAACGCGATCACGCCGACCTGCAGTGTCAGGCGGACTGCGACGGGCTTGATGTAATCCATCAGGATGTTGCGCACGCCTACCCAGGCATGCCACAGAAGTGAAATCATGAATATGAAACTCGCGAGTCGGAAGAGCTCGCTGCGGAACGTCGCCTTCCAGGCCACGTAGTCGAGTCCGCCATGCCAGAGCAGCAGACTGAGGATCAGCACCGTGTACAGCGCCATGACCACGGCGGTGACCCGCTGGACCAGCCAGTCGCGCCAGCCGTAGTGCGCGCCGACGACAACGCGGTCAGCGGTCACCACAGTTTCACCCCGACGGCCAGCGTGAGCAGAAGCGCCAGAACGAATACGAGCGCCGCCGACTGCCGCGCGGCCTTCAGGTCCGTGCCCACGTGCGCGTCCATGACCAGATGGCGCAGGCCGGCGAGCAGGTGGTGGATGAACGACCAGGCCACCGCGAGCGCAAGCAGTTTGACCCAGGGCGCGGCGAAATTCGCGCGCATTGCCATCCACGCCTCGGGCGAGACCAGTGCGCGCTGCGTGACCAGAAGCAGCAGCGGCGTGCCGAGCAGGAACAGCAGTGCCCCGCTGGCGCGGTGCAGGATGGACACGAAGGCCGGCAGCGGGAGCCGGATCGCGAACAGGTTCAGATAGACCGGGCGCGGCTTAGCGGCAGAACGGTCAAGCGCAGCCATTGGCGGGCACCTCTGTGCGATCAATTCGGAAGAAACACGCGTTGCGACACGGGAAAGCTTTACTTTTGTGCGCAGCACATAATTATAGCCGCACCACTTGGATTCGCGCCAGAACCGGGCGGGACAAAGTGCTTCGGCGGGCGTCAGTTGCCAAAGTAACGCCGGTTTGGCCGCAATCAGAACAGTTCGTTCAGGTAGTGGTAACCATGGGTTGCGCACAGTCCGCGCCTGACCTCGACGGGTCGGTCGCCATAGGTCAGCGTCACCCGATCCACCGCCAGCAACGGCGTGCCGATGGTTACCGCAAGCAGTGCGGCGCTGGTTTCGTCGGCCGCCACCGCGTGCAATTTTTCCTGCGCCTTCAACATGCGCACGCCGAATTCGGTTTCGAAGAATCCATACATCGACCCGCGATACGCGTCGTAGCGCGCCTTGGTCAGACCGCGAAACAGCGCGGCGGGCAAGGTGATCTCGTCCAGCACTACCGGCGCGCCGGCGTAATCGAGGACGCGGCGCAGGAGCAATACCGGCTCACCCGGTTTCATCGCCAGCAATCGCGCCGTGTCCGCGGTCGCTTTCCCGCGGCGGACGTCGAGCAGGCGGCTCGCCGGTTGCTCGCCACCACCCTCGTCGCTGCGGATGCGCAGGAAACGAAAATTGGAGGAAAATTCCTCGGTATGCGTCGCGACGAAGGTGCCTTTGCCCTGGCGCCGGACGACCAGGTTGTCGGCGGCCAGCGCATCGATCGCCTTGCGCACCGTGCCTTGGGACACGCCGAAGCGTCCGGCCAGTTCGATCTCCGAGGGAATCGCTTCGCCGGGGCGCCACTCGCGCGCTTCCAGGCCCTTTTCCAGCAATAGCTTGATCTGCAGGTACAACGGCGCAAATGACGGAGTGGCAGGATCGATCATCGCAATTTCAGCGCCCGGGGTCGCGGACGTTTCCGGTGGCACAGGCATATGATTATGGTCATCGGTTCCGTCACTGTCCAATTGATGTCTTATATCTTATATATATTATATGATTCCATTGACATTGAAGCCCGCCGGACCTAGAATTCCGCACTGCGGTCGTCACCATCCTGCCTCGCAGCGAACGACCGCGAGCATCTTGCGTTGCTGCAACGCGTCAAGGCGATGCGGCACCCCAAAAACTGCATTTCCACTCGCCAGGAGCACAAGATGAAAGCACCCGTCCGCGTTGCCGTGACCGGCGCCGCCGGCCAGATTGGCTATGCCCTCCTCTTCCGGATCGCCTCCGGACAAATGCTCGGTCGGGATCAGCCGGTGATCCTGCAACTGCTCGAACTTCCCCTCGACAAGGCGCAGGCCGCGCTGCGCGGCGTGATGATGGAACTCGACGATTGCGCGTTTCCGCTGCTCGCCGGGATGGTCGGCACCGGCGATCCGAGGGTTGCCTTCAAGGACGCCGACATCGCCATGCTGGTCGGCGCCAAGCCGCGCGGTCCCGGAATGGAACGCAAGGACCTGCTGCTGGAAAACGCGAAGATTTTTGTCGAGCAGGGCAAGGCACTCGACGCCGTCGCGTCGCGAAACGTCAAGGTACTGGTAGTGGGCAACCCTGCCAATACCAACGCCTATATTGCGATGAAGTCGGCGCCGTCGCTGCCCAAGAAGAATTTCACGGCCATGCTGCGCCTCGACCACAACCGCGCCCGCTCACAGGTCGCCGCCAAGGCAGGCAAGCCGGTCGGTGACGTCGAGAAAATGCTCGTCTGGGGCAACCATTCACCGACCATGTACGCCGACTACCGCTTTGCCACCGTTGACGGCAAATCGGTCAAGGACCTGATTGGCGACGAAGACTGGAACCGCAATGAGTTCCTGCCCCGGGTGGGCAAACGCGGTGCCGCGATCATCGAGGCGCGCGGCCTGTCGTCGGCAGCTTCCGCCGCCAACGCGGCCATCGATCATGTGCGCGACTGGGTGCTGGGCAGCGACGGCAAGTGGGTGACCATGGGTATCCCCTCCGACGGCAGCTACGGCATCCCGGTGGATACGATCTACGGGGTGCCGGTCACCACCGCCAATGGCGAGTACACCCGCATCGTCGACCTTCCCATCGATGATTTTTCGCGCGAGCGGATGGACGCGACCCTCAAGGAGCTGAACGAGGAACGCGCGGGCGTCGCGCCGATGCTTGGCTGACGTGACAGGCGACGCGACGATGCCCGGACGGGTGACGCCGGAGGCAGCGCTCCACGGCGGTCGCCGGCAATCGCCGGCGCTGCCGCCCTGCGTTCATTACGCCGGCCAGGTCCGGTACCTGCAAAAGGCCCTCGCGCTGCAGGCCGAGCGCGGTCCGGTGTTCGACGTCGCCTGCGACTGCGAGGACGGCGCGCCGCTCGGCGAAGAACGCGCCCACGCCGCGGCGATGGCCGCGCTGATCGGCGGCGCGGACAATCACCACGGACGCGTCGGTGCCCGCGTGCACGATGTCGGGCATCCGGCGTGGCAAACCGAAGTCGATGTGCTGCTCGACGGCGCCGGTGACCGCGTTGCCTTTCTCACCCTGCCCAAGGCCGAGTCGGCTGCCGACGTCGAGCGGTTCCTGGCGTATGTCACGGACCGGATCGCGAAACTGGGTCTCGGCCGCACGGTGCCAGTGAGCGTGCTGCTCGAAACGCCCGGCGCGGTCCACGACGCCTGGCAGATCGCCGCCCTGTCCGGCGTGGTTTCACTGGACTTCGGCCTGCTGGATTTTGTCAGCGCGCACGACGGCGCAATCCCCGGCAGTGCCATGGTAACGCCTGGCCAGTTCGACCACGCACTGGTGCGCCACGCCAAATGCCAGGTGGTGGCCGCAGCGCTCGCGCACGGCGTGGTGCCGGTACACAACGTCACCCGGGCGCTGGACGACCCCGCCGCGGTTTTCGCCGACGCACAGCGCGCGCGCGACGAATTCGGGTTCCTGCGCATGTGGAGCATCCATCCCGCGCAAATCGGCCCGATCATCGAGGCGCTGCAACCCGAAGCGGGTGCCGTCGAAGACGCGGTGGCCGTGCTGGTCGCGGCGCAGGCGGCCCACTGGGCGCCGCTGCGCCTGGGCGGCGAATTGCACGACCGCGCCTCCTATCGCCTCGCCTGGTCGCTCCTGCGTCGCGCCCGCGCGGCCGGCGCAAGCCTGCCCGAAGCGGCCAGCGTGCTGTTCGACCCGGTGGAGTCCACGCCATGATCAGCCCGCGCCCGCCTGCCGGTTGGTCGCTATGATGACCGACTGAATTCCGGAAGCCGAAGCCCGCCATGCGCACATTGCCTGCACTCCTCCTCTCGGTCGCCGCCATCGCCGGCGCCTCCGGCGCGTCCGCGCAGGATTTTCCGAAGCTCAAGCCCGGGCAGTGGGAGATAACCACATCCACTACTCCACTCGGGTCGCCGGCGAAAGCCGGTGCGAAGGTGAGCGCGCCGGCGAAGTCGACGATGTGCACCGACGAGGCGATGCAGAAACAATTGATCGAAATGGGCGCCGGAATGCGCAAGGAAATGTGCGCCAAGAGCGAGTTCAAGCGCGACGGTTCGCGCATCGTCACCACCGCCGAGTGCAAGGTGGGCGAATCCACCATCCGTTCGCGTACGGTGATGACACTCACCGGGGACACCGCGTACCGGACCGAAATCGCGGCAACCTACACGCCCGCTTTCATGGGCATGACGGAAACCAGGACCACGATCGACGGCAAGTACTCCGGCGCCTGCCGCGACGGACTCAAACCGGGCGACCTGGTTACCGCGGGTGGCCGGAAGATCAACATCCGGGGCGTGATGTCCGGAAAGATGCCCGTCCTGTCGAAATGAAACCCAACGCCAAAGGTCATCCATGAGCCAGTCGCTGCCGTCCACCCTGTCCGAATTCAAGCTGGCCTCCGGCGCCACCGGCAAGCTGCATTCGCTGTCCGCGCTCGAGAAGGCCGGATTTGGCCGCATTTCGCGTCTGCCCGTGTCGATCCGAATTGTTCTCGAGTCGGTGCTGCGCAACTGCGACGGCAAGAAGGTCACCGAGGAACACGTGCGCCAACTGGCCGGCTGGAAAGCGACCGGTGACCGCGTCAACGAGATTCCGTTTGTCGTCGCCCGCGTCGTGCTGCAGGACTTCACCGGCGTGCCGCTGCTGGCCGACCTCGCCGCCATGCGCAACGTGGCCAAGGAACTCGGCAAGGATCCCAAGATCATCGAGCCGCTGGTTCCGGTCGATCTGGTGGTCGACCACTCGGTGATGATCGACCACTATGGCACCAAGGACGCGCTTGATCTCAACATGAAGCTCGAGTTCAAGCGCAACAAGGAGCGCTACCAGTTCATGAAGTGGGGCATGCAGGCCTTCGACACCTTCGGCGTCGTGCCGCCGGGCATCGGCATCGTCCATCAGGTCAACCTCGAGTACCTGGCGCGCGGCGTGTACAGCAAGGACGGCGTCTATTACCCCGATTCTCTGGTGGGCACCGACAGCCACACAACGATGATCAACGGCATCGGCGTGGTCGGCTGGGGCGTGGGCGGCATCGAGGCCGAGGCCGGCATGCTCGGCCAGCCGGTGTACATCCTCACGCCGGACGTCGTCGGCGTCGAGTTGAAGGGCAAGCTCAACGAAGGCATCACCGCCACCGACCTGGTGCTTTGCGTCACCGAGATGCTCCGCAACGAAAAGGTCGTCGGCAAGTTCGTCGAATTCTTCGGCGAAGGCACCGCCTCGCTGGCCGTCCCCGACCGCGCGACCATCGCCAACATGGCGCCCGAGTACGGCGCGACCATGGGCTATTTCCCGATCGACCAGGCCACCGTCGACTATCTGACCTACACCGGCCGCACCGCGGAGGAGGTCGACGCCTTCACCGCCTACTTCAAGGCGCAGGGATTGTTCGGCATTCCGCGCGCCGGCGACATCGACTACACCAGGACGCTGACCCTTGACCTGGCGTCGATCAAGCCTTCGGTCGCCGGTCCCAAGCGGCCGCAGGACCGCATCGAACTGGGCAGCCTCAAGTCGGCCTTCACCGAACTCTTCAGCAAGCCGGTCGCGGACAGCGGCTTTGCCAAGGCCTCGGCCGAACTCGCGCGGCGCTTCGAGACCCGGCGCACGGCGGACGGCGCCGGCGCGATCAGCGACGCCTCGCTGCAACTCAAGAACGGCACGGTGCCGCGTGACGTGGCCGAGATGGTCAACAATCGTCCGACGACCGACCGCGTGGCCGAATCTGGCGGCAAGCATGTCGCCATCGGCAGCGGCGACGTGCTGATCGCTGCGATCACTTCCTGCACCAACACCTCCAATCCGGGCGTGCTGCTCGCGGCCGGACTGCTGGCCAAGAAGGCCGTCGAGCGCGGCCTGACGGTGCGCCCGCACATCAAGACCTCGCTCGCTCCCGGCTCGCGCGTAGTCACCGACTACCTGACCAAGACAGAACTTCTGCCATACCTCGAAAAGCTCGGCTTCGCGCTGGCTGCCTACGGTTGCACCACCTGCATCGGCAATGCCGGCGACCTGTCGCCGGAGATCAACGACGCCATCGTCAGCAATGACCTCATCTGCGCTGCCGTGCTCTCCGGCAACCGCAATTTCGAGGCCCGCATCCATCCGAACCTCAAGGCGAATTTCCTGGCCTCGCCGCCGCTGGTGGTGGCCTATGCCATCGCCGGCACCGTGCTGCGCGACCTGACCACCGAGCCCCTGGGGGAAGGCAGCGACGGCAAGCCGGTTTTCCTGAAGGACATCTGGCCAACCTCGCACGAAATCGCCGCGGTGCTGCCCATCGCCCGCGATCCCGACACCTACCGCCACCTCTACGGCGATCTGGCCAGCGCCACGCCACTCTGGGGCGAGGTTGCCAGCGCCAGCGGCCAGGTCTACGACTGGCCGACGTCGACCTATATCGCGATGCCGCCGTTCTTCGACGATTTCGCCATGGAGCCGGTGGCCCCCGGCGACATCAAGGGCGCGCGCGCGCTCGGCATCTTCGGCGACTCGGTCACCACCGACCATATCTCTCCGGCCGGCGCGATCAAGGAAAAATCGCCGGCCGGACAATGGCTGATCGACAACGGCGTGCCGAAGGCGGATTTCAACAGCTACGGTTCGCGCCGCGGCAATCACGAAGTCATGATGCGCGGCACCTTCGGCAACGTCCGCATCAGGAACCTGATGATCCCGCCGGGCGCGGATGGTTCGCGCGAGGAAGGCGGCGTCACGCTGTTCCAGCCATCCGGCGAAAAAATGTACATCTACGATGCGGCGATGAAGTATGTCGAGGCCGGCACGCCGACCGTGGTGTTCGGCGGCGATGAGTACGGCACCGGCAGTTCACGCGACTGGGCGGCCAAGGGGACGCAGTTGCTCGGCGTGAAGGCCGTGATCACCCGCAGTTTCGAGCGTATCCACCGCTCCAACCTGGTCGGAATGGGCGTTCTGCCGCTGCAATTCAAGGGCAGCGACAGTGCCGAATCGCTGGGCATCACCGGCGGCGAGACGTTCGACATCGCCGTGCCGGTCGACATCCTCCCGCAGCAGGATCTGACGCTGGTCATCACCTACGCCGACGGCAAGAAGAAGAGCGTGCCGGTGCTGTGTCGGATCGACACGCCGATCGAGGTCGACTATTACAGGGGTGGCGGTATCCTGCCGTTCGTGCTGCGGGAGCTGGTCGCCGCGTAACTGTGGTGCGCGCGTTGCCGGCCCGGTGTCGCGGCCCGCAACGCGCCTCCCCGCGCGAATCCCACCTTTCGGCGCGGCCCGTTCGCGCCCATGCCAGATGACGTCCGGTACCTCGCATCCACATCCGCTCGTCGTCGCGCTGCCTCTGTTCCTGCTGGCCGGGCTCTGCCTGACCACGCTCGATACCACCGGCAAGTTTCTGGTCCGCGATCACGCGCTGGCCCTGGTCGTCTGGGCGCGCTACGTCGGCCAGATGCTGGTGGTGACGCCGTTCGCCCGCCATCGGGCCGGGCCCACGTTCTGGCGCACGCGCAACCTGAAGATTCAGCTGGTGCGATCTGCGTTTCTGATGCTGGCGACCGTCAGCTTTTTCGGCGGACTGCGCTATCTGCCGCTGGCCGAGGCTTCCGCCATGTTCCATCTTGCGCCGGTGTTCATCGTGGTGCTTTCGCAGCCGCTGCTGGGCGAGCGACCGACCCGCGCGCGCTGGATGGCCGTGATCCTGGGCTTTACCGGCGTTCTGGTGCTCTTGCGGCCGGGCGGCGACCTGCTGCAACCCGCCGCGCTGCTGCTGTTGGCCGCGGCATTCTTCAACGGCATGTACCAGTTGCTGACCCGCCTGCTGCCCGGCGACAGTGCCTACACGACGCTCTTCTACAGTGCGCTGGTTGGCGCCATCGTCTTCAGCGTCGCCCTGCCCTGGATCGACATGGGCGACAGCATCGGCTGGCGTGACGGCGCAATGCTGTTGGCGATGGGCCTTCTGGCCGGCACGGCGCACTGGCTGCTGATTCGCGCCTTCCTGCTGGCGCCGGCGGCCATGCTGTCGCCGTTCGCCTATGCGCAGATGATCTGGGCCGTGCTGTTTGGATGGCTGGTGTTCGGACACCTGCCCGACGGCTGGTCGGCGCTGGGCATGACGATCATCGTCGGCAGCGGCGTGATGCTCGCGCTGCTCGAGCGGCGCCGGGCGCGGCTGGCGCGGGCGTTTCCATGAGCACACTCGGGCCGTCGCTGCGGGAATCGCGCGGACTCATCGTGCTGCTGGGCTGTTTTCTGATGCTGCAGCCGCTGTCCACCGATATGTACCTGGCGTCGTTGCCGGGGCTGGTGCCGAAGTTCTCCGCGTCGGTTGCGACCGTGCAGCTGACCTTGTCGGTGTTCATTCTCGGTTTCGGAATCATGCAACTGGTCGGTGGACCGTTGTCCGACCGCTTTGGCCGGCGGCCGGTCATCCTTGCCGGCATCGCGCTGTACGTCGTGGCCAGCCTGGCCTGCGCTGCGGCGCCGACGATCGAGGTGCTGATCGCCGCCCGCTTCGTCCAGGCCATCGGCGCCTGTACCGCCGTGGTCGTCGCCCGCGCCATCGTTCGCGACGTCTTCGGCCCGGTCGGCGGAGCGCGGGCGCTGGCGCAGGCGCTGACCGTCCTGGCGATGGGGCCAATCCTCGGGCCGTTGCTGGGGGCAGCGCTGGAAGTGCGCTTTGGACATGTGGCAATTTTCCTCGCGCTGGCCACGTTCGCCACGGTGATCCTGGTGATCACGGCGCTGCGGCTGGGCGAGTCCAACGTGCAGCGCGCCCCCGACGCGATCTCCCCGCCCCGACTGCTTGCCAATTACCTGCTGGTGGCGCGCTCACGCGAGTTTCACGTCTTCGCGCTGCTCGGTGCGGCCAGCTACGGTGGCCTGTTCGCATTCCTGTCGTCGTCGTCCTTCGTGTTCATCAAGGTGCTGGGCGTGCCGACGGCCTGGTTCGGGGCGCTTTTCGCGAGCGTGATCGTCGGCTACCTTTTGGGGACGCTCCTCTGTCAACGCCTGCTGGCACGTCACAGCCTGCGTACGGCGGTGACGCTTGGAGCAACCCTCGCCGCCACCGGCGGAGGGACCATGGCGCTGCTGGCCCACGCCGGCGTCACGCACTGGGCGGCCGTCGCGGTGCCGCAATTCGTGTACATGGCCTCGCACGGCATCAACTTCACCTGCGCAACGGCAGGCACAGTCGGGCCGTTTCCGCGTCACGCCGGCGCTGCGGCCGGCCTGTTCGGCTTTCTCAGCATGGCGGCGGCTGCGTTGGTCGGCATCGCGTTGGGTGCTGCCAACTTCGACAGCGTGTTTCCGCTGGCCTGGGCCGTGGCGCTGGCGGGCGGAATTTCACTGGCCACGGCATTGATTGGAATCCGGCCGTTGCTCGCGGCGAAAACGACTGCGGCACATTGACCTCCTGCAAGTCGCCTGCGCTGCCACGCGCTCCACGATAGAATTAGCGGTTGTTCTCGGCGGCTCTACGCCCCAACGACCAATCACCAAGGAGTCCCCCCGATGAAATTCAGACTGATTGCCACCCTATCCGCCATGGCGCTTGCCCTCTCCCTGAGCGCCTGCGGCGACAAGGCCAAGGAAGCGGCGGACGCGGCGAAGAAATCCGCCGAACAGGCGGCGATGGCCGCCAAGGATGCAGCGATGAAGGCAGCGGAGGCGGCCAAGGCATCGGCAACAGAAGCCGCGGCAAGAACGACGGAAGCGGTAAATGCCGCCGCCAAGGATGTCGCCGCAGGCACCAAGGACGCCGCAACGGCTGCATCCGAAGCCACCACCAAGGCCATGGACGCGAGCAAGGAGGCGGCAGCCAGGGCCGTCGAGGCTGCCAGGGAAGCGGCGAAGAAATAGCACCGGGCCGGCGACCGCTGCCGGTATTCCGGACAGCAGCTGCGCGACCTGCGATGGTGTCGCCAGTCAGCCGTTTCGCGCCGGCGCCAGCCGCGCGATCCAGCGCACCAATGGCCGCCATTGCTCCTGATCCTGCTCGCCTCGCGAGCGCGGCAGATCGAACACGCTGGCGCCGTCCCGTGCGCAATGGACATACACCTGCGTGTCGCGCAGGTGCGCGATCAGCGGGGCGCCGAGCGATTTCAGGAACGTGTCGAGTTCGGCGGCTGCGTGCGTGCGCGCGTCGACGCGCATCGCCACGGTGGCGATCGGCAGCGTGCCCTCGCGCACGACCCTGCGTTCGGCGATCGCGGTGAAAAAGCGCTGCGTGGCCGCCATGTCGAATGCCGACGGCGACACGGGGACGACCAATGCGGACGCGCGCTTCACCGTGTTGCGCAGCAGTTCCCCGTGCAGGCCGGCCGGCGTGTCGACCACCAGCCAGTCGAGCGCGAATTCCTTGAGTTCACGCTTGCCGGTGTCTGCGTCGAACGCGCCGATCGGCGGAAACAGCGCCGGCCGGCGTGCCAGCCATTCGCCGGCCGAGCGTTGCGGATCCAGGTCCATGAGGCCGACACGCTGCCTCCGGCCGGCAAGCCAGCCGGCCAGGTTGGTGGCGAGCGTCGTCTTACCGCTACCGCCCTTGGGATTGGCCACGAGTATCGTCTGCACGCCTGATTCTCCCGAAGAAAGCAGAGCGCCGCAACGTCACAACGAAGGAAGCATCGCCAACAGCGCCGTCAGCGTGTCCGCGCCGAGCCGCCGGGAGCGCGCGGCGCTCCAGCCGAAGCGGACATCGGGCAGGTCGGCGTTGTCCTTGAACGGCATTTCAAGCGTAAGCGCCAGCCCGCCGTAGGTGTGACCGACCCATTTCGACGCGATGGTCAGGTTCACCTTGGTCGATTTGTTCGACGGATAGCGGTGCACCGTCTGAAAATCCGGATTCGCTCCTGACAGCGCCGCGGCGAACCCCCGTTCCAGTGCCTCCATTCGTGACGAGTAGTTCGACAGGCGTTCGTTACCGTCGGTAAAAACGTAGGGCAGGCCCTCGTCGCCATGCACATCGAGAAACGCGTCCACGCCGCCCGTCTGCATCGCCGCCCGCACGTGCAGGACCTCGGGGCTGCGTTCCGCGGTGGGTGAGAGCCACTCCCGGTTGAGGTTGGCACCTGCGGCGTTGGTGCGCAGATTCCCGCGAACGCTGCCGTCCGGATTCATGTTGGGCACGAGATGCACCACCGCCCGTTCGAGCAGGCGCTTCGCCACCGGGTCGGCAGGATCGACCAGGCGCTCGAGCATGCCTTCGACAAACCACTCCGCCATCGTCTCACCGGGATGCTGGCGGGCAATCACCCAGATTTGCTTGCGACCGGCACCCGGGGTGCCCACCGTGACGAGGTCGAGGTCACGCCCTTCGACGGTGGCGCCCAGTGTTCTCACCCGGGCGCGCGGCGAGGCGTCGGCCCGGCCGAGAAGCGACTGATGTCGTTCCCAGGAATAGGGTTCGAAGTAGGCGTACCAGACGCTGTCGCGCTCGGGGGTGTGCTCGATGATGAGTTCCCCGCCGTCGAACCGTGTAGGTACGCGAAACCAGTCGAGCCGATCGTAGGTGGCCAATGCCTGGTAGCCGCGCCAGCCCTCGACATAGGTGGCCGCCGCGGCGTTGACGAAACGCAGCCGCAGCGCCTGCCCGCGAATCCCGGTGACGCGAAAGTGGAACCACTGCCGGAAGTCGGCATGCGAATCGGGCCGCAACGCAAGCTGCAGGTCGGCGACGTTCGTGGCATCGACCACTTCGATGGCGCCGGAATCGAACACGGCGGATATGCGAGGCGACATGGGAATGTTCCGGATAAGGCGCTGCGGGCGAGGCCTTGAGAGCCTCAGGCAATGCTAACACCGCCTGCGGCGGGTAAAATCAGCCCGATGGACGAGCTGACCCGCATCGACGCCGCTCCGACGGGCGCGCAGGCCCCCGCGGCAACGGCCGACGCGGCGCTGCGGCGGCCGCGCGATACGCGGCGTGAAGATCTCGAGGCGCGCAAACTGGTCAAGCGCGTGGAGCGCCGAACCGGCGAGGCGATCGCGGATTTTTCGATGATCGAGGCCGGCGACCGCGTGATGGTCTGCCTGTCCGGCGGCAAGGACAGCTACGGCCTGCTCGATATCCTGCTGGCGTTGCGCCGGCGTGCGCCGATCTCGTTCGACATCGTCGCCGTCAACCTCGACCAGAAGCAGCCGGGATTTCCTGCCGAGGTGCTGCCGCGCTACCTGACCGGGCGGGGCGTCGAATTCCATATCGCCGAGCAGGACACCTACAGCGTGGTCAAGCGCCTGATCCCCGAGGGCGAAACGATGTGCTCGCTGTGCTCGCGCCTGCGCCGCGGCGTGCTCTACCGGGTTGCCGGAGAACTCAAGGCGACCAAGATCGCGCTCGGACACCATGCCGATGACCTGATGGCGACCTTTTTCCTCAATCTTTTCTTCGGCGGCAAGCTGAAGACGATGCCGCCCAAACTGGTGTCCGACAACGGCAAGCACGTGGTGATCCGCCCGCTCGCCTATGTGCGCGAGCGCGATCTCGCGCGCTTCGCCGAGCTGCGCCAGTTTCCGCTCATTCCCTGCACGCTGTGCGGATCGCAGGAGCACCTGCAACGCAAGCAGATCACGTTGATGCTGCGCGAGTGGGAACACAAATCCCCGGGCCGCATCGATTCCATTTTCCACGCCCTCGGCACCGTCCAGCCTTCACACCTGCTCGATCGGCGACTGCAGGATTTTGCCGCACTTCGTGCGACTGGACGGCCGGAGCCGGAGGGCGATATCGCCTTCGACGTCGATGTCGCCCTGGAAACTGCGGTCGACGCCGCGGCCGGCGTCAAACCCGCGGCGGCAACGGCGATTCCCCTCGTGCCCCTCACCCGCGCGCCCGGGAACTAGCGAGCGACGCGCGCGTCAGCGCACCGTGTTCTGGTCCTGCCCGAACAGGATTCGCCGCGCCTCGGCGTCGCCCACCGCCGGTGTTACGTTGATCGATTTGGCCAACGCATAGGCACGTTGTACCGCGGGCCGGGCGCGGATGGCGTCGCGCCAGCGTTTCAGGTGGGCGAAGGCGTCGATGTCCTGCCCCTGGCGCACCGGAATAATCCATGGGTAGCAGGCCATGTCGGCAATCCCATAGTCCCCGGCAACGTACTCGCGGTCGGCGAGTCGCTTGTTGAGCACACTGTAGAGGCGACCGGTTTCCCTGACATAGCGGTCGATGGCATAGGGAATCTTCTGCTCCGCATAGTGCGCAAAGTGATGATTCTGTCCCGCCATGGGACCGAGGCCGCCCATTTGCCAGAACAGCCACTGCGCGCTCTCGCAGCGGCCGCGCAGGTCGGCGGGATAGAAACGCCCGGTCTTGCCGGCCAGGTAGAGCAGGATGGCGCCGGACTCGAACAGCGACAATGGGCCTTCGCCGTCCGGCGGATCGTGATCGACGATCGCCGGAATCCGGTTGTTGGGCGAAATCGCCAGAAAGTCCCTGCCGAATTGCTCGCCCCTGGACATGTTGATCGGCTTGACCGCATACGGCAGCCCGGTCTCCTCGAGGAAGATGGTGATCTTGTGCCCGTTCGGCGTCGTCCAGTAGTAGAGATCGATCATGCCGATTCGTACCGATAGGGGAAGCGCCGGGGCGCGACGCCAACCGGCATCAGAACGTTCCCGGATAGGCACCACCGTCGATCAGGATGTTCTGGCCGACGATGAAGGACGCATGCGTGCTGCACAGGAACGCGCAGGTCGCGCCAAATTCCGCGGCCACGCCGACCCGCCCGGCCGGTACCGCCTCGCGCGCCGCGGCGATCGCCTTGTCGACATCGATTCCGGCCGCCTTGGCGCGCGCAGTCATCGTGGTGCGAAAGCGATCGGTGTCGAAGAAACCCGGCAGCATGTTGTTGATGGTCACGCCGTTGCGCGCCACCTTGCGCGCCAGGCCGGCGACGAAACCGGTCAGGCCACTGCGCGCGCCATTGGACAGGCCAAGGACATCGATGGGCGCCTTCACCGCGCCGGAGGTGATATTGACGATGCGGCCGAACTTGCGCGCGATCATCTGGTCGACGGTGGCGCGCATGAGTTCGATCGGCGTGAGCATGTTCGCGTCCAGCGCGCGCAGCCAAACGTCGCGATCCCAGTCGCGAAAGTCCCCGGGCGGCGGACCACCGGCGTTGTTGACCAGGATGTCCGGCGCCGGACACGCGGCCAGCGCCGCGGCGCGGCCCTCCGGCGTAGTGATGTCGCAGGCGACCCAGGCAACCGGATACCCGGATGCCGCGCCGATTTCAACCGCGGTGCGCTCGACGTCGGCGGCGGTACGCGCCACGATGGTAACTTCAACGCCTGCGTGCGAAAGCGCCTCGGCGCAGCCCCGTCCCAGTCCTTTGCTTGCGGCGCAAACCAACGCGCGCCGCCCTGCGATGCCCAGATCCATGTGAATCCTTTGCTGTGATTGTTGCGTTAAGCGGGGACGATGGCTCGTCGCACGCGAATGACCGTCAGCACCGCCACCACCAGCAGCGCCGCGACGACAAAGAACATTTCACGGCCTTGCCCGTGGTCGAGCATCAGCCCGAACCACACGGGGCCGATCATCGCTCCCAGGTCGAGACCCGAGTACACGAAGCCATAGACACGGCCGGCGGCGCCTTTGGGTGTTGCGTTGCGAACAATGAGATCGCGCGACGGCCCGGTGGTGCCCAGCACGAATCCAATCAGCGCGAACAGCGGTACGATCAGCACATGCGCGACGGCGCCAAGCGCAACCGGCAGCAGCAAAATCGCCGCGGTCAGCAGCCCGGTGGCCGCCACGCGGTCGTGGCGATCGGTGCGGGCGGCGAGAAAGCCTCCGGTGAGGATGCCACCGCTGCCCCCCAGCAGGTATGCGGTGAACGCGGAGGCCGCCAGAACCAGGGAAACATCCAGGCCCGCATTCAGCGCCGAAGGCAGGAAGGTCTGCAGGCCGACCGACGCCGTGGTTTGCACAACGAAGTACAGGAAGCACAGCGCGATCGCGGGTTCCGCAAACATCCCGAGGCTGCCCTTCAGGGTGTGCAGGTGTGCGTCCGGCGCACGGTTCGATTCGAGGTATTCGCGCTGCGACGCGAGCAGTGCCAGCGCAACCAGTCCGGCTGCGCCCATGCTGGCGAGCGCGATCCGCCAATCGAAGGCCACCGCCAGTGCGTAACTGACGATCGGCGCCGCTGCATAGCCCAGGTTGCCGCCGATGCCGTGCATCGAGTAGGCGTAGCCCAGCCGGCCTGGTGCCACGCTGGCATTGAGGATCGCGAAGTCGGCCGGGTGGAACACGCCGTTGCCGATCCCCATGAGCGCGGCGATGGGAAACAACCAGTAGGGTCCCGGTGCGAGCGACGCGGCCATCGTTCCTGCCGCCAGCAGCGCCAGACCGCTGAGCAGGATCGGGCGCGCGCCGATTCGATCGACCAGGAAACCGGCAACGAACTGGGTGACGCCGCTGGCCGCGTAAAATACGCCGACGAGCATGCCGAGCACCGTCCAGGACACATCGAACTCCGCGCGCAACAGCGGAAACAGCGGCGGCAGCGCCAGCTGGAAGAAATGCGAAAGTGCGTGCGCCGAGCCCACAAGGCCAATGACGCGCACGTCGCGGCGCAATGATTCGGGCGGGTCGGAATCCACGGACAACGAAGGGGCGCGGCTGTAAGGACAGCAGGGAAGATGACACTATAGCGTACCGGCGGCGCGGCTATTCCGGGTCCCGCCGGCTACCAAACGTCAGGAGCGCAATCATGGCCGACAAAGTGCAGAAGTCCGATGCCGAATGGAAGGCGCAGCTCAGCCGCGAGCAGTACCACGTCACTCGGCGCAAGGGTACCGAGCGCGCGTTTTCGGGCGAACACTGGGATAACCACCACAACGGCATGTATCAATGCGTGTGTTGCGGGGCCACCCTGTTCGAGTCCGCCACCAAATTCGACTCCGGCACCGGCTGGCCGTCTTTCTGGCAGCCGGCCGGCGGCGAAGCGGTACGGGAACAGGACGACGTTTCGTTGTTCTCGCGCCGCACCGAGGTCGTGTGCGCCGCCTGCGACGCGCATCTGGGCCACGTTTTCCCGGACGGGCCCGAGCCCACCGGCCAGCGCTACTGCATGAATTCGGTCGCGTTGAAATTCGAGCCGGAGAAATAGCGAACCGCGCCGGCTCGCGGTCCATTCAAGGACAGCTCCCAGCCGCCGCCCGTGCCCCCTGACCGGGTGGCCACCCGGCCCGGACCCGGCATTGGTTTGACCTTCCACGGTCAAACCTGGCCCCCCGTTATTAATGTGTTGTATTAAGACAATGTAATAACTTACGGTTATTACACCGTATTTTCTATGTCCGTTTCTTCCCACTGGTCAGACGAACGGTCATTGACACCCATCGATATATAAATGATATCATTTTGATACGGAATGACGCCGGCGCAGCGCGCGGCGCGATTCCACCTTCAGGAGACGACGATGGAACGCATCACAAGACCACCAGGCCCGGCACACGACGAGCGTCCGATCGGGACAATGAACGGGTTCATCGCGCTGTTCCTGGCGCTGTTGTTGCTGGCCGCGGGAGGCCTCGTGCTTGCCCAGGCGATTTCGTTCCACGGGCTTCG
>JAQBEY010000106.1:0-22111 GCA_032123655.1 Betaproteobacteria bacterium
CAGCGCGCTCACACCTGGCGTCACCCCGCCCATATCGCGATCGGGGCCGAAGCGAGCCTGCGTGCCATCGGCCAGAATGGCGTCGATGGCGACCACGTGGTGCACCATGATGCCGAAGGCGATCGAGCGCGAGCCACAGGAATTGTTGCCGGCCATGCCGCCCAGCGTGGCCTGCGCGGAAGTGCTGACGTCCACGGGAAACCACAGCCCATGCGGTTTCAATTGCGCATTGAGGTCGTCGAGCACCATGCCCGGCTCGACGGTGGCGGTCATCGCCGCACGGTCGAAGGCGACGAGGCGGTTCAGGTGCTTGCTGTAGTCGACGACCAGCGCGGCACCGACGGTCTGGCCGCACTGCGAACTGCCGGCACCGCGCGGCAGCAGCGGGACCCGCAATTCGCGGCAGAGATCGAGCGCCGCGACCACGTCCTCGCCGGATTTTGGCACCAGCACGCCCACCGGTTCGACCTGATAGATCGACGCATCGGTGGCATAACGTCCGCGCGACGCCGCGTCGAACAGCACTTCGCCGGCAACCGCGCCGCGCAAACGGGTCGCCAGCGGATTTTCAACGCGGTTCGCATGGAAAGTGACTGGGAAGGTGACTGGTTGCGCTGCCGGCGTGCTCATCCAATTTCCCGCGGTCGAAGATCAAGGCTTCGGAGCTCCCGCCAGCCTGACCACCGCCGGCAAGAATATTCATCGCATTGTAGGGGATTCGCGCGTGGGACTTTCGACGCGTAGCCGTCGTCACGCAACCGGGACCGACGATCGCCTGCGTTTCAGACAAGCGGCACTGGCGAGCGCACCTCCTCTGTTCTTGTCTGCACCTGCCCCGCCGGCGGTGCAGCCCATCGATCGAGCCTGCGCCCGACCGCCTCCGCGACAGCACCTATCCGGTTCATCAGCGTGGAAAATTCAGCGGGCGTCAGCGCCTGATCGGCGTCGCACCATGCCTCCTGCGGCACCGGATGCACCTCGACCAGCAAGGCATCTGCACCCGCCGCAACCGCCGCACAGGCCAGCGGCGACACCATCCACGCCTTGCCACCGGCATGCGACGGATCGACGATCACCGGCAGGTGCGTTTCGCGCTTGGCGACGGCAATGGCGGTGACGTCCAGTACGTTGCGGTAGGCCGTCTCGAAGGTGCGGATGCCGCGCTCGCACAGCACGATGCGGTGATTGCCGCCGGCGGCGATGTACTCGGCCGCCATCAGCCATTCGGCGATGGTCGCGCTCATGCCGCGCTTGAGGATCACCGGCACGTCGACCCGCCCGACCTCCTTCAGCAGGTCGAAATTCTGCATATTGCGCGTGCCTATCTGGATGACGTCGACACCTTCGCGCAGGAAGGTATCGAGCATGCGCACGTCCATGAGTTCGGTGACGATCGGCAGGCCGTGCGGTTGGGCGGCATCGCGGAGCATGCGCAGGCCCTCGACGCCCGCACCCTGGAACGCATAGGGGCTGGTGCGCGGCTTGAACGCCCCTCCACGCATCAATCTCGCGCCGCCCTGCGCGACTGCGGCCGCGGCAGCGCGCATCTGTTCCGGCGTCTCCACCGAGCAGGGTCCGGCAATGACCTGCACCGCCGGGCCGCCAAGGGGAATGCCGCATACCTGGACGATGGTGCTGGTCCGATGCCACTCGCGCGCGACCAGCTTGTAGGGCTTGACGATGTGCAGCGCGCGTTCCACGCCGGCGAGGCTCTCGAACATGGCCGGCGAGAGCCGGCGTTCGTCGCCGACCGCGCCGATCAGGGTGCGCTCGGTGCCGCGCGAGATGTGCACGGCGAGGCCTTCGGCGACGATTCTCGCCTCGACGGCGGCTATCTCGGCAGTGTCGGCGTCCGGCTGCATGACGATGATCATGGCAATGTTCCTTCAAAAAACGAACCCGGAAAAAAACCGGGCGGCCTTTGCTGGCCGCCCGGTTCGTGGAATCCCTTGTTACGTTGCTGGATGTCTACGGTCGCGTGCGGCCCTCTGGAACCCAGGTCCAGAAAAAATAGAACACGTACGCGTCGCTGCGCGAACGGGTCGGAACGGCAAATTTGGAATGCGACTGCATGGAATCAGTCTAGCATGAAGGGCGCCGGCAACGTCAACTGCGGGCCACCCCGCCTCGCGCTACCCAACCTCACCTCTCCTGGCGCCCAGGTGCAGCGGCGCGGGGGCGCGTTCAGCCGCTAATGGTCACGGCGCCAACGCTCGATCTCGCGCTCGATCGCCTCGGCAACGTAGGAACGCAGGAGTTCGCCGACGTGCTCGTTGATCGTCGCGACCAGATCGGCGCTGGCGCGATCGACGATCGGCTTCAGGCGAATTCCCAGTTGTTCGCGCAGTCCGGTGTCGGTAAACAGGTCGATCCGCTGCAGAACCTGGATGCGGATTTCCTCGGCGATGCCTTCCCATTTGGCCGCATCGTCGCGACTGGCGATCTCCGCGGCGGCGGATGCGGCGGCCGATGCGGCATCAGATGCCGTCGGCACCGACGCAGGCATTTGCGGCGCCATCATCGAGGCGACGACCGGCGGCGACGCCACAATTAGAATATCCGCCGCTGCCGGAAGTTCAATCGGGGCTTTTTCCGGCGACGACTCGCTGTCCGGAAGCGTGGCCCGATCTACCGGAGGCGTTTCCTCATTCGCGTCCTCCTCCGTGTCCTGCGCCTCATCCAGAGACTCTACAGATGCCGCTGCTTCGATCACCTCTGCGGAAGCCGGCGGCTCGACCCACGATGCATCGGACCGCAATTCCTCGATTGCCTCATCTTCAGCGGTCCACGCCTCGATTGCGGGCTCGTCGGCAAATGCTTCCTCGGCCGCCTCATCTTTCGCGGCTGACGCCTCTACCAGTGGCTCTTCGACTGGCGTGTCCTCTACTGTTTCTTCTTCAACGTCCTGCGCCTCGACCAGCGGTTCTTCTACTTGCGTGTCTTCGACTGTCTCTTCTTCGGTCGCCCGCGCCTCGACCAGCGGTTCTTCGAATTGCGCGTCTTCCACCGTTTCATCGTCGGCAACCTGCGCGTCGACATGCGGCTCTTCGACTTGCGTTTCCTCGACTGTTTCTTCTTCGGCGGCCCGCGCCTCGACCAGCGGTTCTTCGAATTGCGCGTCTTCGACCGCTTCTTCGATTGCCTTTTCTTCGGAAGCTGCCTCTGGAGTGTCGATCTGGCCCCGATCCGCATCAACGCGGTTGTCCGACGCTGGAGCAAGGTCGATCTCCTCGTGCTCCGCAGACTCCAAGAGCGCCGGATCGATCGTCTTGCGGATCTCTACCGGTGGTATTACGGCGATCGAATCGGGCACATCACCGATCACCGAATGCTGTTCCCCCTTGAAATCAAGCCAATCCGAAGGTTCGCCTTCGTCGACTTCGCCGCCCTCGAATGACTCGACAGCGGTCTCCGCCTCCGGCATCGCATCCGGCGCAACCACATCGACCAGCGTCGGGATTCCCTCCGGCGGTACGGGACTGCGCAGCAGCGCCTCGGGAACCGCGGTGACGGCGTCGGTGAGCACCGGAATGTCGTCGACTTCCGGTAATCGATTGCGCCGCATCAGCGCGTCGGCCTGTTCCAGCAATTCACGCGCGGTGGGCATGGCTAGCCTCGCACCGCAAGGTTGTGTGCACGCAATTCGTAACCACGTTCGCGGTAGAAACGATACCGCTCCCGCCCAGCTTCCGCGTCGTCGGTCCCCACGATCTCGGCCAGCCGTTCGAAGCGACTGAAGAACGGGGGCGGCTCGACGCACAGATTCACCAGAACGGCGCAGGGACCGGAATGATCAAGACGATGGTCGATCCAGACGGGGGTTTCCGCGGCAAGCGCGCTGTCGATACGGCAATGCGGCAGGAAGCCGGTTGGCGGCACGACCCACAACTGGCGATCCAGCGCCGCAGTCGTCTCTGCGTCCGGCGTCAGTACCCTGACGCTGCCGTGCGCCTTGACCGCCTTCGCCACCAGTCTTGCGACAACCGAGAGGCGATCGTCAACGTGAGTGTAGAAGTCGATGGTGGTCATACGTCGAACGGCGTCACGCCGGCGGGGACTCCTGCGCGAGCAGCCAGGTCGCCAGCAGCGGAACCGGCCGCCCGGTCGCGCCCTTGTCCTTGCCATCCTTCCACGCGGTGCCGGCGATGTCCAGATGCGCCCAGTCGAACTTCTTGGCAAAACGGGACAGAAAACACGCGGCCGTGATGCTGCCTCCCGCTCGACCCGCGATATTCGCGAAATCGGCGAAATTGGACGATAACCCGTCCTGATAATCCTCCCACAATGGGAGCTGCCAGGCACGGTCGAAAGCGTCGTCGCCCGCCGCAAGCAACGCCCTGGCCAGTGTTTCGTTGTTGCTGAATAGCCCGGTTGCGACATGACCGAGCGTGATCACCATCGCCCCGGTGAGCGTAGCGATGTCGACGACAGCCTCGGGTTCGTAGCGTTCGGCATAGGTGAGCGCGTCGGCCAGCACCAGCCGTCCCTCGGCATCGGTGTTGAGGACTTCGATCGTCTGCCCCGACATGCTGGTCACGACGTCTCCCGGTTTGGTCGCGCGTCCCGAGGGCATGTTTTCGCAAGCCACGACGAGGCCGACAACGTTGACCGGCGCTTTGAGTTCGGCGATCGCGCGCAGCGTGCCGAACACTGCCGCGGCGCCGCACATGTCGTATTTCATCTGGTCCATGTCCAGCCCGGGCTTGAGTGAAATACCGCCCGTATCGAAGGTAATGCCCTTGCCGATCAGCACGCAGGGCCTGGCCTGCTTGCGCGCAGATTGCATGTATTCGAACACGATGAACCGCGGCGGCTGGTCACTGCCATTGGTCACCGACAGGAACGAGCCCATGCCCAGTTCCTCGCACTCTGCCCGATCCAGCACCTTGACCGTCAGGTCGGGAAATTCGACGGCCATCTGGCGCGCGCGGTCCGCGAGGTAGATCGGTGTGCAAATGTTGCCGGGCAGATTGCCCAGGTCGCGCGCCAACTCCATACCGCGGGAAATAGCGAGACCGCGCGCCGCCGATTTCTCACCCGAAGTCAGGTCGGATCTTTGTGGCACCGACAGCGTGAGCTTGCGCAGAGGCCGGCGCACTTCGGTGGGTTGGCTCTTAAGCTGCTCGAACCGGTAGACCGACTCCATGGCGACGATCACGGCGTGCTCGACGCGCCAGGCGACCTCGCGGCGCTTGACCTTTTCTTCGGTCAGATACACGACCGCCTCGTAGGAGCCGGTCTCGTTCAGCAGCTTCACCGAAGCGCGGATCGCCGAGCGGAATTCCCGATCCCGAAAATCGCGCTCCTTGCCCAGACCAACGAGCAACACGCGGTCGGCGAGCGTGCCGCGCACGTTGTGCAGCAGCAGCGTGGCGCCAAGCTTGCCCTCCATGTCGCCACGACGGATGATTTCGCTGATGTAGCCGTTGCTCGCGCGATCGACCAGTTCGGCAGACAGCGAAAGCTTGCGATTGTCGAAAACTCCAACGACGACACAGGCGCTGCGCTGCTTTTCGGGGCTGCCGCTTTTTATGTTAAATTCCATTGCGATCCCTCGTCTCCCGTTCCGGTCTTTTGTTGCCGTTACGCGTGCTGCCGGGCATTATCGGCAAAAGTCCCGGAAAAAGTCAAAACTTTTCCCTCCGTCATGATTTTTCGCCGAAGTCTGATCCGCGAGCTCACTGCCACGGCTATTGGCCTGTTCGTGGTGCTGCTGGCCATTCTCTTTACCCAGTCGGTGATCCGCATCCTGGCCCGGGCGGCGGGTGGCGCCGTCGCGCCCGACGGCGTACTGGCGCTGATCGGCTTCAACGCGATGTTTTACCTCAACATCCTGCTGTCGGTGGCACTTTTCCTCACCGTGCTGCTGACGCTGTCGCGTTGGTACCGTGATAGCGAAATGGTCGTCTGGTTCACCTCCGGGCAGTCGCTCACCGCCTGCCTCCGGCCCATTCTGCTGTTCGCCGCCCCCTTTCTGGTTGCAATCGTGCTTTTGTCCCTGTTCCTGTCGCCTTGGGCGGAGCAGCGCAAGATCGAGTACGAACGGCAATTGGAGTCCCGCGACGAATTGACGGTACTTTCACCGGGCCTGTTCCGCGAGTTTGGCCGAGCCGGCCTCGTCGTCTACATCGAGAGCATCAATCCGATCGACGGCCGCATCCGCAACGTCTTCCTGCACTCGATCGACGCGGATAGCGACGCGACCACCGTCGCCCGTGTCGGGCATCTGGCCGAGGAGCCGAACGGCGACCGTTTCGTCGTGCTGGAGGACGGTCGCCGATACGAGGGCAAGGCGGGCGCCGCAGACTTCCGCATCATCGAATTCAATCGTCTGGGCCGCCGCATTGAACCGGCCGAAGCGCGCGCGTTGCCGACCTCCACCCGGGCGATTCCGCTGCCCTTGCTGCTGCTTTCGAAGGGAAACTCCGAAC
This sequence comes from Betaproteobacteria bacterium, assembly GCA_032123655.1. Classification (GTDB taxonomy): domain Bacteria; phylum Pseudomonadota; class Gammaproteobacteria; order Burkholderiales; family Casimicrobiaceae; genus VBCG01. The sequence continues at coordinate 6,432 of JAQBEY010000106.1, forward strand.
GCGCCGAGCTTTTCTGGCGCCTGTCGGTACCGATACTTGCCGTCGTCTTGACGCTGCTGGCGATTCCGCTTTCCCACGTCAACCCGCGTATGGGCCGTTCGATCAACCTGTTCGCGGCGGCCTTTCTCTACATGCTCTACACCAACTGCATCAACATCGTGCAAAGCCTGATCGCCCAGGGCAAGCTCGAACTGTGGCTCGGGCTATTGCTGCCGCATGCGGTCGCGCTGGCCGTCGTCGCCCTGCTCTTTCGACACCAGCTGTCGATTTCCGGGCTGTTCGGCCGAACGCCGCGCCCCGTCGCCAACCCGGGCTGACGCATGCGCACGCTTACCCGGTACGTAGGGCGCGATGTGATGTTGTCGACGTTGCTGCTGTTCGTTGCGCTGCTCGGCCTGTTCACGTTCTTCGATCTCATCAACGAGATGCGCGATGTCGGCCGCGGGAATTACACACTGACCAAGGCGTTGTTGTTCGTGGCGCTGCACGTGCCGTCACGCGTCTATGAACTATTCCCGGTGGCCGCTCTGATCGGCACCTTGTTTTCCGTCTCGCAACTGGTGGCGAATTCCGAGTTCACGGTGATGCGCGCTTCGGGCGCCTCCATCATTCAGCTGGGCTGGGCGGTGATCCGCGTCGGCATCCCGCTCTCGCTGGCGACCTTTCTGGCCGGCGAATACGTGGCGCCGCCGGCGGAGCGCCTCGCCCAGAACATCCGCGCCGCGGCGATGGGTGACGCCACGGGCGTGGTGGCCCAGCAATTCGAGTCCGGCTTCTGGTTCAAGCAAGACTACACGTTCGTCAACATCAGAACGGTGCTCGCCGACATGACGCTCGTGGGTGTGCGCATCTACGAATTCGATCGCGACCTGCGGCTTACCACCGTGCGCAGCGCGGAGTCGGGAACCTTCGCCGGCGACGGTCGCTGGAACCTCGAAAAGGTCAAGGTCACGGAAATTTCCGGCGATTCGGCGCGCGTATCGACGCAACCGAAATGGATATGGCGGTCGGTGCTCCAGCCGTCGATCCTCACCGTCTATCAGGTGGCGCCGGAACGCCTCGCACTGGCTACGCTCTACGACAATATCCGCGTACTGGACGAAAACGTCCAAAAGACTTCACGCTTCGAAATCGCCTTCTGGGCGAAGATTCTCTACCCGGTCGCCGTCCTGGTGATGATGGTGCTCGCGCTGCCTTTCGCGCAATTCCAGCGGCGCCAGGGAGGTGTCGGATTCCGCATCTTCGCCGGGACGATGCTCGGCCTCGCCTTCTGGCTGATTGGGCGCCTCTTCGCTTACCTGGGCGTGCTCAACGACTGGTCGCCGCTGTTCTCCGCGGCGTTTCCGCTGGCGGGTTTCCTGGCGCTGGCGATCGGGATGCAGTACTTCATCGAACGGCGCTGACATCGCGAAGGTCGCCGTAGATGCCGTGGTCGCCGCCGATCCGCGCCTCCAGCCGCCGACCCGGATCAGGCATCCTGACGTTCCTCGCCAACAGCACTTCGGGCAACGGCGGGCGAAAAAAAGCCCGGCGCAGGCCGGGTTTTTTTTCTTCGTCGGGTCGACAGCGCGATTCAGGCGGCTTTCGCCTCGTACGCAACAACGTTGGCGAATTTGTTCTGCTTCGGACCCTTGGTCGTGTATTTCACGTGCCCATCGACCAGCGCGAACAGCGTGTGATCCTTGCCGATCCCGACATTGATTCCCGGGTGGATCGGCGTTCCGCGCTGGCGAACAATGATGCCACCGGCGCGGATCACTTCGCCGCCGTAGACCTTGGTGCCCAGTCGTTTGGCTTGCGAGTCACGCCCGTTGCGCGAACTGCCGCCTGCTTTTTTGTGTGCCATGGTGTTCTCGTCCTCGGTTAGCCGACGATCGCGTCGATCTTGAGCTCGGTGTAATTCTGCCGATGGCCCTGGTGCTTCTGGTAGTGCTTGCGCCGGCGCATCTTGAAGATCTTGATCTTATCGCCGCGTCCGTGCGAGACGACGGTAGCCGTAACCGTCGCGCCCGTGACGGTGGGCTGACCCAGACGGACGCTTTCGCCTTCAGCGACCATCAAGACCTGGTCGAGAATTACACTCGCGCCCACATCCGCCGGTATCAGTTCTACTTTGAGTTTTTCGCCGGGGGCAACCTTGTATTGCTTGCCGCCGGTTTTTATGACCGCGTACATGAGAGACTCCGTTGAAATTGGCTTCACTGTTGCAGCCGCGCTGGCGCGGCCCACCAAATAACATTCCTGCGATTCGTCGCACCCGGCGCGTCGGACTAGCGCCGCGCCCGGGAACCCCTTGCGGGGAATGCGGAAAAGCCTTGAATTATAAGGCCGAACCGCGCTGGCTGTCAAAGCCCCCGTCATTGCCCTGCCGCCCCCTGGCTGCCAGGGTTCCGGAACAGGCATCTGACGGCGGGCATCTTCTGCGATCGGGTAGAATGCGCCCGGAGATCGCGCCCATGCTGTTTTTTGGGAAAAACCCTTGCTCCCCCGCGCTCGGTCATATGCAGTGCCAGTTCCTGATAGTTGCGCTTTTCGGACCATCAGGCGCCCCGAGCAAGCCCTATCGACGATGAAATACACTCTCCCGGGTAACCGAACGTGACCGTTGCCTTTCTGGAGCCTGTAATCGGCGAGGACATGCGGGCGGTCGATCAGGCGCTGCGCAGGGCGCTCGACTCCAACGTGTTCCTGATCCGGCAAGTGGCGGAGCATATCGTCAGCGGCGGCGGCAAGCGTTTGCGACCCGCTTTGCTGCTGCTGGTCGCGGGCGCCACCGGCCATCGCGGCCCCGAGCAGCACACGCTGGCGGCGGTGATCGAAATGATTCACACCGCCACTCTCCTGCACGACGATGTCGTCGACGAGTCGGAACTGCGTCGTGGCCATGCCACGGCCAACGCGGCCTTCGGCAACGCGGCCTCCGTGCTCGTAGGCGACTTTCTCTATTCGCGGGCGTTCCAGATGATGGTCGGCGTCTCGCGCCTGCGCGTGCTGGAAATCCTGGCGGACGCCACCAACGCAATCGCCGAGGGCGAGGTATTGCAGCTCATGAACGCCGGCGACGCCGACCTGACCGAGACCGCCTACATCGACGTTATCAAACGCAAAACCGCCCGGCTGTTCGAGGCCGCCGCACGGCTTGGTGCCGTGCTCGGTGAAGCCAGCCCGGCGCTCGAGGACGCGCTCGCCCGCTACGGCATGCATCTGGGCACCGCGTTTCAACTGGTCGACGACCTGCTCGACTACTCCGGCGACGCGCAGGCAATCGGCAAGAACCTCGGAGACGATCTGGCGGAGGGCAAGATGACCTTGCCGCTCATTCGCGCGCTGGCAACAGGAAGCGCGACGGACGCCGGCGTCATCCGGCAGGCCATTGCCGGCGGCAGGCTCACCGATTTTGCCCCGGTAACGGCGGCGCTCGCCCATACCGATGCGCTCGCCTACACGCGCGCCTGCGCCGACGAAGAAGTGCGCCAGGCCGCCGACTGCCTGACCGGATTGCCCGAATCGATTTACCGGAAAACTCTGCTAGAATTGACAGTCTTCGCAGCGCAGCGGACGTACTAGCGGTCAAGTCGGCCCAACGGCTGATCATGACCCGGACGCCCAAGCGCAAGGCTCGCGGACCGCAGACTTCACGCCTGCATCCCGCCGCGACCGCGAAACGGCGAACCAGTCCCGTCAAGGGAACCCAATCGGGGTGTAGCTTAGCCTGGTAGAGCGCTACGTTCGGGACGTAGAGGCCGGAGGTTCAAATCCTCTCACCCCGACCATAAAAACAAGAACTTATTCCAACCGGTGCTGAAAGTACCGGCCCTCCCGGCACGGTGCCAGCAAAATCAGCGCCCGGCACGACCCTCGGCGTCGTGCTCACCTGCCACACCTCTACGGAACGGACGTCGCGGCGGAATTCGCGATGACCTGCCTCAGTGCCCGGCAACGTCGTCGAGGATCCGGCGAACATCGTCCACCGACGCGAGGCGGTAATTCGCGTGGCTCGCCGCGGCGCCGACATGAAATGTCAGCGCGTCGCTCGGGAGCGCAGCGAACATGTCTTCGTCCGTGACATCGTCCCCGAACGCCGCCAGCAGCGCCCCAGTGGGCGCGGCGGCGACGATGTCCAGGGCGACTCGGCCCTTGTTGGAGCCATGGGGCCGAAGCTCGACTACCTTGCTGCCCGACAACAGCTCGATCGGGGCGTTGGTCAGCAAGGTGGAGACATGCACCTTCAACTCGTTCGCCTGGGCGACGCCGAACTCCGGATCGCAGAGGCGATAGTGCCAGGCGAGTCCGCTGCGCTTTTCCTCGACCAGCGAGCCGGGTGTCCGCTCGGCGAAGTCGCGCAGGATCTCAAGTGCGGGCTTGCGCCAGCTATCGGAGATCGTCTCGCGCCCGATCCAATCTGCTTGCGGCGCCCTGGACCAGAAACCGTGTTCGGCGTGCAGATGGACCGGCAATCCTCCCAGCCACGCGCCGAGCGAGTCCCTCGACCGGCCACTGACCAGGTGGACCTGCACCCCGGTCCGTGATGCAAGGCGAGCGAGCAGTGCCTTGAGCGCCGGATCGGGCATGGCGAGCTCGGGCGCCGGCGCGATCGGCACCAGGGTTCCGTCGTAATCGAGGAGCAGGACGAGCGACGCCGCCGCCCGGATGGTCTGCGTCAGGCCCTCGAGTTCCGCTCGCGGGGTGTACGTCAGCTCGACGTGATCGGGCTGCGAGCTCGCGTCTTCGAGGGCGTGGATGAAGTTCTGGACCCAGCGGTGAACGTCGTAGGAGAACACCCGAGCACGGAGCAGACTCATCCGCGCCCGTCGATCGTCTTCGGGCAGCAATATCGCCCGGTAGATCGCCTGGGCGGTGTCGTCGACATCGTAGGGGTTCACGTGGATCGCCTCGCCAAGCTCGGAGGCCGCGCCCGCAAACTCGCTCAACACCAGGACGCCACCGTCATCGATCCGCGACGCGCAGAATTCCTTGGCGACCAGGTTCATCCCATCGCGAACCGGTGTGACGAGCATGACGTCCGCGGCACAGTAGAGCGCGACGACGCGGGCCTCGGAGAGGCTTTGATACAGGTAGTGGACAGGCGTCCAGTGGGGTGAGCCGAACCGACCGTTGATGCGTCCGACCAGCGCGTCGACCTGCGTGCGGAATTCGGCATACGCGTCGACGTTCGTGCGCGACGGCACCGCCACCTGCACCAGCCTTATCGCTCCGACCAGCTCGGGATGGTTCTCGAGCAACCGTTCGAACGAGAGGAGCCGCAGCGGGATTCCCTTGGTGTAGTCGAGCCGATCGATGCCGACCAGCAGCGTTTCCCGGGTCTGGCCGCGGAATTCGGCCACCAGGGTCCCTACTTCGGGAGACCCTGCCCGTTCGGCGAAACCCTTTGCATCGATGCCCATCGGGAACACGCCGAGCGAGGTCGCCCGGCCGGCCCAGGGCAGCCGGTCGACATCCGTCGCAGCGCCCAGGACATGCAGCGCAGACGAGGAGAAGTTGCGCATGTACGACGCAGTATGAAAGCCGATCAGGTCGGCGCCGAGGAGACCCTCCAGCAGCGGCTTGCGCGTCGGGAGAGTCCGGAAGGTGTCGGACGCAGGAAACGGTATGTGGAGGAAGAATCCGATCCTCGCGTTCGGGATCCGGTCGCGGATCATGCGCGGCAGCAACATCAACTGATAGTCGTGGACCCAGACCAGATCGCCCTCGCGGTGGTTGGCGACGACGGCATCCGCGAACCGCGCGTTGATCGCCTGGTAGAGCGGCCAGCCGACGACGTCGAGCGGGATCTGTCCGAGAAACGAGTGGAACAACGGCCACAGCAGGCCGTTGCAGTAGCCCTCGTAGAAACCCTCCACCTCGGCGGCGGACAGTGGAATCGGCACGACCCTGAGTTCGCGGTAGCGCGGCTCGAGCTCGGCGGCGCGCTCGCGACTCAACTCACCGCGGATGCCCGGCCACCCGATCCAGATTCCTTCCGAGGCCTCGTGCACGGACTGCAGTCCGGTAGCCAGCCCTCCACTGCTGCGCTCAACGGAGACATCGGAATCCGTCACCCTGACGGTGATCGGAAGTCGATTCGAGACGATGATGATGCGACCCATACAGTCACCAGTGTACGACCATGGCGGCGATCACCCTCCACGCACCGGCGGGAACCGGGGTCCGGAGCGTCGGGGAAAGCGGAAGGGTGGACAGCTCCGCGAGGCGGATTCCCATCGTTTCAGGCCAGGGCCAGTCGCGCTTTCCAGCCTGGACCGGGCGGATCGCCAGCGGCGAAGGGTCGAGCAATCGCCAGGATCAATGCAGCGCGACGACCTGGCGTGGAGCACCGGCGTCAGTTCGATCGCGCCGTCGGCAGATCCTCGAACAGCCCCGCCATGATGCGCAGCCCGTCACTCGCCACGTCGGACAGCAGATGTTCGTCCGGTGCATGCTGCGAGCAAGCGGGATAGGAGTGCGGCACCCATAGCGTCGGCAGGCCCAGCACTTCGGCAAAACAGTCGTTGGGCAATGAGCCGCCGAGGTTGGGCAGGATGGCCGGCGCGATACCCGTCGTGCGCTCAATGCTTTGCGCCGCCCAGCGTACCCAGGAATTGTCCGGGTCGAGCCGCGTGGCAGACATGACCTCGGCGCGATCGCGCTGCACGTCGATCCGCGCAAATCCATGCGCGTCCAGATGGCGGCGAATTGCCGGGATGAACGACGCATGATCGCAGCCCACAACGAAGCGAACTTGCAGCGTTGCGCTGGCGCGCGCAGGAATCGCGTTGACCGGGTTCTGCGGATTGCCGGTGACGAAGGCGAGCACTTCAAGCGCATTGAAGCCGAACACGCGTTCGGCCGGGGTCAGTCCGGGCTCGCCCCAATCGACATCGATGGTGGGGCCGTTGGGCTCACCGGGTTCGATGGTGGCGAGCGTCCGCCGCACGCTTTCCGGGATCGGCGGCGGTCGCAGCGCGTCGACCAGAATCCGCCCGCGCGCGTCGACCATCGAGGCGATCGCGTTCGCCAGCAGCGTGCCCGGATTGGCCAGCAACCCGCCCCAGTTGCCGGAGTGCTGCGCGCCGTCACGCAACGCGCAGGTCAGGACGAAATTGAAACAGCCGCGCGAGCCCAGAAAGAGCGTCGGCCGGTCAGAACGAAGACGCGGCCCATCGCTGGCAATGAACACGTCGGCCGCAAGTTGCGCCTTGCGCTGCTCGCAGGTCGCGCGCAGTCCGGGGGAGCCGACCTCCTCGCCCATCTCGAATAGCCACTTGACGTTGAAGCCCAGCGCGCCGCGCTTGTCCAGCCGCTGCTCGAGCGCGGCGAGATTGATGGAGTGCTGTCCCTTGTTGTCGGCCGCGCCACGGCCATACCAGCGGTTGCCCTTTTCCTCCAGCACCCATGGCGACGAAGCCTGTGTCCACTGCTCGTCGTAACCCAGGATCACGTCGCCGTGACCGTACATCAGCACCGTGGTGAGTTGCGGATCCTCGATGCGTTCGCCGAAAAGCAGCGGCGGGCACCCGGCGACCGGGTTCTCCCACTGTTGCGTGGTGAAGCCCATGCGTTCGAGCGTGGGCGCGATTTCGTCGGCGAGATATCGCTGCAACTCGGACGCTCGCTCCGGGTTCTGGCTTTCGGTACGGATGGCGATGCGCCGCGCGAGCGCGTTGCGCAGAACAACAAGCCCGTCGTCCGCAGGCTGCGGAGAGTGCACGTCAGCCGACATCAGGCGCTGACGGCAGGCATGCGCATGAACATCGGCAAGGCGGAAACGTCCGCGAAGCCCAGGCCACGATAAACAGAATGACCAGCGGGGGAAGATTGCAGGACGCCGACCCGATAGCCCTGCCGGTGCGCCAAGCGCAGTGGCTCGGCCGTCGCGTGGGCACCAAGGCCCTTGCCGCGCTCTTCGGACAGCGTCGCCACGCAGTAGATGCCGGCCAGCCCATCTTCCAGGTACAGCATCGAGGTGGCGACGGTCCGGCCGTTACGAAGAATCGCAAAAAACTGAACCGAGGCATCGTCCGCCATGTCGGCTCCAAGGGCTTCTGGCGAAAAAATACGGGCAAGGCCCGGCGGAAGCCCGTAGCCGACGGCAAGCGTCTCGGACCACGCGCGGCCATCCTCACCGGCGCCGATTCGCACACAGCGGTAGCCCGGTGGCATTGCCGTCGCCGGCATGCGTTCGATATCCACCGCCATGGCCGGCATTGCATCCTGGCTCACGAAGCCTGCCGCCATCACGTATCGGGACAAGGCTTCGCCGACGCCCAACGGGTAGATCAGGAACGTCGGGAAACCACAGGAAAGCAACGGGCCGACAGCTGCCTGCGTGACCTCCAGATTGTCCGGGTCGCACACAATGGCCAGGTTGCCCATCGGGTGTGCCTCCCCGGTTATCAGGCGAAAGTAGTTCGCAGCCGACTCGACGCCGTGCTGCACCTTGAGACTCCGGAACACAAGGTCGAGATGACGGGCGGCGCGGATGCCGATCGCCTTTCCTTCCACCTCCTGCGGCTGCGCCTTGGCTGCCTGCTGCATCATCAATGGTCCCTCGGGTATCCTGGATCCGGCATACGTTGAGGGAACATCCGGAGCCTGTCAACGGTGGGCCCGACGGCAACGCCGCGCAAGCGTCCGTCCGGCGTTCAGGCAGTCGGGATCGGCGGCAGGCCCAGGTTTCGTCGCGCTGATCCGGCGCCGTGCACACGCGCGAGGCGCTGCCTCAGCGGGCGGCCAGCGCACTGATGAACTTGCGCAACACATCATTGAACGGCTGCGGCTGGTCGAGCATCACGAAGTGACGCGCCGGCGCAATCGTCACGACCTCGAGTTGCGACACACCCGGAAGCAGCGAACGGTAGTACGACCCCTTGGCGCTTTCCGAAATGCCCGTCGCCGCGTAGTCGCTCGCAAGGTAGGGGGCGACCACCAAGACCGGCACGCGGATCCCGGGCAACTGCGGACGCAGGTCGAGCGCCATCACGGCGCTGGCATAGTCGGCGACGGCCTGCGGATCGCTGCGTGACGTGCGTTTGGCGATTGCCTCGGCTTGCGTTGCATCAACTACACCGACCTGCCGCATGAAGCGCAACTGTTGCGCCTCGAAGTCGGCGGCGGTGATGCCCGCGAATTGCGCGTGGATTCGTTCGGCGAGCAATTTGCGTTGCGCCGCGGGCACCGCTTCGGTGGTCGGAAACACCGGCAATCCATCGACCGCGACCACGCCCGCGATCAGGTCGGAGTGTGTCGTCGCAAATTGCAGCGCGAGCGTGCCGCCCAGGCTGTGGCCAACCAGAACCGGCCGATCGAGGCGCTGCGAGACGATCAACTCCTGCAGTGACGCCGCCGCCTGCGCCAGCGCATCGCCCTTTACCGCCGGGCGGCCGTCGAAACCCGCCAAGGTGACGGCGTACACGCGGTGCTCGCCCTGCAACGCCGCGATGCTGTCCTTCCACACCCAGGCGCCGCTCGCGAGGCCGGGAATCAGGATCACCGGCGAGCCACGCTCGCCACGGCGTTCGACATGCAGGCTGCCGACGTCGAACACCGTCGCCGAACCGGCGGCCATCACGCTGCCGGCAACACTCATCCACACCGCGGCCAGAATGGCGGCGGCTCGCTTCATGCTTTTCATGAGAACTCCTTTGGGTGAACTACTTGTCGGACAGGAAAATGGCTTCGATACTGGTTTCGAACAACCTGGCGATCGCAAATGCCAGGGGCAGGCTGGGGTCGTAGCGGCCGGTCTCGATCGCGTTGACCGTCTGTCGCGATACGTCGAGCAGGTCGGCCAGCGTGGCCTGGCTCCAACCGCGCTCGCCGCGCAGTTCGCGAATCCTGTTGTTCATCGGTTGCGCAGGCTGGCGATGATCGTGAGCACTCCCCACACCGCCCCCATCACCGGCCACACGGTGAACATGCTGAGCCGGGGATAACCCGCGTTCTCGAGAAAGCCGTAGGTGAAGGTCCAGCCGGCCGTGACCGCGGCGGCGATCGCCATGTGCTCGAGCGTCGTCTTGCGGATGAACTCGTCGGAGCGGCGGATCTGCCGCACGATCGCCCATACCGCCAGCAGGAACGGCAGCATCGGGCTCACGTACAGGGCTGTCTGCGCGGGCCCCGGCGACATGCGCTGGCCGAAGGTCAGCGCTGCGACGAGTACGATGGCGTACAGCAGCAACGCCCCCATCAACTCCTTGTAGTACTGCAGATTTCTAGCTTTTTCACTCATGGCTGCTCCGTCAATATGTAAAGTACGCTTTACATCATAGGGGCGACCACGATTGATGTCAAGCGTCCTTTACATCCGGGTCCGATGCGGTGCGCTTCGGCTATGACGTCGGTCATCTGATTGCCCGCCCTGCCATCGGCCCGGTCGCGTCAGCCCGTGATAGTCTGCCTCGGCAGGCATCTCGTCGGATTGGATCTTCCATCATTGAGCACCCAAATTGCTGCCCGTCCTTTTCAAGTGTCGCGTGGCTTTGGTTCCAAAATGGTGACCGCGGGAAACGGCGTAGGTCGTCCTGAAGACCCCCGACGCGCTGGGTTCCGCGAGTTCCGGCGTGAGGCGATCGAGCAGTCGATCCAGGCTCGGTTTCAGCAGCAGGTCGCGGAGCGGCCGGAAGCACTTGCCGTCGTCACGCGCGAGAGGTCGCTCACCTACGACGCGTTGAACCGCACGACGAATCGCCTCGCTGCCGCGATCCTCGACCACCTGGGGAGTCGCGAGGAGCCGGTGGCACTCCTGCTCGATCAGGGCGTCGACGCGGTGATCGCGATCCTCGCCGTGCTCAAGGCGGGGAAATTCTTTCTGCCCCTCGACCCCAGGCATCCGCAGGCCCGCCTCACGGGAGTGCTGGACGATGCAGGCGCGCGCCTACTGGTCACGGAGGCGAAGCACGCCGCGTTCGCCTCGCGCCTCGCGAACGGCCAGCGCGCCGTGCTGCTTGTCGGAGACGGCGCGGGCGGCGGCAATGACGTGGACACTGACGCGCCGCAGGGAAACGACGGGAACCGCTTCTTGCCCCCCTCGCCCGAGCAGCTCGCGTACCTTTTCTACACCTCGGGCTCCACCGGTCGACCGAAGGGTGTCGTCGACAGCCACCGGAACGTGTTGCACAACGTGATGCGCTACACGAACGCTCTTCGCATAACCCCCTCGGATCGCCTGACGCTCGTTCAGTCGCCAACGTTCAGCGGCACGGTTTCGAGTCTCTTCTCGGCCCTCCTGAACGGCGCTGCGATCTGTCCGTTCGACCTTCACGTCGAGGGGTTCGCGTCTCTCGCCGCTTGGCTCGACGAGATGCAGATCACGATCTACCACTCGGTGCCGGTGCTCTTCCGCAGCTTGCTAAAGACCGGGCGGCGCTTTCCATCGGTACGCGTCGTGCGGCTCGAGGGGGACCAGGTGCTGCCAAGCGACGTCGCACTATTCCGCCGTCACTTTGAACGGGACTGCATTCTCGCGATCGGACTGGGTGCGACGGAGACAGGTCTCTCCTGCCAATACCGGATCGACGCAAGGACGGCAATGCCGGAGGGGATCGTCCCGGTGGGCAAGCCCATGCCGGACATGGACATCGTCATTCTCGACGAGGACGGGCACGACGCGGGCCGAGAGCGCGCGGGAGAGATCGCAGTCAGAAGCCGCTACCTGGCGGTCGGCTACTGGCTCCAACCGGAACTCAACCGCGCGAAGTTCCTGTCCGATCCGAACGACCCGAGCGTGCGCCTCTATTTGAGCGGTGACGTTGGCCGGCTGCGCGCGGACGGCTGCGTAGAGTTCCTGGGCCGGAAGGATCTGCAACCGAAGGTCCGTGGCCAGTGGGTCGACGCCGCCGAGGTCGAGGCGGCGCTGGCGCGCATCGATGGTATCCGCGAGGCAGCGGTGTTGGTGCGTGAGGCGGTTCCAGGAGAGCCCCGGCTCGTCGCCTACGTCGCCGTCCGTGGAGATGTCGCGCCCACGCCGAGCGCGCTGCGGGCGGTGCTCGCGGCCACGCTGCCCGACGTCATGATCCCGAGTTCGTTCGTGTTCCTTGATGCGCTGCCCGTGACCGAGAACGGCAAAGTGGATCGCCGCGCCCTCCCCGCGCCAGAGGATTCCGTCGAGGCTCGATTCGCAAAGGCCTGCGGGGCCGGCAGGCCTCCACCGCGGGACGAGATCGAACTTGCGCTGATCGCCATCTGGGAGGAGGTACTGAATCGCAGACCAGTAGGCATGCACGACGACTTCGTCGAGCTGGGCGGCGATTCGCTCCTTGCGGCCCGCATTGCGCTCGAGATGGAACAACGGCTCGGTGAGCGCGTATCGCCGGTCATGGTCTACGCGACGCCGACGATTGCCGGTCTGGCCGCGGCGCTCCGGGATGGACTGGCGACAGGCTCCGATAGCGTCGTTGTGGCCATGCAGCCAAACGGCACGAAACGGCCCCTCTTCTTCATTCACGACCACCACGGAAGCGTCGCCCCCTATATGGCCCTCGCGCGGCATCTGGGCGAAGACCAGCCGTGCTACGGGCTGCAAAGTCCGTTCCTGTCGAACCCCGAGAGCGCGCCGGCGACCATCGAGGCGATGGCGGCGCGCTACGTCGACGAGATCCAACGCCTTCAGCCGATGGGACCGTACCACCTGGGAGGTGTGTGCTTCGGCGGCGTGGTGGCCTTCGAGGTGGCGCAGCAACTCGTGGCGAAGGACGCCCCGGTGGCCCTGCTCGCGCTTGTCGCCGTGACTCCCTACGATTTCCCCAACTTGATGAGCGAGGCGGCAGGCCGATTGCATGCGTTGCATGGAGCGCGTGCCGGGTTGATCCCGCGGCTCAAGTACTACGCGACGCGCCTGCACCCACTGTCATGGCGCGAGCGATTGCGTTACCTGGGTGGCCGGGCACGATTGGTACCCCCATATCTTCGAGACCACTGGCGCGAAATCGCGCTTGGTCCCGCGGCGATCTCGGTTCCGACGGCGACTCTTCCGCTCGTGACAATGCATACGACGATGTTCCGGAACTACCAGCCGAGTCCATTCGCGGGTCGCCTTGGCCTCTTCCTTTCGTCCAAGACGACTGTGCGCTATTCGAGCGACCCAGGCCGTGACTGGCAGGGGCTCGCGACCGGCGGCGTGGACGTTCACCTCATGGATGTCGGCGGCGACGTGATGACACAGGAACCACACGCGCGAAAACTGGCCATGCAGATCAGCCAACATCTGGGCGCGGGCGAGCGGCCTCTCGATGTCGGCTGACAGCGTCAGGGATCATCAGAACAATACAAAAGCGGTTGCGCGGTCAACTGCCTCCGAAGACCCCCGCAACCAGCGGCTTCAACCGCAGGTACGCCTCGCCTATGGTGTTCGGAACCGAATCGGTGGACTGCTCGACGCCGGTGAAATGGGTCAGCGCCAGCGCCACCATGTGCAATTCGAGTTCGTTCAGCGGCACCGGCGCGAGCTCGGGCGACAACGGATCCAGGTTGAATGCGCCCAGCGACACCGGTGGGGGCATCGTCACTGGCCATGTCGATGGATCACGCATCTGCTCGAGGTTCACGGCGTCGCCCAGGTCAGGCGCGTGGCGATCGCGCTCGGTCAGGTACTTCAAGCCGTGCTTGCGGCAGAGTGTGCGGATGACCGCGGCGTGGTGCACCGGCCGCTTCACCACGGTGTTGGCCTTGGTGTAGGCGGAAATCGCGATGGTCGGCACCCGAAGACCCAGACGGTCGAAGAGAAAATCCATCTCGCCCGGGAACTGCAATTCGTTCGGCGGCGTCGCCGAGGGCGGCGCCACGTGATCGTAGCAGCCGCCGTGCTCGTCGAAGGTGACCAGCAGCATGGTGTTGCTCGCGGTGCTGGGTGTCGCCCCGTTCGGCTTGCTGGTGCGGATGGCGTCGTAGACCTGATGCAGCAGCAGGTCGCCGGCGCGCACGTCCGACGGACTGGGAATCGACACGCCGTCGACGATGAGCGGTCCGGGCGGGTGAAAGTCGTTGTGGTTGAACAGCATCCGCGGCTCGACGAAGGCATAGTCCGGCAGCGTTCCGGCGGCGACGTCGGCGTAGAACTGCTTCATCGTGGCGAAGTGGGTCTTCCAGTAGGGAAACAGCTTCGGCAGGTGGATGAGCGCGGTCAGCGGGAACAGCTGCAGCTCGTCGTAATAGATCATCCAGCTGCGCTTGGGCGTGGCATCCTGCAGGCGATTGAAGATGGTGGTCGCGAAATTGGTCTCGAGCCACTTCTTGTGCGGCGCATTGAGGACAAAGCCCGACGACGACGACGCATTGAAGAACGAGCGGTTGCAGTAGGTCTGCGACGGCACCGCGCAGAACCACGCATCGTAGACGGCGAATTCCTGCGCGAGCTTTGACAGCACCGGCAGCTGGGCCGGGGTGAACGCGTCCATGATCACCCGGTACTCTTCAAAGGTAGGATCGTGGCCCTGTGACGCCCGGAAATTGTTGCAGTAGTCGTTGACGAAGCCCAGCATGTTCGGCAGCGTGGCGGAGGGCGGCGTGTTGTACGGCGACTTCATCATCGCCGAAGTCTCGTAGCGATTGGTTTCGGGACTGACCAGTCCGAACAGTTGGGTGCTGATGTGCGGGTAGCCCTCGCCGGGGTCCGGGTTGGGGTTCTGGAAGTCGGCTTCGGTGCCCGGACTCGGACGCGCGGCGACGCTGGTGTGGCCATCCTTGATCTGCGACGGCACCGGATTCGTATAGGTGCCGTTGTAGAGGCCGTTGAACGGCCCTCCTGCGGGATAGACATAGCCGAGCAGGTTATCCAGCGAGCGGTTCTCGAACATCAGCACCACGAGCTTGTCGAAGCGCGAGACCGGATCGTCCTCGCCGGCGATGTCGTCATCAACTTCGTCCACGCCACCGCCAGAGAGGCAGGACGACAACAGCGTGGCGCCGGCCGCAGCTGCTGAAGCTTTGAGGAACTCCCGGCGCGGGGTTGCCTCAGGTGCCGATACATCGGCAGGCGGCGTTGCCGCATTTTCAGGCACTGATTCGTCATCATTCATGGCAATCGATCGACAGAAGCGAGGCTTTAGAGTGCCACGACGTGGCGTCACGGACAACTATTGCGATTCGTGCCCGGGTCGTGGATGGCCCATTGCATTCCTGCGCAACTCCGTTATCCTCGCCGGAATGATTCGTGCATTCATGGTTGTCCTGCTGTTACTGTCCTCGCCTGCGTTGGCCGAGGAGGCGCTCTGGGCGCTGCTAAAAAAAGGCGGACAGGTCGTGCTGATCCGCCACGCGCTCACCGACCCTGGTGTCGGCGATCCGCCAGGCTTCAAGCTCGATGAGTGCAACACACAGCGCAATCTCTCGGAGGCGGGACGCCGCGACGCGCAACGTCTTGGCGCGTTGATTCGTCAGCACGACGTGCCGGTCGCGCGCGTGCTATCGAGCCCGTGGTGTCGGTGTCTTGAAACCGCGCGGATCGTGTTCAATGTCGACGCGCAACAGGATTCCACGCTTGCCAACCTCTTCACCCACGGGGAGAACCGGGAGCGCCAGATCGCGGATTTCCGCAAATTGGTGGCGGCGCCGCCGACGAAGGGTAACCTCATGCTCGTCACCCATGGCGCGACCACCCTCGCCTTCACCGGCATCAGCCCGGCCACCGCCGAAATGGTGATCGTGACGCCGGAAGGCGGCGGTGCGTATCGCGTCGCGGGGCGCAT
>JAQBEY010000107.1:0-18315 GCA_032123655.1 Betaproteobacteria bacterium
CCTGTCCCACGGGAACGATTCCGGTGATGCGATCCTGGAACCAGCGCACGGACTCGAACCATCGTTATACGATCGTCGCGGCCATTCGCGACAGCATGGTGAAGGACCACGGTCACACCGCGGAAGGCTACGGACCCAACGCCGTGGTTTTCTGCGCGCTGGCGTAACAGCCGGTATCGGTCCTGGCGGGGGCAGCGAACCGCCCCCGCGCATTCTTCGCGGCGAACCCGCTCAGCCGCAGCAGACCGTCAACCGAACATGCCGTGCGCCTGCATCCGTTCGCACATGTCGCCGCGCGGACCGAAAGGCACCGCCACTCCCTTTTCCTTGGCGCGCTCGGTGATCAGTTCACGTTGTTGCGCGACATAGGCGGTGCATTCCTCGACCGACTTCAGGTTGTGCATCGCCTCGCGATGCGCGGTCCGCTCTTCCGGCGTCAGCAACGCGAGCGCCTGGCCACCGCCCGGACCCATGCCGCCCCCGCGACCGTAGCCGGCACCCCGTCCGGGACCCATGCCGGCACCGTGACCGTAGCCCATGCCCGCTCCGGGACCCATGCCCTGTCCGTAGCCCATGCCCTGACCGGGACCACCACCGGCCATCGGGCAAGCCGTGGTCGCCGTGGCATCACCAGCGGCGGCGCAACCCGCGCCTGCGCCATAGCCATTTCCCGGCGGATGCGCAAGTGCGAACGTCGCGCCGACGGCAATGGCCAGTGTTCCAACTGCAAGTGAGAATTTCCTCATGATCGACTCCTCTGCGTTCATCGCAAGGCCCCGATTCCTTCGGGGCGAACCGCGCTTATCGCGGCTGTACATATTTGAACGCATCTGCGCGTCGCCCGTTCACGTCTGCAACAGTCGGTTACACGTGCTCCGGCGCAGTTTGACCTCGATCAACAAAAAACGGCCTACAACCGCTCAAACGGACTTCAGTGCTCGTGTTCGGTGGTTCCGGCTTCGTCAATAACCCAACGCGCGTGCGGACTGGTAGAAGGCGAAGCTCACCAGCCACGCCAGCAGCAGCGACCAGCCGACCGACAGCAGCGTGAAGCGCGTGCTGCGCGACTCCGAGCGCAGCGTGGCGATCATCGACAGGCAGGGCGTGTAGATCAGCGTGAACAACATGAACGAGATCGCCTGTACCGTGTCGATTTGCGCGGCAAGCGCCGTCGACAGCGCCTGCCCTTCGGCGCCGAAGATGACCGCAAACGCACCGATCAGGATTTCCTTGGCGACAAAACCGAAGATCAGTGCGACGGTGAGTTGCGCATCGATGCCGATCGGCGCCAGCAGAGGTTCGGCCAGGCGACCAAGCATGCCGGCGAAGGTGTCGGGGCCGCCCGGCGCCACGCCCGCAGGCAGATTGGTGAGCAGCCACACCAGCACCACGCCCGCGATGATGAAACGCGTGGCGCGGCGCAGGAAGTGGCGCACCTCGTGCCACGCGCGCAACACGACCTGGCGCAGCGTCGGCAACCGGTACGGCGGCAATTCCAGCACGAAGGGCTCGTCGTTGCGGTAGCGTCCGCGAAAAATCAGGGCGGTCAGCATCGCCGCGGCGAAGCTGGCGAGATAGAGCGCAAACAACACCCATGCGCCCTGCGCCGGCGCAAACAACGCGGCGGCGAGGAACACGAACACCTGCAGCCGCGCCGAACACAGCGAAAACGGCACGATCAGCAAGGTCAGCAGGCGCAGTGCCCGCGAGCGCATGATCCGCGTGCCCATCGCCGCCGGCACGTTGCAGCCGACGCCCAGCAGCACCATGACGAAGCTGCGGCCGTCGAGTCCCAGGCGCGCCATCAGCGCGTCGGTCAGGAACGCCGCGCGCGACAGGTAGCCGGTGTCCTCGACCAGCGCCATGAACAGGAAGAACAGCACGACCAGCGGCACGAACGTGGCCACCGTCGACACGCCGGCCCAGACGCCATCGAGCAGGAAACCTCGCACCACTTCCGGCAGCGGGGCGAGCGCGGGACTCAACGCCTGCGTTCGCGTCAGCTCGAACAGCCAGGTCAGCCCATCCTGCAGCGGCTTGCCCAGCGTGAACACGCCCTGGAACACCACGAACATCATCACGAAGAACAGCGGCAGGCCCAGCAGCGGATGCAGCAGCACGCGGTCCACGCGATCGGTGACCCCCGGTGGCAACTGCGCCGGAACGTCGACCGCGGCGGCCATGATCCGCGCCACATCGCGGTCCTGAATTTCGTTGTCCGGCGCGGCCGCCAGATCGGCGCGCCGGGCGCCGTCGCCTGCCATCACTCCACGTGCGAGCAGCGCCATGGCCGCCGCGTGACCATCGCCGCGCTTGGCCGACATCAGCGCCACGGGGATGCCGAGTTCACGCTCCAGCGCGGCGACATCCACGCGGATGCCCAGTCGTCGCGCCTCGTCGGCCATGTTGAGCAGCAGCACCGCCGGAATGCCCAGCGCCGACAGGCGCAGCACCAACGGCAGCTGCCGGTCGATCTGCGGCGCAGCGGTGATGATGGTGATGAGATCGAGGTCGGCGTTGGCCAGGAACCCCTGCACGACGCGTTCGTCGTCCGCGGTGCCGTCGAGGTCGTAGATGCCGGGCAGGTCGACCAGTTCCACCATCGCGCCGCCCAGCAACACGCGCGAAGCGAACAGGTCGACCGTCACGCCGGGCCAGTTGCCGACGCGCGCCGACGCACCGGTCACCCGGTTGAAAAAAGTCGACTTGCCGGTGTTCGGCATGCCGACCAGCGCGACCCGCTTCATCGCGGCCGCCGGTCAGCGTTGCACGACGATGGCGTGCGCGTGGTGGCGGCGCAGGATGATGTCGGTGGTGCCCAGCCGCAGGTGCAGCGGCCCCGCCAGCGCGCCCCGCCGAATCAGCCGCAGCGGCCGTCCCGGGCGCAGGCCCAGCGCCGCCAGGCGTTGCCGCAGCGGCAGGTCACCATTGACGGCCATGACCGTGGCGTCGTCGCCGGGGAGGAGATCGATCAGGGGAGACATGAAAAGGAAGCCTTGGAAAAGTTTTCAAATGCGAATGATTCGCATTATAACGACAAACCCGGATGACGCCTTGATCTGGAACAAGGCGCCTGCGTCGGCCGGGAAGCCACCCACCTATGCCAGAATCGCGGCAACCGGGGGTTCGCTGCCCGACGTCCTGACTTCCCCCGGTCGCCGCCCCATTCGTCGTCCCGTTCGCCGCCCCATTCGCCGCCCATTTCCCCGTCCCGATTGCCGCCCCGTTTGCCACCCCATGCCGCCGCGCCCCCGCCTGTCCAAGTCCCGCCTGGTCGCCTACCGGCAATGCGCCAAGCGCCTGTGGCTGCAAACCTACCGGCGCGAACTCGCCCAGCGCGGCGAGGCGGTCGAAAACCGCCTGGCGCAGGGGAACCTGGTCGGCGCGGTGGCGCAACGCCTGTACCCCGAAGGCCGCCTGATCGAACACGTCAACGATCTCACCGCCGCGCTGAACGAGACGCGCGCGGCGCTGGGGCAGCCAGGCGACGTCACGCTGTTCGAGCCGGCACTGCGCTGCAAGGACATCCTGGTGCGCGCCGACGTCCTCATCCGCCGCGATCGGCGCTACCGGATGATCGAGGTGAAGTCCTCCACCAAGGTAAAGAACTATCACGTCACCGACGCCGCGATCCAGACCTGGGTGGCGCGCGGCGCGGGGCTCGATATCGAACGCATCGAGCTCGCCCACATCGACAATCGATTCGTCTATCCGGGCGACGGCGACTACCGCGGCCTGTTCGCGCACGCGGACATGACCGACGCGGTGCTGCCGCTGCAGGAGCAGATTCCGCTGTGGCTTGCCGCCGCGCAGCGCGATCTCGCCGGACCGATGCCGGAAATTCCCGTCGGCGCGCACTGCAACGATCCCTTCGAGTGCGAATTCCTGGCATTCTGCGCGCCCGAGACCGCGCAATATCCGGTCAGCCTGCTGCCGCACGGTTCCAGACTTGCGCAGCGGTTGCGCGACGAAGGCTTCGCCGACCTGCGCGACGTGCCGATCAATCGCCTGTCGCGCGACGATCATCAGCGCATCTGGCGCGTCACCACCCGCGGCACCGCCGAACTCGACCCGGCAGCCGCCGCGAAGCTCGCCGAACTGCCGTGGCCGCGTTGGTTTCTCGACTTCGAAACCGTCGGTCCCGCTGTGCCGCTGTGGCAAGGCACGCGCCCGTATCAGAAAATTCCGATGCAATGGTCGTGTCACCGGCAGGACGACGACGGCGCGCTCGCGCAACTGCCGCCGTTTCTGGACAGCACCGGCGACGACCCGCGGCGCGCCTTCGCCGAAAGCCTGGTCGCGCGCATCGGCGACGTCGGCGCCATCATGGTCTACAACGCCAGCTTCGAGCGCAGCGTGCTGCTGCAGGCGGCCGAAGCCTTTCCCGACCTCGCCCCCGCGCTGCGCGGCATGGCCGAACGTCTGTTCGACCTGTGGCCGTTCACGCGCGACCACTACTACCATCCGGCGATGAAGGGCTCGTGGTCGATCAAGCGTGTGCTGCCGACAATAGCGCCCGAGCTCGACTACGCGAATCTCGACAACGTGCAAAGCGGCGACATGGTCGAGCCGGTGTACTTCGAGATGATCGATCCGCGGACCACCACGGCGCGACGCGACGAACTCGAGGCGGCGCTGCTGACCTACTGCGCGCGCGATACGCTGGGCATGGTGAAATTGGCGCAATTCCTGGCAGCGCCTGCCGCGACCTGATCGGCCGGCGATTTCGCCAGCGCGGTGGCCATGAATCGGCGCCGACACGACGCGCCACGAGACCATCGACCGCACCGTCGGCGTTGCATCGACTCCGCCTATGCGATTTTTGCAGTGCCTATTTCTCCGGCGGAACTCCGCCTGAATCCGGACCCGGCATCTCTTTCATGCCCGGCATGGTCGACTCCTCCCACGGCAGGTCGCGCGTCAGCAGCACGTTGAGCAGGTTGTCCTGGAAATTGATGTTGCTGGTCAGCTGGTCGTGCTGCTCGCACAGGAAAAAAAAGTAGGCAATGGGAATGAAGCTCTCCTCGTGCTGCGGCGCCGTCGGATCGAGCGTCTCGCGCGCCAGCAGAGAGGGCTTGGTGACGCGACCGTCGCCGGGTTCGAGCATCACCCGCTCCAGTGCCGCGGACATGCCGCCGCGCACCTGATTCGGCTTGAGGCGCGCGCGCGGCACGCCGTCCTCGTCCTGCAGCACGACGCGCGCCGGGGTCAGCGTGCAATCGCCGCCGAACAGCACATAGCGAATCGGCGTCGCCGGTTCCGGAGTGGACAACATCCAGCTCAGCCGGCGCGCCCGCTCCAGCCGGAACTCGAAGAATCTCTGCAGCGCGGCCAGATGCGCCTCGGCGTCGGCGCCGCGTTCGGCGCGGATGCGCGCCCGCACGGCGGGATCGTAGACGTTCCAGCGATAGCGCCGCCACGTCGCCGCGTCGAAGAGGTCGTCGGGAAGCGTCCGCGCCGAGTCGTCGATCAGCCACGGCGCCAGCGGATGCGGAAACAGCTGATAGCCGCTGGGCATGGTGGCGAGCACTTCCGGGCGCATGCGCTTGAAACCGATCTCCTCGCCGACCAGGTAGGCGTGCAGCGCGGATACCGAACCGAAGTTGGGTGTTCCCAGCAGAACCAGCTTGCGCACGCGTCGCGTGCCGTAGAGCGTGATCAGCGACGGATTGCCATCCAGGACGTCGACCGGGCCGAAACGCAGGTAGTAGCGAGCGACCACGCCGCCCATGCTGTGCGCGACGATGTCCACGCGCAGGTCCGGCTTGCCGTAATCCTTGCGGATCGCCTCGATCAGCGCGTCGAGTCCCCTGGCCTGGCCGACGTTGTCCTGCCGCCAGTCGTAGGGGAAGATGTAGTAGCGTCGCTCGCCCTTCTTCGCCGGAGCGCCCGTGGTCCCGCGCACATAGCCGCCGAAGCGCACCAGCGTATCGACGATGGGACCGTAGAAATCCTTGCCCAGCACCTGCTCGGCGATGTCGAAGGCCTCGAGATTGTCGCTGCGCACCGCCAGCGTGACCGGATCGAATTTGAGCTCCAGGTCGCTGTAGTCGTCGAACAGCACCCGCTTCCAATCGCCCGGCCAGACTTCAACGCCCGTTGTCCGGTCCCGCAGCTTGGAACCGAACAGCCCTGGAATCAGGATCAACGGCGTGTCGTCGGGCGACGCCACCGCGTCGCTGTACATGCGCGCGAGATCGGGGCGGACCGGCGCGCTGCAGGCGGCGAGCATGACGGTCAGTGCCACCGCGGCCAGCAGGGCAAGGAAGGTGCGGTATCGAAGGAGCGTATTCATCGGGGCGGCAGCGCACGCAAGCGGTCGGACGCGAAAAGATGCCGAGCGCTTGCGCATGCAGTATTGATGCTGCGCCTGCGGCGGTCAACCGCTCGCGGTCACGCCCGCAGCCCCGAGCAGGCTGCCCGAGAACTTTACCGTGCCACGGCGAAACCGCGTTTCCGACTCACCGCGTCATGGCCTCACTGCGTCATGGCCTCACTGAACTACTGCCTTGCCACGTTTCCGCCTCGTCGCGCTCCCGCCCTGCCGGCTTGCCGGCACAGCTTCCGCGGCCTTCTCGCGCAGCGCCGCATGCGCGGCCGCGAGACGCGCGACAGGCACGCGGAAGGGCGAACAGCTCACGTAATCGATCCCGATACGATGGCAGAAGTCGATCGACCTTGGATCGCCGCCGTGCTCACCGCAAATTCCGATTTCGAGATTCGATCGCGTGGCCCGGCCCAGGGTCACGGCCACCCGCATCAACTGGCCGACGCCGGCCTGGTCGAGCGTGGCGAAGGGATTGTCCGGCAGGATGCCCCGGGCGAGGTATTCCTGCAGGAAGCCGGTCTCCGCATCGTCGCGCGAGATGCCGAAGGTGGTCTGCGTAAGGTCGTTGGTACCGAAGGAAAAGAACTCCGCCTGCTGCGCAATGTCGCCGGCGGTGATTGCGGCCCGCGGCACCTCGATCATCGTGCCGAACTGGTAAACGACGCGGCGTCCCTGCTCCTTCATCACCGCCCGCGCTTCCGCCTCGAGTATTGCCCGCTCGACGGTGAGTTCGTTGTTGTGCGCGATCAGCGGAATCATGATCTTGGGCTTCACCTTGATGCCGTCGCGCGCGCAGGCGCACGCCGCCTCGATGATTGCGCGCACCTGCATGCGCACCAGCGCCGGCAGGTGGATGCCCAGACGCACGCCGCGCAGGCCGAGCATCGGGTTCGACTCGCGCATCAACTCGACCGCGTCCAACAGGCGGCGGCGTTGCGCCAGCGTTCCGGCGAGCCCCAGCGGATCCGCGCCGGCCGCGAGTTCAGCGCCCGCGACGCGCTGCCGCGTCTCCATTTCGGTCACATCGCGCAGCAGATCGTCGTGACTGGGGAGGAATTCGTGCAGCGGCGGATCGATCAGCCGGATGGTCACCGGCGTGCCATCCATCGCCTGGAACAGGCCGGTGAAATCCGCGCGCTGCATCGGCAACAGCAGCGCGAGACACTCGTCGCGCTCGGCTTCGTCCTGCGTCAGGATCATGCGCTGGACGATCGGCAGCCGTGCGGTCTGGAAGAACATATGCTCGGTACGCACCAGGCCGATGCCCTGCGCGCCGTAGCGGCGCGCGCGCTGCGCGTCGACCGGATAGTCGGCGTTGGCCCAGACGCCAAGGCGGCGAAAACCGTCCGCCCAGCGCAGCAGCGTCAGCAGCGCCGGGTCGTCGAATTCCGGCACCACCGTTTCCAGGCTGCCGGCGAACACCTCGCCGGTGGTGCCGTCGATGGACACCGCGTCGCCTTCACGAAGTACGCGACCGCCGACGGTCAGCTGCCGCGCGACCGGGTCCACGTCCAGCGTGGTCACGCCGACCACCGCCGGCTTGCCGAACTGCCGCGCCACCAGCGCCGCGTGGCTGGTACGACCACCGCGCGAGGTGAGAATGCCGCGTGCGGCCAGCATGCCGTGAACATCGTCCGGCTTGGTCTCCGGCCGCACCATGATGACCGCCTTCTTTTCGTCGCGGCCCCAGCGCTCGGCGGTGTCGGCGTCGAAGGCGAGCACGCCCGACGCGGCGCCAGGCGACACATTGAGGCCGCTGGCGATCAGTGCTCCGCTCGCCCGCGCCGCCTTGCGCACGGTCGCGGGAAACTGCGGGTGCAGGAAATAGTCGACCTGCTCGGGTGTCACCCGCAGCACCGCCTCGGCGCGGGTGATACGCCGCTCGTTGGCGAGGTCCACGGCGATTCGCACCGCCGCCTGCGCCGTGCGCTTGGCATCGCGGGTCTGCAGCAGCCAGAGCTTGCCGCGCTCGACCGTGAACTCGACATCCTGCACATCGCTGGCGTGCCGCTCGAGCCTGGTGCAGGCGCGCGTGAACTCGCGCCACACGCGCGGCATCGCCTCGGCCAGCGTGGCGATGCGCTGCGTTGCGCGCGTGCCGGCAACCACGTCCTCGCCCTGCGCATTCATCAGCCAGTCGCCCTCGATTTCCGGCACGCCGGTGGTCACGTCGCGCGTGGTCACCACACCGGTGGCGGAATCCTCGCCCAGATTGCCGAACACCATGGTCTGGATGTTCACTGCCGTGCCGAGGTCGTGGGCAATGCCCGCCGCGTTGCGATAATCGATCGCGCGCTTGCCGTTCCACGATTTGAACACCGCGCCGACGGCCAGTTCGAGTTGTCGCCAGGGCTCATCGGGAAACGGGTGTCCCGAGCCTTTTTCAACCAGTGCCTTGAACGCCACGGTGATCGCCTGCAGGTCCTTCGCGCTCAGATCCGCGTCGTTGGCAACGCCGCGTTTGGCGCGATATCCGGCCAACTCCGCCTCGAATGGTTCTTCGGCGAGACCCAGCACCACGGTGGCGAACATCTGCAGCAGGCGCCGGTACGAATCGAAGGCGAAGCGCGCGTCGCCGGTGAGCCGCGCCAAGCCATCGACGACCGCATCGTTCAGTCCGAGATTGAGCACCGTGTCCATCATCCCGGGCATGGAGAATTTCGCGCCCGAGCGGCAGGACACCAGCAGCGGACGCCCGGGATCGCCGAAGCGCTTGCCGGTCGCGCGTTCCATTGCCGCCAGCGCCGTGCGCACCTGTTCCCACAGCCCGGAAGGCGCGCCGCCGCCAGCGAGATAGGCGTTGCAGGCCTCGGTCGACACGATGAAGCCCGGTGGCACCGGCAGGCCCAGGCGTGTCATCTCGGCCAGGTTGGCGCCCTTTCCGCCCAGCAGCGCCTTCATGCCGGCGTTGCCCTCGGAAAAAAGGTGGACCCACTTCATCGCCGCGCGACGCGCAGGACCTTTCGCTCTGGTTTTTCGCAGTTGGTTTCCGGACATGACCATCCTCGCCTCAGGCCGGATCTGCTGGAGCGGTAACGCGCAACGAACGCGCCTTCTCGCACGGCGGCGCCGCCCGCAATCCGGTCAGGTTCATTGTCGGGGTGGTGACGGCGCGCGGGGCTGACGAGGGTCAAGACCGCTGCAACTCGCGCAAATCGATCACCCGCGAAGTTCGGTGCAGACGACGGCGCCGGCGTCGAAAGTCCTGCAAGCGGAATCGGCGCACCGCGTTCCGCGGCAATCGTGCTGTCGATGCTGTTGGTGCTGTTGGTGCTGTTGGCGAAGCTACCGCCCGATGGCTGCCCCGTCAGGGGCAGCGCTTGCGCCCTGTTGCCACGCAGG
Organism: Betaproteobacteria bacterium; assembly: GCA_032123655.1. Classification (GTDB taxonomy): domain Bacteria; phylum Pseudomonadota; class Gammaproteobacteria; order Burkholderiales; family Casimicrobiaceae; genus VBCG01. Next base: position 9,671 of record JAQBEY010000107.1, read on the forward strand.
CGGTGACGTTCTGCGACAAAACGCCGCTTGACGATGCCAGGTTGCCGGCGTCGCCGCCATAGTCTGCGGCGAGGTCGTGCGTGCCGGCGGTCAGCGTGCTGGTGCTGCAGGCGGCCGTCCGACTGTCACCGGCGCCGGTCAAGGTCACGCCCGCGCAACCCGGGATGGAGCTTGCACCATCCCTGAAGTTGACGGTGCCCGTCGGCGCCAGGCCCGCGACCGTGGCGGTGAACGTCACCGAGACGCCGAGGGTCGACGGATTGGCCGCGCTGACCAGCGCCGTCGTGGTCGGCGTCGCTGTCGGCGGGGGTGGGGGCGGCGGCGGCGGTGGGGGCGGCGGGGGCGCCGCATCGACCACCTGCGACAACGCGAGACTCGCCGAGGCCAGGTTGCCGGCGTCGCCACCGTAATTCGCGGTGATGCTGCCGTGGGTTCCCTGCGTCAGCGCGGCGGTCACGCAAAGCGCCGTGCGGCTGTCGCCGGCGCCGGCAAGCGCGACCGCGTTGCAACCGGTAATCGATCCGACGCCATCCCTGAAATCGACATTTCCGGTCGGATCGGTCCCCATCACGGTCGCGGTGAAGGTCACGGGGGCGCCGAGCGTGGATGGATTCAGACTGCTGGTCAGCCCCGTCGTCGTGGCGGTCGGCACGGGCGCGTTGATCACCTGCAGCAACGGCGAACTGATCATTTCCGGGGCGCCGGTGCCACGTCGGCCGCCGGTGCTGCCGAATTCCGCGGTCAGGTCATGCGTTCCGACCGGAAGGCTCGACGCATTGCACACCGCCGATCGGGTATTGCCGGTTCCCGCGAGCGCCACCGCCGAACAACCGGCGATGGACGTGGCGCCATCCTTGAAATTGACCGGACCTGTCGGGTTGCTGGCGGTGACGGTGGCGGTCAACGCCACGACCTGTCCCGACTCGGCCGGATTCAGCGCGCTGGTCAGCGTGATGCCGTCGGGCAGGTAGATGACCTGCGCCAGCGGCGTGCTGCCGGTCGGCAGGTTGCCGCCATCACCGCTGTAAGTGGCGACGATGCTGTGCGTGGCGACACCGAGTGCATTGGTTGCGCACTGCGCGTTCTTCGAATTCCCCGAACCGGCCAGCGTCACCGCGACGCAGCCGGCGATTGCGACACCACCGTCACTGAAGTCGACGCTGCCAGTCGGCGCTTCGCCGAGCACGGTTGCGGTGAAGGTCACGGTTGCGCCGAGCAGCGCCGGATTCGCCGACGACACCAGCGTGGTGCCCGACGGCACGGTGATCACCTGCGACAACGGCGCGCTGCTGGTCGACGCATTGCCGCCGTCACCGCTGTAGGTGGCGACGATGCTGTGCGGACCTCCTGCAAGCGCAGCTGTCGCGCATTGCGCGGTCCTGGCGTTGCCCGATCCGGTCAGCGCGACCGCGTCGCAACCGGCAAGCGGATTCGCACCGTCCTTGAATTCCACCGATCCGGTGGGCGCGATGCCGCTCACCGTCGCAGTGAAGGTTACGCTGGCGCCGAGCAGCGCGGGATTCTCCGAGGATGCCAGCGCCGTGCCCAACTCCAGCGCCGAAGCGACCGCGGCGCCGGCGTCGAGAATGCCGCTGCCGCACAGCGCCGTCGTGCAGTTGCAGGTCGCGCCCTGCGGCGTGGCGCTGCAGGCCGGCCCCGGCGTAGGAAACGTCCGCGCCGTCGTCTGGATTTTGGACAGCACCTGCGCCGGCGTCAGCGCAGGATTTCTCGAGAGCATCAGCGAAACCACACCGACGACGTGCGGCGTGGCCATGCTGGTGCCCGCATAATTCGAGTAGCTGTAGCCGGTCGTGTTGGGGGTCGCGGCACCGATGTTGAGCGTCGACAGGATGTCGGTGTCGGAACCGTCGGCGGATCCTCCCGGTGCGGCAATCTCGACCGTCGCACCGTAGTTGCTGTACCAGGAGCGGCGTCCGCTCAGGTTGGTCGCCGCGACGGTGATCACCCCGTTGCAGCTCGCCGGACTGCGGCCCGATGCATCGGCGTTGCTGTTGCCGGCTGCGACCACGACGACCGCGCCCAGGCCCAGTGCCGTGTTGATCGCATTTTGCGAAACCGGGTCGCAGCTGCCGCCGCCGGAGAGGCTCAGATTCATCACCCGCGCGGGATTCGGATTCGCGGGGAGTCCGGTGATCCCACCGCCGGCCGCCCAGACCATGGCGTCGGCGATATCGCTGGTATAGCCACCACACTTGCCAAGCACACGCAGCGGTACGATCCTGCTGACCCAGTTGATGCCGGCGATACCGATGCCGTTGTTCGCCACCGCGCCGATGGTGCCGGCGACGTGCGTGCCATGCCAGGAGCTGTTGCCGGTTCCGCATCCTGCAAACCAGTCGTACGGCGGCGATGTTCCGAGTCCGCCGTTCTCCGTGCCGTTGATCCAGTCCCCGGTGTCTGCAGCGTCGCTGTCGCGGCTGTCGAACATGGGAACTTTGTTCGACCAGGTGCACGGTCCGGGCTGCCCATCGTTGGCCACCGCGCAGTCGGCGATCATGTCGTAGCCGCCGACGAAACGCCCGGCCAGATCCGGATGGTCGAACAGCGCGCCGGTATCGAGGACCGCGACGTTGATGTCCGTCGAGCCGGTGGTGAGGTCCCACGCGGCCGGCATGTTGATGCCGCCGACCGGATCGAACAGGTCCCACTGCCGGCCGCCGGCGCAGGCCGCAACACCGGCGCTCGCGTAGCACGGGTCGGTCGGAATGATCTGCGCCGTGCGGATGTAGTCCGGCTGCGCGTATTCGACATCGGGCTCCCGCGCGATGCGCGCGGCCATGGCCTCGACTTCGGCGATCGGTCGCCGCTGCAGCATCTGCAGCACGTTGCTGCCGTCGCTGGCGCCGCGCCGCCACACGACCGGCACGCCCGCCACCACCGTCAGGCTCGAGACCCGGGCCGAATCGAGCGGCAGACCGGCGCGCGCGATGGCAACCTGCGACGCGTCGCGATACCTGACGATGATCCGGTCGGTCGGCCGGCCCGTCGTGTCCGGCACCGGCGCACCCGGCGCAATGTTGGCGTAGAGCACCGCCGGATCGAGGCGTACGCGGTTGAGCACCGCCCGGGTTGCATCGATGTCGGCGGACTGCGGCAGCAGCAGTTTGTACGCACCATCGCGCGACCGGTCGACCACCGTGAAGTCGACGCCGATCGCGGCGCGCAGCGCGGCTTCACGTTCTGCCGGCAGCGGGGCGGTGGACGCGACAGCGTCGTCGCGAAAGCGCACGACGATGGTGGAGAAGTCGGTCGCGGCGTAGGCGGGAACTGCGACCAGCGACACGACCAGCGCCAGCGCGCCCGCCGCGGCGAGGAACCAGCGACCGGCCGTTGCTGCGCATGCCTCAATGGAAAAACGCTGCACGCGGAAGCTCGTCGGCATCTACATCTCTCGGTGGACGGGTCGGCGGGAGCGCGGCTCGCCGTCGTGCCCGAATCCCGTGATTGTGCCACCGTCGGACGAGACGGCGAAATGGCGGGCGACGTACGGCGAATGTGTCGGACGGCCGGGTCGCCTTTCCGCGCCGCGGTCAATCCGCGCGCGGGAAGCGTGGCTGCCGACCCGCCGCGCGCAGGATGCGCGTGGGGACCTCGAAGATTCCCGTGATGATCCGGTTGTCGAGGTGGACGATGCCGACGGTCAACGCCGTGCTGCACAAGGTGGAAAACGTGTCGGAACTCCAGTAATTGCGCACGAACAGCAGGTCGCCATGCGGAACGCAGCCGCCGCTGTCGCCGCCGTAGGGAATGGCCAGCCAGCACAGCGCCAGCGACGAGCAGCCGTCGATCGCGCCCGAAGCGATCGATGATTCGCCGATCGCGCACCACGGCAGCGCCGCCGGCAGTCCGCAGGGCCCGAAGTCGGTGGTGCCGACCGTGTTGTTGTAGGAAACGTTCTCGAACAGCGTGACGTAGCGGCTGCCGCCGTCGGTGTAGAAGGTGTTGCCGCCCGCCGCCGGCCGCTTGCCCGAGGCGACATTCCAGGCGATCAGCTCGCCGTCGAGCAGCGACGTGCCCTGCGCGCCCTGGGTGTAGATCGCGCCGCCGTCCCACAGCTCGTTGAGAAAGCCCTTGATGCGATTGCTCAGGATCCGGTTGCCGCGGCTGGTCGATGGCGTGTCGTAGCGGCCCCACTCTCCCGGCATCGCGTTGGGCAGGCCCGGGAAACTGCCCTGGTCGAGCAGGCCCCAGCCCCAGCCGATCGCGATGCCCGACCAGGGCACGTCGACGATGTCGTTGTGGCTGACCGTGCTGCGCGTCGTGAAGCCGATGTAGATGCCGGCGGCGTCAAAATACTCGCGGCCGACGCGGTGCACGAGATTGTTGGTGACCAGGTTGTCGCGCGTGACCTGCTCCGGCCGGTCCGGATGGTGGTCCTCGCGGTCGACGCCGCCCAGCTGGATGCCGGCCGACGAGATGTCCTCGAAACGATTGTCGGCGATGACGTTGAACTGGCTGCCGGTGCCGAAATCCAGACCGACGCCGCCCAGGTGCAGGAATTCATTGCCGTGGAACTCGACGTTGCGCGCAAAGCGAAAGCGCAGATTGCCCGGCGTGCGCACGACGTTCTCGTCGTGGCCGATGACGTTGGGCAGGTGACCGTCACCGACCAGGTGAAAGCCGCTCTGGTCGGCGGCATAGCCGTCCGGCCCGCTGGGTCCCAGCCAGGTGGCGTAGGTAAACACCAGACCCTCGAAGCGCAGGTGCTCGATCGGCCGGTCCGGCTCGCCGCGTCCGTCGATCAGCGCTTCCACCACCGGCAGCTCGACCACGGACTGGAGCAGGTCCTCGTCTGGAAGCGGAATGTAGTAGAGCCAGCCCGTCGCCGAGTCCAGGTACCACTCGCCGGGACGATCCAGGAATTCGTAGGCATTCTCGAACCGGCTCAGCAGCCGGAAATTCCACAGCGCGGCCTTGCCCGGCGGCGCCTGAAAGACGTTGGCGTTTTTCCAGCAGCGCTCGCCCATCGTGACCTCGGCGCCGATGACCGTCGCGACCGGGCAGCGCATCATCTTCCACTGCGTGACCGTGACCGCCTCGATGTCCGCTGCGTTGGCCCACGCGGGCAGCGGCTTGCCCGGCGTCACGAAACGATAGCCGGTCGCCGTGCGCTCGTAGTCCGCCGGATATGGCTCGGTCCGCGCTCGCACCGCGCGCATTTCGTTCACGTACAGCTGGCGTGTCCGCTGCATGCCGACGAACGCACGATGGATGCCCAACGCCGCGTCATGCAGCGACCAGCCGGTCACCGCAACCGCACCGGAAATGACCGGCCGTTCGCCGCGCGCGGCGCGCCAGACCACGTCGCGGCCCTTCGCGCCCGAGTCGCGGGCATCCAGCTGCAAGGGTTCGACCAGCCGGTAGGTGCCGCCGCGCAGCGTCACCTGCACGCGGCACTGCGCGCGGCGGGCGTCGGCGCGCACCGCGTCGCGGGCTCGCTGCAGCGTGCGAAACGGATGCGCCCGGTCACCGGTCGCGAGGTCGTCACCGCCGGGCGCCAGCCAGTACTCGACGAGGCAGGATTTCCCGGCGTGGACTGGCGCACTCGCCACGGCGGCGACCAGCGTCGCGCCAAGCAGCGCGACTCCGGCAAGGCGGTGCAGGGTGTTCACGGCGGATTCCGGATGGGACAGGCGCAAGACGACTCCCGACAAGGCTGACCAGTCGGAGTCGTTCAAGCACTTACCGGGCCAGTGCCAGAGAAACGTGGCACTCCGCACGGGAAGCGGCGAATCGCGGCGGTCCGGAATGCCGCGATCGGGTTGCCCGGCGCCACGGCAGGGCGTCGATGCGCGACCGCTAGGCCGGGCGCGACCGCCCCGCAGCCTCGGCGAAGACCTGGTGCTCGGGCGCGGTGTCGCCGAGCGCGGCGATCCGCTTCGCGTAGAGCCGGATTCCGGGCAGCGCGCTGAGGCCGTGCGCAACGATGCTGAGCAGCACCGTCGCCATCACCGCCTGCCGGATGGTCGACTCCCCGCTCAGCGCGGCTTCGTGTTCCAGGTAGACCAGTCCGAGGACGATCGACGCGAGTCCGCGCGGGCCGAACCAGCCGATGAACAGAACGGTTGCGGGACAGAGTCCGGTGCCGCGCAGCGCGAGCGCGACGGGCAGCATGCGTACCAGCGTCAGGCTCAATACGGCGTAGACCAGGACCGCCGGCGTGAACTGCGTCCAGGCGCCCGCCACCACCGTGCCGAAGAGGAAGAACACAAAATAGTTGAACAGCTGGCCCCAGTCCTCGGCGAACTCGATGCTGTGCCGGCCAAGTTCGTCCACGCCGAAATGCGCGGCCATGCCGGCGACGAAGGCGGCGATGAACATGCTCGCCCCACTCGCCTCCGACGCCAGGACACACAGCAGCGGCAGCGCCACCACGCCGAGTTGCCCCAACGCCGGCGCCATCCAGCGCCTGGCGTGGGCGAGGCGCAGCAGCCTACCGCCGGCGACGCCGACGCCGAGTCCGATCAGCGCGCCGTAGCCCAGCTGCTCGCCGAGAAAACGGGTGAGCACCGTACCGGCCGACGCGCTGGCGTCATGCGACAAGGCGAGTGCGATGAACAACAACAGGAACGGCACCGAGAGCCCGTCGTTCAGCCCCGCCTCGACGTTGAGCGCCTGGCGAATGCGCGGCGGCACCTTCGTGCTGTTCACGATCACCTGCCCAAGGCCGGCGTCGGTGGGCGCGAGGATCGCGGCGAGGATGCCCGCTTCCCACCACGTCAGCCCGGCGAATACGACCATCGCGCAAGCCGTGCCCAGGAGCAGCGTCAGCAGCAAGCCGGGACCAAGCAGGCGCAACGGCAGGCTGCGACCGGAGTTGAGCATCGACGGACTGATCCGGCTGGCGTCGGCGAAAAGCGTCATCACCAGCCCGAGTTCCGCCACCAGCAGCAGGCCCTTGCGGTCGAGCGCGAGTTCGGTCGCCGCCTCCGGCAACAGCATGGTGACCGCGCCCGCCAGCGTGAACAGCATCGGCGCGGTGACGACACTGTGCTCCAGCCGCCGCGAGAGCAGGCTGTACAGGAAGACGGACAGCACGAATACGGACAGCAGGACCATGATCCGGTCAGCCGGAAGACGGCGCGGTCTCTCCTGCCAGCATTCGCTTCAATTCGCCGCTTTCGAGCAGCCGTCCCGTTTCGTCGGCGCCACCGATCAGCACACCCTTGACGAAGACCATTGGAAACATCGGCCACCCGGTCCACATCTTCAGGGCATTGCGCCGCCGCCAGCCTTTGAAATAGCTGCCGTGCTCGATGTACTTGTGCGCGATGCCGGCCTTGTCCAGCGCCTTGCGCGCTTTCACCGGCATGGGATTCTGCTTCATGCCGACGACCACCACGTCATTGGCAGCGATCGCCGCCTGCACCTCCTGGACGTAGTCCGCATGGCGCTTGGTGATGGTCTCGCGGATGGCGGGATGAATATGGGCTTCGTCGAGAATGCTTCGGGTCATGGTTCGCCTTTCGAACAAACTGCGGATTGAACTGGATGCGCGTCGCCCGCGCACCATGTCTCGAACAGATGACGCTACCGCTGCTTCAAATCCTCGCCACCGAGGTAAATGCGATTCCACGTCGGGCTGATCGTGATCTCGTTGACGCATACGCTTGCCGGCTGTTCGGCCACCCAGCGGATCGCCTTGCCGAGATCGTCGGGCTGGAGCATCTTCGCGCGCTCCTCGGGCGACGGCGGTACAGGGCGCCGGTCGAGGATCGGCGTGGCCACCTCGGCCGGGCAGATCGCGCAGGCACGAATGCCGTTGACGCATTCCTCCATGTTGATGGTCTCGGTCAGCGAGACCACCGCGTGCTTGCTGCCGTTGTACGCCGCGCCCACCATCGCCGACGTGTACTTGCCGGCCCACGAGGAAATATTGATCACCAGCCCGTCGCGGCGCGCGCGCATCGACGGCAACACCGCGTGCGTGCAGTAGAACGTGCCATCGAGATTCACCCGGATGACCTCGTCCCAGCCCGCGACGGTCTGATCGCGCCAGAATCGCTGCGGATTGTTGAGTCCCGCGCTGTTGACCAGGATATCCAGCTTGCCGTGCCGCGCGAGAATGGCCTGCGCCACGCGCTGCACCGATGTCGCGTCGCTCACGTCGAGCGCCTCGACCTCCGTCTTGCCGCCCGCCTTGCGGATCGATGCCGCTTCGCGCTCCAGCACCTCGGCGCGCCGCCCCGACATCACCACTGTCGCGCCTGCCGCAGCAAGCTGTTGCGCACCCGACAATCCGATGCCGCTCCCTGCCCCGGTCACCCAGGCCAGCTTTCCGTCAAGACTGCCCATCGTGTTTCTCCTGTCGATTGTCCGGCGATCATCTCACTCCCTGCATTCCGCCGGCGGCCATGCGATAAAGTGTCGATCGCCCTCGCGCCGGAATTATGCGCCGCGATCACCGAAGTCATGCCTGCTCTCGGAACCAGCAACGCCATGCCGCGCCCAATGCTTGCCCTGCCGAACCGACACCTCCGTGCCGCTGCCGCGATGGTGCTGCTCGCGCTGCTGGTGGCTGGCGGATCGGTCAATGCGCACAGCATCGACGGGGAGGTCGTGGCCATCGCCGACGGCGACACCATCACGATCGTCGATATCACCAGGGCTCAGCACAAGGTCCG
>JAQBEY010000108.1:0-13446 GCA_032123655.1 Betaproteobacteria bacterium
CCGGTCGCGCACGCCGAGCGATAGCGCCATTTGCCGGTATTGTTTGCTGTGCCGGTCTTCCCCGACTATCAGCAGATGCGACGGCGCGGGCAGTCGCGCGAGCGCCTCGAGCGCGGCCGGCACACCCTTGCGTCGGAAACCCGAGCCCACCAGCAGGAAGACCGTCGCATCGTCGGCGATCCGGTGGCGTGCGCGCACGCGCTGGCGGAATTCGGCGAGTGCCGGTGAAAACATCGTCGAGTCGACGGCATTGTAGATGACCGGCAGACGCTCCACCGGCAAGCCAAAGCGCGCCATGATGTCGTCACGGACCATTTCCGAGTCGCACAATACCGCACGCAGCCACGGGCTGGCGAAAAGCCGTCGTTCCATCGCCAGCGTGTAGCGATGCCAGGGATCGACCGCCACCCGCAGGCGCAGCGACGCGGAGGCATCGCGCAGGCGCTCCTCCAGCCAGGTCGCGTGGACGCCGTCGGTCGGTCGATAGACATCGCAGCACAGGACGCGCTCGTGTGACTGCACCAGATTGACCTTGGATTGGCCGATTGCCTTTCCAACCGCGCGGGCGAAGCCCCAGTCGCGCCAAAGCCGGCCAAGATAGGATGGATCGCAAATATGCGGTTCGATCAACTGCAACTTGGTTTCGGGCCAGTCGCGCGTGTACAACGTGATCGCGACATTGCGCTCAAGCAACGCTTCCAGCGCCGCCTCGAGGAAGCGCTCGGCGCCACCATCCGGCGTGTACCGCTGGCGGATGAGTGCGAGGCGCATCAGGCGCTCCGTCCCTCGGTGCCGTCGAGCAATGCCAGGAACGCTGCATGCACCCGTTCGACCGGCAGCGTGGTCAGGCATTCGGAGACCTTGCCGCCGCCGCAGCCATCGAGTCCGCAGGGGCGGCACGAATGCTTTGCCGAAATCACCACGCGTTGGGCGACCTGCCATGGTCCCCAGGCCTGTTCCGAGGACGGGCCGAACAGCGCGAGCGTCGGCGTTCCCATCGCTGCGGCAATGTGCATGGGCGCGGAATCAACGCCTGCGAAAGCCCGGGCGGTCCCCGTCAATGCCGCCAGTTCGCAGAGCGACAGCGCCCCCGTCAGGTCGACCACGCGCCTGCCGGTGCCGGGCGCCAGTCGGGATCGCAGGTCGGCGATCAGCGCGCGCTCCCGGTCGTCGGGTGCTGCGGTGAGGACCACGGGCCAGCCGTCGGCGACGATTGCGTCGACCAGTGCCGCCGTGCGCTGCGCGGGCCAGCACTTGAACAGCCAGCGCGAGCCAGGGTGCACCTGCACGAAGCCCCGTGCCGGCAGGCCGTGCTGCTCGAGAAGATGATGCACGCGCGCGGTTGCCGCTGCGTCGGGGATGAGCACCAGACGACGGTCGGCTTCGTCCGGATAGACGCCGATCCGGCGCAGCGCGTCCAGATTCTGCTCGACCACGTGACGCTGTGTCCGTTCGGGCAGCCGATAGAAATGCGTGAAGTGCCGCCGCCACATTGCGCCGCCGGTGGCACGCTCGCGAGTCACCGACCAGCGGGGACGCAACAGCCTGGCCAGCGTCAGGCCGCGTGGGTGCTCGGTCAGGTGGACGAGAAGGTCGTAGCGCCGTCGGCGCAACTCGCGCAGCAGCAACCATTCCTGGCGCGCCTGATTGGCGAGTCCGCTCGACTTCCAGCCGCGATCGATGGTGTGAACCCGGTCGATCGCCGGATGTCCGTTGAGCATCGGCGCGGTGTCCAGGTAGACCAGCGCGTCGAGCTGCGCTCCGGGAGCCGCGCGCGCAAGCGCCGTGAAAACAGGGGTGGTCAGCAGAACGTCACCGTGATGGCGCAGCTTGGTCACGAGTACCCGGCGCACTTCGTGCAGCGGGACAGGATCCGTGAGCGGGCTAGCCATGGGCCAACGATACCAAAATCCCTGCCCGGGTGCCTGCGTCCGGGCAGGTCGGTTGTGCGCGCTCACTCCCCCGGAACGGCGCTGCGACGGCTGGCGCATGGATCGGGGTACAATCCCTGCAACACATCAACGCCCGTTCGCGCCTGTCAACGTCCATGCCCTCCGACGCCGTCAACACCGCGCTCAAGGCGCAGATCCTCGCCGAGGCGCTACCGTACATCCGGCGGTTCCACGACAAGACGATCATCATCAAATATGGTGGCAACGCCATGACCGACCCCACGTTGAAGGCGGGGTTCGCGCGCGATGTCGTCATGTTGAAGCTGGTCGGGATGAATCCGGTCATCGTGCATGGCGGCGGACCCCAGATCGGCGACCTGCTCGGCCGGATGGGCATCCAGAGTGAGTTTCGCCAAGGCATGCGGGTGACCGACGAACGCGTGATGAATGTCGTGGAGATGGTTCTGGGTGAATTGAATCAGGAGATCGTCGGACTCATCAACCAGCATGGCGGCAAGGCGGTCGGACTCACCGGGCAGGACGGTGCGTTCATCCGCGCACGCAAGCTGTTGCTGAGATCCGACGATGCCGCCGGCGAACTCGTCGACATCGGACTTGTCGGCGAGATCGAGCGGATCGATCCTGAACTGATCCAGCTGCTCGATTCGCGGGACTTCATTCCGGTGATCGCGCCGATTGGCGTCGGCGCTGGAGGCGAGGCCTACAACATCAATGCCGACCTCGTCGCCGGCAAGCTCGCGGAGACGCTCAAGGCCGAAAAACTGGTGCTGCTCACGAATACCGCCGGCGTGCTCGATAAATCAGGCACACTGCTGACGGGGCTCTCCGCCAGCGAGATTGACGGACTGTTCGCGGACGGGACGATCAGCGGAGGAATGCTGCCAAAGATCGGTTCGGCCCTCGACGCGGTGAAGAATGGTGTCAAGAGTTCGCACATCATCGACGGCCGGGTCGAGCACGCGCTGCTGCTAGAGGTATTGACCAACGCCGGCGTGGGTACAATGATCCGCGCCGACGACAACCCGGAGTTCTTTCCGACGTGACCGCGCTGCCACAAGACTCCACGACGCCTCCGACGCGGCGGACGATGAAACCCGGCGAACGTCGGTTGCAGATACTGCAAACGCTCGCCTCGATGCTCGAGAATCCGCGCAGCGAGAAGATCACCACGGCTGCGCTCGCGGCGAAGCTCAGTGTCTCGGAGGCGGCACTGCATCGTCACTTCGCGAGCAAGGCCCAGATGTTCGAGGGGCTGATCGAGTTCATCGAGACCACGATTTTTTCGTTCGTGAACCGGATCGTGAGCGAGACGACCGAGGGCGTGGCACAGGCTGAGCAGACGGTGGTCATGCTCCTCTCGTTCGCAGAGAAAAATCCGGGAATGACCCGCGTGCTGATCGGCGAGGCACTGGTCAACGAAGACGAACGCCTGCAGACGCGGATCAATCAGCTCACCGACCGGATCGAGGCGGCGCTACGGCAATCGTTGCGAATCGCGCAGGCGGCAAATGGCTGGCATGGCGACGCGCAGGCCGACGCCGCGGTGCTGATCGCCTATGTCCTGGGGCGGTGGCAACTCTTCGCCAAGACCGGATTCAAGCGCATGCCGCAGGATGGCTGGGCGTTGCAACGGAAGTTTCTTTTCGGCTGACCACCGCCGGGCCGGCGTTCTCGCCGGGGCCGGTCCTGGAGTGGTCACCGAACCAACGAGTCTCCATGTCACATTTTCGAATCACCATACTGGCACTCGCGGCATTGGCCTCCGGCGTGTCGGCGCAAAGTGGCGGTGGTATCGGCGATTCACCGCCACTGGCATCATCGCGATGGCAGGCTGAGGTGCGCATGCTTGACGCGGTGCTGCGTGATCGCGCGTTGACCGCAAGCGAGCCACGCCGGCAGTGGGTTGCCGGAGTGATCGAGCGCGGCGATCCCTCCGCACGGATCGCCTATCTGGCCGAAGCGCGCCGAAAGGTGCCCAGAGAAAGACTCTACGTCAGCACGCTCGCGCTTGCCTGCCTGGAGCCGTTCCGACCGTTGCCGCCGGCCTGCGATGAAATGGACCGGCTCGCCGACTGGTCGACGCGCGACGACGACAATGGATTGCCTGCCCTGTTGCTTGCCGAACGCGCGCAGGCGCGCAACAACGTAATGGCCGCGATCGCGCAGCTCGAGGATGGCGCAACGAGGCCTGGTTTCGACGACTACTTCGACCGTGGCGCGATCTTCATCTGGGACGAGGTTCGCGCGCTCCCCGGGCCTGCCGAACCTGCGGCAAGGGTCGAACTCGCCGCCAGGTATGGACTGTCACTCGGAGCCCAGGGCCTGCGGGGCGTCGACGCGCTCTGCCGGGGTTCGGTGGCCAGCGCACAGAACCTGCGCGTCGCCTGCCATAGGGCGGGGAGGGCCTTGGCGGCGCGCGGCGCGACCTGGTCGCTGCGCCTCGCCGGTGCCAGACTGGCCGAACGCGCCGCGCCAACTGCCGAAGCCCTGGCGCTGGCGCAGCAGCAGTTGGCGGAAATGCGCGCGCTCTCGCTCGCTTGTGCCGCGGCCGGGGACACGGTCGCGGCAGCGCTGGAATCCGCTGATGCTGACCTGCGAAGCCGTGCGGCGCTGGAATGGGAGGCGCGGATTCAGCGTAACGCCGAGAACGGCGAAGTCGCCGCCTGCGCCCGGCGCGGGCCGAACTGAGCCGGCAAATTCAGGTCGCCTGTACGGTCGACGGCGCGAGCACGCAGCCGGCGATGCGCCACTGCCCGTCGCGCTGCCGCTCCATCTGGTAGAGCGCGACCAGCACCGTGTTATCGGCCAGCACCAACCGTAGCGGCTGGATCGTGGCGCCATCGACATTCGCGCCGTCGATGTAAACGGTGTACTGCGCCGTAAGCAATGGCGTATATCCAGCGCGCACCATGTGCAGGAACTGTTCCGGTGTGCGAAACCGGCGCCGGACTCCGGGTGTCGCGTACTGCAGTGCCTTTACCCCGTCCCCTTCCTTGAGCGCGCGGATCTGCTGATCGATCACCTGGCGGATCGCCCGCCAGTCGTCGGCCCCCGGGGACTCTGCCTTGCGCCCCTGCGCGGGGGCAAGCGCCGCGCAGCCCAGCAACAGACAGGCCAGCAGCAGGCGGCGGCGCGGCTGCAGGCTCATGTGCGCACCCGTGCACACACCGGACAGGAGGGGTCGCGTGGCACCGAGAGTTCTCGCCATTGCATCGCCAGCGCGTCAAGAATCAGAAGGCGTCCGGCGAGCGTCCGCCCGACGCCGGCAAGTATTTTCAGCGCCTCCGCCGCTTGCGTCGCGCCCACCACGCCGACGACCGGCGCGAACACGCCCATCGTCGCGCAGCGCGTCTCTTCGAGGTCCTCGCCGGCGCCGAACAGGCAGTGGTAGCAGGGCGACCCGGGGTCACGGGGATCGAATACCGCGACCTGGCCGTCGAAGCGAATCGCCGCTCCGGACACGAGCGGCGTTTGCGCGCGCACGCAGGCCGTGTTGATCGCGTGGCGGGTTGCGAAATTGTCGGTGCAATCAAGTACCACGTCTGCTGCGGCGACCAGCGCGGGAAGCGTCTGCGCATCGACCCGCGCCGCGTGTCGCACGATCCGGATTTCAGGGTTCACCGCGCGCAGTCGTGCCGCGGCCGCATCGACCTTGAGCTGACCAATGTCGGCCGTCGCGTACAGCATCTGGCGTTGCAGGTTGGTGAGGTCGACGTGGTCTGCGTCGCACAGCGTCAGAGTACCCACGCCAGCCGCGGCGAGAAATTGCGCTGCCGGCGTCCCGAGCCCTCCCATGCCGATGATCAACGCATGCGCCGCGCCGAAGCGCGCCTGCGCATCCGGCCCCAACGCATCGAGCAGGATGTGACGACTGTAACGAAGGAGCAGGGCGTCGTCCATGGCGCGGGAAACGCTGAATCAGTTCAGGCTAATCCGACAGGCGCTAAGGTACTGGAGAACGGACAGTGCGCCTCGGGACTGTCGCATTGGCGCAGCAGTCTCGCGGTTCCTGCGCGGGCACAAGCCCAGTCGCCATTCCTCGCGGCGGCGCGCCGATCCCCGAAGTTCGAGCAACGGTCAGGGCTTGGTGGACGCCGGCACGGCCGTGTTGGCGGCGACCGCCTTGGTCGACATCGTAACCGGCAGGCCCTTGAGGTGGTTCATCGCCTGCTGCAACTGAAAATCGTCGCTGGCGCCGAATTCGAAACGCGGGAACGCCGGCAACGTCACCGGCTTGCCGGGTTCGGCGGACTTCGCGGTCAGGGTTGCTTCGGCGCCTTCGGGCTTCGTACCGTCCTTGACTCCGGAAATCTTGTTCGTTTCCAGGTGACGCTCGAGATTCGCTTCGCGAATTCGCGACCCGGTGTCGCGGCCGTCGTCAACGACGATATCCGGCTCGATGCCCTTGGCCTGAATCGAGCGGCCCGAAGGTGTGTAATAGCGTGCGGTCGTCAGCTTGAGACCGGCGTTGCTGCCCAGCGGCAGGATGGTCTGCACCGAACCCTTGCCGAAGGTCTTGTTGCCGAGCACGATCGCCCGCTTGTGATCCTGCAGCGCGCCGGCGACGATTTCGGACGCCGACGCCGTTCCGCCGTCGACCAGTACGACAATCGGGACGTTCTTGACTCCCGGCGGCAGATCCCGGAAAAAATCTTCGCCGCGGCGGGAGTAGTTGTCCTTGTTCGCCGACAGCCGCATTCTCGCGTCCGGCGTCCTGCCGTCCGTGTAGACAACCAGCGCATCCTTCGGCAGAAAGGCTGCGGAAACCGCAACCGCCTGATTCAACAGTCCACCCGGGTCGCTGCGCACGTCGAGCACCAGGCCCTTGAGTTCGCCCTTGGCGTAGAAATCCTTCAGCGACTTCGCCAGATCCTGGCCGGTACGCTCCTGAAAATTGCGTATGCGGATGTAGCCATATCCTGGCTCGAGCATCTTGGAGCGCACGCTCTTGACGTTGATTTCCTCACGAACGATCGTGAATACGAGCGGCTGGTCGACACCCTTGCGCACCACGGTCAGAACGATCGACGTGCCCGGCTTCCCGCGCATCTTTTCGACCGCCTTCGACAGCGCCAGCCCGCGCGTGGCGGTGTCGTCGATCTTGACGATCAGGTCGCCGGCCTTGATCCCGGCGCGAAAAGCCGGGGTGTCCTCGATGGGCGAGGTGACGCGGACGACGCCATCCTCGATGCCGACCTCGATGCCCAGCCCGCCGAACTTGCCCTGTGTCGAGACCTACAGTTCCTTGAACGCCTCGGCATCGAGATAGTCGGAATGCGGGTCGAGTCCGCGCACCATTCCGTTGATCGCTTCCTTGATGAGCTTGTCATCTGGAACGGCCTCGACATAGTCACTCTTGATCTTGCCGAAAACCGCCGACAGGAGTTGCAGATCCTCGTAGGGGATCGGCGTTTTGGCCTCGCGCTGTGCAATGGCCTGGAAGTTCAGCGACAGCAGCACGCCCAGGACGGCCCCGATACCGACCAGTCCCCACTTCTTCCAACCTGAGCGCTTGCCTGATTCGTCCTGATTCATGCCCTGTCCCCGATTCTCTTGATCCGGCGTGGCCGGTCACCTGCCCGCCGCGTATCGCGCCGACGCTGTGTGTGGAAAATTATACGCCCCGAACCGCCCGCCCCGTCGTAAGGACGGGGTTCGCTGCCACCCGGCACCGGGCACCCGACCGGCGGTCTTCGCGTTCGCTGACCGTCGCGGCGGGTGGGTCATGCGGCGCAACAGGCAGCTTGGGCCGCCCGAAGGCGCTACAAGTTCCCCACGTGGCGAGATTGTCGGGATCGTCGGGCGCGAGGTCCGCCAACCTCAGCGGTTGGTCGCCCGGCGGGGTCAGCGTCCGAGGCTGACGAGGCTGCGTCCGGTCATTTCCGGTGGCTGCGGCAGTCCCATCAGGGCCAGCAGCGTTGGCGCGATGTCGCGCAGCGCGCCGCCGTCGGCGACCTGTGCCGGCCGGCCGACGTAGACCAGCGGCACCCGGTTCAGCGTATGTGCCGTGTGCGGCTGCCCGGAGGCCGGATCGTGCATCATTTCGGCGTTGCCATGATCGGCGGTGATCACGACTTCGGCACCTGCGGCGCGCGCGGCATCCACGACGCGGCCGATGCACACGTCGAGCGTCTCCACCGCCTGTTTGGCCGCCGCGTAGTCGCCGGTGTGGCCGACCATGTCGCCGTTGGCGTAGTTGCAGATGATCGCGGCATATTTTCCTGACGCGATCGCCGCGACCAGTCGGTCCGTGACCTCCGGCGCGCTCATCTGCGGCTGCAGGTCGTAGGTTGCCACTTGTGGCGAGGGCACCAGGATGCGGTCTTCGCCCGGGTAGGCATCCTCGACGCCGCCATTGAGGAAATAGGTGACGTGCGCGTACTTCTCGGTCTCGGCGATGCGCAATTGCGCAAGCCCGAGACTCGCCAGGTACTCACCCAGACCGTTGCTGAGGGTCTGCGGTGCAAAGGCGGCCGGCAGGGCCGAGAATTCCTCGCCGTAGGCGGTGAGGCAGACATAGGCGCCCAGTTTTGGCACCCGGGTCCTGGCGAAGCCGGTGAACGCCGGATCGGTCAGGGCCCGGGTCAACTCCCGCGCCCGGTCGGCACGAAAGTTCATGAATACACAGACGTCCCCGTCGCCCATGCGCGCAGTGCGGCCTGCACCGTCGGCAATCGCGGTGGCCTGTACGAATTCATCGTTCTCGCCCCGGGCGTAGGCGGCGTCGAGCGCGGCCTGCGCACTGCCTGCCTTGAGTTTTGCCTGCCCGTCGACGAGGAGATCGTAGGCCTGCGCGACACGTTCCCAACGCGAATCGCGATCCATCGCGAAATAGCGGCCGATGACCGAGGCGATGCGGGCTCCGGGATGCGCCGCGCAGACGCCGTCCATGAAGTCCAGCGACGCGCCGGCGCTGCGGGGCGGGGTATCGCGTCCGTCCAGAAACGCGTGGACCAGGACTTCGCGGACGCCACCTTGTGCCGCCATCGCGACCATTGCGGCGATCTGGCGTTCGTGGCTATGCACGCCGCCCGGCGATAGCAACCCCAGCACATGCAGCGACCGGTCGGTATCGCGGGCGACACCGACCGCGTTGGCGAGAACGGGGTTGGCGTCGAACTCGCCGGTGGCGATGGACTGGTCGATGCGGGTGAAATCCTGATAGACGATGCGGCCCGCGCCGATGTTGAGATGGCCCACTTCGGAGTTGCCCATCTGTCCCTCGGGCAGCCCGACGTGGAGTTCGGACGCGTCGATGGTCGTATGCGGCGACGTCTCGAGCAATGTCCGCCAGCGCGGCATCGTCGCATTGGCGATCGCGTTGTCGGGCGTGGCTTCGCGACTGCCGAAGCCGTCGAGAATGAGCAGGACGACGGGGCGCGTGACCGCGCGTTTGGCGACTGTGGGGGCGGACATGCGGGCGGGACTCAGGTGAGGTGGACGATCGGGTATCATTTTACCCTTCGCCCTTTACGTGATGCGCCCATGTCGTTCGTCGAAACCAACTGGATGCTGATCCTCGTGATGTTCCTGTCCGGGGCCATGCTGCTTTGGCCGTTCGTCCAACGGCGCTTTTCCCCGATGAAGGAAATCGGCAATCTCAATGCCACCCACCTCATAAACCATCAGGACGCCGTGCTGCTCGACGTGCGCGAGACGAAGGAGCTCGAAGGAGGGAAACTGCCCAACGCAGTGCAGATCCCGCTGTCGCAGCTCGATGCCCGCGCGGCTGAACTTGCCAAGATGACGGGGCGGCCGATCATCGTCTACTGTGCACGCGGACAGCGCAGCCGGATGGCCGGCGCCGGTCTGGCGAAACTGGGATTCACCGAGATATATCAGCTGAACGGCGGCGTGCGGGCCTGGAAGGACGCGGGCCTTCCCCTCGAGAAAGCCTGAGATGCCGGCGCCGGTCCTCATGTACACGACTGCCTTCTGCCCGTACTGCGTTCAGGCGGAGCGATTTCTTCGCCAGAAGGGGGTCGAGAACATTGAGAAAGTCCGCGTCGATCTCGAACCGGAACGCCGGGTCGAAATGATGGAAAGGACGGGGCGGCGCTCGGTCCCGCAAATCTACGTCGGGGCCGTGCATGTGGGGGGATTCGACGACCTGGTGGCGCTGGATCGCGCCGGTGGTCTCGGGCCCCTGCTCCCGGCCGCCTGATCGCCTTCGCCTTCGGCAGGCCGAGACCGGTTGGCAACGGGCGGGAGCGAGGCGACCGTCTGGGGTAAAATGGCGAGTTCCCCACGAAGCTCATCAAGGACATACAGCATGGCAGACGACACCACGGCCGCGCCACAGGGTGACGGCGGCGCGCAAGGCGCCAGCTTTCAGATCGACCGCATCTACGTAAAGGATCTTTCGCTCGAGAATCCGGGCGCGCCACAATCCTTTCAAATGACCGAGACGCCGTCGATCGAGATCGGCTTGCGGACCAAGGGCGAAGCGATCGCCGAAAACGTTTACGAATGCGTACTGACGCTGACCGTGACGGCGACCGCGGGCGACAAGACCGTCTTCCTGGTCGAGGCGGCGCAGGCGGGTATTTTCGCGATCCAGGGCATTCCCGCGTCGGAGATGCAGCCAATTCTGGCGATCCATTGCCCGAACGTGCTGTTCCCCTACGCTCGCGAAACGATTGCAAACGCCGTCATGCGTGCCGGATTTCCGCCGGTTCATCTGGCGCCGATCAATTTCGAGATGCTCTACCAGCAGCAGTTGGCGCAAATGCAGGACGCGCCGGCGGTCACCAACTGAGCGACCGATGCCTCCAGGCCTGCGCCGGATAGGTCTGCTCCGTCTTGCTGCCGTGGCGGCGGTCGCCGCCGGGGTCGCGCTGCCCGTGCCCGCGGCGGAGTTTCGCGCGACCGCAGAGGTGCCCACGCTCCTGTACGACGGACCGTCCGCGAAGGCGCGACCGCTCTTTGTCTACGGCCGCGACGTGCCCTTCGAAGTGCTGGTGACGGTCGAGGGCTGGACCAAGGTCCGCGACGTCGCCGGATCCATCGGCTGGTTCGCGACCAAGGGACTGACCGACCGTCGCGCGCTTCTGGTTCGCGTTCCGGTTGCGGAGGTGCGGTCCGCACCCGAGGAGTCGGCGACCATCGTGTTTCGCGTCGCGCAGAATGTTCTGCTCGAGCTTGCCGAAAACGCAGCTTCCGCCGGCGCCACCACGATGCCCGGATGGGTGAAAGTGCGCCATCGCGACGGACAGACCGGGTTTGTCCGCGTGCCGCAAATCTTCGGCCTCTAGGCGCCGATGGCGCGCGTCGCGGTGCTGGGGGCGGGCGCTTGGGGCACCGCCATTGCCTGCCATGTCGCCGAGCGGGCGACCGTCCGGTCGCAGGTAGTGCTCTGGACCCGCGATCCGGAACATGCACTCGGTCTTGCCGTTGCCGGCGAGAACCCGCGCTACCTGCCGAATGTGCGCCTGCCCGCGACGCTGCGGTTGACCGCCGACCTGGTCGAGGCGGCGACTGCCGATTTCCTGTTCGTGGCCACGCCGGTGGACGCGCTGCCGGGGCTGGTGGCTCGGCTCAAGGCGGCAGGTGCGCGCGCGCCTCTCCTCTGGTTGTGCAAGGGTTTCGCCGTGGCGCCGGCGCTGCCGGCGGGCGTCGGACTCGTCCATCAGGTGATCGCTCCGCTGTGGCCCGCGGCGGTGGGCATTGTTTCAGGGCCGAGTTTCGCCGAGGAAGTCGCCCGGGGCATGCCGACTGCGCTGACCGTTGCGGCTACCGACGCGGCGCTCGCGGCCGAGGTCGCGGCCGTCCTGCGCGGGGATACGCTGCGCGCCTACGAGGCCGACGACATCGTTGGCGTCGAAGTGGGCGGCGCCATCAAGAATGTGCTTGCGATCGCGGCGGGGGCCAGCGACGGACTCGCCTTCGGCAGCAACGCACGTGCGGCGTTGATCACTCGCGGGCTGGCCGAGACCGGGCGGCTTTCCGAAGCGCTGGGAGGACAACGCGATACGCTGATGGGTCTGGCGGGACTGGGCGATCTCGTGCTCACCTGCACCGGCGACCTGTCGCGCAATCGGCGGGTCGGCCTGGCGCTGGCCAGGGGCGAGCGATTGCCGGAGATTCTCGCCGAGCTGGGCCATGTCGCCGAAGGTGTGAGCGCCGCCACCGCGGCCAGCGCGCTGGCCCGCCATCACGGCGTCGACATGCCGATCTGCGAGGCGGTGTACCGGGTTCTCTACGACGGTCTGGCGCCGCGTCGCGCGGTGGAAGAATTGCTCAGGCGCGAACCCCGGGCGGAGCATCGCTGACCGCGCCTGGTGGCGCCGCTCCGGCAAATCCCTGCTGCCGCCACGCCTCGTATACGGTGACGGCCACCGCGTTGGAAAGATTGAGACTGCGCACGCCGGGCTGCATTGGAATGGCCAACCGCCGCTCGGACGGAAACTGCGCGAGGATCTCGTCGGGGAGGCCGGCGGTTTCGCAGCCGAACACCAGCACGTCGCCCGGCAGGAACGCCGTGTCATGAACCGCGCGCGCAGCGCGCGTCGTCATGGCGAAATAGCGGCGGGAACGTTGCTGTTCCAGCGCTTGGCGGCACGCGTCCCAGTCGCGATGCACGGCAACTCGTACGTACTCATGGTAGTCGAGCCCGGCGCGTTTGAGATCCCGGTCGTCCATCCGGAAACCCAGCGGTTCGACCAGGTGCAGTTCGGTGGCCGTATTCGCCGCAAGGCGAATGACATTCCCGGTGTTCGGCGGGATTTCCGGGTGCACGAGTACGACGGCAAACATGGCAGGCGGCCTTCAGTCGGGATCCGGCGAGAGTGTACGCGCGACGACCCAGGCTTCGACCGCGACCGCCCCCGCCCGCCGCGCCGCCCGCGCGGCGGCACGCATGGTCGCGCCGGTGGTCATCACGTCGTCGACCAGCGCCACCGTTCGACCCGCCAGCACTTCCGTGCCGATGAAGGCATCGCGCAGGTTGCGCGCCCGGGCTTCCCGGCTCAAGCCGACCTGGGCCGCCGTGTCGTGGAGGCGGATGAGGCCCTGTGTGGTGGGCACGCCCGTCGTGCGCGAAAGGTGCCGGGCGAGTTCCTGAGCCTGGTTGAATCCGCGGGAGCGCTGCCGAGCCGCCGCCAGCGGGATCGCGACCAGCAGTTGGGGGTCGGGCCGACCGTTGGCGCGTCGAGCCAATGCTTCCGCGAAATGCCGGGCGCACTCCAGCGCACCGCCGTACTTGAAGCGGTGCAGCAGATGGTCGCAGGGCCACGCATAGACGAAGGCCACGCGCGTCGCGTCGAAGGGTGGTGGACGGCGGGCGCAGGCGGCGCAGATCCTGCCGTCGAAGGTGGGCAACGCGCAGCGTGGACAGGCCGGACCGGGCGCGGGCATCGCCTTCACGCATCCGTTGCAGAGCAAGGCGTCCCCGGACGGTGCGGCGCACAGCACGCAGGCCTGCGGCAGTGCCAGACCGATGAATTCGCGTGTCAGTGCGCGCCAGGCACGGGTACCTGAGCGGCGGGACTTGTCAAATATTATTGTGAAATAATTTGACATCAACTGGGGTGTC
>JAQBEY010000109.1:0-3015 GCA_032123655.1 Betaproteobacteria bacterium
GCCGGGGGGCGTTACGGTTACGCCCCGGCACCGCGTGATGTTTTCACATTAGCAAGCCCGCCGGCGGATGGCAAGCAAAATGGCGCGCCGCAATATGAAAATATCAACAATAAATCATGGGCTTAAAAATCAATTCCACGATGCGGAAATGATTCAAGCTTTTTTTGTTCATTTGATGCTGCGCGGCATGTATATCTTATATAAGATATAAGAATATATAGATTCGAACTGTATTATAATCCATTGTTTTTTAACAATATAAAAACATTCGAGCACCTCGCTCACTCCGGACGCGGCCTGTTTTTGCGCTTCCACCTGTCGGATATAAATTCCATTACACCGATTCCGTCTCCATCAGAGTCGGTTCGGCGCGACGACGAGACCGTCCAGGTCCGCGTACACCCAGACGCCGGGACGAAACGTGACCCCGGCAAATTCGAGGGGGACGTCGCACTCGCCTTCGCCCCGTTTTTCGCTGCGGCGCGGATGCGCGGCCAGCGCCAGGATGCCAAGCGGCGCGCGCGCAAGTTCGGCGCTATCGCGGACGCAGCCGTGCACCACGATCCCGGCCCAGCCATTGTTCGCGCCCAACTCGCCGAGCAGCCCCCCGACCAGTGCGCAGCGCAGACTCCCGGCGCCGTCGACCACCAGTACCCGTCCCTGACCGGGTAACTCCAGCGATTCCCGCACCCTGGAGTTGTCCTCGAAGCAGCGCACGGTGGCGACCGGCCCGGCGAACCGCGCCGCCCCCCCGAAGGACCTGAATATCGGCGCCGCGACCGCGAGCGCTTGACCCTGCGCGTCGCACAGGTCGGTGGTGGCAAATTCGGCAAGCTGGGGCATGAGGCAGTCTCCTGGATGACGCCGAAAGGCGGTGATGAACGCGCCGCGATGATGCAAACTTGAGATGCATCAACCCGACGCCGGCCGGTGTATTCCCGCCAGACCAACATTGCAATTATCCTTGCTGCGCCGTCGTCGTCCAGCAAAGGTTCGCACGCAACCCGTCGAGGAGATCGTCATGCCGAAATCTGCCGTCATCGCCGCGGTACTTTTCGCGGTCGCAAACTGTGCCGCGGCGCAAACCGCGGATCCCAATCTCGGGCGAAACATCGCCGCCAGTTGCGCGAATTGCCATGGCACCGGCGGCGTGAGCAAGGGCGTCGTCGCCTCACTCGCAGGCCAGCCCAAGGACCAGATGGTGCGCAAGATGCAGGACTACAAGGCGGGACGCGGCGGTGCGACGATCATGCACCAGCTCGCCAAGGGCTACACCGACGCACAGATCGACCTGGCCGCGGCGTGGTTCGCCGCGCAGAAACCCTGAACGGAGGATGCCGATCATGAGCATGCAGCGAAGGGATTTCCTGAAGGCGGTAGGCGCGGCGGGATTCGCGGCTTCGGCACTGGGCGGTTGCGCGACGGGAACCGGCGCGCGCGGGCCGAAGGTCGTGGTCGTCGGTGGCGGCTACAGCGGCGCGACGGTCGCGAAGTATCTGAACCTGTGGAGCAACGGTGGACTCGACGTCACGCTGGTCGAGGCCAACCCGACCTTCATTTCCTGTCCGCTGTCGAACCTCGTGCTGGGTGGCAGCAAGCAGATCGCCGATCTCACGACAAGCTATGACGGCCTGGCCAAGCGGGGCATCAAGGTCATCTTTTCGACCGTGGTCTCGGTCGACACGATCGCCAACACGGTGCGCCTCGCGGACCAGAGCTCGCTGCCCTACGACCGGCTGGTACTGTCGCCGGGCATCGATTTCATGTACGACCTCCTGCCGGGTCTCAACAACGCAGCGGCACAGGAAAAGGTGCTGCACTCGTGGAAGGCCGGCGCACAGACAGTGGCGCTGCGCCGCCAGCTCGAGGCGATGCCCGACGGCGGCGTCTACGCGCTGTCGATTCCGAAGATGCCCTATCGCTGCCCGCCCGGACCCTACGAGCGCGCCTGCCAGGTCGCGTGGTACTTCAAGCGCGCGAAACCGCGCAGCAAGGTGCTGATCCTCGACGGCAACCCGGATGTCACGTCGAAGAAGGGCCTGTTCATGAAGGCCTGGAAGGATGAATATCAGGGCATCGTCGAGTACCGCAATAACCACGTGCTGACCGACGTCGATGTCGCGACGCTGACCGCAAAGTTCGAAACCGCACCCGACGTCAAGGCGAACGTGCTCAACGTGATTCCGCAGCAACGCGCCGGCGCCATCGCCGCGCAGGCCGGGGTCATCACCGCGAACAATCGCTGGTGCGAGGTCAACTTCCTCACTTTCGAATCGATAAAGGTCCCACGCATTCATGTGCTGGGCGACTCGATCCAGACCGCGCCGGGAATGCCCAAGTCCGGACACATGGCCAACCAGCAGGCCAAGGTCGCGGCCGCCGCGATCATCAATTTGCTCGCCGGCCAGCCACCCAATCCGGCGCCGGTGATCAACAACACCTGCTACAGCTTCATGACCGACAGGAGCGTCGCGCACGTTGCCTCTGTGCACCAGTACGACAACGCGAAGAAGACCTTCCTGACGGTAAAGGGCTCCGGCGGTGTATCGCCAGCGGCGAACACGCTGGAAAGTGATTTCGCGTTCTCCTGGGCGCGCAACATCTGGGACGATGCGCTGACCTGATCGCCACAAAGCGCCAAGTCGTGCAAAGCGGCGGACCGATCGGGTCCGCCGCTTTTTTTGATGACCCTGATTGGCACAAGGCTGCTTTCTGGACAGTCCGGCAGGTAAACAGGCAAAATAACCGGTCGACCACCGGAGCCTCACGGTCCGCGTGGTAATTCGCACGATGGCGCCTGTCCCGGCGTCTCCACCAGCCGCGAGAACTCCCCCATGACGCACGCGAACAGTCCGCGGGTAACCTTTCGGCACCCGCTTTTCCTTGCCGCCCTTTGTGCCGGCGCGACGTTTCTCGCTGCCTGCAGCAAGGAAGTGCCGGCGCCGGTACGGAAGCCGCCCGAGGTGGTCGTGCTGGAAGTGACTCCACGGACCATCCCTTTTGTGCCTACCTTCG
>JAQBEY010000110.1:0-27788 GCA_032123655.1 Betaproteobacteria bacterium
CGCCGGCGCGCGTGTCGCGCTGTCGGCGCGCTCCGCGGACAAGCTGCGTGATATCACCGGCGACCAGGTGCGGGCGCTGGTCGAGCCGCTCGACGTCACCGACGCCGTCGCGCTGGCGCGCGCCGAGGCACGCATCAACGCCGCCTGGGGTGGTATCGACCTGGTGCTGGTTGTGGCCGGCACGCACCGCGAGATCCGCGCGTGGGAACTGACCGCGGAGAGTTCCCGCGAGGTCCTCGAAACCAACCTGCAGGGCGCGATCAATGCCGTCGCCGCTGTTTTGCCCGGGCTGCTGACCCGCGGACAGGGCGCCATCGGAATCGTTGCCTCCGTCGCCGGCTACAGTGGCTTGCCCAAGGCGCTGATCTACGGCGCGTCCAAGGCCGCGCTGATCAATTTCACCGAAACGCTCTACCTCGATCTCAATCCCGAGGGGCTCGGCGTCTACCTGATCATGCCCGGTTTCGTGAAGACGCCGCTGACCGATCGCAACGATTTCCACATGCCGCATCTCATTTCGGCGGAGGAGGCTGCGCGCGAAATTGTCGCCGGCCTGTCCACCGGCAGGTTCGAGATCCATTTTCCGCGCGCGTTCACCAGGCAGCTCAAGCTGCTCCGGCTACTGCCGTACCGGCTGTATTTCCGGCTGATTCGAAGGGCGACGGGGACGTAGGGACGCCTTGCGCACGGCAAGCAGAGCGAACCGAACGACCGGGGAAACCCTCCGCACCCCCGACGGCGCTGCGCAAAAAAATCCCCGCCGAAGCGGGGGTCTGGGGAATCGTGGGTCCGGCGCTTCGCCGCACTCGGTGCCGTCTATTGAATCCGATCCGGCGCGACTTGGGCGAGCCTCATCTGCCCCTGTTCCAGCGTGCGAATCTGATACGCCCGCTCGCTTTGCGCTGCCAGCACTTGCTGGCGCACCGCCATCGTTTCCGGGTCGGGATGCTTCATCGCGCCGGCGACCAGTTCCAGCGCGCCCACGCCGACTAGCACGGTCAGCAATGCGATCGCTGCTTTCCAGCCCTTGCTGCTCGAGTTGTACGTGTTCATCGCCTGTCTCCTTGTCCGTCGTTGTCCTGAATTCTGCTGCCGTGGCCACGCAGTCATTGCTCTCGGGCCGTCAACATGATTCGAAGATTAGGCATTCGCGCCAGCGGCCTCAAGAGGCAAGCGACGAAACGGGGCAATCGGAGGATGAAGCGGGAAAAACCGGGACCGTGCCGGCGAGGCTGGTGACGCGGGGGGGTCAATCTCCCCGCAGCCAGGGCAGCGTCCGCACGATCAGCGAGACGCCGTTGCCGACCAGCAGCAACGAGATCATGCGCAACACGCCGGCCCCGGACAACGCATCGTGCAGGCGGTTGCCCAGAATCAGGCCGACGATCATCACCGGCACCAAACATGCGGCCATGACCAGCAGCGGCGCGTGCAGGAGCAGGCCCGTCGCGACGAAAACAACGACGCGGATCCACACGCTGACCGTCACCATCACCGATGACGTCGCGCGCAGTGCCGCCTTGTCGTGAATGCGCGCCGACAGGAACACCATGTAGACCGGGCCGCCGGTTCCGAAGAGCACGGAGAAGATTCCGCCGACCAGCCCCAGCGGCAGCGCCAGCCAGACCGGCGCGCGGCGCAGTTTGTGCGCGCCGGAAAGCAGATACGCGCCATAACCGGTGACGAATACGCCCAGCGCGAACAGCGCCGGCTCGCGCGGCATGGTCACCAGCAGCGTCGTGCCGAGCGCGATGCCGACGAGTGCCGCCGGCATCAACCGGAAAAACTCCGGCCACGCCGCGTGCCGCCACTGGCGGCGCGCCTGGGAAGTCGCCGCGCCGGTGTCCAGCGCAGTGATCAGGGGGACCGCAAAGGTGAGCGGCACCAGGTGCGCCAGCAGGGGCACCGCGATCAGCGACGAGCCGAATCCGGTGGCGCCGAACACCGTATACGCGCCGAGGACGATCAACGCGATCGTCAGCAGTGCAGGCCAGGGCAGGTCAGGAAGGGGCAACGGGGAATATGAGGAACGAGGAGGGCGCCGACGACCGGAATCCGCGAGCCGGAGCGGCCCTCGACGAGGCGCCCGGGCACCAATGGACGACCTGTACAAATTGCGCGATAATTATAGGCTTTGGCGAGCTAGCTCAGCTGGTTAGAGCAGAGGAATCATAATCCTTTGGTCCGGGGTTCGAGTCCCTGGCTCGCCACCATTAAAATCAAGGCCCTGCGGAGACGCGGGGCCTTTTTCTTTCTTTGTTTGTGCCTACGCTGATGCTACGGTGTCCGGCACACTTCTTCGAACGGTATCCCTAACGCCACCCGCTTCAAGGCGAAAGCAATTTGCTCCTCAGTGTACTTGCTCCACTTCACGGCACACCCTCGTTCCAGGGTCAAAATTGTGCCGAAATTTCCAACTCAAATCGGTACGAAATCCTGGGTTGGGGTCAGCCGCGCCAGGTGGCAGCGGCAGTCGCAACACGCGGTGGCACTCGCATTGCCAACCCTATCGACACGCGCCTGCGACGGTGGCTGGCAATCCCGCCAATGGCAAATTTCACTGTGTAGCTGCGTGCACGAGCGGCACACCGCTCGTCCGCGTGACCTGATCTCTGAGGATGGCACGCAGAATTTCACCGCCGACCTGCCCATCATAGGCCGGGTCCCATGTGACATTGCCTTCGATCAGAAGCGGCTCGCGATCCGTTATCGCGACATCCCAGCCGATGGTCCGAAGCGGCAAGAATGCCACAGCCGCGTCGCGCACCAGTCGGCAGGCATCATCCCAGCACGGCAGCCGGAATCCGGCGAACGCGATGCCGGTCCTCGGGTGCCGCGCGACCTCGGCGAGCCGCCAGCCTCCGTCGGCAGATCCGTAACAACGCGATACGAGACCGCTCGCCAAGGGAATATCGCAGATGAGATTTCCAGTACGGCCGCCGTGGTAGTTGTCGGTCAGCGAGGCGCCGACGATGACGCGCAGCTGGCAGTTTCCGATGGTCACACTTCCATTCGTGGCCACATAAGTCACCATTCGAACGGTCTGCAGACTGTCTGTGCCGCTCAGGTGTGCTAGTTCTGCGTGGGGCCAGACGCGCTCCTGCACGAGGTAACTCGAGAAGTCGGAGGTCTGCTCGACCCACTCATAGACACGTTCCGCGGTCCGGCGCTCGCCATCGTCGCATAGAAACATTCCGTCGTCGGCGACGAGACGCGTCACGCCATGCCCATAGACTCCGTCAATTGGCTTTACGATGAGCTGCGGCGCCGGGGCGCGTGCCAGAATGTGCGCTGCCCTGGCGCGATGCGCGGCGCGGTCGCCGTTGCTGTTCCTGGCGACATCGAAAGTCCCAAAGCTTTCGGGAACGGGTAGTCCCGCTTCGCGAGAGTACTGCTCGAATTCGAGCTTGTTCTCGGTGCGCGGCCAGAATTCGCACGGGTTGAGGCTTATTTGCAATTGCAGCTGCGCCTGCTTGCTCTGGCGCAGGTCGAGTTGGGAGCGCGTGATTGCGGGGTTGAGCAAGTCCTGCGCCTCGATTTCCGCGATCGAATATTGCCGTCTGCCATAGAGATCCGCGAATCGGATGATCGCGCGCGCGTAGCCCGCACCATGATCGCGATGGGCAACGTGGACGCAGCGGACCAGGTCACCAGCCCGAATAGTCGCATGTCGAAACACGCCCATCCGGCGAATCGGCATAGCTGCAATTCCG
Source organism: Betaproteobacteria bacterium (assembly GCA_032123655.1). Classification (GTDB taxonomy): domain Bacteria; phylum Pseudomonadota; class Gammaproteobacteria; order Burkholderiales; family Casimicrobiaceae; genus VBCG01. The sequence goes on from JAQBEY010000110.1 coordinate 3,714, forward strand.
CACGCAAAATTTTCTTGGCCTACGGCATGTTCATTGTGTGTCGACATATGCGTCGCCTGCCTGTCGGAGCTAGATATCGATAACGCCGTTTCGTGCAGGAGTGCCAAAAAACGGCCCTGTAATGCCAAGCTGTCGTTGACTCTGGATAACGGTACCGATTGACACTTGTGAACTACTAATTGACGTCCACCAATGCCGACGAAGTTCGCGGGCGACCGTCAATTCAGCCCCAGCGGAAGTTCCATCCAATGGCGAATGCAAACTCTGAGCCAATCGGAATATTCAGCCGAAGGAATCAGGCGTTTGCAGAGCGAGGTGTGCGAACGCGACCGTGCCAATAGGCGCACTACTCGCGCGCTACGTCCCCGGTCGGACACCGCCGCAAATGGCGGATTCGGCCCTGGCGCGGCAGGCACAAACATTCAGGCGGCGGCGACCTTCGAAGAGCTCGACGGGGCCAAGGACCGATGCGGGCAAGGCACACGAACGGACGTAGTGACCTGCCGAATTTCTTCGAACCAAGTTGTTTTATGAAAATGGCCCGAAGAAAACCAGCAGGTCAGGCAGACATCCGACGTCATCGCCGGGTCAATTGCCAAGACAACTCGCCCGATGCCGTCCTTGACGGCTATGTACCGCGCGTTGGAACCGACCAAAATACGACGGTGCCCGTCCTTTGTGCCGCAGCGCCTGATGCCGAAGGGAAACGACCCAAAGACCAGGCCGCAAGCCTGCTCGTCCTGCGCATACTGGTTGTGGGGCAACCGCATCAGTGCGAGCGATTGGGTGCGAATGCCTTGCCGCCTCACTTGTTGGCGGGGCACCGGCGGGACACTAGGCCGCAGAAAGCAGCAAAATGCGAGAACCTCAGGGAGAAGCTGGGTCCCTGATGAATTTGTTTTCGGTTGCTCTGGTCTTCGCTGGCTTTCTCGCCCCCTGAATCGTAATCCTTTGGTCCGGGGTTCGAGTCCCTGGCTCGCCACCATCAAAATCATGGCCCTGCGGAGACGCGGGGCCTTTTTCCTTCGCCCCACGCGCTGCGGCATGTCAAACTTCGAATCCATGGACCTCGTCGTCAACGGCGCCGTACGCCGCCTCGATCCGCCGCCGGCCACCGTCGCCGAACTGGTCGCCGCGCTCGATCTCGTCGGCAAGCGGATCGCCATCGAGCGCAACGGCGAAATCGTGCCGCGCAGCCGGTACGCCGAGACACCGGTGTCCGCGGGTGACCGGCTGGAAGTGGTCGTGGCGGTAGGCGGCGGCTGACTCCGCCGACATGCGCCCACCGGGCGTAAAATGGCGGCATGAACGCTCCCGCCGCGCTCCCGAACATCGATGATCCGCTGGTGATCGCCGGCCGCGCGTACCACTCGCGGCTGCTGGTCGGCACCGGCAAATATCGCGACTTCGCGCAGACCCGGGCCGCGGTCGTGGCCTCGGGCGCGCAAATCGTCACCGTGGCTATCCGGCGCACGAATCTCGGCCAGGATGCGAATGCGCCTTCGCTGCTCGACGCGCTGCCTCCTTCGGAATTCACCTATTTGCCGAATACGGCCGGTTGCTATACGGCCGACGAGGCCGTGCGTACCTTGCGTCTTGCGCGCGAATTGCTCGACGGACACACGCTGGTCAAGCTGGAGGTGCTGGGCGACAAGCACACGCTGTTTCCGGATGTGCGCGAAACGCTCAAGGCCGCCGAGACACTGGTCGCCGACGGCTTCCAGGTCATGGTCTACACGTCGGACGACCCGATCATCGCGCAGGAGCTCGAAAAGATCGGCTGCGTGGCGATCATGCCGTTGGCTTCGCTGATCGGTTCGGGCATGGGCATCCTGAATCCGTGGAACCTCAAGCTCATCATCGAGCAGGCGAAGGTGCCGGTGCTAGTGGACGCCGGCGTAGGCACGGCTTCCGACGCAGCAATCGCCATGGAGTCGGGTTGCGCCGGCGTGCTCATGAACACTGCGATCGCACTGGCGCAGGATCCGGTGCGCATGGCCGGGGCGATGCGTCTGGCGGTCGAGGCCGGACGCGAAGCGTTCCTTGCCGGACGCATGCCGCGCAAACTGTACGCGGCCAGCCCGAGTTCGCCGACTTCCGGCCTGATCGCTTGACTGTCGTGCTGCCGAATCTGCGCACCGCTGCGTTCGCGGGCATCACCTTCGTCGGCATGGCGGTGGTGCATGCCGCGCCGCTTTCGCAGGAGCGCATCATGCAGTTGTGCGCACAGACCGACGGTCCGGGACATTGCGGACGATTGATCGAGGCGGAACAACTCAAGACGCTGCCTTCGCTGGCCGTACGCGACGGCGACAAATTGCGCGTGACCCTGTTCCCTTCCGGCATTCGCGAGTTCGTCGACACCACCACGGTCGCCGACGTCAAGGGCTTTGCCCTGTGGGACTATTGGAGTCCGGTCAACGCGGTGGTGATGTTCACCTCCGACAACGATCACGTCGGCTACGCGGTGCTGCAGCGGGCCACCGGGAAATTGACCACAGTGCCGGCCGAGCCGGTGCTGGCGCCCAACCGGCAGCATCTCGCCGTTGCGGATTTCTGTACCGCGGACTGCACCAACGAGCTATCCGTCTGGCGAATCGCGCGCGACGGCATCCGCAAGGCGGCAAGTTTCCGCCCCCCTGAGGCCTGGCGCGACGTCACCGTCAGCTGGATGGACGGCGACACACTGAACCTCAGCTACTCGTTGCCAGGCGAAGACAAGCCCCGCACGCAGGCCCGCAGACTCGATGCCCCCGACTGGCGACGCAACTGACGGGAAACGGGTCACGGCGGCGGGCGAGGGCGATCCCGCCACGCTGCGCGCAGTGCGCAGCTTCGTGCTGCGCCAGGGCCGCATGTCGCCGGCACAGGCGCGCGCTCTGGAAACCCTCTGGCCTCGTTTCGGCCTGGCGCACGCATCCGTGCCGCCGGACTGGGCAGCGGTGTTCGGTCGCCGAGCACCGCTGATCCTCGAAATCGGCTTCGGCATGGGCGAGACGACGGCGGCAATCGCCGCGACGCAGCCCGATCTCGACTTCGTCGGCGTCGAGGTCCACCTGCCGGGTGTGGGCGCCCTGTTGAAACGCATCGATGAATCAGCGCTCACCAACGTGCGCATCATTCGCCACGACGCGGTGGAGGTGATCGACGCCATGATCGCGCCGGAATCGCTCGCCGGCGTGCACGTTTATTTTCCCGACCCGTGGCCGAAAAAGCGCCACCACAAGCGACGCCTGCTCAAACCCGAAATCGTGCGGGCGCTGGCGCTACGCCTCGCGCCCGACGGCTATCTGCACGCGGCCACCGACTGGGAAGAATACGCGCAGGAGATTCTGGCCACCTGCGCCACGGAGGCGCTGCTGCGAAATTCGGCGGATGGGTTCGCGCCGCGGCCCGCATGGCGCCCGTTGACCAAGTTCGAGGCCCGCGGCCGCCGCCTCGGCCACGGCGTTTGGGACATCCTGTTCCAGCGTGTGTAGCGCAATGGCTCAGGCCGCGCGGTTCGCGCCGCTGCCCTGCGCAAGCGCCAGCAATCGCGTAATCGTGCTGCGCGCGACGTCGCGCGAGAAATGGGCGCGAATGTTCTCGCGGCCGCCCGCCGCGAGCTGGTTCCACAGCGCCTCGTCGCCGTACAGGCGGGCGATCGCCGCAGCGAATTCGAGCGCCTCATCGGCTACCAGCACATCCCGGTCAGGCTCCAGGAACATGCCCTCGACCGACGGCGTCGTGGCCACGACCGGCAGCCCGTAACTCATCGCCAGGTTGATCTTGCCCTTGACCCCGGCACCGTAGCGCAGCGGCGCGATCGACACCCGGCAGCCGTTGAAATAGGGCGTCACGTCAGGCACATAGCCAGTGACGACAAAGTCCTCCGTTGCCAGTTCGCGCACGTTGGCAGGCACCTTGCTGCCGACGATATAGGTGACGACTCCGGGCAGCATCCGGCGCACCTGCGGCAGCACCTCCTGCGCATACCAGAGCACGGCGTCGGTGTTCGGCGGGTGCTGGAAGCCCCCGATGAAGATGAGGCCACTGCGCTCGGCATACGGCTGCCCCGGCGGAAAGAGTTCGTGAATGGTCGAGAGCACCTCCACCCGCGCCTCTGGTACAAGACCGGCCAGCAACTCCTTCTCGTAAGACGACACGACCAGCGTCACATTGGCTTTGCGGATCAGCGTCAGCTCCTCCTCGCGCTTGGCCCGAGCGGCGGCACGGGTGAGCGCGCTGCCCTCGAGTTCGGCCTGACGCTCGCTGCGCAGGAAGTGCAGGTCGACGGTGTCGAACACGACCAGCGTATCGGGCGCGAACACACGCACCGCGTCGATGTGCTTCACCGCAATGTAGTGCCGCGACATGATCACGATGTCGAAATCGCTGCCGCGTTTGGCAAGGAGGTCACCGATCGAGCGCACATAGGGATGGAACAGCACTTCGACGCCCTTCTGCTGCAACTGTCCGACGTAGGGCTGGCGGTGCTCGAGGTTGTCGGCAACGAACGTGACCTTGCACTGCAGCGACGTCAGGATCTCGAGAATCGCGAGCATGCGCATCGAGCCGGCATCGTGATCCGGGGTCAGCATGCACGCATCGATCACCAGTACGCGCAACTTCGCCCAGCGGTCGCGCTCGAAATGCGGCTCCACGCCATTCGCGCGGTGCGCGGCGAGCTGCGCGCCCCATTTCCCGGCGAACGTGCCCTGATTGATCACCTGGTAGCGCTTGACGCCAGTGGTGGCGTCGGTGCCCGACGACTGCCCTTCGAAGTGCACGATCGTCGCTGCCGGCTGGTAATAGACCCGCCGCCCGGCGGCGCGTACCGCGAAGGCGAGATCAACGTCCTCGTAGTAGGCCGGCGCGTAGCGCGCGTCGAATCCGGATAGTTCGCGGAACAGAGCGGTGGGAATTGCGAGGCACGCGCCCGAACAGTAGTCGACTTCGCGCAGATAGTTGTACTCGGGCCGGTCGGGGTCGTCGTCGCGGCCCCAGTTCCACGCCGAGCCATCGCGCCAGACGATGCCTCCCGCCTCCTGCAGACGCCCATCCGGATAAACGAGTTTTGCGCCGACCAGGCCGGCGTCCGGGCGTTCGTCGAACACCCGCAACAGCGCCTCGAGCCAGCCTGGCGTCACGATCGTGTCGTTGTTCAGAAAAACGACGTACTCTCCCTGCGCGAGTTCCGCGCCGCGGTTGCAGGTGCCGATGAAGCCGAGGTTGGCTGAATTTCGATCGAAACGCACGCCGGTCACCTCGGCGAGCGCCGGCGCGATCGGTTCCGGCGAGGCGTCGTCGATGACGATGACCTCGACCATTTCGTGCTGGGTGTGCGCGTGCAGACTCTGCAGGCAGGTGAAGGTAAGCAGCGGCTTGCCGTAGACCGGTATGACGATCGAGACCCGCGGCGCCGGCGCCGGGACAAAGGCGAGTGGCCGCACCGCTTCCTCGAGCGCGAACTGGCCGGGCACCGTCGGCTTGAAGCGCGCCTCGCGATTGATCTTGGCGTGCACTCGCCTGGCCAGCGTCCCGGGACCTTCGGCGCGCAGGATCGACCACGCGGTTGCCGAGAGCTGCGGCAGGCGCGAAATCCCGCCGAACGACGAGCGAAAGCGTGCTCGCGCGGTCCTGGCCCGGCGCCATAGGTAGCGCAGCGGCGCGATGACCCGGAACAGGCTCAGGTTTTCCATGTAGCGGATGCGTTCGCGTGCCGCGTGCAACGACTGCTCGAGGTGCGCGGCGTGCATCTGCATCTGGCCTGCCTGCGTCTGCATTTCGGAAATCTGGATCTGCGAGGTCTGCACGCGCCGTTGCATGGTCAGCACCTCGCCTGCCAGCTGCTCGCGGTCGCCCATCGCGCGCTCCTGTACTGCCCGGAAGCGCTCGAGTTGCGTATTTACGCTTTCAATCTGGTGCTTCAGCTCCACGCGCGCCGCCGTGTGGCCGCACTCGACGCCTGCCGTATAGAGCTGCGGCAGCGACAGCGGGCTCACTTCGACCTCGCCCTCCTTCAGATAAAAATGCTGCTCGCCGAGCGCCGGCAACGCCTCCGGCAACGGATGCGCCCGGGGCGCGGCAGGCAGTCGCGCGAGATACAGTGTGCGGTAGCGTTCCGGATCCATCACGTCACCGATTTCCAAACTGCCGACCGACCTGCCGATTTTCCCGCGGCACCCGCGGCGGCGAGCAACGCCTCGTTCCATCGGGACGGAGCGGCATCCCATGGCACCGTCGTCGACCGCGGTGCCCGCGCGAGGCGCTCGGGAAACGCGCCCAGTTCCGACGCGACGATCGGCAATCCCGAACCGAGTGCCACGGAAAGCGTGTACGCGTAGGTCTCCGGCACCTGCGCCGCGAACAGCAGCACGTCGGGCTTCTCGGCCGCGATGAGCTGAGGCAACTCGACGTCGACATACTGTCCGTAGATCGTGAGCGCAACCTCCGGCGCCTGCGCAATCGGCTCGGTGGTCGAACCGAGGATGCGAAACGCCAGCGGCAAACCGCGCTGGCGCGCGTCGCGGGAGAGCGCCGCGACGACATGCAGACCCTTCTCGGGCGAAAGATTGCCGAGCACCGCGACCCGAACGATGCGCGGCATCGGCGACGGTTCGTTTTCCGGATGCGGCCACACTTCGATCGCCGCGCCGGGCACATAGCGCCGGATGCGCGTCGCGACATCCTGCGACGGCGCGATCAGCCGGTTCGCGCCGCGCACCAGCCGCGCGAACGCACTGCGCCACGCCGTTATGTCGAGATTCCATTGCCCCGGTCGTTTGGCGAGGCAGGCAGCGCAACCGGTCGCGTCGGGTTCGCCGCAATAGCGACCCTCCTCCGTCACCAGATGGTATTGGGGGCAGATCGGGTGGTAGTCGTGCAGCGTGTAGTCGTACGGAACGCCGACCACCGACGGCAGTTCGAGAATTGCACGCGGCAACAGGTGCAGGTGGTGAAAATGCAGCCGTTCGACGCCGATCGCCCGCATCGTTTCGGCCAGCATCGGCAATTCGGCAGGCAAGGTGAAATAAAGCGCGAATCTCTCCCCGGCACGCGGCCAGGACAATTTCACCGTGTCGCCGACCGCCGGTTCGAGGTAAAGAACTTCGCACCGCGAATCGGTGAGCGCCGCGAGGTCATGCATGTAGCGGCGGATGCCGCCCCCCCAGGGATGCGACACGAACACCAGTATCCGCTTGCTCGACTCGGCAAGCCGCAGCAGATCGACGCGTCGCGCGAACGGCCGACCAGGATCGCGCTTGTCGACGTCCGCGCACAGCGCGCGATACCCCGGATACAGTCGGGCCAGCGCCTCGTCGGCGCGCTTGGCCAGAACCTCGGCCTCCGGCACGCCAAAACTGCCATGTCCCGCATGGCCAACGAATACATCGCCGGCAAGAAGATTGCTGTAGCCCGCGCCGCCGGCGCGCAGGCAGAAGTCGATCTCGACTCCGTAATCGCTGCCCAGAGGGCCTGCATCGAATCCGCCGACGGTGTTCAGGCAGGCGCGGGGAAAGTACAGGCAGGGCCCGTCGACGGTTGGAACCGATGCGCTCGAACCGGAATTGGCGCGCGCGAACAAGGCGTCGAGCGACGCGACCGACTGTCCGGTCGGCAGCGCGTTGACGGCGTGCGGCACCGGATAGGTCGCCACGCCGACGCTGTTGGTAAAAGTCCCGATGGCACCCACGCCTTGCGCCGCGTGCGCCGCGAGACGGTCGAGCCAGTCGTTGGCAACCTCGGCGTCGGTATGCAGCACGACCACATCGCGATCCCGATGCAATCCGAAGGCGCGATTCACCGCAGCCGCATGGCCATGTCGCGCCGGCTGTTCGATGACCGTCACCCGACCCGAAGACTTCAACTCCGCGAGTTGCCGAACGAGTTCCGGCTCGGTCGACGCGTCGTTGACCACGACGATCTCGTGCGGCGTCGTGCATTGCGCCGACAACAGGTGGCGCAGGCAGCGCGCAAAATCCGCCGCACCTCCGCTGACTGGAATGACGATGTCGACCGGCGTCATCGGCGGCCTCTTCCCAGGAGGTGGCGCACCGCGGCAAACGGGAAGCGCAACCACCCCAGCACCGATTCCCGATACAACAGTCGTGCCCGCGTTCGCGCGTGCGCCTGTGCCTCGCGTTGCAGCGCCTCCCGCGCCTCCCGCAACGCGGCCTCGCCGCTGTCCAGCGCGGCCTGCGCCTTCTGCTGCGTCGTCGCCAGTGCGTCCTCGAGCGCCGCAATGCGCTGCACCCGGACCTGGCTGGCCTCGCGCGCGCTCGCCAGGTCGTTGACGGCCACGATGAGTTCAGCGAGCCGCTCCGCGGCGATGTTGCGGGCGTCGGCGACATCCGCCTCGCGTTCGAGCAAGCCGACGTAGTCACGCCAGAGGGTGAGCGCGCCGTCGTCGTACAGCGAAAGCGCCGGCAGCGTCGGCAGCGCCGCCTCCTTCGCCGCGCAGATCACGATGAAATACATCGGCGGGGCCGCAGCCGCGGTGACAACCGGCCGATCGTCGACCAGCGTCACGCACGATGCGGGCGCAGCGCCCCCGCCCTCACTCTCGGCCCACAACGCCGACTGGGCGATCACCCGCTGGCCATACCATGCTTGTTGCGGAAAGCCCGGCGCCAGCAGCACCGCGAGTTCGGCGCGGTCGAGTTCGCGGATGTGATAGTGATTCGCCATGCCGCCGCCGTCGTTGTAGACGGGCCGGTTCGGCGATGAAATGATCAGGGCGCCCGCCGGGTCGAGGACGCGGCGAAATTCCGCCAGCATCTCCCGCTGCTCGCTCAGGTGCTCGATCGTCTCGAACGACACGACCAGATCCACGCTCGCGTCGGCGAGCGGCAAGCGGGTCACCGACCCCGCAATGAAGCGCAGGTTGCCGCGCGCGTACCGGCGCGTCGCATGCGCAACCGCGTCGGACGAAACATCAACCCCGGTGACCGCCGCCGCTGCCTGCGCCAGCAGGTGACTGCCGTACCCTTCGCCACAGGCGGCGTCGAGCACGCGTTGCCCGGCGGCAAGCGGCGCCACGGCGGCGTAGCGATGCCAGTGTTCGTACCAGATCGCGCCGCGCACTTCCGGCAGGAAGCGCTCGCCGGTAAAAGTAAGGGTCGCGGGGGCGGAGGCGGTCGAAGTCAAGGGTGGGGCCGGCACAAAGAGCGCGTCCGGTCTTGCCGAACCCGCGGGAAACGGCAATTGTAGCCGCCCGGACCAGCGGCGGGCGTCCCGGCGTTGCGCCATCGCCGCGGCCGGGCGCCGACCCCGGCCCCGGCGTCAGTCCAGCGCCAGTATCACCGGCTGGTGGTCAGAGACCTGCGTGTGCAGGTCGACGGAGACGCTGCGCAGGCGCGGCTTCAGATCCTCGCTCACGAAAATGAAGTCGCAATGCAGCTCCGGGTCACCGGGTTTCTCCTTCTCGTAGATGCGAAAGGTCGGCGGGTGCGGCACTCCCGGATTCAGCAACTCCCACGCATCGGTCAGCGACGGCGTCCCGTCGACGAAGGCCGCGCCCATCCGCGCGTGCAGCACATCGTCCGGTTCGAGGTTGAAGTCGCCGGTGATGATCGTGGCGACCGGCCGTGGCAGCGAGGCGAAGGGACCGCCGACGCCTTTGCCCACCCCCCGTGCCTGCGCATGGCCGTAGCCCTCCGCATGGATGGCGCGCAGCGCTTCCACCTGCGCCGAGCGTTTTCGCAGGGAAAAGTACTCGAGGTGCGTGGTGATCACCCGCACGTCGCCGAATTCCGCCGACACCACCGCTTCTAGCGCGACACGCGGCATGCCGGGCAGTCCCGCGTCGGCCGGATACGGCAGCAGATGAACGAAAACCTGCCGGACCGGCAGTCGCGACAGGATCATGTTGCCGAAACGACGCCGGCGCCCGCGCTCGCCCGGATGGTCGACCGCCACACCCGGGACGGCCGCGTAACCGGGCAGCAGCTCCGCGAGCAGGGCGAACTGGTCTTCGCCGGTGCTTCCGGACAGGTGCGGCTCGGGAAAATTATCGGCGACCTCCTGCAGGCACAGCACGTCGAAGTCAGCCAGCCGTCGTGCTTCGGCGGCGACGCGGGCCGGATCGACCCGGCCGTCGACGCCGCGGCACCACTGCACGTTCCATGTCATCAGCTTCATCTTCGACTTTCGGATGGAGATGCGTTTTCGCGACTCGCGCCGCTAGCGGATTCCCGCGCGCATGAACGACTGGACGAACTGCCGCTGAAACAGCAGAAAAGCTATGAGCAACGGCGCGGTCGTGAGCAGCGTGGCCGCGGTGATGATCGACCAGTCGAGGCCCTGGTCGGTGGACGAGAACACCTGCAGCCCGACGGTCACCGGCCGCGACTCGACCGAATTGGTGATGATCAACGGCCAAAGAAAATTGTTCCAGTGATAGCTGACGCTGACCAGCGCATAGGCAAGGTAGGTAGGCCGCGCCAGCGGTATGTACACCTTCCACAGCACCTGCAACGGCGTGCAGCCCTCGACCCGGGCGGCCTCGTCGAGCTCGCGCGGGATCGTCTTGAACGTCTGCCGAAGCAGGAAAATGCCGAAGGCGCTGGCCATGTAGGGCAGACCGATGCCGAGGATCGTGTCCTTGAGGCCAATGATGGTCATCGTCCGGTAATTCTCGACGATCAGCACGTCCGGCATGATCATCAGCTGCACCAGCACCAGTGCGAACAGGAGGTTGCGGCCGGGGAATTCGAAGCGCGCGAACGCATACGCGGCCAGCGTCACCAGCACCATCTGCCCGGCGAGCACGATGGTCACCAGGATCACCGTGTTGAGGAAATAGCGCGCGAAGGGCGCTGCAGACCAGGCGCGCACGAAGTTGTCGAGGGTGAGCGGCGCCAGCAGATCGAAACGCGTGGAAAACTCCGCCGGGTGAAACGCCGTCCAGAACGCGTACAGAAGCGGCAACAGCCACAGAAAGCCAAGGAACCACGCGGCGATGGTTTCCAGCGCCCGGGTGACGCCGCGGGGCTCGTAGACCATCGTGCTCACTGGTAGTGGACCTTGCGCTCGAGGAAAAAGAACTGCACCAGCGCGGCGAGCGCCAGCAGCACCAGCAACACGATGGTCAGCGTCGCCGCGTACGCGGAATCCCAGAAGCGGAATCCGATCTCGTAGATGTAATAGAGCAGGAGCGCGGTGGCATTGTCGGGCCCGCCGCGGGTCATCACGAAAATGTGGTCGACCAGACGGAACGCGTTGATCACCGCATTGACCAGCACGAACAGCGTGGTCGGCATCAGCAGCGGAAACGTGACGCGCCGGAAGAAGTACCAGCGCGACGCGCCTTCGATCGCCGCCGCCTCGGCCAGATGCGGGGACATCGACTGCAACGCGGCCAGATAGAAAATCATGAAAAACCCGGCCTCCTTCCAGATCGTCACCACCATCAGCGCAGGCAGCGCCGTCGATTGAGTGCCCAGCCAGTTGTGACTTCTCGCGCCGAACCAGCCAAGGACCTGTTCCAGCAGGCCGAACCCCGGCGTGAAGAAGAACAGCCAGATGTTGGCCACCGCGATCATCGGCAGGATCGTCGGAGTGAAATAGGCAAGGCGCAGGATTCCACGGCCGGGGATGCGCTCGCTGACCCAGACCGCCATCAGCAGCGCGAGAACGATGGACGTGGGAATCGTCACCACCGCGTACCAGAAATTGTTGGTCAGCGCCTGCCAGAAGATCGGGTCTTCGGCCAGCTGGCGATAGTTGTCCACACCCACGAACACCGCGGGGCGCGCGCCCTTGGGCGTCGAGAAGAAGCTGTTCCAGAGGTTGGCGACCGCCGGGTAGTGCGTGAACAGCGCAAGCAGCGCCATCGCCGGCAGCAGCAACAGCCAGCCGTACACCCATTGCGTGGTGCGGGTCATGGAAGCAGGCGAACGGCTTGCGCCGCCCGCCCCTGGATCACGACTATTTCTGGTACGAACGCAGCAGGCGTACCGCTTCGCTCTGCGCGTCCTTCATCGCCGCATCGGCCGACTTGGTTCCGGTCAGCGCCGCCTGCAGGCCGTCGTTCAGCGCCTTGGTGACGCGCTGGTTGTCGTGCGTCGACAATTCAGCCTTGGCAAACGGCAACTGGTCGCGCGCGACCGCCGCCGGCGGGAACCCTGCCACATATTGCTTCATGACCGGTGTGTCGAACGCATCGGCGCGCACCGCCACATAGCCGGTATCGATGCCCCACTGCGCGGCGCGTTGGGGCGTCGTCGCCCACTTGATGAACCGGAACGCCGCTTCGCGCTGCGCCGGCGTGGACTTCTTGAAGATGTAGAAATTGCCGCCGCCCGTCGGGCTGCCTCGCCGCTTGCCCGCAGCCAGCATCGCGACGCCGAAATCAAACTTGGCGTTGGTACGAACGTTGGTGAGATTGCCGGTGGTCGTCCACATCATGGCCGTCCTCTTCTCGAAGAAAGCCTTGGGCGTGGTGCCCCACTCGACGATGCCTTCCGGATGCACCTTGTATTTGCGCGACAGGTCCACCCAGTACTGCAGCGCCTCGATCACTTCGGGCTTGTCGTAATACGTCTCGGTGCCGGTGGCGTTCATCAGGTTGACGCCATTCTGGATCGCCAGCGCCTGGAACAGCCAGTACGGGAACCCCGACGACGGGATCTGGATGCCCCATTGCATGACCTTGCCGGAGCTGTCGCGCTTGGTGAGTTTCTGCGCGTAGTCGACCTGCTCCTTCCAGTTCGCCGGCGGCCGATTCGGATCCAGCCCCGCCTCCTTGAACATCTCCTTGTTCCAGTACAGCACGATGGTGGAACGCTGGAACGGAATTCCCCAGGTCTTGCCGCCGGTCTGGCTGTTTTCCATGAACGCCGGATAGAAGCTCTTCAGCCAGGCCTTGTCTTCCGGAGTCTTCGCGACCTCGTCGAACGGCACGATCGCGTCCTCGTCGATCAGCGTGTACATGTCGACCGACAACAGGATCGACGTGACCGGCGGCTCGCCGCTCTTCACGGCAGTCAGCGCCTTGGTGATCGACTCCTGATAGCTGCCCGAATAGATCGGCTTCAGCTTGATGCCGGGATTGTCTTTCTCGAAATCGCGGGCGAAGCCGTCGATGATCTTGGTGATCGGGCCGCCGACCGCGACCGGATAGTAGAACGGCACCTCGGTCTGCGCCTGCGCCCATCCCGATGCAGCGAGCGCAACCGCAACCAGGGTGCCGGCCAGCGCGTTTCTCATCTTGCGTGCATACATGTCTTGCCCCTCCGCGTTTGAAGCTTCAATGACAATCCGAAATTTCAGGCTACCAGCGTTACCGCGTCATGACGCGCAGGCAGTTCCTGCCGCGCGCCGTCCGCCCCGAAGAAATGCATGGCGCCTCCGGCCCAGGTGAGCCCGGTGGTGTCCCCACGGGCAAGGCCTACGCTGCCCTGCGTCCGTACAGCGAGCAATTGCCCGCCGACCCGGCAGGTTAACAGCGAATCGCCCCCCAGGTATTCAACCCCCCCCACTTCCGCCGGTACGCCGCCCTCCGCCGCAAGCGTGATGTGCTCCGGACGCACGCCCAGCATGCCGCCGGCGCACTCGGGAGGCAACAGCATGGGCCCCGGCGTGCCGGCGATCACGGCGCCGCCGTCACCAGCCTCCAGGCGGAGCAGGTTCATCGGCGGCGTGCCGATGAACCGGGCGACAAAGGTGTTGGCGGGCGTCTCGTACAGGTCCACCGGCGTCCCGTTCTGCTCGATCCGGCCCTCGTTGAGCAGAATCACCCGGTCAGCCATCGACATCGCCTCGACCTGGTCGTGCGTTACGTAGACCATCACGATTCCGAGCTTGCGTTGCAGGTCGCGGATCTCCTGGCGCATCTCGGCGCGCAACTGCGCATCGAGGTTCGACAGTGGTTCATCCATCAGGCATACGGGCGCTTCGTTGATGATCGCGCGACCGAGCGCAACGCGCTGCTGCTGTCCGCCGGACAGTTGCGACGGGCGACGGGCAAGCAGTTCCGCCAAGCCAAGCAACTCGGCCACCCGAGCCAGCCGCCGCTCGCAGTCTTCGCGGCTCACCCGCCGCACACGCAGTCCGAACAGGATGTTCTCGGCCACCGACAGGTGCGGAAACAGCGCGTAGCTCTGGAACACCATGGAGATGTTGCGCTGCGCGGGCGGAAGCGCCGTGACGTCGCGATCGCCGATGGTGATCTGGCCGCCGTCGGCCGTCTCGAGCCCGGCGATCAGGCGCAGCGTCGTCGACTTGCCGCAGCCGGAGGGACCAAGCAGCACATTGAGCGTGCCCGGGTCGAGCGCAAAGGAGACGTCGTCGACGGCCCGCACGCTGCCACCTGGGGTCGCCCAGATCTTGCTGACATTCGCTACGCCGATGGCCGACACCGCGCGCTCCATGGTCAATGAAAGGACACGATCCGGGATCGCCGTGCGCGAACCAACGAAACGCCCCGCCGGCGCGGCAGTGGATCATGGCAACGAATGGGCATCATCCGAATATCGCGATGAGCGCCGCGCCGGGGTCGGGCGCGCGCATGAACGCCTCGCCGACCAGGAACGCGTGTACGCCACGCTCGCGCATCATGGCAACGTCGCGCTGGGCGACGATGCCGCTCTCGGTGACCACCAACCGGTCGGGCGGAACACGCGGCAGCAGGTTGAACGTGGTGTCCAGCGTGACGTTGAAGTTGCGCAGGTTGCGATTATTGATGCCGAGCAACGGCGTGGTGAGCTTGAGCGCACGGTCGAGTTCGTTGCCGTCGTGGATCTCCACCAGCACGTCCATTCCGTAGGCCAGGGCGCAGGCCTCCAGCGCCGCCAACTGCGCGTCCTCCAGCGCCGCGACGATCAACAGGATGGCATCGGCGCCCAGCGCCCGCGATTCGGCGACCTGGTACTCGTCGATGATGAATTCCTTGCGCAGCGCGGGAAGCGCACAGGCTGCGCGCGCCTCGACCAGATATTCGGGCGCGCCCTGGAAGAACGGGCGATCGGTCAGAACCGACAGGCAGGTCGCGCCGGCGCGCTCGTAACTCGCGGCGATTGCCGCCGGTTCGAACACCTCACGCAGCACGCCCTTGCTGGGACTCGCCTTCTTGATCTCGGCAATCACCGCGGGCCGGCGTTCGGCGATGCGCGCCCGCAGCGCCTGCTCGAAGCCCCGTGGCGGCGACGCCGCGCGGGCCTCGGCATCGACCACGGCAAACGGCCGCGCGATCTGCGCCGCGATCACCTCCTGCGCCTTGGTGTTGACGATTTTCCCGAGAATGTCGCTGCTCGCCATTGCCTCCGCCTCCTCTTGTGGGCCCCGTCCCTCAGCCCTGCGCCGGCGCAAGGCGCTGCGTCACGGCGACAAACGCGTCGAGTTTGCGCCGCGCCGCGCCGCTGGCGATGGCCTCGCGTGCGCGTTCGATGCCTTCGGCGATCGATCCGGCGACGTTGGCCGCGTAGAGCGCCGCACCCGCGTTGAGCGTGACGATTTCGCGCGGAGTGCCCTCGATGTCGGAGAGCGCCTCGAGCAACATCTCTTTCGACTCTCCCGCGTCCGCGACCTTGAGACCGCGGTTCGACTTCATCGACATCCCGAAGTCTTCCGGATGGATTTCATACTCGCGAACCTGTCCGTCCTTCAGCTCACCGATCATCGTCGCGGCGCCGAGTGAAATCTCGTCCATGCCGTCCCTGCCGTAGACGATCAGCGCGTGTTTCGCGCCCAGGCGCTGCAGCACCCGGGCGTGAATACCGACCAGGTCCTCGTGGAAGACGCCGATCAGCTGATTGGCCGCGCCCGCGGGATTGGTGAGCGGGCCGAGGATGTTGAAGATCGTGCGCACACCGAGCTCGCGACGCACCGGCGCCGCGTGCTTCATCGCCGCGTGGTGGTTCGGCGCGAACATGAAGCCGACACCCGTCTCGGCGATGCAGGTGCCGACCGCGTCCGGCTTCAGCATGATATTGGCGCCGAGTGCTTCCAGCACGTCGGCACTCCCGGACCTGGAGGATACCGACCGGCCGCCGTGCTTGGCGACGCGGGCGCCGGCCGCCGCCGCGACGAACATGCTCGCCGTGGAAATGTTGAAGGTATGCGAGGCGTCACCACCGGTGCCGACGATGTCGACCAGGTGTTCCCGGTCGGCGACCTCGACCTTGGTGGACATTTCGCGCATCACCTCCGCCGCGGCGGCGATCTCGCCGACCGTTTCCTTCTTCACGCGCAAGCCGACGGTAATCGCAGCAATCATCACCGGCGAGACTTCGCCGTTCATGATCTGGCGCATCAGCGACAGCATTTCGTCGTGAAAAATCTCACGATGCTCGATCGTGCGCTGGAGAGCATTCTGTGCGGTGATCGTCATGGTGTTCCGTTTCTGGCATCTGCCGACGCCGGTCCATCGCCGCGGCCGGGGACGCCGGTCGGGGATTCGAGAAAGTTGGCAAGAAGCCGCATGCCATGCTCGGTGAGTATTGCCTCCGGGTGAAACTGCACGCCCTCGATCGGGAAGCGCCGGTGACGCACACCCATGATCTCGCCGTCGTCGGCCGTTGCGCTCACCTCGAGCTCGATCGGCAGGCTCGCTTGCTCGATCACCAGCGAATGGTACCGCGTGACCGCATAGGGCGAAGGCAGATCCCGGAAAACCCCACGGCCATCGTGCGCGACCGGCGATACCTTGCCGTGCATCACCCGCTGCGCCCGGACGACACATCCACCAAACGCCTGGCCGATCGCCTGGTGGCCCAGACAAACCCCCAGGATCGGGATCTGTCCGGCGAAGCGGCGAACGACGTCGACCGAAATCCCGGCCTCGTTCGGCGTGCAGGGCCCCGGCGAGACCACGATCTGCGTCGGTGCCAACTCGGCGATCTGATCGAGCGTGATCGCGTCGTTGCGATACACGCGCACGTCCGCACCAAGTTCGCCGAAGTACTGGACCAGGTTGTAGGTGAAGCTGTCGTAGTTGTCGATCATCAAAAGCATGGTCATTGCCCGCCCGGCCGCCCGAAGGGCAATGAACGCCCCCTCCGGGGGCAGCGAACAAAGTGAGCGTGGGGGTCGGTCATCTCAGGCCTTCTCGTCCAGACCCTGCTGCACCATCTGCGCCGCCCGCAGCACCGCGCGCAGCTTGTTCAGCGTCTCCTGCCATTCGCCCTCGGGCGAGGAGTCGTTGACGATGCCGCCGCCCGCCTGCGCGTAAAGCGTCCCGCCTTTCAACACGGCAGTGCGCAGCGCGATCGCCGTGTCCATGTCATCCTGGAAGGAGAGATACCCGACCGCGCCAGAATAGATGCCGCGCCGGGTCGGCTCGAGCTCGTCGATGATTTCCATCGCGCGCACCTTTGGCGCACCGCTGACGGTGCCCGCCGGAAACGCGGCGCGCAGGACATCAATGCTGGTCAGGCCTGGCTTGAGCGTTCCCTCGACGTTCGACACGATGTGCATCACATGCGAATAGCGTTCGATGATCATCCGATCGGCGACCCGCACCGTGCCGGTCTGCGCCACGCGCCCGACGTCGTTGCGGCCGAGATCGAGCAGCATCACGTGTTCGGCGATTTCCTTGGGGTCGGCGGCGAGCTCGCACGCGAGCGCATCGTCCGCCTCGCGGGTCGCCCCCCGCGGGCGTGTGCCCGCGATCGGGCGCAGCGTGATCGTCGTGCCCTCCTTGCGCACCAGGATTTCCGGCGACGCCCCAACCACATGAAAGTCGCCGAAGTCGTAGTAGAACATGTACGGCGACGGGTTCACCGAGCGCAGCGCCCGATACAGCGATAGCGGCGGCGAGTCGAACGGCAGTGTCATCCGTTGCGAAATCACGACCTGCATGATGTCGCCGGCGACGATGTACTCCTTCGCCCGGGTGACCGCGGCCTTGTAGCCGGTTTCGCCGAACTCACTCGCCACGGTCGTCTCGGCCGCGCCCGTCTCATAGGGAATCGCCACCGGCTCGCGCAGTCGGCGGCGCAGTTCGTCAAGCCGCGCCCGCGCCCGGGAATAGGCGTCGGGGTCCTCGGGATTCGCGTAGACGATCAGCGAAATCCTGCCCTTCAGGTTGTCGACGACCGCCAGCTCCTCGGTCAGCAACAGCAGCAGATCGGGAATATTGGCCAGGTCCGGTGTGGGCGGGGGCGCCGAATCCGCAAGCCGGGTCTCGATATGGCGAACGATATCGTAGCCGAAGTAACCGGCGAGCCCGCCGCAAAAGCGCGGCAGGTCGGGCAGCGGCGCCGCCCGGAAGCGCGACCGGAACGACTCTACGAAGTCGAGCGGGTCACCGTCGAATGATTCGATGACACCGCTGTCGTCCTCAACGTCAACGTGCCGGCCGCTGGCTCGCAGGCGGAGTTTCGCCGGCAGGCCGATGAACGAATAGCGGCCGAAACGCTCGCCGCCAACGACGGATTCGAGCAGGAACGAATAGCGTGCATTGGCAAGCTTGAGATAAAGCGAAAGCGGGGTGTCGAGGTCGGCAAACGACTCCAGCACCAGCGGAATGCGGTTATACCCCCGGTCGCGCAGGGCGCGGAATTCGGCTTCGGTGATCATGGCTCGACCTCGTGCTTTGCTGCTTGGGATTCCGGAGCGTCGCTGGTGGCTCGGGCGCGCGACGCGGACGCGGGGGTCAGAAGTGGCGCCGCCAGCGCCACTCGCCCGCGCGTCGCCACACCGCTGATGCGGCCGGCATACCGGAATCGAGGAGGTCGGGAAATGGTTTCAGCATCTCGGGCAGTCAGGCGCGACGCACCCATTCGGGAAGGGCGTCGAGCGAATCGACTATACCATCGGCCGCGAAGCTTTGCACCGGCCTCCCCTCGTTGTAACCATAGGGCACGACGAGCACCGCGCAGCCTGCGGCGCGCGCTGCGTCCACGTCATTGGCCGAGTCGCCAACCATCAGCAGGCGCGCCGGTTCGATGCCGAGTTGACGGGCCGCCAACAGCACCGGCGCGGCATCGGGTTTCTTGGCGGGCGCGTCGTCGCCGCCCACCACTGCCGCGAAAAACGCCGACATGCCGGCGAGCTCCAGGTGCGGCCGGACGAACCGCGTGGCCTTGTTGGTGACGACGGCAAGCTTGTAACCCGCATCGCGCAGCCGAATGAGCGCGCGGTGCACGCCGGGATACGGCACGGTTTCGCGACCCAGAACCGCGTCGTAATGGCGCTGGTACCTGACGAGCAGCTCGTCCAGCGCCGCCTGGTCGCGCGGTGGCGCGCCCGAGATCGCGATCGCGCGCTCGAGCAGGTTCGCCATCCCCTTCCCGATCAGATCCCGGATCTGGTCCTTCGGCAGCGGTCGCAGGCCCTCTTCGGTGAGCAGGGCGTTTACCGCCGCGGCGAGGTCGTAGACGGTATCGAGCAGCGTGCCGTCCAGGTCGAAGGCGATGCCGTCGACCGCGAACGTCCGCCGCCCTGCCGGGCTAGCCTGCGGCATCAAGCGCCGAACGCATCCGGCCGATGGTCGCCTTGTAATCCGCTGTACCGAAGATCGCGCTGCCGGCCACGAAGGTGTCGGCGCCGGCGTCGGCGATGGCGCGAATGTTGTCGATCTTCACACCCCCGTCGACTTCGAGCGCGATCGCCCGCCCCGTGCGCTGCCGCGCGCCGTCGATCAGGCGCCGCGCCGCGCGCAGCTTATCCAGCGTATGCGGGATGAACGACTGCCCGCCAAAACCCGGATTGACCGACATCAGCAACACCAGATCGAGCCGGTCGATGACGTGCATCAGCCAATCCAGCGGGGTGGCCGGATTGAACACCAGACCCGCGCTGCACCCGGATTCGTGAATGAGTCCGATCGTCCGGTCGACGTGCTCGGACGCTTCAGGATGAAAGCTGATGATGTTCGCGCCGGCCTGGGCGAAATCGGGAACGATCCGGTCGACCGGCTTGACCATCAAATGAACGTCGATGGGCAGCGACGTGTGCGGCCGGATCGCCGCGCATACCAACGGGCCGATGGTGAGATTGGGAACGTAATGGTTGTCCATCACGTCGAAATGGATCAGGTCGGCGCCAGCAGCGTCGACTCCGCGCACCTCCTCGCCCAGGCGCGCGAAATCGGCGGAAAGAAGCGAAGGGGCAATC
This sequence comes from Betaproteobacteria bacterium, assembly GCA_032123655.1. GTDB lineage: Bacteria > Pseudomonadota > Gammaproteobacteria > Burkholderiales > Casimicrobiaceae > VBCG01. Next base: position 23,754 of record JAQBEY010000110.1, read on the forward strand.
CGGTAGCGTGGGGTCATCGGGCTATAATCTTTGTCAGTGTTCATGGGTCGAGCCACTATGGCGCAGGACAAGCGATACGAAATCACCGTGGTGCCGAAGGCGTGGTTCGTGGCCGAGCAATCCGACCCGGCGAAGAACCATTACGTCTTCTCGTACACGATCACGATCACCAATACCGGGGAAGCATCGGCGCAGCTCGTCTCCAGGCACTGGATCATCACCGACGGCGAACATCAGGTCCAGGAGGTCAAGGGGCCTGGCGTCGTCGGCCAGCAGCCGCTGCTCAAGCCCGGCGAGAGCTTCGAATACTCGAGCGGCGCCTCGCTGCCGACGGCCGTGGGCACGATGCGCGGAACCTACCAGATGCGTGCGGAAGACGGGTCGACCTTCGACGCGCCCATTCCACCGTTCACGCTTTCGGTACCTCGCACCCTTCATTGATGTCCCCCTTCGCGCTCGTCGCGCGAAGGTTGCGCCGGCGTCTTCCGCCGCGCGGCCATGGTCCAGGCGACGATGGCCACCGCCAGAACCAGCGCAACGAAGGCTTCGAGCAGGATCCACTCCATGTCCAACCCCCTGCATAGACTGCGTCCACTGGCGGTCGCGGCGGTGTTGCTGGCGCTTCTGACCGCCTGCCAGACGCTGCCACCTCCGCCGGTGGTCGCGCCACCGACGCAACCCACGCCCTCCACGCCTCGCGCGACGTTCACCGCGGCGCCCTGGTCCGCGCTTCCCGGCTGGACCGCCGATCCAGTCCATGAGGCATGGCCGGCATTGCTGATCGGCTGTCGTACGCTCGTCGCTGCACCGTCGACTTCGGCGCTCTGGCGACCACCCTGCGCGGCGGCCGAACTCGTCGACAGCCGGGACGCCAGCGCAGTGCGCAATTTTCTCGAAACTCATTTTAGCCCATACGCGGTGGCGGCCGCGGACGACGGCAGCGACACCGGGCTGGTCACCGGTTATTACGAGCCGCTGCTCAACGGCTCGCGTGTTCGCGGCGAGAATTTCTCCGTGCCGCTGCACGCGCCGCCCGACGACCTGCTGACCGTGGAACTTGCAACGCTCTACCCCGAGTTGAAGAACAAACGGGTGCGCGGCCGCGTCGACGGCAAAAAGGTCGTGCCCTACTGGCCGCGCGCAGGCATCGAGAGCGGCGCGGCGCGGCTCTCCGGCAAGGTGCTGGTCTACGTGGAAGATCCCGTCGAGGCATTCTTCCTCGAGATCCAGGGTTCGGGCCGCATCGCGCTGGCGGACGGAACCACGCTGCGACTCAACTACGCGAACCAGAACGGGCACCCATACCGCTCGATCGGCCGGATCCTGATCGACCGCGGCGACTTGCCACGGTCACGGGCGTCGATGCAGGGCATCCGGGCATGGGTCAAGGCGAATCCGCAACAGGCACGGGCGCTGCTCGACGAAAACCCCAGCTATGTATTTTTTCGTGAAGTCCCGCCGCCCGCGCCGGGCACGCTCGAGGCGCAGATCGACGGGCCGATCGGCACGCTGGGCGTTCCGCTGCTGGCGCGACGCACCATCGCCGTCGATGCGCGGGTGATTCCGCTCGGCGCTCCGGTATTCCTCGCCACGACCATGCCGCTGTCGGACGAGCCGCTGCAGCGTTTGACGCTTGCGCAGGACACCGGCGGTGCGATCCGCGGTCCCGTGCGCGCCGATTTTTTCTGGGGTTTCGGCGACGGCGCCGGGCGTGAAGCCGGGCGGATGCGGCAGGACGGCCGGATGTGGTTGTTGTGGCCCAAGGGCCCGCCGCCGCGGTCGCCATGACCTCGGCCCAAGCGCCATCGTCCGCGTTCAGGACGCCGCGTGAAGAACCTCTTCCGCCTGCCGGTCGGCGTGGTACGAGGAGCGCACCAGCGCGCCGACCGCAGCGTGCCTGAAACCCATCGCGTAGGCCTCGCGCTCGAGCATCGCGAAATTGTCCGGATGCACATAGCGCAGCACCGGAAGATGCCCTGCTGAGGGCTGCAGGTACTGGCCGATGGTGAGCATGTCAATCTGGCGCGCGCGCATGTCGCGCATCGTCGCCAGGATCTCCTCGTCCGTTTCGCCGAGTCCGACCATCAGGCCGGATTTGGTGGGAACCCCCGGCACGCGCGCCTTGAACTCCTGCAGCAGGCGCAGCGAGTTGGCGTAGTCGGAGCCGGGCCGCGCCTGCCGGTACAGCCGAGGCACGGTTTCGAGGTTGTGATTCATCACGTCCGGCGGCGCGGCCTCGAGAACCGCCAGCGCGCGGTCGAGTCGGCCACGGAAGTCGGGCACCAGAATTTCGATCTGCGTTCGTGGCGCCCGCGCGCGCACCGCCCGGATGCAGTCGACGAAGTGCTGCGCGCCGCCATCGCGCAGATCATCGCGATCGACGCTGGTGATGACGACGTAGGCGAGCTTCAGCGCCGCGATTGTCTCGGCGAGATTGTTCGGCTCCTCGGCATCCAGCGGCAGCGGACGTCCGTGGCCCACGTCGCAGAACGGACAGCGCCGCGTGCAGATATCGCCCATGATCATGAACGTCGCGGTGCCCTTGCCGAAGCATTCGCCGATGTTCGGGCAGGACGCTTCCTCGCATACCGTGTGCAGCTTGCGTTCGCGCAGTATCCGCTTGATTTCGGCAAAGCGCGGCGACGACGCGGCTCGCACGCGAATCCACTCCGGCTTTCTCAGCGTCTCGGCCGCGACGATCCTGATCGGGATGCGCGCGGTCTTGGCGTCACCCTTGTGCTTCACGCCGGCGGCGTTGGCAGGAAGCGAACCGGGGGAGGGTGGAGTCGGATTGCTCATGGTCGGGTCAGGTGCCACGCAAGAATCGGGACGAATTCGCCTGCAGCGGCCTCGACCGTCCGGGTAACCCCGAAATCGGCGAGCTGCGCTACCGCGAGTCCCGGGTAGCCGCAGGGATCGATGTCGGCGAACGGGGTGAGATCCATGGCGACGTTCACTGCGAGGCCATGGTAGGTGCAACCGCGACGCACTTTGAGTCCCAATGCCGCGATCTTCGCCTCGCTTCCGGCGAGCTTCAGGTACACGCCCGGCGCTGCCGCCTTTCCGTAGCCGAAAAGTCCAAAGGAATCAAGCCATTCTACCACTGCGGCCTCGAGACGCCGAACCATTTCCCGAACGGTCAATCCCGCGCGCCGCAGGTCGATGAGCGTGTACACGATCAACTGCCCGGGACCGTGATAGGTCACCTGCCCGCCACGGTCGACCTTGAGTCGCGCAATGCCGTTGGCGCACTTCAGGTGCTCATACCGACCGGCCAGGCCAAGCGTGTAGATCGGCGGATGTTCAGTGATCCACAGCTCGTCGGGCGTGTCGGCGGTTCGAGCATCGGTCCACGCCTGCATCGCCCGCCAGCAGGGTTCGTAGTCGCGGTGGCCGAGCGTACGCACGGCCATCCCGGTCGCCGTGTCGCAACACGTGATTCCGCTGGCGATCCACGAAAACTCATTGCCCCGCGGGCGACCACCGGAACTCACGCCACCCACCGGTCAGAGCACCATCTTGACCATGGGATGCGCGACCAGCTCGCGGTACAGGTCGTCGAGCTGTTGACGCGAATTCGCATTGACCGTCGCCGTTACCGAAAGCCAGTTACCCGCCTTGGAGCTGCGCATTTCCAGCGCTCCCGGATCGAAGTCGGACGCGTGGCGAAGCACCACCTCACAGATCGCCTGCGCAAAGCCATCCTGTGTGCGCCCCATCACCTTGATCGGGAAAACACATGGGAAAGTGAGCGCTGACTCGCTTTCCTGGGCAGGCCGGAGTTCGATCGCGGGGTCGGGCTTATTCATGACATTCTCCAGGCTGGACGACGTTCGCATCGGTCAGAGATGCGGACGGGGCGGGCAATTTCAATCCGCAGCGGATCCCTGGCCGGATGCCGTCTGCGCCATCGAAGCGTACATGTAGTCCCGCGTCAGCGGATGCGGCAGGCGCCCGTCCGGGTGTGCCTTGCCCGCCAGCAGCTGCCACACCGACAGCCACCCTCGATCGAAAGCATGCGCCGACCCCGCCATG
>JAQBEY010000111.1:0-13910 GCA_032123655.1 Betaproteobacteria bacterium
CACCGCGAACAGGCACAGGCCCACGGGTGGCGTGATCAGCCCGATCATCAGGTTCAGCACCATCACCACGCCCAGATGGACCGGATCGATGCCCATGGCCATCGTCGCGGGCAGGATGATCGGCGTGATCATGATGATCACCGGCGCCGCCGCCATGAAACAACCGAGGATGAGCAGGACGACGTTCAGGAGCAGCAGGAACGCCCACGGTTCGGGCGACCAGCTGAGGATGACCGCGGCGAGCTTCAGCGGTATCTGATGCATCGTCAGCAGCCAGCCAACGGCCGCCGACATCGCGATGATGAACAGAATGTTTGCCGACGCCATCGCGCTGTCGAAAAGAACCTGCGCGATTTCCCTGAACTTGATTGTGCGATAGAACAGGACGCCGAGAATCAGCGCGTAGAGCACGGCGAAGGCCCCGGCCTCGCTGGCGGTGAAGATGCCGCCCCAGATCCCGCCCACCACGATCACCGGCGTCAGCAGCGGCAGGAACGCGCCGACGAGCGCCTGCCGTGTCGTTTGCCAGGAGGCGCGTTCGCCGGCCCCGTAGCCTCGCCGGCGCGAATGCAGGTAGACGACCACCATCATCGCCATGCCCATCAGCACGCCGGGCACCAATCCGCCGAGGAACAGCCCTCCGATCGACGCCCCGGAGGTCACGCCGAAAATGACCAGAGAAATCGACGGTGGAATGATCGGCGCGATTGTCGTCGACGCGGCGGTCACCGCGGCCGAGAAGTCGCGGTCGTAGCCCGCGTCGGTCATGGCCTTGATTTCGATCCGGCCCAGACCGACGGCGTCGGCGACGGCCGATCCGGACATCGAAGCGAACATCATGCTGGCGCCGACGTTGACATAGCCCAGGCCACCCGGCACGCCACCGAGCAGGCAGTTCGCGAGATGAAAGATGCGATCGGTGATGCCGGTCCGGTTCATCAGTTCCGCCGCGAGCAGAAAAAACGGAATCGCCATCAGCGCGAAGCTGTCGATCCCGGTGGCGGCTCGCTGCGCGATGATGATGGGGTCGACACCGGTGCCGATGACGACATTGGCCAGGCTGACGATCAGCAACACGACCGCAATCGGCACCGCCATGATCATCAGGAGCAGCAGGCCGCCGATGTAGATCATCAGGTATCGCTTCTCTCGGTGGCCCTGATCGGTCCCGTGTCCTCGTTGGCGATCAGGCGGCGCAGATCGACCCAGAGGTTGGCGGCGAAACCGGCGGTGGCGGCGGTCAGCCCGGCGGCAACCCCGCAATAGATCCACGCCTGCGGAATCTCCAGCGCCGGCGATACCTGGCTGCCGGCCAGGCTGACCAGGCGCCAGCTAAGCCAGGCCAGCCAGCCGATCGACAGCAGACCAAGCCCGTTGCCAAGGGCGAGCACCAGCAGATGCCGTCGACCCCGCAGGGCCAGCAGCACGGCGTCGACGGCGAGCAGCTTGCGGCGAAAGGCGAGGATTCCGATCGACCCGAAAGTCCACCAGATCATCAGGATCCGGGCGAGTTCCTCGGTCCAGCCGAGCGGGCTGTTGAATACGTACCGGGAGATCACCTGGGCGATCGCGGCCATGACCATGATCCCGAAGGCCGCGATGGTCAGCCAGCGGACCACGGAGAACAGCGCGCCGGCGATGCGCGTCGGGCTCAGGGTCATGGCGGACTTGTCGTCGAAGTCGGCGATCGCCGGCCCCGCCGCCTTCAAGGCGCGCGGGGAGGAGATCGAACTGGTTGGAGGCGGTCGCGGCCCTAATTGCCGAGCTTGACGGCGAGGTCGTAGGCTTCCTTGCCGAACTGCGGCATGTATTTTTCGTGAACACCCTTCGAGGCGGCGACGAAGCCGCTGACGTCGGGCTTCTCGTTGATCGTCATCCCGGCGGCGCGGAGCTTGTCGTAGAGGGTGCGCGCGCCCTCGGCGTTCGCCTGCGCCAGCTCAGCCTGCGCCTCGAGTGCGGCAGCGCGGACGACCTTGCGCTGGTCCTCGGTAAGGCTGTCCATGAACTTCTTGCTGGCGATCAGGAAGAACCCCGAGTACATGTGATTGGTCAGCGACAGATATTTGCCGACCTCATAGGCCTTCCAGTGATACATCACTTCGACCGGGTTCTCCATGCCGTCGATCGTGCCCAGGCGCAGTCCCATGTAGAAATCGGCGGCTGGCATCGGCACCGGTTCGACACCGAAGGCGCGCCAGGCGTCGGTGTAGACCTTGATGTTGGGCACACGAACCTTCATGCCCTTGAGATCGCCCATGCTGTTGACCGGTTTCTCGCGCGTGACCAGGATGCGCGGATTGCGTTCCAGGAAGGCGAGCACTTCGACGCCGAGCTTCTGCGACATGTCGGCGGCCCACTTCTTGGCGACGTCGCTGTTCACGAACTTCTGCAGGTGCGCGCCGTTCTTCCAGAGATACGGCATGTCGGTGATCGACCATTGCGGGTAGAAATTGCTGACCACGCCGCCGACCAGCGCGAATTCGGTCACGCCGGCCTGCGCCTGCTCGAAGAGCTCGCGCTCCTTGCCCAGCGTCGAGCTCGGAAAGATCTTGACCGCAACGGCACCGTTGGTCTTGGCCTTGATCGTTTCACCGAACTTGGTCAGGACCTGGTGCCGTGGATCGGCGGTCGGTGCAAGGTGGCCGAGCTTGGCGTCGACCGCGCCGGCGACACCCGGAACAAGGGTGAAACCCGCGACGAGGGTCATGGACAGCACTGCGAAGGCAAAACGGACCGGCAGGTGCGACTTCAGGAATGTGGGCATTTGGGTCTCCGAGTGGTTGAAGCAGGCACGAATCTGGCGATCGGGGTCTCGGCGGCGCGACGAGGATCAGGGCATGCCGGGCCGCGCATCGAAATCCTGGGGCTTCGCCCGTCTTGTCGCCTGCGCGGGCGCGAAACGAAACAGGAATACCGGGCAGGGCCGCCGAATTGTTGTGATGATTCGATTAACGTATACCTTAACAAATGCGTTTTGTACATGCAAGCCCAGGGATATGGCGCCGCAGAAGAGCAGAATCGCTATTCCATCGCCGTCACGATCAGCGCCGCGGCGACGCGACGGCCTTCGGCCACCAGGATGTTGAAGGTGCGGCAGGCTGCGCGCGTATCCATGACTTCGACGCCGACCCGTGCGGCTCCAAGCGTCCGCATCAGGCGGGGGTGAGGGAAGCGTTGGCGCACGCCGGTACCCAGCAGCACCATTTCCGGCGTGTGGACCAGCAAACCCGCAAAATCCTGGTCGTCCAGCGCGGCGAAGCCCCCCGGGGCCCAATTTTCGATGATCCGGTCGGGTAGCAAGACCAGATTGCGCCGGTACTCGGTCGTGCCGATGCGCACCCATCCCGCGCCGGAGCCGGTGACCACGTTCGACGAAGGAGGCTGTAGGTGGAATTTCACGGAAAATGCGGGGCGAGAATCCGGGCGCCGCCGACGGCCGAAGCCAGCCGTGCCGAAATCGGCGATGTTGCGTTGCGGCAAAGTCGGGTTATGGCTAGAATTATACGGAAGTAGCGATCGCTTCCCCGCCACTTACGTCGCTCGGACGGTTCCGGGCGCTTACGCAAGAGAGGCACCATGTCCGCCCCCCTCGAAACCCAGTTCGCTCGCATCGAGCGTTTGCCGCCCTACGTCTTCTCGATCACCGCCGAACTCAAAATGGCGGCCCGCCGCCGTGGCGAGGACATCATCGACTTCGGCATGGGCAATCCCGACGGCCCGACTCCGACGCACATCGTCGACAAGCTGATCGAGACCGTTCAGCGTCCCGATACGCATGGCTATTCGGTGTCCAAGGGCATCCCCCGGCTGCGCCGGGCCATTTGCCACTGGTATCAGCGGCGCTGGGGTGTGGAGTTCGACCCGGACACGGAAGCGATCGTCACCATCGGCTCGAAGGAGGGCATCGCCCATCTCACGCTCGCGACACTCGGCCGCGGCGACACGGTCCTGGTGCCCAACCCGAGCTATCCGATTCACATCTACGGCCCGGTGATCGCCGGTGCGGACATCCGGCAGGTGCAGTTGACGCCGGACGTCGATTTCTTCGCTGAACTCGAGCACACCATCCGGATGAGCCTGCCCAAGCCGAAAATGCTCATCATCAATTTTCCGGCCAACCCGACCGCGCAATGCGTGGAATTGCCGTTCTTCGAAAAGATCATTGCGCTGGCGAAGGAGTACGGCATCTACGTCGTGCACGACCTCGCCTATGCGGACATCTGTTTCGACGGCTGGAAGGCGCCGTCGATCATGCAGGTGCCGGGCGCGCGCGACGTGGCGGTCGAATTCTTCACCATGTCCAAGAGCTACAACATGGCGGGGTGGCGCATCGGCTTCATGGTCGGCAACCGCGACCTGGTGAACGCGCTGTCGCGCATCAAGGGATATCACGACTATGGCACCTTCACGCCGCTGCAGGTTGCCGCGATCGCCGCGCTCGAGGGGCCGCAGGACTGCGTGGGCGAGATCGTCGCCCGTTACCAGCGTCGCCGCGATGTCCTGGTCAAGGGCCTGCACGAATCCGGCTGGATGGTCGACACGCCGAAGGCGTCGATGTACGTCTGGGCGAAGATACCCGAGGCCTATCGCCAGATGGGATCGCTGGAATTCGCCAAGCATCTGCTGGCCAAGGCCAAGGTATCGGCGTCGCCGGGAATCGGCTTCGGCGAATACGGCGATTCGCATGTCCGTTTTGCACTGATCGAAAACGAATCGCGCACGCGGCAGGCGCTGCGTGGAATCAAACAGATGCTTCGCGAGGATGGGCTCCTCTGATGGGAAGGTCGCGATGAAGCCGATGAATGTCGGGTTGCTGGGCTTTGGCACCGTGGGTGGCGGAACCTGGGTGGTCCTGCGTCGCAATGAGGAGGAGATCACCCGGCGCGCGGGCCGGCCGATCCGGATCAACTGGATTGCCACGCGCACGCTCGACCGCGCCCGCGACGGCACGCGCAGCGTGACCGGCGTCAACCTGACCACCGATCCGGCCGTGGTCGTGCGTCATCCCGACGTCGACATCGTCTGCGAGCTGATCGGTGGCCTTGAACCCGCGCGCACGCTGGTGCTCGACGCCATCGCGCATGGCAAGCATGTCGTCACCGCGAACAAGGCATTGCTGGCGCACCATGGCAACGAGATATTCGCCGCCGCGTCTGCGCAGGGCGTGATGGTCGCGTTCGAGGCAGCCGTGGCGGGTGGCATTCCGATCATCAAGGCGCTGCGTGAGGGACTGACCGCCAACCGCATCGACTGGATCGCCGGCATCATCAACGGCACGTCGAATTTCATCCTGTCCGAGATGCGCGCCCGCGGTGCGAGCTTTGCCGAGGTCCTGGCCGAGGCGCAGCGACGCGGCTACGCCGAGGCCGACCCGACCTTCGACGTCGAGGGCATCGACGCCGCGCACAAGCTGACCATCATGTCGGCGATCGCCTTCGGCGTGCCGATGCAGTTCGACAAGGCCTACGCCGAGGGCATCAGCCGCCTGACCAGCGAGGACATTCGCTACGCCGAGGAATTCGGTTACCGGATCAAGCTGCTCGGCATCACCCGGCGCACGCCGAAGGGCATCGAGCTGCGGGTACATCCGACGCTGATTCCGAAGCATCGGCTGATCGCCAGCGTGGAGGGCGCGATGAATGCGGTGCTGGTGCAGGGCGACGCGGTGGGCGCGACGCTTTACTACGGCGCGGGTGCGGGCGCCGAGCCGACGGCGAGCGCGGTCATTGCCGACCTGGTCGACGTGACGCGCATGCATACGGCCGATCCAGAACACCGCGTTCCCCACCTCGCCTTCCAGCCGGACCAGTTGACCGACGTACCGTTCCTGCCGATGGCCGACGTGGTGACCAGCTACTACCTGCGCCTGCGCGTCGACGACCGGCCGGGCGTGCTCGCCGACATTACGCGCATTCTGGCCGATCGGGACATTTCGATCGACGCGATGATCCAGAAGGAACCGTCCGAAGGTGAAGAGCGGACCGACATCATCCTGCTCACCCATCGCACGACCGAGCGCGCCATCGACGACGCCATCGCCTGCATCGAGGCGCTGGCGACGGTCCGCGGCAAGGTCGTGCGCATTCGCCTGGAAGAATTGAGCTGATGCGCTACATAAGCACGCGTGGCGCCTGGGCGGATGCGCCGCAGCCGTTCTGCTCGATCCTCCTCGAGGGCCTCGCGCCGGACGGTGGCCTGGCGATTCCGCAGGTCTACCCGCAATTCAGCGAGGCCGATCTCGCGGCCCTGCGCCCGATGTCCTATCCGGATCTGGCGCTTGCCGTTCTGTCGCCGTTCATCGACGACATCGCGCCTGCGGACCTGGCGGCGATCGTGCGCAGGACCTACACGCGGGAGACCTTCGGCAGCGACGAGATCACGCCGCTGACGACGCTGGAGCCGGGCCTGCATCTGCTTGGCGTCTCCAACGGGCCGACGCTGGCGTTCAAGGACATCGCGCTGCAACTGCTGGGCAATTTGTTCGAGCATGTGCTGGCGCGCGACGGCCGCACGGTCAATGTCGTCGGCGCGACCTCGGGCGACACCGGCAGCTCGGCTGAGTACGCGCTGCGCGGCAAGCGCGGCGTGATGGTGTTCATGCTGTCACCTCAGGGGCGGATGAGCCCGTTCCAGACGGCGCAGATGTTTTCGCTGAACGACCCCAACATCTTCAACCTCGCGGTCGACGGCAACTTCGACGACTGCCAGGATCTGGTCAAGGCCGTCAACGGCGACGCCGCTTTCAAGGCGCGTTACCGCGTCGGCGCGGTCAACTCGATCAACTGGGCGCGCATCGCCGCGCAGATCGTCTATTACTTCAAGGGCTATTTCGCAGCCAGTGCGCGCAACGCGGAGCCCGTGGACTTCGTGGTGCCGTCGGGCAACTTCGGCAACATTCTGGCCGGGCACGTCGCGCGGAGCATGGGTCTGCCGATCCGGCGGCTGATCCTGGCGACCAACGAGAACGACGTGCTCGACGAGTTCTTCCGCACCGGACGCTACCGTCCGCGCGCTGCCGCGGAGACGCACGCGACCTCGTCGCCATCGATGGACATTTCCAAGGCCTCGAATTTCGAGCGGTTCATCTTCGACATCGTTGGGCGCGATCCGGAAGTCGTACGCGCGCTGTGGAGCGAACTTGCGACCACCGGCGGCTTCGACCTTGCCGCAACGCGCCATTGGGCGCGCGTGCAGGCGGCGGGCTTCCTGTCGGGACGCAGCACGCACGCCGATCGCGTGGCGACCATCAGAGAAACCGCGGCGCGCTTCGGTGTGGTGGTGGACCCGCACACGGCCGATGGACTCATGGTCGGGACGAAGTTTCGCGATCCGGACGTGCCGCTCGTCTGCATCGAGACGGCACTCCCGGTCAAGTTCGCAGCCACCATTCGCGAGGCGCTGGGTCGTGATCCGGAGCGGCCGCCTGCGTACGAGGGGCTCGAGTCGCTGCCGCAGACGAGCACGGCGATTCCTGCCGACGCCGCTCGACTGAAGGCCTTCATCGAGGCGCACGCGGTTCCCGCCTAGAGCGCTGATCCGCCGGTCCCGCATGCGTTACGCGCTGTCCTGCCTGTTGCGCAATCTCGGCGCCGGTCTTCGCCTCGTGCTGATGCTTCCGGTTGCGCGCCTCGCGTTCCGGGTCGATCTCGCGCAGTTGCTTCTGCTCTTCGTACTGTCGGCGCTGATCGATGTCGCCGGGGATTGGTTGCGCGCGGAGGCGCCGCGGATCTTCTGGATCCAGGGTGCCGGTGCCGAGTTCTACTCCGTTGCCCTGCTCCTGCTTGGCGCTGCGGTCATCGCCCTGTTGAACCGGCAGAAGTCCCTGGCGATGGCCGTGCCGGTCATCGTGTTCGCGGCAATGCCGCTGGTGCAGGTCGTGCACAATGCGCTGATCATTCTGGCCGGTCATGTGGATCGGCTCGAGTTGATCTTTCTCCTCGAGCAGCTGGCCGTGCTGTGGATCGTCGTGGTGCTGATCCGCAGTGTCTACGTGGCCTTTGCGCATTTGCCGGTATACGCCTGGCTGCGGGCGATCGGCGGCGGACTGCTGCTCGCTGCACCGATCTGGTTTTCCGGGGTGATTTTCCCGAACGAACCATGGTGGCGGTCCGAAGGTTCCGACCTGGGGGACGGAAGCACGCTCAACGCGGGCTCGGAGGCCGTGCTGGCGGCGCAGGCGCATCTGTTGGTCGAAGCACTCGACGAGTTGAAGGACGAGCGGCCCGGACAGAGCGATCTCTACTTCGTCGGCTTCGCGCCGTATGGACGCGACGTCAGCTACACCGAGGACGTCGAGGCGGCGCAACACGCGATGGATACGAAGTGGGGGACGCTCGGACGTTCGCTCGTGCTCGCCAACAGCCCCGAGTCGTTGCTCACCGTGCCCTACGCATCGGTGACCAACCTGCGCGAAGTACTCAACGAGATTGGTTCGATCATCGAACGTGACGACGACGTGGTGATGGTCTTCATGACGGGACGCGGCGGGCCGGGTTCCCGGCTGGTGGCGGAACTGCCTCCGCTTTCGCTGGTTGGAATCGCCCCGGCTGGATTGAAGCAACTGCTCGACGACGCCGGTATCCTGTGGCGTATCGTCGTGGTCGCGGCTTGCCAATCGGGAGGCTACCTCAAGCCGCTCGAGGACGAGCACACGCTGATCATCACCTCCGACGCGCCCGACGGTGACGGGCAGGACTGCACCGACAGCCGCCAATCCGGTCAGTTCAGTGCGGCCATGTTCCCGAACGGTTTGGGCAGGGGGATGAGTCTGGACGATGCGTTCGGTACGGCGCAGGCGCAGTCTGCTGCCGGTGCCGGCCAACCGCAGCGCTTCGTCGGCAGCGCCATGTCCGGCAAGTTGCGGACGCTGCGCAATGGTGGAACCTCCGGCACCATGGTCAGCGCGCCGCGGCGACAGATACGCAGCTGACGAGCAGCGCTTTGGCATTACACTGGACACGACCATGGCCGCTTCCGTCCAGATAATCGATCTTGCGCACGCGTACGGCGACCATCGCGTGGTGCGCGGATTGAGCTTTTCGCTCGAGCCGGCAAGCATCGGCTGCCTGCTCGGCGCCTCCGGATGCGGCAAGACCACCGTGCTGCGTTGTCTCGCCGGATTCGAGCCGGTGCAGGGTGGGCAGATCGCCCTGTCCGACGTGGTCGTATCGCATTCCGGATTGCAGGTGCCGCCCGAGAAACGCGGCATCGGCATGGTGTTCCAGGACTACGCGTTGTTTCCCCATCTGAGCGTTGCCCGCAACGTCGCCTTCGGACTGTCGCGACTGCCGGAACCGCAGGCCGCGAAACGCACCACCGCGATGCTCGAACTTGTCGGCCTCGCCGACGCGGCCAATATCTATCCACACGAACTCTCCGGCGGCCAGCAGCAGCGCGTGGCGCTGGCGCGCGCCTTGGCACCAGCACCCGATCTCCTGCTTCTCGACGAGCCGTTCTCCAACCTCGACGTCGACCTGCGCGAGCGGCTGTCGCTGGAGGTTCGGGCCATCGTCAAGGCTGCGGGTACCACGGCAATTCTCGTCACGCACGACCAGCACGAGGCGTTCGCGTTCGCCGACGAAATCGGCATCATGAACGACGGTGCCATCGAGCAATGGGATACGCCTTACAACCTCTACCACCAGCCGCGGACGCGCTTCGTCGCGGATTTCGTCGGCCAGGGAATTTTCCTGCGCGGCGTGCTGCGCCATGGCCGGCGGGTGCGCACCGAACTGGGCGAACTTGACGCCGAGTTGTCGGCGCCGGTCGCTGACGGCGCAGCGGTCGACCTGCTCCTGCGCCCGGACGATATCCTGCACGACGACGCAAGTCCGTGGCAGGCTGAGGTCGAGTCGAAGACCTTTCGCGGCGCGGAGTTTCTCTACACGTTGAAACTCGCTTCCGGAACGCGACTGCTCTCGCTCGTCCCCTCACACCATAACCACGCCATCGGCGAAAAAATCGGCATCAGACTCGCCATCGATCACGTCGTGACTTTTCCGGCGGGCGAGCGCTGAGTTTGGTGGTTTCGTCGGGCCGAACCTGCCCCGGCGCGAACATTTTTCTGTTGGTGAAAATTCTGCGCCGGCAGCGCCGCGCATTCGATGCTTGCCCGATGCATCGAATTGACCGGGATTGCGCGCCGCGTGTATAATTCGCCTCGCGGGGTGGAGCAGTCTGGCAGCTCGTCGGGCTCATAACCCGAAGGTCGCAAGTTCAAATCTTGCCCCCGCAACCATTCAAATAAGCGGCTTGCAGAGATGCGAGCCGTTTTTTTGTCCATGGGGTAGCGCGGGGGTAGCCGCAGCGACTGGTCGCACCTCATCCACTCAGCCTATCGCGCGAGTGCATACAGCGCGATACGCTCGCCTCTTGGACTCGCGCCCCCGCGCCAGATCTCGAAGCGACCTTACTCCTGTTTTATCTGCCCAACTATGCTGGGACCACGTCAAGCCCATTTCAATCATGGGGCTGCTGGCCACCTAGATACGGCTGTTCGGATTTCAGGCAAAATCCAGTAGGTGTTCTGGTGGAAGTACCGGTGATGCTATCGCTGGTATTCCTGGCAAACAAAGCCCGTCAACACTTTGAGCAGGCTCAGGCGCCCGCATAAGCAGCGCTATGCGCCATACCTGCTCTCGGCCAGCGCATTCAGCTGCTGGCGATCAAATTTCCCCGTGCCAGTGCGTGGCAGCTCCGGCAGGAAGATGTAGTGCACCGGGCATTTGTACTCGGCGAGGTGTTCGGACACATAACTGGACAGCACCTGCTCGGCAACAGCATTGTCCTCGTCAACCAGTACGACGCAGGCCACAGGCACCTGACCATCGCGGCGATCCCGCACCCCAACCACGACGCTGGCGTGAACCGCGGGATGTTCGTCGATGACGTTTTCCACTTCTGCCGGCGCAATATTCGAACCGCGGCGGATGATCATGAGTTTTTTACGCCCGACGAACCAGAAGTAACCGTCCGCGTCGAAGCGCGCCAGATCACCGCTGTGCAACCAGCCGTCCTCGAACAACTGGGCCGTAGCCTCCTCATCCTGCCAGTAGCCAATGGTGGCAGAAGGAATCCTGACCATGATTTCGCCGACTTCACCGGCAACGCAGTCGCGACCGCTATGGTCCACAAGCCGCAGCTCCCCTCCCGGAGCAGGCAAGCCAATCGAGCCCCACTTTCGTTTGCCATAGCGCGGGTTGACGGAGTAGTAACCGTTGATCTCGGTCATGCCGGCACCCTCCATCACCTCCCAGCCAAGCAGATCGCGAAACCGATGATGCAAATCCGTTGGCACGGAGTCACCTGAACCGATGCCGTTTTTGAGCGTGGGCAATTGTTCCGTATGTGCCTCGAGGTACTCGACAAAATCGAGCAGATCGCTGGCAAGCATCCCGTACTCGGTGACGCGATACTGGTTGATAAGCCTCACCGCCTCCTCTGGCGAGGGCTTTACCGCGAGCACCACCTCTGCGCCTACCAGGAATGCAGGCATCATTTGCGTCTGCAAGCCGCCGGCATGGCTGATCGGCTTACCTACCAGCACAACATCCTTTTCACTGAAGTCAAATATCTGCCTGGAGATGTCGATGCCCTGAAACGCACTTTCTTGCGAGTGGACAACACCCTTGGGATGACCGGTACTGCCGGACGTAAACAGTATCAACGCGGGTGACTCTGGTGTCACCGGGACGAAGTGGCCAAGGGCACCGTGATCCAGCAGTTCATCAAAGGGCCGTCGGGGAGAGTTTTCATCAGAACCCACTTCAAAAGCCAGCGTGGCCGGGTGCCCCTCCAGATAGGGCAGGGCTACTGCCTCACGACTGGAATGAAACACCAATAGCCGCGCACCTGTGCGCCGCAGCACATCCAGCGCTTCGTCGGCCACGTAACGATAGTTCAGAGGCACCACAATCGCACCAATGCGCCAGCAGGCCATGGTAGTCAAAACCGCCTCCAGGGAATTAGGCAGCAACCACCCCACGCGATCACCCGGCTCAATGCCACTGTGCTGCAATCCCGCTGCTACAGCGCTGACCAACCGATCCAGTTCCGCATAATCGAGTTGTTTATCATCGGTGCGAAGCGCAATCTTCTCTGGATTCCGGGCGAGCGCCACATCCAATAGGTTTTGTAGATTCGAGCGATTCGGCATTCCGGTCACCGCCATCCCCTTCACTCCAGCTTGTAAGCGAACTGCGACGGATCAAATTGTGCCGTTGTGAAACGCAAAAACCCGGGGCGATTCCGTGGGAAGTCCAACTCCAACTCCAGCCCGTCTTTGGCGCGGACGATTGAGAGCTTGGTATCGCAGCGGATGGACAGGGCCGGAGGTCGCTGGCGTCCAGGTCGCGATCTTAGCGCGCATGGCTGGCGCAGGGAACGGGCGGGCCGCGATAGCGGTTGCACGCACTGACAGTCGTGCGCTGCAATCGCGCCATGTCCCGCGATTCCCCCGGCCCCTGGCCGCCACCGCCGAAACTCTATCCGTTCCGAGACCGCAACCGGTTGACAGGCAAGTGGGTACGCGCGCGGTACGTTGCCGAACACATCGAGTTCGCGGCGCAGTACCAGGAAGAGGAAATCGTCAGGCCGCCAGAGATTCGGACCGGGGGCGGATCGTTCAGTCCTTGGCGAGGACGTCCAGTGGCGACGATGAAGGCGCTGCGGCACTGCTGCTCTGGGTTGTTCGCAGGGGGGGCAAGCGCCGATGCAAAAGTGTCGAAAAAATTTACACCGCGCAATGAATCCAGGGGAACGTGCGTTCTAAGTATCTGTATCAACATGCATATATTTGTGGCATCAGCATTGCTTAAGAGGCGTCCATCATAGTTCCCGAGGACTTAAGAAAAATGGCCATTCGCAAGCAATTCATCGCATTGACGGCGCTGGTAGCCCTTTCGATCGGAGCGGTTCAGGCCGACCCAATGGACTTCATCAAGCTCACTGAAGAAGCGGGTGGTTACGGCGAAAGTGGATGGACGGAGTTGGTACTGATGGTTGGTGGCGTCAAGGTCACGATCACGGGCCACGCCACAGATGACGACGACGCCCAGCAATATGCTTACCTTGACTGGGGCAATGCCGGCCTCGGCGTGTGCAAGGATCTGATCGCTGGCGCTGTCGCCGACGTAAAGCGCCCTGGAGAATCGGGCAACCAATGCGAGCCGAGCAGCGACGACAACACCACAGCCAATGAATTTCTGACCTTCGTGTTCGACCAGGACGTGCAGATCACCAATTTTTGGTTCAACAACAATCACGACGGTGGCTTTGGAGCCGGCGACAAAGTCAGCATCGACGGCAGTGAATATGCTGTCATGACGGGCTATGTCGGTGGCGCCAACGGGATCGGCGCGTTCAACGTGCTGGCCGGCTACGAATTCAAGGTCGCGTATTTTAACGAAGAGTTCTACATCAGCGGTTTTGAATTGTCCGAGCCACGTAAACAAGTGCCCGAGCCGACTTCGCTTGCGCTGACCGCGCTGGCGTTGTGTGGATTGGCCGCAGTGCGTCGACGTCGACGCAAGGCGTGATTGCCGCCGCTGCGACAGTCACGCGCGTTGCGGCGCGGCGGGTCGAGCCGGCGCGCACTCGCCGGGCGCGAATTTGTGGTCGACGGGTAGCGGCGCGGTATCTGCTAAAGCTGCGATTTAACCAATCAGACAGCGTCAGCGGCGATCTGCATCAGCACCGATCGTATGGTTGTCCTTCGGCCGTACTCGCGCCCGCCTGCTAAGCGGCCATTCAAGAACGCTGAGACGCCGACGGCAATCGGCCTTCAGTGATCCTGGAAATGGCCCGTTGGGGCGTCCGCAATAGACGGGGCCTGTCTGGAACTGTCCACGAAACGTGGGTAACTTCAGGAGCAGCCGTTGCTGGTGGCGAAGCGAAATGGAGCTATCGACCCA
>JAQBEY010000112.1:0-20431 GCA_032123655.1 Betaproteobacteria bacterium
CGCAGGTCAGTCTGGATGCCGGAGTGCTGGCGGAAATCGCGACGCTCCAGCTGCGCTATCCGAATCCGGCGGGCTAGCAAGCGAACAGGCGCGACTGTGCGGCTGTTGGCCGCCGGCGAAACCCGGTGGGACCAGCGCTGGCAGCATCGCGGCCACGGCGAGTCCTGAAGCGCGCATCAGAAAGTCCCGGCGCGCCGATCGTGTAGCCGGTCCGGCAATACCTCGGTCCACGTGCGCGTGGGCCGTGTGGGTCGCGCGCTGCAGGCGCTGCATCAGGGCGCATCGGGCCATGGCCTGCCACTCTGTAGTCAACGCTGCGGTCGCTGGCGCGCCGGAACGTCAGTTTAGCAATGCGTCTCGTCAATCAGGCGAGGAATCCGGCGGCGGCAAGCGTGTCCCCGCGCATGGCATAATTACGGGTCCGAATGCGCTGGAATCCTGATGTCCGATCGCCGCAAGTTCCTCCTCGCCCTGCCCGCCGTGCCCATGATGCTGTCCGGCTGCAAGGTGGATACCATCAACTACTTCCCGCCCCATCCGGCGCCGATCCGGGTGCTGAATGTGCTGCAGCAGGCGCCGGCGATCGACGTTACGGTGAACACGAAGCTGGCGTTCACGAGTGTCCTCTATCCGACGGCCAGCGATTACCAGTACTTCGACAACGAGAAAACGACCTTCGCCGTCAGCGTTCCCGGGGCGGCGACCAGCCTGCTGGAATTCAGTTTTCTTCTGGCCGGCGAGCAGCCATACACGTTGATCGTCATGGGCACGCTCGCGGTGGCGTCGGGTGGAATGATTCAGGAATTACCGGGAAGTCCGACCACCGGGCAGAGTCTGATCGCCACCTTCAACGCCGACATCACCTACCCGGCGGTGGACGTCTACGTGACGGCTCCCGGGGTCGATATCACGACGGTCGGCGCCAATTACTCGATCGGCTACAACTCGACTTCGCGCACCGTGGGTTTTGATTCCGGCAGCTACCAGGTACGGGTAACGTCGCAGGGCCAGAAGACGGTGGTCTACGACGCCGGAATCCTGGATCTGGCCCCCAATGTCGCGGCTGTGTTGATCATGTACTCGACCGGGAGCAGCATGCTGCTGAACGCCGGGCTGCTGCATGCGCAAGGTGCCTGGACGATCGTCAACAATCTGTTCACGCGCACCAAGGTCGTCAATGCGGCACCGGGAATCGGGGCGGTGAATCAGTTGCAGGGTGGTGTTGCGGTGGTGACCGATCTCGCTTACGCCAGCGCTTCGACGTTCCCGCCCGTGGCACCGGCCACCAATACATCGAGCTATGCGATCGTTCCGGTTGGATCCGACCCATTCATCAGCTTCGAGGCGACGTCCACGCCGGGCGCGACGATCGCCAGCGTGACCGCCATGTTGAACCCTGGCGCCGATCAGACGGTATTCATCACGGGTCTTCCGGGTGCGAATCAGGCGATCGTCCTCAACGATCTCAATTCGCCGCCTTCGCCCGGCAACGTCCGCTTGCGTTTCGTCAATGCGTCGCCTGATGCCGGCCCGATCGACGTCCTCGTCGACGGCACGGTCCGGGTGACCGGCCTCGCGCCACAAACGGCGTCCGGCTATGTCGAACTCGTCCAGGGTACCTACACGTTCACCTTCAACAGCACCACGACCGGCGCGACGCTGCTCGCCTTGCCCGGCCAGGTCTTCAACGAGGCCGTGACCACTTCGATCTTTGCGATCGGACAGGCGATCGCCATGTCGGGGCTGGTTACGCAGGACCTCTGAATCCCCCGGTCCGGCCGATTGGTGCCGGCGGGTCCATGGAGCGCAGCAAATGACGAAATCGCCGCAATCGCCCTGGACGGGCGTGTATCCGATCGCGCCGACTCCTTTTGCGGAAAATGGCGATCTCGATCTTCCCGGCATGCGCCGCGTGCTCGACTGCATGATCGATCAGGGTGTGGACGGCATCTGCATCCTCGCCAACTATTCGGAACAGTTCCTCCTGACGGACGCCGAACGCAGCACACTGCTCGATCTTTCGCTCGCGCACATCGCCGGGCGCGTGCCCGTGATCGTGACCTGCAGCCACTTCAGCACCCGGGTCGCCGGCGAACGCGCCCGGGCTGCGGCGCAGGCTGGCGCGGCCATGCTGATGCTGATGCCGCCTTACCATGGCGCGAGCCTGCGCGCCGACGAAGGCGGAATGCTCGCGCATTTCGCCCACGTCGCCGAGGCCTCCGGTCTGCCGCTGATGGTGCAGGATGCGCCGCTGGCGGGGGTGAATCTGTCGGTGTCGTTTCTGCTGCGTCTCGCGCGCGAGGTACCGCAGGCGCGCTATTTCAAGATCGAGATGCCCGGTACGGCCGCGAAACTGCGTGCTTTGGTCGAGGCGGGCGGTGGCCTCGTCGAGGGCCCGTTCGACGGCGAGGAGTCGATCACGTTGATGGCCGATCTCGACGCCGGCGCGACGGGGACCATGCCCAGCGCGCTGCTCCCCGAACTCATCCGCCAGGTGCTGGTGCACCATCGCGAAGGGCGCCGCGCCGAGGCCGCTGCCGCGTATGCGCGCATCCTGCCTCTGATCAACTACGAAAACCGGCAGTGCGGACTGCGCGCGACCAAGGCCGTGATGCTGGCCGGCGGCGTGATCGCCAGCGATGCGGTGCGCCACCCGCTCGAACCGCTGCATTCGGCGACGCGCGCCGGTTTGCTCGAACTCGCCGCCGAAGTCGCGCCGATCGCGCTGCGCTGGGGTCGCTGAACGATCGAGTCAGGCGGCGGGCGGCGCCGATGTGGCAGGGCGCCTGCTTGCCAGCGGCGGAGCGCACACGGCGATTTCACACTTCGCGTTCGCGAGAACGGCTCGGCCGGCCGTGCGGCGCCCGCGGTCTAGGTCGCGTCAGGGCGCTTTTGCGCAGTCGCAGAATTCGTTGCCTTTGTCGAATACGATCCGCCACACGCCGGGTGCTTCCTGCCGCCAGATTGAAGTAAAGGTGGCGATCTGCCTGCCCTGCGCATTGCGTACCGGCCCCGAACTTATCGCCAGGATTCCCGACTCGAGCACCTCGACGTCGGCGGGTTCCCACGAGAACGGTGGATCCGCCCGCTCATAGAAGCGCTTCCAGGCGGCGACGACCGCCGCCTTGCCGCGCAGCGGTTGCGGTCCGGTAAAAAACACCGCCTCATCGGCGATGAAGACGCCGAAGGCGCCATGATCGCGCTCGGCCATGGTCCTGGCGAACGCGCGCTCGGTGTCGGCGACCTGGCGCGCGAGTTCAGCGTTCGTCGGCATTGGCGGCGTGGTGGCACAGGCGGTGAGCAGGGCAAACGTGGCAGCCACCGCGATGGTCAGCCGCGTTGTGGGTGTTGCGGTGGCACGCATCGAAGCCTCCTGCGTCATGAGGTCGGTAGGAACGCACCGCGGACCGAATCAGCGTGTCGATTACGCCGTCCCGGGCACGGTCAGACCGAGTGCAGCGATTGCTCGCGGACCTCGGGCGGAGGCTCGATTTCCACGCGTTCGACCTCGGCGCCCAGCATGACGATCGCACCCCGGCGTCGCTGCTGACCGTTGTCGCTGAACTCGAAGCGATAGATCCGCCGCAGTCTTACCTGCCCGTCGGCGGCACGGCGTGGGCGCAGCGACCCCAGCGCAACCGTGTCGTCGAGAAACAGGTAGCCGTAGCGCTGACAGGCGCCACGGATTGCCCGATTTGCCGCTTCGCGGGCCTTCAGGCTGTCCCATAGCAGCCAGGCGGTGGCAGCGACGGTGAGCAGCGCGAATGTCTCAAGCATGCCCGCCGCATATCGCTTGTGCGATGCCGTGCGCGCAGCGCCCGCGAGGTCTGATCGGTGCGGTCATCGCCTGGCGATCTGTGCGCGCACCTGACCACCCGGGTATTTCGCGCTGTGCACCTTGACGTACAAGTGTCCCGACTTGTACGCAGCGTACTGAGCCTCGATGAGGCGGGCGCCATCCGCTTGGCGAGGCGGCAGCGACGGCTGCGAGGACAGTGAAGCGAACCAAATGCCGCCGGTCGAGGTCCGATTTCATGTTTGTCTCCGATCGTGCGAGACGCGCGGTCGACGACCGCAGCGTGGGTGTAACGATAGCATCGTCGTCCGCTCCCCGGGCCGGCGGGGCAACCCAATGCCGCGCCGCCCGGGCACGAACGCAGGTAGTCGCCTCGAGCGCATGCGGCGCGGGGCCTCCCGGACGCGGGGCTTTATACTCGACGTCCTTCGGCAACGACCTGGATGGCAGCAGCATGAAGTGGCAGATGAACGAAAACTCGCTGTTCGCGGTGCTCTTGCGCTCGTCGTGGATGATCAGCGCCGCAATCGCCGTGGCCATCGGCGCGCTCGCCTACGCGCTGCTGCCCGAGGCGTACCGGGTCGTCGGAACTGCCGGCGGGTTGCCTTTTCTGGTGATCGCGGGGATGGCCGGCTGGAAGCAATTCCAGGCACCTTCCGCAGCCCGGGTCACGCGCACGCTGGAAGCAGTCGGATCAATGTCGTGGATCGATTTTGCCGCCGCGCTCGAGCAAGGGTATCGACGCGACGGCTGCGAGGTCTCCCGTGTGTCAGGCGCGGTGGGCGATTTCGAAGTTCGTCGCGGCTGGCGTACGTCGCTGGTCAGTGCCAAGCGCTGGAAAGCCGGACGTACGGGTGTCGAACCGCTGCGGGAGTTGCTTGCGGCGAAGGAGGCGCGTGAGGCGCACGAATGCATCTACATAGCAATCGGCGAAGTTTCCGACAATGCGCGGGCCTTCGCTGTGCAGCACGGGATCACGCTCATGGGCGGTCCCGAACTCGCGCGGCTTCTGCCGGACGCGGGGCGCGGCAGGTAGGCGCGGGAGCGCGAGGTGCGCCGTTTCGACGCGTGCTGACGTAATGCGCAGGGAAGATCCGGCGTCGGGCCGGGGGCCGACGCGATGCCTGCGGAAAAGTCCGCCTCCGGTCGGGTTCCGCCGGTAATGGACAGCCTGCGACCCAGGCACTGGACCGACGCACCCCGGTTCCGCGAGGGCGGCGTCACCATTCCCAGGCTCTGGCTCACCATTGCGCTGTCGCTGCTGATCCATGGCGCGGCGCTCTGGCTCTGGTTTCCGCGCACGCCGTTGCTGACACCGGGTGCCGACTCCCCGGACGCTGCGAGCGCGCCGTTGACGCTGAAGCTCGTGGCGCCGCGACCCGTCCAGCCCAAGCCCGCGCCACCGGTGCCGGAAGCGCCGCCCCCGACTGTTGCCAAGGCGAAGGAACCGCCGCCGCGGCCACCACGGAAGCGTCCGCCACCGGCGTCACCGGTCATCGTGATCGAAACCCCGAGGCCGGCTGTGACCTTGCCGCCACCGGCTCCGCCCGAAGTGGCCGTGACGCCGCCAAGTCCCGTTCTGCCGCCCAAGGTACCGCCGGTGGCCGCGACGCCACCGCCGCTCCAGAGCGACCTCTCCGCGTACATCGCGTCGCGTCGCAAGGCCCGGGGCGAAGCCGGCGAGTCGCTGACGCCGGCGCAGGAGGAAATCGCGCGGCGCGACCGTATCGTCGCTGCCAATCTGGCGTCGTTGCAGGCCCCGGCGGTCGGCAATGTTCCAAAGAACGGCGGCGGCACGTTTCAGGTCCAGTTTCTGGGGTACGAGGACGCGGAGTTCACGTTCTATGGCTGGAACAAGGACATTCGCCGTCGCCTTTACCAGCGTATCGACGTGCGCAAGGGTAGCCATCCGAACATCAGGGTCGCGGTCATCCGCAAGATCATCGCCATCATTCGTGAGCACGAGACGGCAGACTTCCGCTGGGAATCCAAGTTGCTCGGCCGGGACCTCATGCTGTCGGCACGCCTTTCCGACAACGCCGACCTCGAGGCGTTCATGATGAAGGAGTTCTTCGGTGCGTCGCAGCAGCCGCGCTGATCGCTGCCGGGGATTGTCACTATGACCCAACGCACAACTTCCGCGCGCTGCGCCCGCGCCATGACCTGGATGCTGCTCGCTTTCGCGACGCTGCTGGCCGGGCCGGTGCTGACGCTGGCCTTCGACCGGGTCGCGCTCGGCGCCGACTGGCGCACTGCGAGCCACGAATCGGCGGGGCTCGCCCCTGATCCGGCCGTCCACCGCGAGGCGATCGTGCAGGTCTATGCCGGTCGGGCCTTCGGCTGGCGCGGTGCGTTCTCCGACCACACCTGGCTCGCGGTCAAGCCGGCGGACGCCGACCATTATTCACGCTACGAGGTGATCGGCTGGTACGCCGGCGGCGGCCGCTCGGTGGTATCCATTTCCGATCGCCGCGCTCCGGACGCGCAGTGGTTCGGGAATCCGGCGCGGCTGATCCGCGAACTGCGCGGTGATGGTGCCGACGCGGTGCTGGCGCGACTGCCGGAGGCGGTGGCCAGTTACCGATACCCGACGACCTACCGCGCCTGGCCGGGCCCCAACAGCAATACCTTCATTGCGCACCTTGGGCACGCGATGCCCGAGTTGCGGCTGGCGATGCCGTCGACGGCCATCGGCAAGGACTACGTTCCGCTCCACCGAATCGTCGGTTGGTCGCCCAGTCATACCGGTGTGCAGGTTTCGCTGTATGGTCTGGTCGGCATGATCGTGGGCGTCGACGAAGGTCTCGAAGTCAACGTGCTGGGGCTGGTGACCGGTGTCGACCTGCGCAATCCGGCGCTGAAGTTGCCTGGTGTCGGGCGGATTCCCGGGGACGGATGAGACAGGGCCCTGGGCCCCGGTCGATGTCGGACCCCCGGACGGCGAATCCGGGACCGCCCTTGGGCGCGTCCAACCCGCAGGCCTCGGCGAGGGCCGCTGTTTTCGTTCGCCACCGCTACCGATGTGGACGGGCCGCTGCCGGCCGGTCCCGAAACGACCGCCAGAGGACACATGCAACTATCGATCCGTGATCTTTCCAAGCGCTACGCCAATGGCGTGCAGGCCCTCGCCAATGTGTCGCTGACCGTGCAACCCGGCATGTTCGGCTTGCTCGGACCCAATGGCGCCGGCAAGTCGACGCTGATGCGCACGCTGGCGACGCTGCAGAGTGCGAATTCGGGCACCGCCACGCTGGGCGACATCGACGTCCTGCGCCAGCCGGGCAGGGTGCGGGCGCTGCTGGGTTATCTGCCGCAGGATTTCGGTGTCTATCCCAGGGTCTCGGCGGTGGATCTGCTCGACCACCTTGCGCGGCTGAAGGGGCTGGTCGACGCCAAACCACGCCGGGAAACGGTCGATGCGCTGTTGCAGCGCGTCAACCTGTTCGATGTGCGCAAGCAGAAGCTGGGTGGATTCTCCGGCGGCATGCGCCAGCGCTTCGGTATCGCGCAGGCGCTGCTCGGTGATCCCAAGCTGGTCATCGTCGATGAGCCCACCGCAGGGCTGGATCCCGAAGAGCGCGTGCGCTTTCACAATCTGCTTGCCGACATTGCCGCTGATGTCGTGGTCATCCTGTCCACGCATATCGTCAGCGACGTCGAGGATCTGTGCGGACAGCTGGCGGTGATCGACAAGGGCAGGGTGTTGCTGACCGGCAAGCCCGGCGAACTGGTGGCCTCGCTCGATCAGCACATCTGGCGCAAGGTCGTCGACAAGTCCGAGGCAGAGGCGCTGAAGGCGCAGCTGCGCGTGGTTTCGACGCGCCTGCAGGCGGGGCGCACCGTGGTGCGCGCCTATGGCGAGTCCTGTCCCGGCGCGGGCTTCGAGGTGACGGTGCCGGATCTCGAGGATGTCTATTTCTCGACCATCGCCGGTCACCTGGCCGCGCCTGCAGCGCAGGCGGCCTGACCATGACGCTTCTGGCCATCGCCTGGTTCGATTTCAGCAGTCGACTGCGGGCGGTGTCGACCTGGGTCTATTTCGTACTGTTCGCGTTTCTGGCCGGCCTGTGGATGGCCGCCGCGGGCGGCGTGTTCGCCGGCGCCTCCGTGAGTTTTGGCGGCGACAAGGTGTTGATCAACGGGCCCTACGCACTGGCGGTCTGCATCGCCTTTCTCGGTTTCGCCGGGGTGACGGTGATCGGCTCGGTTGCAGGACGCGCGGTGCAGCAGGACTTCGAATACGGTACCTATCATTTCTTTTTCTCGGCGCCGATCGCCAAGCGCGACTATTTCTTCGGCCGCCTGCTGGGCGCATGGTTGACGCTGACACTGGTCTTCCTGTCCATCGTGCTGGGGGTCGTCATCGCCGTGCATTTGCCCGGTATCGATTCGGCCCGGATCGTCGCCGCGCCATCCTGGCAAAGTTTCCTACGTCCCTATCTGTTCCTGCTGCTGCCCAACATGCTTTGGTTGGGCGGCTGCTTTTTCGTCCTCGCCGCGCTCACCCGGCAGATGACCGGAGTGTTTGTTGCCGGCGTGCTCGTCCTGGTCGGCTACATCTTCGCGGTCAACCTGCTCGGCGACATGGACAACAAGCTGCTCGCTGCCATGGTCGACCCCTCCGGCGTCACCGCACTTGACGTCCTCGCCCGTTACTGGACGGTCGCACAGAAGAATGGCGAGGAAATTGCGCTGGCCGGCGTGTTCCTCTGGAACCGCGCCCTTTGGATGGGGCTGGGGCTGCTGGTGGTTGTGGTCGGCTACGCGATGTTTCGAATGCAGGCGGTGACCGCCGGACGTACACGGCGACGCGCGGCGATGGTCGAATCGTCTCTGCCCGTGGAGCCGACGCGCACGCTGGCAGCCTTGCCAGCGGCGACCATCGATCGCAGCGCCGGCGCCTATGCGCGCATGCTTCCCGGTCTTGCGCGGCTTTATTGCTCGGAGATTCTGCGCAGCCCGCGCTTCCTGGCCATCGTGCTGGCCGGCGTACTGCTGGTGCTGGGCAACGCCGCAACGCTTGGTTCCCTCTACGGTACCAACACCTGGCCGCTGACCTACAAGGTGCTCGACATCGTTGGTGGCACCTTCAACCTGTTCGTCTTGATTGTCACCGCCATCTATGCGGGGGAATTGATCTGGCGCGAACGCGATACGCGCATCGACGACATCACCGACAGCATGCCGGCGCCGACCTGGCTTGGATTCCTCGCCAAGGTTCTCGCGCTCTTCGGGCTGCAGACGGCACTGATGCTGGTGGTTCTGCTTTGCAGCATTTCGGTGCAGCTGGCCAAGGGCTATACGCGCATCGAATTGCCGCTCTACCTGTTCGAACTCTTCGTCATTCACCTGCCGGGCTTCTTCCTGCTGGCGGTATTCGCTCTCACCGTGCATACGCTGATCAACAACAAGTATCTCGGCCACTTCGTCGCGTTGCTGTTGTTCATCGTTGTTTCGCGGATGGCCGATTTCGGCTACGAGGATCGCCTGTACCGTTTTGCCAGCCGGCCCAACCTCGTCTACTCGGACCTGAACGGCTATGGACACTTTCTGCCGGCGGTATTCTGGTTCAGGCTGTATTGGGGCGCTTTCGCAGGGTTGCTGCTGGTGTTCACCTACGCGCTCTGGGTGCGCGGCCGCGACAGCGGCTGGCGGCCGCGTCTGCGCGCGGTTGTCGGGCGCATGACCCCTGTCGCGTGGTCGCTCGCCGGCGTTGCGGGCGTGGTGT
Organism: Betaproteobacteria bacterium; assembly: GCA_032123655.1. Lineage (GTDB taxonomy): Bacteria > Pseudomonadota > Gammaproteobacteria > Burkholderiales > Casimicrobiaceae > VBCG01. The sequence goes on from JAQBEY010000112.1 coordinate 9,525, forward strand.
TCGTCGCCACCGGAAGCTTCATCTACTACAACACGCACGTGCTGAATCCCTATGTTTCGCGCAAGGAAGGCCAGCAATTACGCGCCGACTACGAGCGCAAGTACAAGGCACTCTCCGGCGTGCCGCAGCCCAAGGTGACGGCGGTTGACCTGCGCACCGATGTCTTTCCGGAACAGAATCGCGTGCGCATCGCCGGAACCCTGTCGTTGGCCAACAAGTCGACCCAACCGATCAAGGACATCTACCTTCACTATCCGCCCACGGCACAGGCGCATGCACTGGAATTCAGCGTTCCCGCCCGCCTGGTCGAGGAAACCCCGGCCATGCACTGGCATCACTATGCGCTGGGCACGCCGCTCCCGCCCGGCGGCGTGGCGACGTTGCGCTTCGACTTCGAGTACGGCGCGAAAGGGTTTCGCAACGATGGGGCGGACCCGGTGGTTCTCGGCAACGGCGCCTTGATCAACACCGGTTTCACACCCGAAACCGCACTGGTGCCGAGCTTCGGCTACAACCCGGCGGCCGAATTGACCTCGGACAATGATCGCCGCAAACACGGCCTCGCGCCGCGGTCGCGCATGCCCGATCTCGACGATCCCGCGGAACAACGGCAAAGCGCGCTGACCCGGGACGCTGACTTCATCGACTATCGCGCCACCGTATGCACGTCGGCCGATCAATTTCCGGTGACTTCGGGCTACGTCAAGCGCGACTGGACCGAGAACGGCCGTCGCTGCATCAGCTATGCAATGGACACGCCGATGGCGGCGATCTATCCGGTGCTTTCGGGGCGCTACGCACACCGGCGTGACGTGTGGAAGGGTCCGAACGGCGACGTGGCCATCGAGATCGACTACCACCCCGGTCACGAATTCAACCTCGACCGCATGGTCGCCGGCGCCAAGGACTCGCTGGCCTATTTCACCGCGCACTACGGCCCGTACCAGCACAAGCTGCTGCGGATCATCGAGTTCCCGCGTTTCCGTCGCAGCGGTGGTTTTGCGGCTTCGTTTCCCAATACCGTGCCGTTCAACGAGGCGATCGGTTTCACCGCGAAGGTCGACGATCGCGATCCCAAGGACATCGACTATCCGTATTTTGTCACCGCACACGAGGTTGCGCACCAGTGGTGGGCGCATCAGGAAACACCGGCCAATGTGCAGGGCGCTGAATTCATCACCGAGAGCCTGGCCGAGTATTCGGCGCTGATGGTGCTGAAGCAGAAATACGGTGACGCCAAGATGCGCCGTTTCCTCAAGCACGAACTCGACCGCTACCTGATGGGCCGCGGACTGGAGCAAAAAGGCGAGCAGCCGCTGCTTCGCGCCGACGGCGCCGCCTACATCCACTACCAGAAGGGCGCGTTGACGCTCTACGCGCTGCAGGATGCCATCGGCGAGGCGGCGATGGACGACGCGCTGTCCGCGTTCCTGAAGCGCTGGCACTTCAAGGGGCCGCCGTACCCGACCTCGCGCGACCTGCTCGCCGAATTGAAGCGGGTCACGCCGGCCGAGCACCAGGGACTGATCGAAGACTTTTTCGAGACCATCACGCTCTACGACAGTCGCGCGGTCAGTGCCCAGGCACGCAAGCGCCCGGACGGCAGGCACGACGTTGATCTGGTCGTTACCGCGCGCAAGATCCGCGCCGACAGCACTGGAAAAGAAGCTGACGCGCCGCTGTCCATGCAGATGGATATCGGCGTGCAGGATGCCAAAGGCAATTTCCTCGTCCTGGAGAAGCGGGCCGTCAAAACCGGCGAGAATCGCTTCACGCTCGTCGTCGACGGCGTGCCGGTGCGCGCGGGCGTCGATCCGCTGCACAAGCTGATCGACCGTGACGCCGGCGACAATGTGGTCAAGGTGGAGGTGTTGTAGCCAGTTGTCGGTCGCCGGCGTCCGTCAAGGCCGGTTGCCACGGTGGGATGGTGGGCGTTCGCCTATACTCGCGGCGGTGTCCCATGACCTTGCAACGTTTCCCTGAGACCATCCGCCGGGAGCCGGCGCCGCGCCGGTTGGACCGGGCATGCCTGCGTCGGCTGGCCAGCGCGCGTGCGAGGCAGAGCGCAGAACGGGCCGGCACGAACGGCTTTTCGCTGATGGAAATCATGATCGCCATTGCGATCGTCGGCATCCTCGCGACGCTGGCGATCCCGGTGCTGTTCACACCCATGGTTCGCGAACAGGTGGTCGCGGCCGGCCCATTGGCAGATCTCGCCAAGAAGCCCATCGCTGCCATGTGGGCCGCCACGCAGGCGTTTCCGGCCAACAACGCGGCGGCCGGCCTGCCGGCTCCAGAAAAAATCGTCAACAACTACGTGACGGCGGTGGCGATCGAGGGCGGTGTCATCGAAATCGCCTTTGGCAACAGCGCGCACAAGGAACTTCAGGGCAAGGTCCTGACCATCCGTCCCGCGGTGGTCGAGGACGCGCCGGTGGTTCCGGTGGCGTGGGTATGCGGCTACGCGGCCGTTCCGGGCAAGATGGTCGTCAAGGGTGAGAATCACACGACGATTCCCACCGGACTGCTGCCGGTAAACTGTCAGGTTCCACCCAAATAGTTCGGCAATCGCAATACCGCTGCAATTTCGTTTGTCCGCCGCCGCAATTTCGTGCGCCTGCCGCCGCGATTTCGTGTGCCTGCCTCGGGTGCGCGACGCCGTTCATGTCAATCAGGAAACAAGATCCGCAATGAAGCTCACCATCCTCGACCCCGGACACTTCCACGCGGCCCTGTTGCAGAAGACCATGTATGCCAACGTCGATGCGGCGGTGGACGTTTATGCGCCAGCAGGCCCCGACCTTGACGACTATCTGCAAAAGATCGCCGGCTACAACGCCCGGACGCAGGATCCGACGCACTGGCAGGTGCAGACGCATACCGGCGCGGATTTTCTCGAGCGCTTCGTGGCCGATCGACGTGGCGGTGTCGCGGTCATCGCCGGCAACAACCTGCGCAAGACCGAGTACCTGACGCACGCGGTGGAGGCGGGCTACGACACGCTGGCCGACAAGCCGATGGTCATCGACGCCACCGGCTTCGCTGCGCTCAAGGCGGTGTTTTCGCTCGCGCGCGAGCGGGGCGTGCTGCTCTACGACATCATGACCGAGCGACATGAAATCACCACCATGCTGCAGAAGGAGTTCTCGACCATCGGTGCCGTCTTTGGCGAGTTGGTTGAAGGAAGTCCCGGGCAGCCAGCGGTCACCAAGGAAAGCGTTCATCATTTCTCGAAGCTGGTGTCGGGTGCGCCGATCAAGCGCCCGGGGTGGTTCTTCGACACCGCGCAGCAGGGGGAAGGGCTGGTCGACATCACCACGCACCTGGTCGACCTGGTGCAGTGGGAGTGCTTCCCGGAACGCGTACTCGACTACCGGCGCGACGTTGAGATCCTGGGCGCGCGACGCTGGCCCACGGTCATCAGGCCGGAACAGTTCGAGCAGGTGACGCAGATGAAGGAATTTCCCGCGTATCTTCGCAAGGACGTGCAGGCCGACGGAAATCTGCACGTCCATGCCAACGGCGAGATCGACTACCGGATATGCGGCGTGCATGCGAAGGTATCCGTGCTGTGGAATTTCGAGGCGCCCGCAGGCGCCGGCGACTCGCATTACTCGATCCTGCGCGGCGCCCGGGCCAACCTGGTCATCCGGCAGGGCGCCGCGGAACAGCATCAGCCAATGCTATGCATCGAGCCGGTCGATGCGGCCGGCGCGGCGGCGCTTGCCACCGCATTGGAGCAGGCGTTGCCGCTGGTGCAGTCGAAATATCCGGGCGTGAACCTGCGCGCTGCAGGCGAGGCCTGGCAGGTGGTGGTACCGGGCAAGTATCACGTCGGCCACGAGGCGCATTTCGGGCAAGTGACCGAGCAGTTCCTCGGTTATGTGGCCAAGGGCGCGCTCCCGGAGTGGGAAGTGCCCAACATGCTCGCCAAGTACTGGACGACCACGCAGGCGCTGGCGCGGGCCAGGTCCTGAACAGTGTTGGCGTCGGCGGCGGCGCTTTGGCGTCCTGACCGAACCCGCAGCATCCAATATAATATGGCGTTTGGGTCGCTCCAGATCCTGCCTTCGAACGCGGCCCCTCCAGGAGACTCACCATGGCGAAATCCATATTCACAAAAAATCGCATTGCCGCGTGCTGTGCAGTGCTTGCGGCCGCAATCGCGCTGCCGAGTGCAGCCGAGACCGTGACCGTCATCACGTCGTTTCCCAAGGAATTGACGGCGGCGTACAAGAAGGCCTACGAGGCCAAGTACCCCAGCGACACGCTCGAGATCCTGAACAAGAACACCTCTGCCGGCATCGCCTACGTTCGCGAACAGCCGGCCGGCAGCCGTCCGGAGATTTTCTGGGCATCGGCGCCGGACGCATTCGAAGTGCTCGCCGGGATCAACCTGCTGCAAAAGGCCAATGTTGCCAACCCCGCCGTGCCGGCCAAGGTCGGCAGCTATCCGATCAACGATCCCGAAGGCATGTACTACGGTCAGGCGCTGGCCGGTTACGGAATCATGTGGAACACGCGCTACCTCGCGGCGAACAAGCTGGCCGCGCCGCGCGAATGGGCCGACCTCGCGAAACCGGAGTATTTCGGCCACGTCGCGATTTCGAGTCCGTCGCGCTCCGGCACTACGCATCTGACCGTCGAGACGATTCTTCAAGGTGAGGGTTGGCAGAAGGGCTGGGCACAGCTCCTTGGCATCACCGGTAACTGCGCCGCGATCACCGAACGCAGCTTCGGCGTGCCCGACGGGGTTGCCAACGGCCAGTACGGCATCGGGCTGGTCATCGACTTCTTTGGTCTCGCTGCCAAGAACTCCGGCATGCCGGTGGAATTCATCTATCCGTCGGTGACCGCGATCGTGCCGGCGAACATTGCGCTGATCGCGGATTCGAAGACGCCGGAGGGTGGCAAGCGCTTCATCCAATTCGCGCTGTCGGAGCAGGGCCAGGCGATTCTGCTGGACAAGAAGATCAGCCGGCTCCCGGTCCTGCCCGCCACCTACGCCAAGGCCCCCGCCGATTATCCGAATCCGTTCACCGGCAAGATCCAGGCGAAGGTCAATTTCGACAGCAACCTGTCCAAGTCGCGTTACTTCGTCGTGACTTCCATGTTCGACCAGCTGATCACCTTCCGGCAGAAGGAACTCGCTGCGGCGGTCAAGGCGATCAACGAGGCGCAGGTGCGTCTCGGCGGACGCGCCAGCCCGCAGCTGGATGAGGCCCGCCGCCTGGTGTTCACGCCGCCGATCGACGAAAAGCAGGCGGCCGACAAGACGCTCGAGTCGGTGTTTGCCGCGGCCAAGAAGAAGGACGTCGAGGCTTCGAAGCGGCGCGCGCAGATCGAGGATGAGTGGGGCACGCGGGCCAAGACGAATTACGCCAAGGCCGTGGAACTCGCCAGCGCGGTCAAGTGATCGTCGGCAGTCGCCGCCGTGTTGCGGCGGCGACTGTGCGCAAGGCACGGTTCGCCATGCCTGCCGGTCATGGCCGGGCCGGCGGTCGCGATCGGCGCACCCTGCCACCGCTTCGCGCTCGCAGTCTGGCGTTGACCGGCGTTGACCGGCGTTGAGCGGCGCTGACGCATGACGGCCCTGCACAGCAACCTGGGCGTGTCGACCGGGCCGGGCGGCGGACGGACCTGGCTGATTGCGCTTCCCGTCGCCGCCTTCATCGCCATCCTGCTGCTCTGGCCGGTGGCCACCGTGATGTACGCCGCCTTCGCCGACGGCCAGGGGGGAATGACCACCGGGCACATCGGCGCCTTCTTCTCGCTGTCGATCATGCGCGAGGCGTTCGTCAACAGCCTCATCGTCTCGCTCGGCGCCGTCGTCCTGTCAACGCTGATCGCTGTGCCACTGGCCTATCTGACCGTGCGCTTCGAATTCCGCGGCGCGGCGCTGGTGCAGACGCTGGGCATCCTGCCGCTGGTGATGCCGCCGTTTGTCGGGGCCGTGGCGATGCAGCTGCTGTTCGGGCGCAACGGCTCGGTCAACCTGCTGCTGAACGATGCCTTCGGCTTCAAGATCCCCTTCATGGAGGGCCTGAACGGCGTCATTTTCGTCGAGGGCCTGCACTATTTCCCGTTCATCCTGCTGAACCTGGTCGCGGCGATGCGCAACATCGACGTGGCTATGGAGGAGGCCGCGCAGAACCTCGGTTGTCACGGCTTTCGCCTGTTTCGCCGGGTCGTGTTTCCGCTCGCCTTGCCTGGATTCGTCGCCGGCGCCTCGCTGGTGTTCGTCAAGGTCTTCGACGACCTCGGCACGCCGCTGGTGCTCAATGTCACCAACATGCTGGCGCCGCAGGCCTACCTGCGCATCACCTCGATCGGACTCGAGGATCCCATCGGTTATGTGATTGCGCTGCTCATGGTGGTGTTTTCGGTCGCCGCGCTGGCCCTGTCGGCGCGCATCACGCGTGGACGCGACTTTGCGACGCTGACCCGTGGCGGCACGGCGCCGCGCAAGCGTCGCCTGCAGGGCGCTCAGCTGTTCCTCGCCTACGCCTGGGTGGGTCTGGTGCTGTTGCTGGTGCTGTCGCCGCACGTCGGCATCCTGCTGCTCTCGGTGTCCAAGGTTTGGAGCTTCTCGGTGCTGCCCGAAGGCTTTACGCTGGCCCACTACGCGGTGGTGCTGTCCGATTCCAGCCGGATGATCGGCAACACCATGCTCTACTGCACGCTCGCCGCCGGAATCGACGTTGTGCTCGGTGTCGCCATTGCCTGGCTGCTGCTGCGCACGCGGCTGCCGGGTCGGCATTGGCTGGATTGGGGCGCGAGCGCGGCGCTGGCCATTCCCGGCCTGGTCCTGGCGATCGGCTTCCTGCGCGCGTTCCGCGGTATCGACCTGCCCTTTGGCTGGGGCGCATTCACGGCGAGCTGGATCGCCATCATGCTCGCCTACGCCGTGCGGCGCCTGCCCTATGCGGTGCGTTCCCGCGTCGCCGCGCTGGAACAGGTGCACATTTCACTTGAGGAAGCGGCGCAGAGCCTGGGTGCGAATCGCCTGCGCACCATCCGCCGCGTCGTGGTGCCGCTGATCGCCGGCGGCATTCTCGCCGGCTTCGTCACCAGCTTCATCACCGCCGCGGTCGAGTTGTCCGCGACCATCCTGCTGGTGACGCGCGAGTCGCAGGCACCGCTGTCCTACGGCATCTATCTGTATAACCAGAGTATCGCCACGCGTGGACCGGCCGCAGCGCTCGGGGTCATCGCGGTGGCCATCGTCGCGCTAGGCACCTGGCTGTCGCACCGCTTCTTGGAGCGCCGGGCCGAGGCCTCGCAAGTGACGGCAGAAAAATGATGACCGAAACTGGAGGGCCGCGCCGAGGCCTGGCAAGTGACTTCGAAAAAATGATGACCGAGCCTGGAACGCCGCGCCGAGGCTTGGCAAGTGTTGACGGATAAGACATGACCGAACCCACCGCACGATCCGCTGCCAGCATCGAAATCGAGGGCGTCAATCTCGCCTATGGCGATAACGTGGTGTTGCGCGATGTCACGCTGTCGATTGCCCCCGGGGAATTCTTTGCCTTGCTTGGTCCTTCGGGGTCGGGCAAATCCACATTGTTGCGGCTCATTGCCGGCTTCAACCGGGCGAATCACGGCCGCGTGCAGCTGGCCGGCGTCGATGTCGCCGCGTTGCCCCCATGGGAGCGCGACGTCGGCATGGTGTTCCAGAACTACGCGCTGTGGCCGCATCTTTCGGTCGCCGACAACGTTGCCTTCGGACTGGAGGAGCGGCGCTGGCCGAAGGAGCGCATTCGCGAACGCGTGCGCGAAGTGCTCGAACTGGTGAGCCTCAGCGGTTACGACAAGCGCCGTCCGGGCCAGCTCTCCGGCGGCCAGCAGCAGCGTGTCGCCATCGCCCGTACGCTGGCGATCGAGCCCGCCGTGCTGCTGCTCGATGAGCCGCTGTCCAATCTGGATGCGAAATTGCGCGCGTCGACCGGACTCGAACTCAAGAAATTGCAGCGCCGCCTCGGCCTGACCACGGTATTCGTCACCCACGACCAGCAGGAGGCGATGACCATCGCCGACCGTCTTGCCGTGCTCGACGGCGGAGTGATCCAGCAGATCGGCACGCCGCGCGAACTCTTCGATTCCCCGGTCAACCGCTTCGTCGCCGAATTCGTCGGCTCGATCAATCTCTATCCGGGCCGCATCGACGGCGCCGGATCGGCACGGCGCGGGATCGACGTTGCCGGCATCGGCGCCGGCAGCCTGCCCGGCGGCCGGGTCGGACCGCCCATGTCCGTGCGCGACGGCGCTGCGCTGATCGCCTTCCGGCCGCATGCCGTGCACCTCGACGAGGCGCGCGGCGGCGACGGTTTCGCCTTCGAGGCGGATGTGGTCGAAAGCGAATTCATCGGCGAATTCGTCCGCTACGAGTTGCGCGCAGCTGAGGCGAAGGTCGTTGCCGACCTGCCGCACGCGCGGTTGCGCGAGGTGCTGCCGCCGGGACGGCGGGCGCGGTTTTTCGTGCCGGAGTCCGAGATCCTGGTGCTGGCGCCCGATCGAGACTAGACCGCGTGGTATCGCGGCCCGGACGCAAGCGCCAGCACGATGCATCGGGCCGATGGTCGGGGGTGCGTCACCAACGCGTCGTCCGGTCGAATTTGCGCGTCGCCGCCGAATGACGCTAGCGCTCGTCGCCGACCGCCATCCTGAAAGCGCGTGTTTCGCTCATGTTGGACCCCTCGGCGCACAGGCGGGCGAGTTCCTCCGCGTTCAAGCCGCCCTCGAGCAGCCGGCGCAGCAGGTCCGTGATGGTCGATTGCGCGGAATCACTCAGGGCCCCCGTGCGCAGCAGCTCGGCATCGACGTAGGCCTGCACCCTCGCGGCGTCGGCGAGGCGGCCTTGCCGCGCCGCGCCCAGCGCGAGCGGCAGCATGACGCGAATCTCGTCGCCCTCGCCCAGCAGCAGCGCATGCGCGGTCCGCCCCGCGGCGATGGCCTCGTCGATCCTGCCCAGCTCGATCAGCGCGATCAGCACGCTGATGTAGAGGTGGCCGGCGCCTGCGCCCGCGCCGAGGCGGTCGAGCTCGGCGATTGATGCCAGCGCGTGTTTCAGCGCGAGTTCCGGGCGTCCCAGGGCGAGCTCGGCCGCGGTGACGTTGGACATGGCGAAATGCGCGCCGATCAGGTTGCCCGACTCGCGCGAAATCTGCGCCTGTCGCTGCGCACAGGCCAGCGCCTCCTCGAAGCGGCCAAGGCGATCAAACCAGCGATAGCGGATGAACTGCAGGCGCTGCCGTCCCGGCCAGTCGGGTTGTTCCAGACTGGCGGCTTCGGCAATGGCCGCCTCCATTTCAGCCTCGGTGCCGAAGCGATAGCCCTGCACCGCACAGCAGACCAGCGCGTCGAACAGGTGGCCGGCGTCGCCCTGCTGACGGTAGAGATCGGCCGCCCGCACCGCCGCGTCGAAGCTTTCGCGGCGGGTCGTATACAGGCCGAGCCGGGCAATGGTCAGCCAGTACTGGGCCTGCTCGGCCATGGGCAGGGATTCGCGAATGCGATGCTGCACCGAAAGGCAGCGTTGCGTGCCCTCGGCGGTTTGCCCCGACGCCGTCCAGACGCGAAGGGACGCCGAGGCCAGCCGGATCGCGAGATCGCCGCTGTTGTCGGCAGCGCCGGCCCAGGACAGTGCGGCGCGCAGGTTGTCGAGTTCCGGGGCGGCGGCAAGCAAGTCGGCTTGCCTGATTTTCCAGGGTTCATCGTCAACGCCGAAGGCAGCGCAGATCGCACTGAGGGCCTCGGCATGTCGCTGCAGCATGGCCCCGGTTTCACTCGCTTCCGCCAGCCGCTCCAGCGCATAGGCGCGGGTGGTTTCCAGCAGTCGGTAGCGCGGGACCGGATCGCCTTCGGCGAGCACCAGTGACTTGTCGACCAGCGCACCCAGGTGATCGAGCGCGGCCCAGGCATCGATGTTCTCGTCGCTGGCGACGTGCTGCGCGGCTTCGAGGGTGAAACTGCCGGCAAAAATGCCGAGCCGACGCATGACGGTCTGCTCTTCCGGCGTCAGCAGCGCATGGCTCCAATCCAGCGTGGCGCGCAACGTCTGGTGCCGGCGCAGCACCATGCGCGTCCCGGCGGTCAGCAGGCTGAAACGCTCGTCCAGCCGCGCGCGCAGGCCCTCGACGCCGAGCAGCGGCAGGCGCGCCGCGGCGAGCTCGATGGCCAGTGGAATGCCGTCCAGCCTCCGGCAAATTTCGATCACCGCCGGGACGTTTCCCGAATTCAGTTCGAAGCGCGGATCTACCGCCTGCGCCCGCGCGACGAAGAGCTCGATCGCGCCGGCCTGCTGCGCGTCGTCCCGGGCTTCGGCGTCGGGGATCGCCAGCGCACCGACCCGATAGACGTGCTCGTCGACGGTCTTGAGCGTCTCCTGGCTGGTGACCAGCAGGCGCACGCCCGCCGCGACCTCGCGCACGGCGTCGACCAGCGCGGCGACCGCGTCGGACAGATGCTCGCAGTTGTCCAGCACCAGCAGCGCCCGCCGCGCCGCCAGCACGCCGGCGAGTGCCGCGACCGGGGGGCCGGCGCCGGGGAGCTGCGTATCAAGCACGCGCGCGACCGCGGAGGGCACCAGAGCGGGGTCGGAAAGCGGCGCCAGCTCCACCCACCACACGCCGTCGGGAAAATCGGTGGCGCGTTCGACCGCAACTTCCGCGGCTACCGATTGCGCCAGCCGGGTCTTGCCGATGCCGCCGGCACCGACAATCGTGACGACGGCATGCTGCGCCAGCAACGACTTGACCGTGTCGACGTCCTGGGCGCGGCCGTAGAGCGACGGCAGGCGCGTTGGCAGATTGGTGCGCGTTCGCGTGGTGCCCGGCGTCGCAGTGGAGTTCGCGATTGTCTCGGCTGTCGCCGCGCTGGTGGCGCCGGATGGCGTAACATCGCCC
>JAQBEY010000113.1:0-101113 GCA_032123655.1 Betaproteobacteria bacterium
GGCACAGTGCCGTCACTGCCGACGCTTGCCGCATTCGCATCGCCAAGAAATTTCACATATCCGCCCAAAGGCAATGCTGCGACCTGCCAAAGGGTGCCGCGCTTGTCCTTGCGGCTGAAAATCACCGGACCAAAACCCAGCGAAAACACCTCTGCATGGATCCCGCACCAGCGGCCTACGATGTAGTGGCCATATTCATGGATCGCCACGATGATCGACAGCGCGGTGATCATGCTGATCATCGCCTTCACGTCGGGATTCGGGGTGATCATGATTCGCGGGCACGTGCCCGACGCGCTCGCGGCGGTGATGATCAACATGACCACCGATCCCACTCTGCTGATGGCGTTGTTCATCGTGCTCTGGATGGTCGTGGGCTGCTTCATGGCGCAGACACCGGCCATCATCATCCTCACTCCGATTCTGCTGCCGGTGGCGGCGGCCTACGGCATCGATCCGGTCTATTTCGGGGTTGTGATGACGGTCACACTGACGTTGGGACTGCTCACGCCACCGGTCGGCATGGTCCTATACGCACTGGTCAAGGTGACCGAACTGAGTTTCGAGCGGCTGGCCGCAATCTCGTTGCCCTATCTCGTAATCACGCTTGCGGTCATCGCGCTGCTGGTGATGTTTCCGCAGCTTGTGTTGTTCCTACCGAACGCGATCCGTTGATGGCGCATGTCGTGTCGCGCATGCTATTCGGTTCTGTCGGCCATCGAGTGAAGGAAATGTCGCCATGAAGATTCTGGTATTGCCTGGTGATGGCATCGGGCCGGAGATCATGCGCGCAACGATCGCGGTGCTCGAAGCCGCCGACCGGCGCTTCGGGCTCGGCCTCGCCTTCGAGTTCCACGATATCGGCTTCGCCGCCTTGAAGGCGTTCGGCACGACACTACCCGAGCAGGTTCTGGAAAAGGCCCGCGTGTCCGACGGCATCCTGCTGGGGCCGATTTCGCATCTGGACTATCCGGCGCGCGACCGCGGCGGAGTCAACGTCTCGGCGGCGATCCGGGTCCAACTCGATCTCTACGCCAACGTTCGGCCGGCGCGCACGCGGGAAGGCGTTCCGAATGTCGTCGGGCCGTTCGACCTAGTGATCATGCGGGAGTGCACCGAGGGCTTCTATCCCGACAGGAACATGTTCGCCGGGACCGGCGAGTTCATGCCGGACAAGGACATGGCGCTGTCCGTGCGCAAGATCACGGCTCGGGCCTGCGAGCGGATTGCGCGCCGATCCTTCGAACTGGCGCGGACCCGCCGGCGCAAGGTCACCGCGATCCACAAAGCCAATAATTTCATACTCAGTGACGGGCTGTTCCTTCGCGAGGTCCGACAGGTGGCCGCCGGATTTCCCGACGTCGAACTCGACGAGAAGATCGTCGACGCCAGCGCTGCCCTTCTGGTGCGCAATCCGCGGCAATTTGACGTCATCTGCGCTACCAATTTTCATGCCGACATCCTGTCCGACCTGGCCTCGGAGCTTTCCGGTGGACTGGGACTCGCCGGCTCGGTCAACATGAACGAAGAGATGTGCTGCGCACAGGCGCAGCACGGCTCCGCGCCCGATATAGCCGACCAGAACCTGGCCAACCCCACTTCGCTGATCCTGTCGGCGGCGATGCTGCTCAACTGGACGGCCGCGCATGGTGGATCCGCGCGTTTCCGCGAGGCTGGGCTTGCCATTGATCGCGCCATTGACACCGCCTTGGCCTCGCCGGCGACCCGCACTGCCGACCTCGGCGGCACGCTGGGAACGCAGGCATTCGCCGCGGAGGTGGCGCGCTGCCTGCATTAACCCGCGATGCGGAACCGGCAACGGGCTGCGCTTATCGCGTTTCGTCAGGCGCCGCCCCGGAAGCACGACAGTCCCCACGGCGTCAGCTTCATCGGCAAATGGTAGTGCTGCTCCGGGTCGGCGATGCCGAAGCGGAACACCGCCACATCCAGAAATGGAACTGCGGGCAGGGCGACGCCTGCCTGGCGATAGTAGTCCGCGATGTGAAACTGTGCGCAATAGCTGCCGGGAACAAAGCGTGCGCCGAGCGCAGGGTGATCGAGAACCCCGTTTGAAGCAATCTGCCCGGACACGATCAGGCGAGGGGATGGGTCCTGCGTGTGCAATTCGACCCGCATTCCGGACGCAACGACGCCGCGCGAGACGTCGACGACATGGATGGAGATTCCTGGCATGGCGATCCTCGCGGCGGTGTTCAGGAGCCGCACACGATACCGCAGTCCTCGCCGCGGCCCTATGCGACGTTGCGCCCGCGGACCTTTTCCAGGCACGCGCGGATGTCTTCCGCCAGCGTTTCGGCGGCGATGCGCGCGATCCGGGGCAGCGGTCGGCGCGCGCTGATCGCCACGCCCACCGTCTGCGGCCGCGCGTCCTTGTCCCGGATGGGAATGAAGCGCAGCGTCCCGGCGGCGATTTCCGGCGCAGCGTCCAGTTCCGAGGTGATGGCGACGTGGCTGGCGCCCAGCACCAGCATCTTCACCAACTGGAGAGAGTTCGTCACCACCGGCGGCTCGCCTTCGGAGAACAGCCAGGCGTGGCGTGATTCGAGGTAACGCCGGATGGTCAGCGAGCGTCCCTGAACCGCCAGCGGGTACGCGGCTGCCTCCTTGAGCGTGACCTGCTGCTGCCCTGCAAGTGGATGACCCGGCGCCACGACGCAGCCGAGTGGCAGACTGGCAGACCAGACGATGTGCAGGTCGCGCTGCGGCTTCAGATTGAACGCGATCGCAATATCGAGGGCGCCGTCGACCAGCGCAGTCGTCGCCTGGTCGGTGCTCATGATGTCGATCTCGAGCCGGATGCGAGGATACTGCCGCGCCCATCGTCCGACGAAAACCGGCAGGAATCCGTTGACGTGGCTGTCCATCGCGGCCAGCTTCAACCGCCCCTGGTTGACCCCTTGCAACTGCCTGACCTCGAGCCAGGTACGACTGACATCGGCCCGCCAGCGGCGCGCCAGGACGATGATGATCTCTCCGGCCGCGGTAAGGCGCATGCCACGCGGTTGACGTTCGAAGAGCGGCACACCCAGATCCGCTTCGAGCAGCAGGATCTGCCGGTCGATCGCCGAGGCTGAAATGTTGAGTTCCTTGGCCGCAGCCTGGATCGAGCCAACCTTCGCCACCTCCTCGGCGTAGCGCAGTTGCTTGGGCAGGATCTGGGTGCGTTGGCGCGGGGCAGGCATGCTAAAAATCAGAATCCATCGTTGCCTATTCTGATATGGACGGCAACGCAAACGCAAGCGCAAACTGTGTTGCGTCAGGACGGGCTGGGGGCATTGTGGATCTTGCGGCGAACCGACTGGAAGGACCCATGTACCCATTGTGTACAACGCTGGCCGAAATCAACGCGGCGTCGCCGACAGCCTTCGTCGGGATGCTGGGAAGTATCGTCGAGCACTCGCCCTGGGTTGCCGAGGAGGTGGTGGCGTTGCGTCCCTTCGACTCGGTATGGTCGCTGCATGCGGAAATGTTGCGGCGAATCGAACGCGCTTCGCCGGAGCGGCAGCTTGCGCTGGCCCGGTTGCATCCGGAACTGGCCGGCCGCGAAGCCACGGACGGCACGTTGACCGAGTCTTCGAACAGCGAGCAGAGCCGGCTCGGGCTGACTGCACTGAGCCACACCGATCATGCGCGGCTGACCCGGCTGAATCGCGAATATCGCGACAAGTTCGGCTTTCCCTTCATCGTCGCCGTGCGTCTGCACGACGATCTGGAGTCGATATTCGCGGCATTCGAGCGGCGACTTGCGAACGCGGCGGGGAGCGAAATGGCCGAAACGCTGCGCCAGATTGGCGAAGTGATGCGCGGGCGGCTGGCGCGATTGTTCGGGACGCCGCTGGGCTGGCTCAGCACGCATATCCTCGACAACGTCTCGGGAAAGCCCGCCGCGGGCGTGACCTTCGATCTGTCGATGCAGGACGGAGCGGCCTGGCGGCATCTTTGCACCGGCCGAACCAATGACCTCGGCCGCACCGATCGTCCGGTACTCGCCGATCTCGCCATGGTGGCTGGGGTCTATCAGTTCGAAATCCATATCGGCGCGTATTTTCGTGAGCGCGGCGTGGCCCTTGCCGATCCGCCCTTCCTGGATCGGGTTCCTGTGCGCGTTGGCATTGCCGATCCTGACGCGCACTATCACGTGCCACTGGTGTGCACGCCGTGGACCTACAGCACCTATCGAGGAGGCTAGACATGGCAACCGGCCGCGGCCATGAACTGCAGCTTGACGGGGTCACCCAGCGCTTCGGAGATATTTTCGCGGTACGCGACATCAATCTCACGATTGCCGCGGGGGAACTGGTTGCACTGCTCGGACCTTCGGGCTGCGGCAAGTCGACCCTGCTGCGGATCATTTCCGGATTCCTTCCCCAGACAGCAGGACGCATCCTTTTCGACGGGAACAGCGTCGATCACCTGGGACCGAACCGGCGCGGGGTGGGCATCGTATTCCAAAACTATGCGCTGTTTCCGCACATGACCGTGCGACAGAACGTCGCCTATGGCCTCGATGTCCAGAACCTGGCTCGCGAACGCAAAGCGGCGCGGGTGGAGGAAATGCTGTCGCTGGTGCAGATGGGTGAATTTGCTGACCGATTCCCGCGACAGCTATCCGGTGGGCAGCAGCAGCGCATCGCGCTTGCCCGGTGCCTTGCCGTTGATCCTAAGATCCTGCTGCTCGACGAGCCGTTTGGCGCGCTGGACAAGAACCTGCGGCTGGACATGCAGATCGAGGTCAAGCGACTGCAGCGCGAATACGGCATCACCACGATCCTGGTTACACACGACCAGGAGGAAGCGCTGTCGATGGCCGACCGCGTGGCAGTGATGAGCCGCGGTCGCGTCGAGCAGGTTTCGGCGCCGACCGATATCTACGACCGCCCGCAAACGTTGTTCGTCAACCAGTTCGTGGGTACCTCCAACACGTTCGGGGCGACAGTCGAAGGCATTGAGGGCGGAAATGTTGCCGTGCGGCTCGCCGGCGGCGAACTCGTCAGCGCGGTCGCGACCGAGCCAATTGCGGCTGGCACAGCAACGACCGTAAGCATCCGACCGGAGCAACTGCAACTGGTGTCCGTGCCCGGCGCGAATGCGCTATCCGGCACGATCACGGCGGCTTTGCCGATGGGCCCGGTCGTGCTCTACGACATCCGCGGCGGTGGCGGCACGGCATTCAAAGTCAGCATGCCGCGCGAGGAAGGTTCCCCCATGTTGACCGCAGGACAGCAGGTGTTCGCTGCCCCGGTCGGCCAAGCCCGCTACCGTGTGTACCCCGCCGTTTCGCCAACCCAGTCCGTCGCCTGACTTTCAACCTAGGAGATCATGATGACCACAAGAATGCACCTGACCCGCCGGGAACTTCTGCAAGCTTTTGCCGCGCTCGGCGGCGCGAGCCTTTTGCCAGGACGCGTGCTTGCGCAGAGCGGCACGCTGGTCGCCGCAACTTTTCCCGGAACCTGGAACGAAGCCCAGCGCACGGTCCTCAAACCCGCGTTCGAAAAAGCCACCGGCGCTTCGGTGACGCAGTCGATCATCCTCGGTACCGACCAGGTCTCGCGGCTGGTGGCCGCCAAGGGCAAGGTACCGCCATTCGACGTGGCGATTTTCGACTCGCCACAGGTGCTCGACGCCGTGCAGCAGGGGTTGATCGCGGAGTACCCGGTCGCAAAGTCCGCACACTTCAAGGATCTTCTGCCGCCATTTCAGGACAAGTGGGGGCCAAAGATCTCGATGCAGGTGATAGGCATTGCGTACAACCCGAAGAAAATCAAGACGCCGCCGAAGCAGTGGTCCGATCTGTGGGACCCGAAGTACAAGGGTCGTGTGGGCTTGACGGCGCTCAACAGCCAGCTCGGCATAGCGTTCCTTGCGGAATTGAACCGGGTGCGCGGCGGCACTGACGAGAATTTCGATCCTGCCTTCAAGGCCCTGCGCGAACTGCTGCCGTCGGTTGGCGCGATCGCAGCCAACCTGGGGGCCTATGCCACGCTGTGGCAACAGGAGCAGATCGACATCGCGCCGTACAACTTCAATTTCGTGCAGACGCTGAAGGGCAAGGGCGTACCGGTGGAATTCGTGGTGCCCGAGTCCGGCGCGGCCGGCTGGGACACGAGCCTGCACATCGTCGCCAACACGGCGAATGCCGAACTGGCATTCAAGTACATCGACCTGAGCATCGACCCGGCCGTCCAGGCGGCGATGATGAAGCCACCCTACGACGTCATTCCGACCAATGGAAAGGTGAAGCTGGACGGCGCGATCACCCAGACGCTGGCCCGGACGCCTGCCGACCTCGGCAAAATTCGCGGCTTCGACTGGGCCAAGCTCAATCCGCAACGGGGTGCGCTGATCGAGCGTTTCAACCGCGAGATCAGGACCTGAACGACTCCAGGGCATGAAGGTCAACCCGGCCCAGCTCACGCTGCCACTGGCTGCGTTGTTCGTTGCGTTCTTCGTGGCGCCGCTATGCGTTCTTGCGGTGCTTTCGCTGGCCACCGAACAGGGGTCGGGTGTACTCACCATCGCCAACTACACGAAATTCTTTGGCGACAGATATCATCTGTCGATCCTGTCGGACACGCTCTGGCTGGGAGTCAAGGCGACGCTGGTTTGCCTTGTGTTCGGCTTTCCGATCGCCTGGCTTTGCGCGCGCGCCCATGCGCGCTGGCAGAGCGTACTGATCTTCCTTGTAGTCCTGCCCATCCTGACCAGCGTGGTGGTGCGGACATTCTCGTGGATCGTGATTCTCGGACGCCAGGGGGTGCTCAATCAGGTCCTCCTTGGACTGGGCATCGTCGACGAGCCGGTCAAGCTGCTGTTCACGGAAACCGGCGTGATCATGGTGCTGGCGCAGGTGCAGATGCCGCTGATGGTGCTTCCAGTCCTGACCGTGCTGTCGCGCATCGATCCCAATCTTGGTGATGCGTCGCGCGCGCTGGGTGCGGGCGAGTGGCGGACGCTGTGGCGCATCACGCTGCCGCTGGCGATGCCGGGCATCGTAGCCGGCTGCATCCTGACCTTCGCCGCCTGCATCACCGCGTTCGTCACCCAAACGCTCATCGGTGGGGCGCGCCTCATCTACATGCCCTTGCACATCTACCAGCAGGCCGTCGGCGCCAACAACTGGCCGTTTGCCGCAGCCATCTCGGTGATCTTCATGATCGCCGTTCTGCTGGTCGTGGCGATGCTCAACGGATTCGGGCGAAGGTTCGAACGCTATGCCTGAGCGCAAGAGCTCGATCGATCTCGATGCCTGGTCGCTGCGGGTGGTCTTCGGGCTTCTCGCCGGCGTCGCGCTGGTGTTTTTGGTCGCGCCGACGCTGGTCGTGCTGTTGACGTCGTTCACCGCGTCGGAGTCGCTCAAGTTCCCGCCGGACGGACTGTCGTTCCGGTGGTACATCGCGCTGCTCGATGCCGACCAGATGCAGCGGGCGGCCTGGAACAGCCTGATCGTGGCGGTATGGACCACGGTGATCTGCGTCGTGCTCGGAACGATGGCCTCGATCGCGATAGCCCGCAGCAAGCGGCCCTGGGTGCGCGCCTGCGACGTGCTGTTCATGTCTCCGCTTTTGCTGCCTGCGCTGGCGTTCGGTTTCGCTGCGTTGATTTACATCAGTCAGGCAGGTTTCCAGCCGAGCCTCGGTTTCCTGGTCCTCGGGCATGTCATCGTTTGCGTGCCATTCGTGCTGCGAACCACGGTTGCGTCTCTTTCGCAGCTGGACCCGGCACTTCTGGATGCGTCGCGCAGCCTGGGGGCGGGCGAATGGATGACTTTCCGCCGCATCACCTTGCCGTTGATCGGCAAAGGCATCTCCGCGGGTGCTTTCCTGGCGTTCATGGCGTCGTTCGACAACGTGCCGGTGTCGCTCTTCCTCGCCGACGCGCGCACCGAGGTGTTGCCCATTTACCTGTGGCAGCAGATCGAGTCGAACCTGGATGTTCGCACCGCCGCGGTTTCCGGGGTGATCGTCGTGTTGACGCTGGCGCTGATGATCATCGCCGAGCGCATGGCAGGGCTGACGCGGCAGATTCGCTAACGTTCCGGCCGGCTCGGGGATCGCCCACCACGATGAACCAGGTGAACGAGGGAGCCCCCCGGATATCCCTGATGCGGTCGACCGGCACGTCGAGCGGGGTTTCCCCAGTTCCGTGAAGTCGGCGACCGGCACCCTGCGCGGGTTCCGCGCCGTTTAGGTCGACCGCAGCGAGCGATACGCGCGTGGCGGGTTCGCTCAGGCTTCCCGCGATTGAGTCATAATGCCGCTGCTCCCGGCTCGACCAATGCGCAGCGGCGCGTCCCTTGCGGACGATGCACGTGCATGTGCGCCGCCTCACCACCCGACCAACCGCCATGAATTCACTCCAGACCAAGCTGCATTCCCTCGGGCCCGAAGGCCTCGCGGGACTCCGCCGCGGGATCGAAAAGGAAAGCCTGCGAGTCCGGCCGGACGGTCCGCTGGCGAGTACGCCACACCCCCGCGCACTCGGCGCCGCGCTGACGCATGCGCATATCACCACCGACTTCAGCGAAGCGCAACTTGAGCTCATCACCGGCGTGAATGCGTCGGTGGCGTCCTGCCGGGAAGAGCTCAGGCAAATCCACCAGTTCGTTTATCGCAATATCGGCGACGAATTGCTGTGGAGCGGGAGCATGCCCTGTGGATTGCCGCATGAGGACGCGATCCCCATCGCGCAGTTCGGCAGTTCGAACGTGGGCCGCGCCAAGACCGTGTACCGCGCGGGTCTGGCCTGGCGCTACGGACGGCGCATGCAGACGATCTCCGGTATCCACTACAACTTTTCGGTGACCGACGTCTGCTGGGCGCGCGCCGGCTTCGGCGATGCCAACGGCGCCTATTTTTCGCTCATCCGCAACGTCCGGCGGCACTCGTGGCTGCTGCTGTATTTGTTCGGAGCGTCGCCCGCGGTGTGTTCGAGTTTCGTCGAAGGGCGCGAGCACCAGCTGCAGGAATTCGTCCCCGGCACGTTGTATCTGCCGTACGCGACTTCGCTGCGGATGGGACGCCTGGGCTACCAGAGTGCCGCGCAGGACGTGCTCGACGTCAGCTACAACGACCTGCCCAGCTATGCGGCCTCGCTCGAAGAGGCGCTGACCAAGCCGCACCCGCCCTACGAGGCCATCGGCATTCGCGATGGGCAGGACTACCGGCAACTGGCCACCAGCCTGTTGCAGATCGAGAACGAGTTCTACAGCACCGTGCGGCCCAAGCGGGTGGTCCAGCGCGGCGAGCGCCCGTTGCGGGCGCTGCGCGCGCGCGGGGTGCAGTACGTCGAGGTCCGTGCGATGGACCTCGACCCGTTCTGCGCCATCGGAATCGCGCCGACGACGGTGTGCTTTCTCGACCTGTTCCTGCTGCACTGCCTGCTCGGCGACAGCCCTCCCGACACCACGTCCGAGATCGCCGAGATGGGGCGCAATCGGCTGCTGGTGGCCTCCCGCGGACGCGAGCCGGGATTGCGCCTCGGGCGCAACGGGGACTCGGTCGGCCTGCAGGAGTGCGCCATGCAGCTGCTGGACGAGTGCGAACCGATTGCCGCGGCGCTCGATGCGGTTCATGGCGGACGACAGTACGCGCAGGCGCTTTCGGAGGTGGCCCGCACCGCGGTGGAACCGGAGACACTGCCGTCGGCGCGCGTGCTTGAGGTCATGCGGAAACAACATGACGGCTCGTATTTCCGCTTCGCGCTCGAGCAGTCGCGGCGGCATCGGGAAGCGCTGCTGGGCGAACCGCTGGCCGCGGAAATCGAAGCGGACTTCGTGCGCCTTGCCGCGGAGTCGCTCGAACGCCAGCGCGCGATCGAGGCGGCGGACCAGGAGCCCTTCGAGGCGTTTCTCCAGCGCTACGTCTCGCCGGAGTCGCTGCGCGTCTAGCGCGTAACTTCACGCCGTGCAGGCGGGGGTCAGGCGCGCCAGGCCAGGGTCTGGCCAAGCCAGTCGAATGCCACCT
This sequence comes from Betaproteobacteria bacterium, assembly GCA_032123655.1. Lineage (GTDB taxonomy): Bacteria > Pseudomonadota > Gammaproteobacteria > Burkholderiales > Casimicrobiaceae > VBCG01. The sequence continues at coordinate 9,987 of JAQBEY010000113.1, forward strand.
GCTCCCAGAGCGTGACGCCGAGCCCGCAGCAGTGTCCGCCGGCGCCTTCCGCGACCGAGAAACGGTGCAGCTGCTTGGCGCAGGTCAGCAGGTCGAAGAGCTTGCCGCTCTGCGATGCAAAATCACCTTCGCCTTCGGTGATCAAGGTCGGGCAGCGGATCAGCTGCGCCGTGTTCTCGATGCTGTACGCCGGCTGCAGGCGGAGGAAATCGCCGATGGTCCCGGCGCCCATTGTCGCCATGCGCGCGCCGAAGTATTCGCGTTTGTGCGGATCGTCGAGCAGGCGCTGGAGTTCCGCGTCCATCGCGGCGTCCCCATCGAGGATGCGCTGCCACTGCGCCGGGCTGACCAGCTTTCCAGTGACCCGCGACGCGAACTCGACCTGCCCGGGATCGCAGATCAGCGCTGCCAGCCGCCGTTCCACGGTCGCCGCGCACGTCGCGATCGAACCGTCCTGCCTGAAGGCGAGCGTATTGTAAGCGCGAGCCAAAATGCGCTGGGGACGGCAGGGCAGGTCTCAGACGACGGTTCCGAAAAGCGCGCCGACGCCGGCGGTGATCGCCATTGCGAGCGCGCCCCAGAACGTTACACGCAGCGCACCCTTCGCGACGCTGGCGCCGCCGACGCGCGCAGCAACGCTGCCCAGGACCGCGAGGCAGACGAGCGATGCGCCGGACACTGCAGGGATCAGACTCGGTGTGGGAACCGCGGCGACCGCGAGCAGCGGCAGCGCGGCGCCCACTGCGAAGCTGGCTGCCGAGGTGAGCGCAGCCTGAATCGGCCGCGCCTTCAGCGTCTCGGAAATGCCGAGCTCGTCGCGCGCGTGCGCGCCGAGCGCATCGTGCGCCATGAGTTGCTCGGCCACCTGCTTCGCGAGCGCGTGGTCGAGGCCGCGGCCGATGTAGATCGCCGTCAGTTCACGGCGCTCGCCGGGGTCGTCCGCCGCGAGTTCCGCGCGTTCGAGGTCGAGCGCCGCCTGCTCGGAATCGGCCTGCGACTGGACCGACACGTATTCGCCGGCGGCCATCGACATCGCGCCGGCGACGAGTCCGGCGATCCCCGCGACCATCACGCTGCCCGGCGACCCGTGCGCGGCGGCGACACCGACCACGAGGCTCGCCGTGGATACGATCCCGTCGTTGGCACCGAGGACGGCCGCGCGCAGCCAACCGATGCGGTCGGTGCGATGGCGTTCGTGGTGGCGTCCGGGCATGGTCAGGGGTCCCTTCCTGGTCTACGGGACTGCAATGATGCCAAAGCCGTGGATCAGGGGGCCTCGATCGCCGCCTTGTAGCGCAACCGGGCTTCGTGCTCGTCCCGAACGTCGACGATCTCACGCATGACGCCAGCGACGTCGGCAACCGTCGTCCGCTCGGCCACGCGGCCGGTGAGCACGACGTCCTCATGCAGCGCACCGCGCTCGTAGAGCAGCCAGATTTCCTTGCCGTACTGCGTTGAAGTGAGCGCCGGGGCGAACTGGCTGAAATAGTTGGTGATGTTGTCGGCGTCGCGCTGCAGCATCGCCGCCGCGTTGTTGTTGCCGGCCGCGTTCACCGCCTGCGGCAGATCGATGATCACCGGGCCGTCGCGGTCGACGAGGACGTTGTATTCGGACAGGTCGCCATGAATGATGCCGGCGCAGAGCATGCGCACGATCTGCCGGATCAATTCGTCGTGGTAGGCCAACGCAAGTTCCTGCGGCAGCGTCAGGTCGTTCAACCGCGGCGCGGGGTTTCCGTCGGCGTCGACCAGCAATTCCATCAGCACCACTCCCTCGGAAAAGGCGTGAGGTCGCGGCACGCGCACGCCCGCCGCTGCCAGATGAAAGAGCGTATCGACCTCGACACTCTGCCAGGCTTCCTCCTGCGCGCGGCGGCCGTAGCGGGTGCCTTTTTCGATGGCGCGCGCCTTCCGGCTGTTCTTGGTCCGGCGTCCTTCCTGATACAGTGATGCCTGGCGAAAATTGCGCTTGTTCGCTTCCTTGTACACCTTGGCGCAGCGAAGCGCGTCGCCGCAACGGACCACATAGACGATGGCCTCCTTGCCGCTCATGAGCTGCCGCTCCACCGAGTCGATCAGGCCTTCCTGCACCAGCGGTTCGAGCCGCTTCGGCGTTTTCAAGATTCGGCTCTAGTGCCGGGTCTTGGGGCGCGGCTGGAACAGCGCGGGCGCGGCCACTGTTCGGGCGTCGCTGCTGTGTGCCTGTCCCGACCCGCCGGCGCGTGAATGCCCGTTCGATGATGGCTGCGCGGATCCGGCGCTGCGCGACTGTCCGTTGGCCTGTGGTTGCGCCCGACCATTGCCGCGCGCATGTGGCTGTCCCGATCCATTTGCCTGCGGCGCACGCGTGCCGCGCGTCTGCGGCGTCGCGGTTCCGTTCGATTGCTTTTGACCGGACGGCGGACGCTGCCCGTTCGGCGCCGCGCCGCGGGCGTCGCGGGACTGTGACGACGCGCCCCGGCGGTCGCGGGCAGGTGGCGGCGCGCCATTATGGCTGCGCGAGGGGGACGGCGCGCGCGCAGGAGCCTGCCCGGCACGTTGTCGCTGGCCCTGCATCTGACCGCGTCCACCGCGTTGCGCGAACACCGGCTGTGCGACGGCATTGGGATCGGGCTCGAAGCCGGCGATCACCTGCTGCGGGATCGAACGCTTGATCAGCCGCTCGATGTCGCGCAGGAACACGTGCTCGTCGACGCAAACCAGCGAGATCGCTTCGCCGTCGGAGCCGGCGCGACCGGTGCGGCCGATGCGATGGATGTAGTCCTCGGGGACGTTGGGCAGGTCGTAGTTGACGACGTGCGGCAGCTGGTCGATGTCGATCCCGCGCGCCGCGATGTCGGTGGCGACCATCACTTCAACGGTTCCGGACTTGAAATCGGCCAGCGCCCGGGTACGTGCGTTCTGGCTCTTGTTGCCGTGCAGGGCGACTGCGCCGATGCCGTCGGCGTGCAGCGAGCGCACCAGCTTGTCGGCACCATGTTTGGTGCGGGTGAACACCAGCACCTGCTTCCAGCGGTGATGCCCCACCAGCCACGCCAGCAATTTGCTTTTTTCCTCCCGGTTGACCGGATGCACCCGCTGGGCGATCGCGTCGACGGTTGAATTGGGCGGCGTGACCTCGATCACCCGTGGCCGATTCAGCAGCCGGTCGGCAAGCGCCTTGATCTCGGCGGAGAAGGTGGCCGAGAACAGCAGGTTCTGGCGCTGTTTCGGAAGCAGGGCGAGCACGCGCTTGACGTCGGGGATGAAACCCATGTCGAGCATGCGGTCGGCCTCGTCGAGGACGAAAATCTCGATGCGCGAGAAATCGATGTGGCCCTGCCCGTGATGGTCGAGCAGGCGCCCCGGCGTGGCGACGAGGATGTCGACGCCGCGCTTCAGCGCGGTGGTCTGCGGTCCGAGGCTGACGCCACCGAACAGCACCATCGAGGTGAGTTTGAGGTGCCTGCCGTAGGTCTTGATCGAGTCCTCGACCTGGGCGGCGAGTTCGCGCGTCGGGGTGAGGATCAGCGCGCGCAGTGGCTTGCGCGTCCCGCCCGCGTAGGGCGAGGGGCGCGTGGACAGGCGCTGCAGCATCGGCAGGACAAAACCTGCTGTCTTGCCGGTGCCGGTCTGGGCGCCGGCGAGCAGGTCGCCGCCTTCGAGCACGACGGGAATGGCCTGCGCCTGGATTGGCGTGGGGACGGTGTAACCCTGTTCGGCGACCGCGCGCAGCAGCGCTTCGGACAGCCCGAGTGTGGAAAAGGACATGAAAGCTTTCGAATGGGTGCTCGGCCATTCACCCCTCAAGGGGGCGGCCAGTCACAGCCAAACGGAGTTGTTACGGAGGTCGGAATCGACTGCGGCAAGGGGACTGGAACAAGGGCCGCACCTGAAATTATAGCTTGAAACCGGGTACAGACCGGTCGACCCGTCGTCGGGAGGACGCGTCGCGTTCAGGCAGGAGGCCTTTTTGCAACAGGCGAGGCCTCCAGGCGGCCGCCCCCATGGCGCGACGGAGGCGCCTGGTTGAATTGCCGCCGGGGCGGGCTCGTGCCGAAGCCGCCGCCGGCCTGCCGTGGGTTTTCGGGAGGGCGGTCGGCGCCGGGCGTTGCATATCCACAACATCCGGAAGGCTTGAGAAAGGTGAAATAGTGCGTCGCATCAATGCGTTGCCGCTACATCAGTGGAACGAATGCCGCTGATCCAAAACAATGATTTGATTGTTCGTTGCCGGATCCCTATCTTGTGATTGTGCAGCGCAACATGAAATTCATGTGCTGCGCACCGTTTACTGACCAACTGGAGTACGAAATGCGGGCCAACAACCTACCTGCCGAACAACTAGGAATCTTTACCCTGATGTCGAAGACGGTGGCGTTTTCGCCATCCAGGGCGAACGAGAGGAAAGGCCGGGACGCCTTTTCCACCCCCACCGAACCGGCTGGATCCGGACTTCTCGCCGGGCTCGTGAAATGGTTCGTGGCGGGCGACCCGCATGCGGTCGATACGACCACCGCATCCGCGCCGGCTGAACCTGTCCTCCAAACCCGGCTCGGACATCGATTCGATTACGCGCTGAATCGCGAATCCCGTTGGGCGATGATCGCCTGCGGGCTGTGGCTGCGGGCCGTCTTCATCGGCGCGGCCGTATCGGCGGTCGGCGTGAATTTTCTGTTTACGGGCGAGATGAACGCGTTGCCTGCAATTGCGCTGGCCCTGGGTGGCGCCTTGTTCGTTCCCTACGCGATGCGGCGGACGTGGGCGGTCGTCGATCGCTCGGAAGCTTCGACGGCAGTCTGATCGGCGCCGCCTCGACGGCATCTGAGCCACAAGGATGCGGAACCGGTGGCGCTGCGTTGCCCGGGCCCTGGCGGCATCTCGATGGGGCGATCCATGGGAGATCGCCTCGTCGGCTTGCTCGCGTCATGCCGCCGGCGCGTTGTCGGTCCAAACCTCGCTCAGGACCTCGAGCAGTGCCGCCAGCAACGGGTCGCTCGCCTGTGCCGCGGAATGCACAAGCCATAGTTTCGTCTTGACCTCGCGCCCTGCCCAGATCAGGCCGCGTCCGGAGGCGACCAAACCTGCGGCGATCTCGTCGCGGATGAGGCTGACGCCCACTCCCGATTCGACCAGATTGTTGATCACCGATTCGGAATCCGCCTCGATGATCCGTTCCGGTGGAGTCGAATCCTCGCCGAACAGTCCCATGACCAGTTGATGATGCGAACTCGGTTCGGGCGCCACGATCCACTGCTGTTGCGCGACCAGTTCCCAAGGCGCATCGGCCAGAATTTTGGCCAAGGCGATGGGCATGGTCACCTGGTACACGACATCGCGCAACGGCAGGCCGGTCAAATCTGACGGCAGTTCCCCGAAGTAGAAACTGGCATCCAGGGTGCCGTTGCGCACGCGCGCGATGCCGTCGCTGGACATGACATGGTGCAGATCAAGTTCGAGTTGCGGATGACGCTCCAGCATGTGCCGCATCAATTCACCGACACGAAGCATCGAGGGATCGAGGACGGTGCCGATTTTCAGGTTTCCTGTTGGCCGACCGCGCAGGTCCTGCGCCGAATTCGTCAATTTCTGCACATCGGCGATGACCTGCTCGGCTTCGGCCAGCAACCGCCGACCGGACGGCGTGAGCGACATGCCCGACGATGAACGTTCGAAAAGTATTACGCCGAACTGCTCCTCCAGCGCCTTGATATGGCTGGACAGTGCCGGTTGGCTGAGATGCAGCGCTTCAGCGGCACGGGTCAGATGACCGAACTGGGCGACGGCGACGAAAGTGCGGAGATGATGGAGGTCCAATTGAATCCGATCCCGGGGGGTGCTGCGGCCGAGAACACAGGGGTTTCATTGAATCGCACTAAAAGCTCGGCGCACAATCGTTGCGGTCGATGTCGAACGTCGCGTCGATCGCGGAACGGGCCATTCTAACGCAGACATGCTGCACCGCACAAATCGAGCCCGGGTCACGCCGCGGCTTTCAGGCGACCCGGGTGCATGCGCAAAAGGACGCGACGAATCGAACGAACTCGAAGTTTTTCGCGCTGCGCCGTCAATGGCAATCCGGAACCGCGATTGCCGGCGGAGGTGCCTATTCTTTCACCGCCCCGGTCATCGCCGAAACGTAGTGCTCGACGAAAAATGCGTACAGGATCACCAGCGGCAGCGATCCGACCAGCGCGCCGGCCATCAGCGAGCCCCAACGGTACTGGTCACCGTCGGTGAAGGCCGACAGGATCGCCACCGGCACTGTCTTCTTTTCGGTGCTGTTGATGAAGGTGAGCGCGTAGATGAATTCGTTCCAGCACAGCGTCAGGCAGAAGATCGACGCCGAAATCAGGCCGGGAATCGCCAGCGGCAGGATGATGCGGCAAAGGATCTGCCAGCGCGTGGCGCCGTCGATCAGGGCGCACTCCTCCAACTCGTAGGGGATGGTCTTGAAGTAGCCCATGAGCAGCCAGGTGGAGAAGGGAATCAGGATCGTCGGATAGGTCAGGATCAGCGCGAAGGGGGTGTCGAACAGCCCGTACTCGAACACCACCGTGGACAGCGGAATGAACAGGATCGACGGCGGCACCAGGTAGGCCAGGAATACCGCGCCGCCGACCCACTGCGCGCCCTTGTAACGGATGCGCGTGATCGCATATGCGGCGAAGACGCTGGCGATCAGCGACAGGACGGTCGCCGACACGGCGATGAACATGGTGTTCCACAGCCACAGCGGGTACTCGGTTTCGAAAAGCAGCGCGTGGATGTGCTCGAAGGTCGGGTTCAGCGTGTAGAACGGGTTGTGCGCGTCCAGGTCGAGCAGATGCTCCTTCGGCTTGATCGCCGTCATCGTCATCCAGTAGAACGGGAACAGCAGCACGAAGACGATCAGCGACAAGGGCAGGTACACGCGCACCAGCCGCTGCGGCAGCGTGGTCAGATAGTTCATGCCCTCATTGTCGTCGGACGATGCCTTGCCGGAAACGATCACGCGCGGATCAGTCATTGCTCTCTCCGCTTTGCCACTTGCGTTTCTGCAGGCCGAACCAGGACACCAGGATCGCGGCCAGCAGAAATGGCACCATCGCGGTGGATATCGCCGCGCCCTCGCCGATGCGTCCCCCGAGGATTGCGGTGTTGTAGCTCATGGTTGCCATCAGCTCGGTGGCGCCGGCCGGTCCGCCGTTGGTCAGCACCTTGATCAGCTGGAAATCGGTGAACGTGAACAGCACGGAAAAGGTCATCACCACGGCGATGATCGGCGTCAGCAACGGGTAAGTGATCTTGATGAACATCTGCCAGCGCGAGGCGCCGTCGAGCGTGGCCGCTTCGTACAGCGACGCGGGCACGGTCTGCAGTCCGGCCAGCAGCGAGATGGCGATGAAGGGCACGCCGCGCCAGACGTTGGCGAAGATCACCGACCAGCGCGCATTCCACACGTCGCCGAGAAAGTCGATGTTGCTGTCGATCAGTCCCAGGCCCTTCATCGACCAGGAGATGACGGAGAATTGCGGATCGAAGATCCACCAGAAGGCAATGGCCGACAGCACCGTCGGCACGATGAACGGAATCAGGATCAGCGCGCGCAGTATGGCCTTGAAGGGCATTTTTTCGTTGAGCAGAATCGCCAGGTAGAGGCCGATGCCGAACTTCACGATGCTCGCGGCGACGGTGTAGAACAGCGTGAAGAAGACCGCCGTCTGGAACTTGCTGGAACCGGCGATCCAGATGTAGTTGTCGAGGCCGACGAATTCGCCCGGCCTGCCGATCTTGGCGTCGGTGAACGACAACCAGATGCCCAGCCCGAGCGGGTACACCAGGAACAGAAGCAGAAACGCCGCCGTCGGCAGCATGAACAGCCAGCCGAGAAATTCGCGATTGTTGCTCAGTCGGGACCACATGGCGGGATCTTGCCTTCAATCGGCGCACGGCGCTGCCGCACGCGGGATTCGATGCTTTGTGAAGGCCAGGGACGCAGGCTGCTGCCTGCGTCCCCGGGCACCCTGGCTTACCGGTAGATGCGCGAAGCCTGTCGCTGGGCCACCGCGATCGCGTCCTTGATCGACGCCCGGCCGGTACACACTGAGGCGACCATGTCGAGCACGATGAAGTCGGCCAGTGCCGAAGCCGCCTTCTCGCCCACCGAGCCCAGGCCACCCGCCGTCAGCGTGCGACGCCCGGCGTCCTTCAGCATCGAAAGCTTGGGGTCGGACTTCCATACCGGATTGTCGTCATAGGCATTCAGCGGATGCGTGAGGTAGGCCACGGCGCTTTCCAGCCACGGTCCGTAGTTCGCCGCTTCCATCATGAAGGCGATGAACGACTTGCAGGCGTTCGGGTACTTGCTGTACTTCATGATCATCATCGGGTAGGCGATGTGGAACTCGGTCGGCTTGCCGACCGGCCCGATCGGCCACAGCGAATGATTCATGTCGTCCATGATTTCCTTCATCTTCGCGTCACCCTTGGCCGCTCCGGCCTTGGCGGCGGCGTAGATCGACACGCCGTTGTTGGTGACCGAGATTTCGCTGGTCAGGAACGCCTTGTTGTTGAAGGCATCGTTCCACGACGCTGTACCGTTGACGAAGGTGTCCGACAGGTCCTTCGCATACTCGAGCGCCTTGACGGTTTCGGGTGAATTGATGACGACCTTGTCGTTCTTGTCGACCAGGTTGCCGCCGTTGGACCACAGCACCCAGTGCACCCAGGCATTGCCGTCGCCCGAAGCGCGGCCGAGCGCGAAGCCACCCGGCACGCTCTTGGCCTTCAGCGCCTTCATCATTTCCAGGAAGCCCGCGTTGTCCTTCGGGATTTCCTTGAAACCCGCCTTCTCGATCATGCTCTGGCGGTAGTTGATGACGTTGCCGTTGTAGGCGACGGGGATGTCGATCCACTTGCCGCCACTCTTGCCGTAGGTCTCGGCGGTGGGCGCCCAGCCGCCGTACTTCTTGCCCAGGTAGTTGGCGACGTCGGTGACATCGACCAGCTTGCTGGGGAACAGGTGGGGCAGCGAATACAGGCCCCAGAACATGTCGGGACCCTGGCCGGTGTTGGCCGAGACGCTGGCCTTGGGCTGCACGTCGTCGAGCGACTCGTTGAGCACCTTGACCTCGACGCCGGTAGCCTTGGTGTAGGCGGCGACCAGCGCGGTAAATCCGTCCTCCTCTGCCTGCACGAACCGCTTCCAGCGCAGCAGTTGGATCTTGGCGCCCTTCTCGGGCTTCCAGGGCGATACCTGTGCCCAAGCCTGGGCAATCATTCCCAGATTCGGAATCGCGCCCGCCGCGCCCAGGGCGGCAGCGGCCTTCAAGGCGTGGCGGCGGGTAAATTTGCTTTCGTTCATCGCTGTCTCCTGTCGTGGTGAAAGGACTGCAGATACAAGAAAACGCCGGGCGGTCTCAGAGTCGACGTCCGTCGGCGGGGTCGAACAAATGCGCCTGATCGGCGCGGGGTTGAAAGCGGACCTTCAGGCCAGTCTTGAACTCGTGACGCTCGCGAAATACGCCGACGATTTCCTGCTTGCCCAGGCGTACGAATACCTGAGTCTCCGATCCGGTGGGCTCGACCACCACGACCGCGGCCTCGAAGCCGTCGTCGGTGAGATCGAGATGCTCCGGGCGGATGCCGTAGACCACCGGCTTGCCATCGGCCACCTTGGCGTCAGGCGGCAACGGCAAACGTGCGCCGCCCGCGGCCTCGACATGCGGCGCAGCGCCGAGCCGCACCGTTCCGTCGATGAAATTCATCGACGGCGAACCGATGAAGCCGGCCACGAAACGATTGTTCGGGCGGTCATAGAGTTGCAGCGGGCTGCCGATCTGCTCGACGATCCCGTCGTGCATGACCACGATCTGATCGGCCATGGTCATCGCTTCGATCTGGTCGTGCGTGACGTAGATGGACGTGGTACTCAGCCGCTGGTGCAATTCCTTGATTTCGGTGCGCATCTGCACCCGCAGCTTGGCATCGAGATTCGACAGCGGCTCGTCGAACAGAAAGACCTGCGGGTTGCGCACGATGGCGCGGCCCATCGCGACGCGCTGGCGCTGCCCGCCGGAGAGCTGCCGCGGAAAGCGCTCGAGCAGTTCGGTCAGGCCGAGGATTTCGGCGGCGCGGCTGACGCTCCTGTCGATCTCGTCCTTCGATTTTTTCGCCAGCGTCAGCGAAAACGACATGTTGTTGCGCACCGTCATGTGCGGGTAAAGCGCGTAATTCTGGAACACCATCGCGATGTCGCGCTCCTTGGGCGGAACGCGGTTGACCACCCGGTCACCGATGCTGATCTCGCCGCCGCTGATTTCCTCGAGGCCGGCGATCATGCGCAGCAGCGTGGACTTGCCGCAACCCGACGGGCCGACCAGCACACAGAACTCGCCGTCGGCGATCTTGACGTCGACGCCACGGATCACCTTGGTCGAGCCGAATTGCTTGTGCACGTCGGCGATGGTTACCGAAGCCATCTACATCCCCCCCACCCTTCGTTATTTTTTTACCGCCGGCGCGTGGGCAGAACACGCCAGCAGAGCGGACAGTGCGATCATCAAATTCGCTGTCCTGCCCGCCTGAGCATCGGACGGGTCGCCTAGGGTAGGGTCATGCGGTGCGCAGGTCAAGAAGTCCCGCTGCCCTGGTCGGCGGAACTGCCCGGTGAATTGCTTCCCGTCGTTTCCGGTGCGGTAATTTGGCATGGGTGTATGGTTTGGTGAAAATCCCGCCGCGCGTGCGGCGCACCAGAAAGGCGCAAATGGAAAAGGTGATCTGGGGGGTGCTGAGCACCGCCAAAATCGGCCGCGAACGCGTGCTGCCGGGGATGAAAAAAAGTGACCTGCTTGAGATCAGGGCCATTGCCTCGCGTGACGAGGTGCGCGGCCGCAGCACCGCCGATTCACTCGGTATTCCCCGGTCCTACGGCAGCTACGAGGCGCTGCTCGCCGATCCGGAAATCGAGGCGATCTACAACCCGCTGCCCAACCATCTGCATGTGCCGCTGACGCTGCAGGCGGCGGCGGCGGGCAAGCACGTGTTGTGTGAAAAGCCCATTGCAATGACCGCTGCCGAGGCGATGCAGCTGCGCGAGGCGGCCGGCAAGGTGCTGATCGCCGAAGCATTCATGGTGCGCTTTCATCCGCAGTGGCTGCGCGCCCGCGAACTGGTGCTGTCGGGGCGCATCGGCACGCTGCGCGTCGTGCAGATGTCCTTCGGCTACAACAACGTCGACCCCGGCAATGTGCGCAACAAGGCCGATATCGGCGGCGGTGGACTCTACGACATCGGCTGCTACGCCGTCGTCGCCGGCCGCTATTTCCTGGATGCCGAGCCGACCCGGGCCATTTCGCTGGTCGATCGCGATCCGGATTTTGGCACCGACCGCCTCACCAGCGGCCTGCTCGACTTCGGTGGCGGCCGGCGGCTGGATTTCACCATTTCCACGCAGATCGCCCCGCACCAGCGCATCCAGCTATGCGGCAGCAAGGGCCGGATCGAGATTCACATTCCGGTCAACGCGCCGCAGGGCGCCAGGACGCGCATCTCCATTGACGATTGCTCGTCGCTCGAAGGAACCGGCATCGTCACGGAAACCCTGCCGGAAAGCGATCAGTACCAGCTGCAGGGAGAAGCCTTCTCGCGCGCGGTCCGCGGCGAGATTCCGCTGCCTTACGATATCGAGGATGCGATCGCCAACATGCGGGCCATCGACGCGCTGTTCCGGTCCGAACGCAGCGGTCGCTGGGAGGCGGTGACCGGCGCCTAGAGACTCGCTGAGGGCGGCCCGACATTGGCGGTTTGGCCCGGGCGGCTGTCGGGAGGGTGCGCGCCGCCGCCGAACCCACTCGCACCGCATGTCTTCCATGATGGAAAAGGTACGATGCACCCATGGTAGATCTTCCAAAGCTTGGTGGTGCCGGCTCCCGCAAGAGCATCGTCGGCAGTTTGCTTCGCCTGGTCGGCGGCGCGCGGGCGTCCGACCTGACGCGTGCGGCGGAGGCGCTGCTTTCGGAGCGCGGCGAAGCCTCGGGCATGACGCTCGCGAATGATCTGCTCGACGCCTACGCGGCACTTCCCGACCCAACCAGGCTCGAATTTCTCCGCGCGCTGGCGCTACGCTTTGGCGCGGACCGGCCGCGCCTGGATCGCGCGATCGTGCGCTATCGCGAGAACCCCACTCCGCAAAACGGTGTCTTGCTGCACGGGGCGGCGGAACCGCGGCGGCAGGAATTGATCCGGCGCCTCAACCTGGCCATGGGCGGCACACCGCATTTGGTGCGCATGCGCGAGGACGTCGTACGCCACGCCGTGACGAACCCGGAGCTGCAACCGCTCGACGAGGATTTTCTCCACCTGCTCTCATCCTGGTTCAATCGTGGATTTCTGGTGCTGCAAAGCGTGGACTGGAACACGCCCGCGCTGGTGCTGGAAAAGATCATCCGCTACGAGGCGGTGCACGAGATTGCGAGCTGGGACGACCTGAGGCGGCGCATCGACCCGGACGATCGCCGCTGCTTCGCCTTTTTTCATCCGGCGCTGCCCGGCGAACCGTTGATTTTCGTGGAGGTGGCGCTGACGACGGAGGTGCCCGACGCCATCGCCCCGCTGCTCGCGCCCGAACGCAAGCCGATCGAAGCGAAGCGTGCGACCACCGCGGTCTTTTATTCCATTTCCAATTGCCAGGAGGGCCTGAAGGGGGTGCCCCTGGGCAATTTCCTCATCAAGCAGGTGGTCGAGGAACTCAAACGCGCGTTGCCGGGGCTCAAGAAATTCGTGACCCTTTCACCGGTTCCGGGATTCGGGCCGTGGCTGCTGCGCGAGTCCAGGGCCGCCGGATTCCTCACCGGCGGCGACAAGGCGGCGTTGCGCGCGCTGGAGGTTCCAGGCTGGAACGAAAACGTGCAGGTCGCGCGCGAGGTCAAGCCGATTCTCACCGCGGCCATCGCGCATTTTCTGCTTTCCGCGAGGACCGGGCCTGGGAAGATCATCGATCCGGTCGCGCGTTTCCATCTGAACAATGGGGCGAGTCTCGAGCGGATCAACTGGCTTGGCGACATTTCGCCGCGCGGCCTGACGCAGGCAGCCGGCTTCATGGTGAATTACAACTACGATCTCGCGCGGATCGAGAAGAATCACGATGCCTTCGCGCGGGAAGCGCAGGTCGTCGCCTCGCGGGCTGTGCGCAAGCTGCTTCGTCCGCCTCGCGTCGAGTCCAAGCCTGACATATGATGGAGTCTCGGCGGTGTTCTCGGGAAGCCGGGCCAGGCTCGCAAGGGCCATCGAACTCATTACCAGAACAGGCGCAGCCCGAGGCCGGAAACGTGCGGCCATTCCAGACCGCACCGCGATAATTTGCCCATGGAGGAGTTCATGAAACAGTATTCTCGTCTGGCCGCGGCGCTCGCCGTCGTCACGCTCTGCGCCGCACCCCTTGTCGCGCAGGAAATCAAGATTTCCCACCAGTTCAAGGCCAACGTCGATGGACGTGACAAGGCCACGCGGGTGTTCGTCGACGAAGTCGTCAAGCGCGATCCGAGCTTCAAGTTCCGCATTTACCCGGCGCAATCGCTGGGCATCAAGCCAACGGCCCAATTTGATGCGCTGCAAAATGGCACGCTGGAAATGGCGGTATTCCCGATGTCCTACGCCGTGGGCAAGGCCACGGAATTCTCGATCATCATCATGCCGGGCACGGTTTCCACGCTCGAGCACGCCATGCGCCTGCGCGGCACGCCGTTCCAGGCGAAATTCCAGGCACTCGCCGAAAAGAACGGCGTCCATGTGGTCACCTGGTGGTGGACACCGGGCGCCTTTGCCACCAAGGATCGCGAGATCACCGGCCCGAAGAGCGTGGATGGCTTGAAGATGCGTGCGGCCGATCCGACCTTCGAGTCCATGCTGAAGGCGGCCGGCGCGTCGGTGGTAAGCATGCCGTCGACCGAGATCTATCCGGCACTGCAATCGGGCGTGATCAACGGCACGCTGACCTCGGCCGAGACCTTCGTCAGCATGCGGCTCTACGAGCAGACCAAGTTCGCCACTGTTCCGAGCAAGTACGCGTTGTGGATGCTGCTGCAGCCGCTGGTGATGTCCAAGCAGCACTGGGACAAGCTCACTCCTGCGCAGAAGAAGATTTTCGAGGAGGCGGCAGCCAAGTCCGACGAATTCTTCCTCAAGCTGCAGAAGGACGCCGTGGCCAAGATGGAAGCTGCCTACAAGAAAGCCGGCGCCAAGATCCACGAGATGTCCCAGTCCGAGTACGAACAGTGGGTCGCGCTGGCCAAGGAAACGTCCTACAAGGAATTCGCGGCGAAGTCGCCCGAAGCCAAGGAACTGCTCGACGCCCTGCTGCAAGTGAAGTGACCCGCAGGCAACAGCGCGCGCGCGGCGGCTGCGGCGGCGGCCGCGCGCGTTCCCGGGTGGCCGCGTGAGCAATTTCGTGCGCGTCATGGACCGTCTGTCGATCGCCTTCGCGGCGGTGGCGGCGATCATGCTTGCACTCGCGGCGCTGGTGATTACCTGGAGCGTCATCTACCGCGCGAGCGGTGGGTCCACCTATTGGGAGATCGAGTTCTCGGTCTACATGATGGTGGCCTCGCTGTTCCTGGCCTCGCCCTATACGCTGCACACCAAGGGGCACGTCGGCGTCGACCTGCTGACGCATCTGCTGCCTGACCGCATGGCCCGCCCGATGGCCATCGGGATCGCCGTGCTCGGGCTGATCATCTGTGTCTATCTCGCCGTCGCCGGCGGGGTGCTTACCGTCGAGTCGTTCCTCAAGGACGAGCATACGGAAAGCACCTGGGCGCCGGCGAAATGGCCGCTGTTCCTGGCCATGCCGGTCGGCCTTGGGCTTACCGCGCTCCAGTATGTCGCTGAACTCGCGCGGATGCGTGGCGCAGAACGGAGCAGACCGTGAGCGAGATGCAGATCGGCGCCCTGATCCTGGTCGTCACGCTGGTGGTGCTGTTCTCGGGTCTGCCCATTGCCTGGGGCCTGACGCTGGTCTCGGTCGGCTTCCTGCTGGTGTTTGCCGGTCCGGCGAGCATCGCCAACGTGCCGATCCTGATGATGGACGAGCTTTCGTCGTTCGCGTTGTTGACGATCCCGCTGTTCGTCCTGCTCGGTTCCGCCATCGGTGTCTCGGCGGCGGGAAAGGACGTATACGAGTCGCTGCACCGCTGGCTCGACCGGGTACCGGGCGGACTGGTGATCGCCAATATTCTCGCCTGTGGCGTGTTCTCCGCGATCTGCGGGTCGAGTCCGGCGACCGCCGCGGCCATCGGCAAGGCCGGCGTGCCCGAAATGATCCGGCGCGGCGTGCCGCCGGCGCTGGCCACCGGATCGATCTGCGCCGGCGGCACGCTGGGCATCCTCATTCCACCCTCGATCACCATGATTCTCTACGGACTGGTGACCGAGACCTCGATCGGCCGGCTGTTCCTGGCCGGCGTAATACCGGGAATCCTGATGGTGGTGTTGTTTTCGCTGTATGCGTGGGCGGCTACGCTGCATTCGCGGCGCACGATCGACGCCAGCGATATCCGGCATTACACGCTTCGGGAAAAGATGGAAGGCGTCGGCCGGGTCTCGCCGTTCCTCGGCATCATTTTCGCGATCGGCTACGCGATGTACGGCGGGCTGGCGACGCCGTCGGAGGTGGCGGCGATTTCGGCGGTGCTGGCGCTGGTGCTGGTCATGGTCATCTACCGCGCCTGGCGGATCGAGCAGCAATGGCACATCTTTCGCGAGACCGTGCGCGAGTCGAGCATGATCCTGATGATCATCGGTGCCGCAGCGGTGTTCTCCTACATGATGTCGCTGCTCTATGTGACCCAGACCGCGGCGCAGTGGCTGGTCGACCTGAACCTCAACATCTGGGTACTGCTGCTGGCAATCAACCTTTTCCTGCTGGTCGCCGGCTGCTTCCTGCCGCCGGTGGCGATCATCGTGATGGTGATGCCGATCCTCACGCCAGTGCTCGAGGCGGCGGATTTCGACCTGATCTGGTTTGCCGTGATCCTGACCATCAACATGGAGGTCGGGCTGATCACGCCACCCGTGGGCCTCAATCTCTATGTGCTCAAGGGTGTCGCGCCGGACGTGCCGCTGATGACGGTGCTGAAGGGCTCGTTTCCGTTCGTGCTGATCATGTTCGGCACCATTGCGATGATTGCCCTGTTCCCGCAGATCGCCCTGTGGCTGCCGGGCCGGATGATGGGATGATCGGCGGTGGCGCGTTGCCGGGCGCCTGCGCGACAGGCGGATCGTGGCTCGGCGTCGGTGGGTCGGCAGCGTGGGTCGAGGTGTCCAGGGTAGTCCGACGTCCCGGACGCCTGATATCGTAGGGGCGATGACCGAACGTCAGCACGATTTCTGGCGCAATGTGCGCACCGACCTCGGCGAAGGACGGCCGTGGATCGATCGCGCCGTGGTGCTCACCTACGCGGTGCTCACCGGACTGATCGTCGTCGGGTTCACCTTTCTGGCCGAGGCCGCCAGCGACGGCTTCGCGCGCCTGCGCGGACTCGGCGCCGTCGGCCCTTGGCTGCCGCTGCTCTGGACGCCGGCGCTGACCGTCGCGCTGCTCTGGTGGACCCGGCGCTTCGTCCCCGGGGCGCAGGGGTCGGGCATTCCACAAGTTGTCGCGGCGCTGGGCGATCCGATATCCGCGCATGATCGATCGCGGCTGGTATCGCTTCGGCTGTCGCTGCAGAAGATCGCACTGGTTTCCGGCGGGCTGTTTGCGGGGCTTTCGATCGGCCGTGAGGGGCCGACGGTGCAGGTGGGCGCGGGGGTCATGCAGCACGCGCGGCGCTGGCTGTCGCCGGAGTCGGGTATCGACGCCCACGACCTGATCGTCGCCGGCGCTGCGGCGGGAATCGCGGCGGCGTTCAATACGCCGCTGGGGGGCGTGATCTTCGCGCTCGAGCAGTTGTCGCGCCGGCGCAGCCTGTCGCACAGCGGGTTGGTGATCATCAGCATCGTGCTGGCCGGTCTGGTCGCCGTATCGATATTCGGCAACCTCTCCTATTTCGGCGAACTTCGGGTGCAGAGACTGAGCTGGCCGGTGCTCGGGCCGGGACTGCTGGTCGCAGTGACAACCGGGCTTGCCGGTGGATTGTTCTCGCGACTGATCGTGGTATCGGCGCGGGGGCTGCCGGACCGTTTTTCGCGCTGGCGCGTGCGCTTTCCATTGCGCTTCGCGGCCGGTTGCGGGTTGGCGGTCGCGGTCATCGGTATCGTCAGCGGCGGTACTACTGCCGGCGCCGGCTATGACCCCACGCGAGCCTTGCTCGAAGGGCAGGGCGAATTGCCGGCGATCTATACGCTGCTCAAGTTCTGCGCGACCTGGCTTTCGGCGTGGTCGGGTGTGCCCGCCGGCGTGTTCGCGCCCTCGCTGGCCATCGGCGCGGGAATCGGCAACGATGTGGGGCTGCTCTTCGGCGCCCGTCCGGAGGTGGCGATACCGCTGATCGCCATCGGCATGGTCGGCTTCCTCGCGGCCACGACGCAGGGGCCGATCACCGCGTTCATCATTGTGATGGAAATGGTCTCGGGGCACGCCATGGTGCTGAGCCTGATGGCCACCGCCCTGTTGGCCAGTGGCATATCGCGATGGGTGGCGCCGCCCATGTATCTGGAGCTCGCGGCCCTGCTGCTGCCGCCAACCCCGCCGCCCGCGGCGCGGTCCGAGGCGCCAGTCGTCAAGTAGCCCGCCCGCCGCCAGCCGCCCGCGGATGCGTCGCTACGGTTTTGGCGCTTCGGTGGCCAATGCCTTGCGGATTTCGCGCAGTTTGGCCTTCAGACGAACTTCGTTGGCGACGCCGACCCGCATCATGATCTTCTGGCCTGCCGAACGCTCCTGCAGTTCCGGATCGGCGAATTGATACAAAACCTTCGGCTGCGCCAGCTTCACCGGCGCTCTGGGCTCCGGTGCGGCCAGCAAATGATCGATGACCTCGACCAGCCGGTCATTGAAATAACCGTTGGGGTAGCCGAGCTCGACATAGGCCTGTTGAAACAGCGGATACAGGCGAACGTAGAATCCCGCCAGTCGCACGGCGTCGATCGCCTCGGCCGCCTTGACGTAGGCGGTGTAGCGCGCTGCGTTGGCGGGTGCGATCGAAATTTCGTTCGCGGTCCGGGTGGTCTCGAAGGTGCCCGGGACGGGCTTGACGGGCAGGATGCGGGTGGCCACGCTCTTGCGCGGCAGGTTGTCCACGGTGGCGACGATCTGCCGGATGATTCCGCCCGGCACGAGCAGACGCATCCAGGCGCTGCCGTCGAGGAACGACGCAATCGAGTCCCGGGCAACGACGTCGCTTTCGTCGAGCTTCGGCAGCGGTGCCGGCGCGTCGGCTTCCGCCACTGCGGGAATCTGTTCGACGGGATGCGCGATCGCGGGTTTGGCAGGCGCCTCTGGTGCGGGCGCCGTCGCGGTCGGCGCCGACGCAATCTGCGGCGCCGGTGGCGTAGCGCGGGTCCAGAAATAGTAGAGCGCGACGCCGCCGGCGAGCAGCGTCATCCCGGCGATGACGGCAGCCGTCGGACGGCGCGTGGTTTTCTGCATGGACGCCTGCCGGCTCCGCGCGACGGCGTTCACGGATGCGGCGGCGTCCATCGTGAATTCGGCTTCCGGATCGGGCGATTTGATCGGCATGGCAGTCCTTCTGCAGTATGGACCTTGGAGATTATGCCCCCCGCGAAGTTCCGCCGCGTACGCGTGCCGCAGGATGTCGATCAGCTGCCCGGCAGCACCTGCGCGATTTCGGTGTCGGTGAAGCCCGCCGCGCGCAGGATCCCGGCGCCGTGTTCGCCGCGGCGGGGCACCGCGCCGGTCCCGTCCGATGGGGTGCCCAGGAAGCGCGGAGCCGGGGCAGCCTGCAACACGCCCTCTTTCTTCCCGTAGACGCCGCGAGCCGCCATGTGCGGATGGGCCATTGCCTCGGCCGGCGTCAGCACGGGCGCGAAGCAGGCATCGCTGCCTTCGAGCAGGTCGACCCAGTGCTGGCGTGGCTGGGTGACAAACAGTGCGGCCATGCGTTCGCGCAACCGCTGCCAGTGCTGCGGGTCATAGGGCGTGCGGAATTCGGGGTCATCGGCGAGCCCAAGCCTGGCAAACAGCAGCGCATTGAATTGCGGCTCCAGCGCACTGACACTGATGAAGTGGCCATCGGCGCAGGCATAGGTGCCGGCCCAGTGCGGACCGTCGAGCAGGCCGCGACCGCGTTCGAAGGGCATCTGGCCGGCGGCGTGCAACGACAGCAGCAGGTTCATCATGTTGGCGCTGCCATCGACGATGGCGGCGTCGATGACCTGCCCTTCGCCGGTACGACGCGCGCCGAGAATCCCGGCCAGCAGACCCATGGCGAGGTAGAGCGCACCGCCGCCCAGATCGCCGACCAGCGTGGGCGGGGCCAGCGGCGGCGTTCCCGGTGCGCCCGAATACCAGAGGGCGCCGGAGAGCGCGATGTAGTTGAGGTCGTGCCCGGCGGCCTGCGCCAGAGGGCCATCCTGGCCCCAGCCCGTCATGCGACCGTAGATCAGGCGGGGATTGCGCGCGAGACAGGCCTCCGGTCCCAGGCCAAGACGCTCCATGACGCCGGGACGCATGCCCTCGATCAGCGCGTCGGCATCGTCGATCAGGCGCAGCACTGCATCGATCGCCCGCGCGTTCTTCAAGTCCAGTGCCAGTGAACGCTTGCCGCGATTGACAATGGCGTTGCTGCCGAGGTCGAGCGGGTCGCCGGCCTTGCCGCTGGGGCGTTCGACCAGGACGACGTCGGCGCCCATGTCGGCCAGCAACATGCCGCAGAACGGTGCCGGCCCGAGACCGGCAATTTCAACGACACGAATGCCTTCCAGAACGCCCACGCTGTTGCTCCTTGATCGAGTGGTGCAGGTTTCGCGCTTCCCGGAATGGTGACGCAGGCGATGGCCGATGGCCATCCTGCGCCGCGGTGTTTCCGACGGACCTGCGCCGACGTGAACGATAATCGGCACTTCGGTCGCACTGTACGCCAGGTACATCCGTATCATTGACCGGCGCGCGGTTGCGGTGCTGCTGCTGCTCAATATCCGGCGCGATGACCGAAGCGCCAGGAGGACTGCCTGATGACCAGAATTTCGATGTTGCTCGGCCTGGTGCTTGGTTTGACCATGACCTGTGTCGTGAATGCGCAGTCGGCGACGCCGGCGGCTGCCGGGTCGCCGGCGTCGACAAAACCCGACATGGAAAGGCTTGTGGGCGCCTGGGTGCGTCCCGACGGCGGCTACCTGATCCTGATCCGCAAGGTAGAGACCGGCGGCCAGCTCGAAGCGATGTACTTCAACCCCAGGCAGCTGCCTTTCGCCAAGGCGCAGGCCACACTGGACGGCACGACCCTGCGCGCGTCATTCGAAATTCGCGCAGGCGGCTACAACGGGTCGACCTACGAACTCGTCTACGATCCCGGCAGCGATCGCCTCCGAGGGATCTATTATCAGGCCGTCGCGAAGCAGAAATTCGAAGTATATTTCGCGCGCAAGTGACGCGCGGCCACTGAATCAGTCACCCAGCCTGGCGATTGCCCGGAACGGCCGCGATCGCTGTCGTTTCGGATGCCGGATCGACGATCCGGACAACGTGCTCGTCGCACTCGCGCGGTTGACCGCGATATGCGCGAGACCGATCGCGCCGGCGCTGACCACCGCGATCCGCGTCCCGGGCAGGGTCGGCGCGTCATTCATCGTCGAACGGCAGGCCGACGTAATTCTCGGCCATGACCGTCGACGCGGCCTGCGAGTGAATCAGGTAGTCAAGCTCCGCTTGTTGCAGCTTGCGGCCGATCGCACCATTCTCGGGGAAATCGTGCAGCAGCGAGGTGAACCACCATGAAAAACGTTCGGCCTTCCAGATGCGACGCAGACAGCGTTGCGAATAGTGGTCGATACCCGCAGCGCTTTTCTCCGCGTAGAACTCGATGAAGGCCCGTGCCAGGAAGCGCACGTCGGACGCGGCGAGATTCAGGCCCTTGGCGCCGGTGGGCGGCACGATGTGCGCGGCGTCGCCGGCCAGGAACAGCCGGCCGAAGCGAATGGGCTCGACGACGAAGCTGCGCAGCGGGGCGATGCTTTTCTCCAGTGACGGGCCGGGGATGAGCGCGTGCGCCGCGTCGGCCGGCAGGCGCCGGCGCAGCTCGTCCCAGAACGCGTCGTCGCTCCACTGCTCAGCGCGATCGTCGAGCGGGCATTGCAGGTAATAGCGCGAACGCGTGTGCGAGCGCATCGAGCACAGCGCGAAGCCGCGCTGATGATTGACGTAGATGAGTTCCTCCGACACCGGCGGCGTGTCCGCCAGCAGGCCCAGCCAGCCGAACGGATAGACCTTCTCGTAGGTCGCGAGGCTTTGCTCCGGCACGCTGGCGCGGCTGGCCCCGTGGAAGCCGTCGCAGCCGGCAATGAAGTCGCAGGCGAGTTCACGCGGCGCGCTGTTCTCGCGCCAGACGAGTCTCGGCGTGGCGCCGTCGTAGTCGTGCAGCTCGACCTCCTGCGCCTCGTAGACGGTGCGCAGTCCCGCCGCCGCGCGCGCCTCCATCAGGTCGCGGGTGACCTCGGTCTGGCCGTAGACCATCACCTGCTGGCCGCCGGTGAGGGTGTCGAGGTCGATGCGATGGCGCGCACCGTCGAAGGCGATGTCGTAGCCGCCGTGCAGCAGGCCCTCGCGGTGCATGCGCTCGCCGACGCCGGCCTCGTCGAGCAGGTCGGCGGTGGTCTGCTCGAGCACCCCCGCGCGAATGCGCGACAGCACATGGTCGCCGCTCTGCCGTTCGACGACGACGTTGTCGATGCCGGCCCGGTGCAGCAGCTGGCCGAGCAGCAGCCCGGCCGGACCGGCGCCGATGATGGCGATCTGGGTGCGTGCGATGGTCATCCTGATACCTGCAAGACGCGGCGCGAGGGCGGCGCCATTTGCCTAGATAGCAAGGCTGGTGCGCCAACGTCAAGTTCGACAGCGACGCTAACCCCCCTGCGCCTGCCAGGCGCGAAGAAAAGCCCGGCCAGGCGAGGCCTGTCCGGGCGCGAGGACGCCCGCAACGCGTCAGAGGATCAGCGGCCCGGGACTCGGCAGCAGCGCATGTCGCAGTAGACGTTGACCGAGCCACCAGAATTGTTGCCGAAGCGGCAGCCGGTCGGCGAGACAAAGGTGACCCAGACGCCAAAGTTGGAAATGAATACCCACGGCAGCGCCGAGACGTTCGTGTATCCCGAATCGCAGAAAGGAGCCGCCACCGCGGTGTTCACTCCGTTGGGAATGGGCGTGAGAGCGCCGGATTCCGTGTAGCAGTCCAGTGCTGTCGCGGTGTTCTCGATGAAATAGCCGACGACATCGATGATGACGTGGACATTGCCGCCGGAGTTGTTGTTGATGCCGATGTCGCGCTTGGGGCCGCTGCTCGGGTAGGCGGTGATGAAACGATCCATCGGGATCACCGTCGTATTGGAGTGCTGGTCACCGGCGTTCCACGCGTGGATCGCGCCCGTGGTGAGGACGGTTCCGCCGTTCCATGCGCGCAACGCGCCACTCGTGGTGGGGTTGACAACGGTGACGGTAGCCACCACGGAGATCGGCACGGCGGATCCGGAGTAGACCGTGCCGGTGCAATTGCCGGACCCGGCGGAACCGGTGCCGCCTTGTGACGTCGCCCACAGATAGCCCGCAGAGCTGGAAAACCCCCAGATCTGCCGCGATACACCGGGACCAAGAATACCTGGCGCGTTGCGCGAATCGTAGACGCGGCAGGGTCCCTCGGTGGGCACGAAAGTCAAGTCAGGGCTTGGTGGGGGCCCCAGCTCCGGACGCATGCGCTCAGTCTGACTCTTCGCCTGCGTTGCGGCCAGCGCCCGTCGCGCGTTGGAGGCCACGGCCCCCTGCAGCATCATCATCATCCGCTCCACGGCGTTTTCCCCGGTCGTGGTTGCCGCAACATCCATGATGCTTTTTTGCGCGGCGGCGGACAACGAGCGGAACTGCATCTGCAGCTGCTCCCTGGCGATCCTCGCGTCAGCGGGCGAGAGCTTCTGCGCCTCGGTCATGCGCGCCACCGCAACATTGATCGCCCAGTCGACCGGCGTCACGAGGGCCGGAGATTCCACGATCATTGCCTTCTCGGCCGTCGCCGCTGCCTCGACCGGCAGCGCGCCGAATGGCGCCAATGCGGCGATTGCCCCGGCTGCGATCATCGCGCGAATGCTCGTTCTCATTGTGTGGCTCTCCTGATGTGGAACAACATTGCAAGCCGGAACCCGGTCCCGGCGTGACGTTGGCATGCAAAGACTAGTCCCTTTCGCTGTCCGGGGAAAATCCGGCTGCGGCGGCTGCGGCGGCTGCGGCGGCTGCGGCGGCGGCTGCGGAAGCGGCGGAAGCGGCGGAAGCGGCGGAAGCGGCGGAAGCGGCGGAATTTTCGGAGGACCGCCTACCCGGAAGCGGAAGGAGTGAATTCACGCGGCAATGGCGCAGCCGCATTTGGATACAATCGATGGGTTGTGCGGCCGAGCCGGCCTGCCTCATTCACCCGCCGACGCCACCATTCTCCATTTCGCTTCCCCGACTGCCGGTAACTCGCCGCTTGACGGGTGAACCTTCGGCTGTCACGTCAAAAAATAACGACTTCAAGTCCGATGGCCAATTGGCAGACCACCACCGCGAACCTGTTCGCCCGGCTGACCGTCAAGCAGCTGTTTCGCCGCGAATTGTCGGTGGAGAACATGCGCGCGCAGGTCGCCGCGATCGAGCGGGTATTTCCCCGCCATCCGCCCGGTTTCGAGATCACGCACGACCATCCGCTGCCGCATTGCGATGCCGAGTGGATCAGCAAAAAAGACTCGCCTACCGACCGCGTACTGCTGCATTTTCCGGGCGGCGCATACGTCATTCGCCTGCCCAACCAGGAGCGCGCGATGCTCGCCCGGCTGTGCCATTTCGCGAACGCTCGCGGTCGACTGGTGTGCTATCGGCTGGCGCCCGAGAATCCTTATCCGGCGGGCCTCGAGGATTGCGTCGGGGCCTATCGCCAGCTGCTCGATCTGGGCATTGCGCCCGACCGCATCGTGCTTACCGGAATTTCCGCGGGCGGCGCGCTGGTGCTGGCAACGCTGCTCGCGCTGCGGGATGGTGGCGTGCCGCTGCCCGCGGGTGCGATCGCGATGTCGCCGGTCGCCGACCTTACCGACTCCGCGGAAGGTTCGCGCACGGCCAATGCCACGCGCGATTCGGTGTTGTCCAGGGAACTCGGTGAATCGATTCGGGAACTGTACGTCGGCGGCAACGCGGCGCGCCTGCGCCATCCCTACGTTTCGCCGGTGTTCGGCAAATTTGATGGCCTGCCGCCGTTGCTGCTGCAGGTCGGCAGCGATGAATTGCTGCTCGACGACAGCCAGCGCTGCGGCGAGCGGGCGCGCGCTGCCGGAGTGGCAGCCGACGTCGAGATCTGGGACGACGTGCCGCACGGTTGGCAATGCATGCCCTTCCTGAAGGAGTCCGACCGCGCGCTGGAGCATTGCGCGGACTTCATTCGTGTATGCTCTCCCTGACACGGCGAATCGGGGGGGATGAATGAACCCAACCTTTGCGCCGGATCGTGCCGATGATCGCCTGATGATGACGACCACACGGAAGACCGCGACCAAGAAAACCGGGAATGGCCCACGCGGCGTGGGCCGCGGAATGCGTTCCGTTTCCGCCCCGACGCCGACCCTCGCCGATTCCTTCATGCTTGCGCTGCGCGAAGATCATGCGCGGCTATCGCGAGTGCTGTGGCTGATCGACGAACTCGCGGTACATCTGCGCACCGATCCTGAAGCCACCCAGCCGGTGTTGCTCGAGGCAATGCGTTACCTGCTTGCCTATCAGCATACCTGGCACCATCCCCGTGAAGATCGCCTCTTCGCCCGCATCAATGCCCGCGATTCGCGGCATCGCGCCGATCTGCGCGCGTTGATGCGCGAACACCGCGCCGGATTGCGCGCGGTGGAGGCGCTGGTGCAGGGGCTCGATCGTGCCAGCGCGGCAAAGTTGCGCCGGGCGGAAGGCACGCGCCTTGCGCGCAGTTTTACCAAGTATGTCGGCCACCTGCGCGAGCACATGCGTCATGAGGAGCGCGTTTTTTACGCGAGCGCCGAGAGCGTGCTCAACGCGGCCGACTGGCGTGCGCTGGCCGCCGACGCCGTGCCGAACGATCCTCTGGCCGATTCCGCGCAACTCACGCGCGAATACCCGGCGCTGGCACGGCATCTCGCGCTGTCGGTGCGCACGCTGTCCTCGGACGGCCGCGCCCGCGTGGATCTTCACCCGAAGCCAAGCCGCGACCGCGCGACCCGCCTGGTCGAACTCTATGGCGAACTCCTGCACGACGGCTTCGATCTCATGCGTGAAAGTGTGCACAGCGCCGGCTCGCTGCGCAATCCGCTCGACCTGTGGCGGGTGGCGGCCCCGATTTTTGTGCGCAGCGGTACCTTTGCCATGCGCTGCGTCACCCAGCCCGCGCATTTCGCGCAGGAAACCTTGCAGGAAGTTGCGGAAGCAGCGCGCTCCGCCTGGCGCCCCGCGTCCGGCAAACGCTAGCGCGACCGGGTCAAGAAGTCGGCACCGTGGCTGCCGGCGGGTTGGTGCCCGCGTCGTTTTCGCGGGACTTGGCGAGTATCGCCGCATCCTTGATCTTCTGGCAGCGCCCGATCAGGTCGACCAGGACGCTGCCCGACCAGCCGAAGGTGAACAGGCCAGACATGGCGATGATCGGTGCCAGCATGCCCCAGCCCTTGGGCAGCACGAAAGTGCCGTAGCCCAGCGCGGTAAAGCAATTGCCGGCGAAAAAACCGGCGGTATGCCAGTCGCTGACCAGGCCGCCGTACACCAGCGCGACCGACCACACGGAGATCTCGGCAATGTGCAGGCAGAGCAGCGTGAACACCGTGCCGCCCATCAGCAGGTCGGCGCGCCACAACGAGGGGTAGCTCAGCGCCTGCAGGGTGCGCCGCGCGACATGACTGGTCACCGTGCGCACGCCGGTGGCGTGCATCAGGATGATAAGAAACAGCATCGCCCCGCCGACCACCAGGTCGGCGGCGGGTATCACCTCGGCGATGTCCTGCAGAAACTGTGCGACCTCGTTGGGTACCGCGGCGATTTTGGTCGCGTCCGCGTTCAGGTCGCTCTGCAGACTTTTGAGCACGTGGCTGCCGGAGGTCGTGTCGGCGGCGAGGAGAGTGGTCGCTGTGGCGGGCATGGTGGTGTTTCCGTGGTTGTTCGGATGGACACGCGGATGATCGCACGCGGTGCTAAACTCGCGCGGCCGGGAATGACTCCGGACGCCCTGGCGGTAGTAGCTCAGGGGATAGAGCACCGGCCTTCTAAGCCGGCGGTCGCAGGTTCGAATCCTGCCTACCGCGCCACGCCGCGGCGTTGTTCCGCCGGTGCGTGCGGATGCGGTCGGCGTGCGGGCCACGACGTAAGCGTCGCCCGCGCGCCGTGTGTTGGATTTCTCCAGGAGAACCCTGGATCATCCAATTCGCCGGTGATTTCTCGATCGATCCGTTCGTTTGCCGACCGCCTGGTCGAGGTGCACCGTTGGTGCGACCGCAAGGGCATCGTCAAGCGCGGACTGATGGCCAAAGCCGATGCCGCCGCCGATGACTGCGGCGGATCAGATCGTGAACTTGCGCAGCGTTTCCGGGTTGGTGACGACTGCGCGCCGGCGCGCCGGTGGCGCCCCGTAGAGCCCCGCCGGCGGATTGGTTTCCAGGCGCGCGAGCACCGCTGCGTCGCCGCAGGCGGCGTCGAAATTCAACGTCACCTGCTCGCCGGCGACGGCGCCGACACCGAAGCAGGTCTGGCCGAGCTTCGCGTTCAACGGCGCGGCCACGCCGGCCGCGACCAGATCGCCCGGCACACCGCTGCCCGACAGCTGCAGGTCGAAGGCCGGCCCCCCCGGGGTGCGCCTTGGCAACGCTGAAAGAACCGCCGGCAGCCCGAGCAGTTCGCGAGCGACCATATCCTCCGCGGTGCCGTCGGGAAGTCCCGCCAGCACGATCACCACCTTACGACTCTGGGTGTGGACGTGCTGCAAGAAGAAGTCGCGCGAGAACTGGTCGCCGATCTTCGTGCCGATCGCCTTCAATGCCGCCTCTTCGCTGGCCCAGCTGCCCACTCCCTTGGGCAACACCGTGTTGAAGTAGATTTCCTCGCCGGTGGCCCGGTCGACGCCCTTCACGGTCCACGACGTCAGCGTGTATTTGGTGACGGTGAGCCCCGAGGCCTCGAGGCGCATCGAGAGTTTCTTCACCTTGGCCTCGCCTTCGACGACGAAATCGGGCGTGCGACCGGCGGCGTCGGCGGCGGCCTCCGACCAGGTGCGGAAGCCGAAGGTCTTGATGCGTTCCTTCAGTACGTTCTCTGCGACCGGCGAACGCTGCGCCGGCGCATCGGGGCGATCGGAGTCGCGCACCGATATCGCCAACGCGATCTTCGGATCGCCACTGGCCCGGATCAGGTTCAGGCGCTCGTCGCGCGTCATCTCGTTCAGCGACTTCTGCAGCGCCCTGATGTTCACCACGGCCTGCGTGGTCAGCGACATCAACCCGTCCTTGCCCAGGCGTGGCTCGCTTTCCTGCACTACCGTGTTGATGAAGTTGCCGCTGTTCGACAGCAGGCGCGCCTGCAACAGGTCGTAGTTGCGATTGAACGAAT
This sequence comes from Betaproteobacteria bacterium, assembly GCA_032123655.1. Classification (GTDB taxonomy): domain Bacteria; phylum Pseudomonadota; class Gammaproteobacteria; order Burkholderiales; family Casimicrobiaceae; genus VBCG01. Next base: position 37,681 of record JAQBEY010000113.1, read on the forward strand.
CGCGCTCGACCAGCAGCCCAAGCGCCTTTTCGACTGCCTGCCGCTTGGAGTCGGCGCGCAGATCGCTGCTCAACAGCGCCTTGTCCGACTGGTAGCGGGGATTCGTCGGATCGACCAGACCGACCGCAGACACGACGATGGTGCCGGGTTCGGCAGGCGGGGCGGCTGCTGCCTGCGCGCCGGCACCCGAGGAAACATCGGGCGCGGGCGCCACAGGCGTCGCCTTGCCGCCGGCCGGGGCCGCGCTGGGCGTCGGCGTCGGCGTCCGCGACGTCGCCGCGGCGGTCTGGCTGGCGTCACCCGCGCCGCGCTGCACAAGCGTCCAGGCGCCGAAGGCGACGGCGGCGATCGCGAGTCCGCCAATTACGGCGAGCCAGGTCCTCGACGCACGCGCCGGTGGTGCCGCGGAAGCGGCGGGCGCGGCCTGCCGGGAGGAATCCGGCGCCGACGTGCGCAACGTCGCCGCCGTTTCCGCAGCAATATCCTGCGGGCGCAGCGTCGCGTCCGGGTCGAATCCTGCGGATGCGGCCGATGCGGCGGCGGCGGCCTGCGCCTGGGCGGCGCCGGTGAGCGCGACCGAGAATTCCTGCGCGGTCTGATAGCGCTCCTCCGGACGCTTGGCGAGCGCCCTGGTCACCACGGCGTCGAGCGCCGCAGGCAACTGCACGTTGAGCGACGAAGGCGGCAGGGGGATTTCCTTGAGCACCTTTTGCATGATGGTCGTTGCCGACCCGGAGAATGGCCGCTCACCGGTCAACAGCTGATAGAGAATGACGCCGGCGGAAAACAGGTCCGAGCGGCCATCCACCGGCAAGCCCAGGATCTGCTCCGGCGACATGTAGGCCGGCGTGCCGATGACCGTGCCGACCTTGGTGAGGTTCGACGACTCGACGTGGGCGATGCCGAAATCGGCCACCTTGGCGGTGCCGTCGTCGAGCAGGAAGATGTTGGCGGGCTTGATGTCGCGGTGGACCACGCCCTGGCGGTGCGAGTAATCGAGCGCGGCCAGAATCTGCGACATGATGCGTACGCTGTCCGGCAAGGCGAAACGTTCGCTGGCAGAGAAGAATTCGGCGAGTTCGCGGCCGCGTACCAGTTCCATCGCGATGTACAGCGTGCCGTCGTCCTCGTCGAAATCGTAGATCGCGACGATGTTCGGGTGCGTCAGGCGACCGGCGGCCTCGGCCTCGCGGCGGAAGCGGGCGACGACTTCGGCGGAGGCCTCACCGGCGAGTTGGTCGGCACGGATCGTCTTCAGCGCGACGACGCGCTTGATCCGCGGGTCGAAACCCTCGTAGACGACGCCCATCGCGCCGCGGCCCAATTCGGCGCGAATCTCGTACTTGCCCAGCTGTCCGGGTGGCGCCATGTCAGATTCCCGCCGGGTCGCCGTCGAGGCGGATTGCGCGTCTCGCCTGGCGGATCATTTGTACTTGTTGTCGAGTTCCCAGACCGATTTCTGCACCAGCCGCTGCACCATCGTATCCAGCCCCACGCCACCCTGCTGCGCCTGCGATACGCCGAGGACCGAACTCGACTTCGCGCCGACCTCCATTTTTTCCTCGGTGTAGCCGGTCGCCACCTGCTCGGTGGTCTCCGCGTCGATGACCTTGTAGCGCATGCCGATGATCCAGACGCCGGAGGATTCCCCGGTCTGCACCGAGCCCACTGCCGTGCCGGCGACGGTGCCGGCCTGCGCCCCACCCCGCGAGCCGCTGAAGATGCCTGCCAGCGCCGCCATCTGGCCGAGCGCCCTGCCGTCGAATCCCGACTGCGCCGCGGCGACCTGCTCGGTCTTCAGGATGTCGAACTTGACGACGTACTTGGTGCTCTTCAGCTTGCCCATGCCCAGGAACTTGCGGGCCTGCTGCGGATCGCCGAGGTTGTAGGCAAGTTCGAACTCGCGCAGCAGCGGTCCCAGATTCGAGCGCTCGAGCACCGGAAAATTGGCGGCCGACAGTTCCACCTCCGCAAAGTCGGCAATGTTGTTCGCGGTGAATTTCTGCAGGAAGGTCGCGTTGCTGCTCTTGATCTGGCCGGGGATCACCACCAGCGCGGGGCCTTTCTTGTTCACGTTGGTGTATTCCACCGGCCGATAGATCGCCTGATCGGCGGACTGATTGGCTTGCTGCGAAGTCTCGCTCCCGGCGGTAGGCGAGGCGTTGCCGAATTTCGGCTGCGCCACGGCGACAGGGACGGTGAGAGCGAACAACGCGGCCAGAATCAACGGGCGGGTGCGGCAAATATCGGCGTGGCTCATGGCGAATCCTCTTCGGCAGCGACAGGGTTGGCGATCGGCGCGTGCGGCGCCATTCACTTCGGTGCGGGTTTGCGCGCCTTCGGCGGCGGCGCCTTGCGGCAGTAATCGGAATAGAGTCTGGCGACAACTTCGTCGGCTTGTTCGTCGACCAGCGTCAGCGCCATCCTGGCAACATCGGTGCCGGCATACGAGGCGGCGCTGGCCACGGCATCCGAGATGATCCGGCCATCGCTCGCGGACAGGGTGAAGCCCATGGTCACCGACACCTGGTTCACCGCCATCATCCGGTTGCCGACGGCCTCGGAGGAAATGAGGCCACGCAACACGAACTGCGCGCCCAGGCGTCTTGCCGCCGCCAGCGCGGCGTCGGGGTCATTGCGGAAATAGGCGTCGATCTCCGCCTGCGCGATCTGTCGCTTGATTTCCTCCGGCGTATAGGTGCGCAGGCCCAGCGCGCGCAGCCGCTGGTTGATCGCCTGAAAATGCGGGCCGTAGTTGCGTTGCTCGGCGATGATGTAGCCGTTGCTCTGGCGCTCGCCGATCATCACCATGATCTTCCGGTCCTTCAGTTCCGCACGGCAGGGGACCGACACCAGCCGCGATACGCGCTCCCGCCGCGCATCCTCTTCGGCCTTGGCACTGTTGTCCGGCTGCGAGAATTTGAATCCCTGTGCGCCAAGTCCGCCGGCGGCGATCGCCAGCAGCAGTAGCAATACGCTGCGCACGACCGAACGCACCGCCTTGGCGGGATCGGGTAACCGCAGCATTAGGGTGGAGGTCACTGTGCCAAGAATAGCTGATCGCCCACGCCGGTTCCACCTCCCGGGCGTTTCACCCGCGAGTCTGGCAGACGCCCGCCGCCCGGGGCCGATCCGGTTCCCGCGGCCCCGGAGGTGGGCGTGTATAATTTATCAGTCCGCGCCCGCAGTCCCTGCAGCGCGGGTCTGGTCGCTTCCCGGGGCACATTCGTGGCAACCGGAGGGGTCGGCGAATCCTGTACGCAATGGTGGCTGTAGCTCAGCGGTAGAGTCCCGGATTGTGATTCCGGTTGTCGCGGGTTCGAACCCCGTCAGCCACCCCATTTGCTCCCAAGTCGCGGATTTTGTTGCGAATATCAAGTGGCGAGCTGCATTTCATCCGCCGGTTTCGACGGGATGATGCACCGCCTGAGAGTTCTCATGCGAACCTGACAATCAGGCATGGTCTCCACGGCATGCCCGGGCGATCTCAAGGCGCGAAGGCATCTGCTGCGTCGCGGCGATCGTCGCTGTCAGGGCAGGGGGCGGGCAACCACGTAGCAGAAATCGCTGCCGAGCACCTTCTGTTCGACGAGCGTTTGCTCGAACAGGAAGATCATCCTGGCCAGCGAAGCCTGCACCTCGTCGGTGAGGTCGAAGTTGGCCATGACGTGGTTGAGCAGCAGGTGCAGCAGCGTGCCACCGTACTCACGATGCTCGAGAATTTCGAAGTGCCGGGTCAGCAGCGGGATGATCTGCGCCGAGTCGACCGCCTCGGTCGGATCCATCTTGATCATCTCTTCGACGGTCGGCCGCGAGATGTCCGCCAGAATTTCTCCGGATAACGCGCTGCGCCGGAATTCCTTCGGCAGGGTCTGCAGGATGCGGTTGACCAGCTCCAGCTGCAAATCGGTCCATTGATAGCGCGTCGGGCCGACGAATTCGTTGAACATGAATACACCGCCCGGCTTCAGCGCGCGGCGGATTTCCGCGTAGACGTGATCGAGATCATCGAAGTGGTGCAGTGACATCTTGGCGACGACGAAATCGTAGGCGCCGCGCTCAAGTTCGAGCCGGTTGATGTCGGCGACGCGATAGGTGAGGCGCTCGCCCAGGCCTTCCTTCGCGGCCAACTCGGTCGCGATCCGTATCGACTCCGGGCTGGCGTCGTAGGCATCGATGCGCGTCGCCGCTTTCAGCTGGATAAGCGCGCGCTCCAGGTTGCCACCGCCACAGCCCAGACTCAGCGCCCGCGCGACGGGCATAGAGGGCAGGTGATGGCGGAAAAAATGCTGGAGGTAGTAGACCGACTTGTCACCCGACACCTGCGGGCGGATGTGTTCGACTTCGATGAACTCCCAGTCGAGCCAGCCCTTCAACTCCTTGCTCTCGACGCGCGCGACGTTGCGGTCCCAGTGCCCGGTCGGCTGGCCGTCCGCGCCTTCCGGCGCCGAAGGGGGCGCCTGCCGGTGTTCGGTCGCGCGCATTTCGACGTTCTGCGTCGCGCCGTGCGCGAGGCGATGAATGAAGGTGTTCGACAGGTGCTTCTTGACCAAGCGGAAGGCCGTCGGCTGGCTCTTGAGCAGGCCCAGCGTGCGGAAGATGACTCGATCAGTGAATTGGCCCATGCGCATGCATTCGAATTACGGGATCGCGTCGCCATGCCGCGAGTACGCCGACCCGCTCGCCTTCGGCGCACGCCCGCCATTGTAAGTCGTCCGGCGGCCTCGCGCCGCGGGCGACTGTCCGGCGGGGACCGTGGCGGTCCGGGACAAGGCGCGTCGTGCGAGCATTGAACGAGGGGGCTGCGCAGCCCCGCGTTGACGCCGGCTCGACCGGCGTCCTAGTATCGACCCCTTCCCCTGATGCCGCGTGTCCCACGTCCGCGTGCGGTGGCGGTTCGCATTCATGACCTGTTCGCGCAATTGGCTGTTCCTCGGGCTGCTGCTGGTCTCCGGCGTCGCCTTGGCGGCGACCGGGATCGGCACGGTCACGCTGGTCGAAGGGAGTCCACGCCTGCTGCGAGGGGCCACGTGGTACAAGCTCGCCGCCGGGGTGCGCGTCGACGAGGCCGATATCCTGGCGGCCGGCGAGGGCGGGCAAATGCAGGTCGCCTTTGCCAACGGCTCGCGTGCCAACCTTGCCGGAGGCGGCTTGCTCTATCTCGTGCCTGCGTCCAGGACAATCCCGCTGGCATTGGCGTTGCATTCCGGCTGGCTCAAGCTCGACGCCAAGACACCGGGTCTGCGCATGCGCACCGAGTCGTTCGACCTGGTTATCGCAGAAGGCGCACTGGTGGCGCGAGCGGAGGCCGCCAGGGCGGATTTTTTCATTGAATCCGGTCGTGCGCGGGTGATTGAATTGACGCGCAAGGGAGGCGACGGACCCGCGCGCGATGCGAAACGTGGCGAGTACTGGGCGAAGCCCGACGACGGCGCGTTCACGACGGCGGATCGGGTGCCGAAAGCATTCGTCCAGGCGATGCCGCGGCACTTCACCGATCGCCTGCCGGCGCTTGCGGAGAAAGCGAAAGCGAAGCCGGCACTGGTCGTCGACCACGAAATCACCTACGCTGAGGCGCAGCCTTGGCTGGCTGGATCGGACCGCGCGGTATTCGAAAGGCGCTTTGCCAGCCGCCTGCGCGACCCGGAGTTTCGCAAGGCGGTCGAGCCGGATATCGCGCACTATCCGGTGTGGGACCGGCGACTGCACCCGGACAAATACGCACCGAAAGATGCACCCGCGAAATAGCGAGAAAGCGCGGCCCAGGATAAGGAAACACTGAATGAAACTGATCTGGAAATTCAATCTGGTATTGCTTGGCATTTTCCTGCTGGGTTTCGTCATCGCCGGCTATATCTCGTATCGGGCACTGCAGGCGAATGCGCGCGAGGAGGTGCTGCAGAATGCACGGCTGATGATGGAGTCCGCGCTGTCGTCGCGCAATTACACGACCACGCAGGTCAAGCCGCTGCTGGCGAACCAGCTGAAATACGTGTTCCTGCCGCAATCGGTGCCCGCCTATGCCGCGACCGAGCAGTTCGACGAGCTGCGCAAGAAGCACCCCGATTACACCTACAAGGAGGCGACGCTCAATCCGTCCAATCCGCGCAACCGCGCCGCCGACTGGGAGGCGGATGTCGTGCACATGTTCCGCAACGCGGTGGCGGGCGGCGAAGTGATCGGCGAGCGCGATACCCCGGGGGGGCGCTCGCTGTATCTGGCGCGGCCGATCCAGGTGAAGAGCAAGGCCTGCCTCGACTGTCACAGCACCGTCGAAGCCGCGCCGAAGACGATGATCGACCTCTACGGCGCGGCCAACGGCTTCGGCTGGAAGATGGAGGAGGTGATCGGCGCGCAGATCGTGTCGGTGCCGATGGCGGTCCCGGTCGCGCGCGCGGAAAAGACGCTTGTAGCGTTCATGGGTTCGCTGGCGCTGGTCTTTGTCGCGATCTTCGTGCTGCTCAACGTGATGCTGTACACGATGGTGATCCGCCGTGTCACCCAACTCGCGGGAATTGCCGATCAGGTTAGCCTCGGCAACATGGACGCCGGCGAGTTCAAGTCGAAGAGCTCGGATGAGATCGGCGTGCTCACCGAAGCAATGGGGCGGATGAAGGCCAGCCTCGTGCAGGCGATGAAGATGCTCAACGCCTGATGCAGCACGCTGCCACCTGCGTCCAGATGAGAAATTCCCGCTGATGGCCGACCTGGAGCGCCTCGGCAAGTACGAGATTCGCGGCGTCCTCGGCAAGGGCGCAATGGGCGTCGTCTATCGCGGATTCGACCCGGTCATCGAGCGCGAGGTCGCGATCAAGACCATTCGCAAGGATCTGGTCGAACCCGAGCTCGCCGCGCAGTACATGGCGCGGTTCAAGAACGAGGCAAAGGCCGCGGGCCGCCTGCACCATCCGAACATCGTCGGCGTCTACGAGTATGGCGAAGACGAGGCCGTCACCTACATCGCCATGGAGTACGTCAAGGGGGCGGGGCTGCGCGAATATCTGAACCGGAAGGCCAGCTTCGATTTTGCGCAGCTGGTCGCGCTGTTTTCGCAGTTGCTGGATGCGCTCGAATTCGCGCATGGTCTGGGCGTCGTCCACCGCGACATCAAGCCGACCAACCTGATCGTCACGGACGCGGGCCGGCTCAAGGTGGCCGATTTCGGGATCGCGCGAGTCGACACCTCGAACCTCACCATGGTCGGCATGGTGATCGGCACGCCGTCGTACATGTCGCCCGAGCAGTGCCGCGGTCTCGAGGTCGATGCCCGCTCCGACCTTTACAGTGTCGGCATCGTGCTTTATGAGCTGCTGACCGGCGAAAAGCCTTTTCGCGGCAATGTCGAGGCGATCACCTACAAGATCTGCCACGAGGACCCGGTGCCGCCGTCGCGGCTGTCCAAGCTCAAGCTGCCCTCGGCGATGGACCAGCTGGTCGCCACGGCGCTGGCCAAGGAGCCCGCCAACCGATTCCAGAGCGCCAGTCTGTTCCACGACGCGCTGCGCGATATCGAACAGTTGTCGGTGGAGATCGACAATGGTCTGGGTACGACAATGGTCAACATGGGCACGATGATGCTGCACCGGCCCGCGGCAGCCTGGGACGACGACACGCTGCGTACCGCCGAGCACGAACTGGCACGCGCGCTTGGTCCGATGGCCAGGTTGCTGGTGCGGCGCGCCGCCGAACAGACCAACGACCGGGCCGAGTTGTGCTCGATGCTGTCGGACAACATTTCCGATCCGGAGTCGCGACGACGCTTCGTCGACGAATTCACGCGCAGTGGCAGCGGTGTGCACACCGGTGGCGTCGGCAGGTCGGGCGTGCACAACACCCGGGGTGAATCCGCTTCGCAGTCGGCGCGCACCAGGGCGGCGACCAGCCTGACCGGGACTGCGCACGCGAGCGGCACCCAGGTCCGCGGTGCGCCACTCGAGCAGGATTTCATCGATCAGATCTCGGCGCGGCTCGCCATCTATCTCGGCCCCATTGCGCCGATCGTCACGAAGCGGGCTGCGCGCGAAGGCGGGACGCGAAGCGATTTCGTGCGCAGGGTGTCCGAAAGCCTGGGCACGCAGGAGCGCGAGGCGTTCCTGCGCGAAGTCGGTTACGGCGGCGACTGAGCGTCATTCGGGTGGCGCCATGCGCCGCGGCCAGGTCGCCGGCCGCTGGACGGGCCACGACGGTGTCATCAACGGCGGCGCATTGGTTGCCAACAACCTCCGCGCCGCCGCATCACATCATCGCACTTCGTTCATTTCCATCCTGCCGTTACTGCGGCGCGCACATCACCACGATGTCCGCGCCGTCGCCTTCGGCGATCCAGCCCTTGGTCACCATTTCATCGCGCGTCGCGCGGTCGGTCGTGTAGCGATGATTGGCGTCGACGCGATTGCTGAACACGCGATAGACCGGAATCTGTCCGGTGCCGCAGTTGCCCAGCGCGGGCGGGTACAGGAAGAAGAACGCGCCCGACTCGAGGATGAACGTCGGATTCTTGGTCATGGTGCCATCGCATTCGTTGCTGTCGCGACCAAAGAAGTGGCCGTCGCCCTTGCCCGGCGGAATGTAGATGCGGCACACCGCCGAAGTTCCGCCCTGCGTGGTGCCGAAGGCCTTGAAGGTCTGGCCGGTGCGCGCCCACCCGACGAAGGTGCCGTTGTCGAGCTTGGCGATTTCGTCGGCGACGTAGGAGATGAAGTAATGGTCGAGCGTCGCGTTGTAGAACTCGACGACGGTGACCGCCGTACCCGTCACCGACTGTGAGGCCTTCACCGCCGCGGCGGCGTCGAGGATGCCGTAGCCCCAGGTGTAGTTGGGATTGGCCGGCATGTTCGGCGTCGCGGGGTTGTAGGTCGGCAGGTTGGTGGTGAACGGATTGGTCTGTACGCTGGTGTACAGCCGCTGCTTGACCGTCTCCGGTGTCATCGTCGGGTCCTGCTGCAGCATCAGCGCGATGGCGCCGGTGATGTGTGGCGCCGCCATGCTGGTGCCGTCCGCGCCCAAGTGCACGCCATCCGCTTCGATCAAGGACGGCTCCGTCGGGTCCTCCGCGTCCGCGGTCAGCGCGGACAGGATCTCCGCGCCCGGCGCGGTGATCTCGGGCTTCATGATGGGCGGACACTTGGCAAGGTTGCTGCAATTGCGGCGCGGGCCGCGGCTACTGAAACTGGAGATATCCGACACGGCGCCGTTCGAGGTATCCGAGTCGGGGCCGTTGAGGCTGTTCCATGCATCGCGCGTGTTGTAGGACGCCACGGCGATGACTCTCTGCGCACTCGCCGTGTCGACGATGATCTCGGTGGTCATCGGCGCGATGTGATCGGTGAACGTGGGGTCGCCGCCATCCTCGCCGCTGATGATGGAGAACGGGTGGCTGCCACCCTCGACGAGCGTGCCGACCAGCGTGATCTTCCAGGCGCCGGTGACCAGCGGCGCCGCGGCGGTCGAAGCGATGACGACAAAAATCTGCCGGTCGTCGTTGTTCGGCTGCGGGCCGGTGGACGAGAACTGAACCGCGCCACACGGGGTTTCCACGACGCTTTGGATGCCGCCCGGGTTCACGGTGGCCGTGGCGGCGCAACCGGGACCGGCCACGTTGACGCCATAGGCGTTGCCGCCCGGGTACCAGATCTCGAGTTCGGCTCTGGTTTCGTCGGCGGGAATGTCGAGGCCGACCGTCACGCTGCCGCCCTGGGTGATGGTGCCGACAGCGCGAATGGGCGCGGTCGCCTCGTTGCCGGCGGCGCTGACGAGGATCACGCCGGGGCCGGCGAGATTGCTCATGCCCTGCTCGTAGTTCGACGTGCCGTCACGCGCACCGTAGTACGAACCGAAGCTCATGTTGATGACCAGTGGGCGGCCCAGTGCGGCGGCGGTCGCCTTCATCCAGGCGATGGCGTCGAGCACCCGTGCATTGACGTTGCCGTTGGCGACCAGGATGTCCGCCGATGGCGCCATGCCGATCATTCGGTAGGCGAGTTGTCCGTTGCCGGTGGCCATGCCATTGCCGGCGGCGATGCCCGCCACATGCGTGCCGTGGTCATCGGTGTCCTTCTGTGTGCAGGCGGCGGCGTCGCCGGCCAGTGCGGCATTGATCATCGCCGCCGTGCACACGCCGCCGTAGCTATAGCCGGCCGGTGGCGCGCCCGAGGCGCCGGAATCGCTCTGGTCCCAGATCGCGACGATGCGCGTGCTGCCGTCGCCGCTCTTGAAGTCGGCATGCTTGTAATCGATACCGGAATCGATGACGCCGACGATGACGCCCTGACCCGTGCCGCCGGACCAGTTGGGCGGCGTGCCGACACGCAGGGTGTCGGCGCGCGTGGCAGGAACGCTGCGGTCGAGACGCAGCGTCTGTTTGCGCGAAGCCTCGATCGACACCACGTTCGGCAGCGCGGCCACCGCCGCCAGCTTGCTTGGCGGAATGTCGACCGTGGCGATGTTGCCCATCACCGAGCGGACCACCGCGCCCTGCGCGCGCACGGCGTCGAGGTTGCCCTCAAAGCGCAGGATGGTCTCGACCAGCGAGCTGCCGGTGCCGGGATCGATGCGCACCAGCGCCGGTGTCATGCCACGCCCTCCGGCGCCCGCGACGCTGGACAGCGTGGCATCGAGCTTCTGCGCCACCACCGCCGCTGCGGCGCTGCCGGGCAGCACCATTGGCATGACCCATACGGCCAGCGCGAGCGCGGTCCAGCGCGGCAATCCGGTTGAATTACTCATCAGCGCATTTCCCGATCGTTGTTCGTTGAAGGTCCAGATGCACGAAGCCGGATGAACCATGACGGCGCATCCGGCAATCAGGCCGCAGTTTGTCGCATATGTGCATCGACACGCAAGTGCGCGGACCACCGAGCCGAGCGGAGAAGCCGGCGTGACGACGGGGCCGCCGCCATCGCCACGGCTCTCGGCTGATCCGCAATCAGGTGAGAAATCAACCCCGGCGCTGCCGCTTCAGGTCGGTACTTCATCACCGTTTGCGACGCGGCACCGGGCGCCGCTCGATGCTGCTGGAGGTGCCGCGGATCGAATTGCCAGCCGATCCGCGGTAATCTAGCCGGGATTCGAACGAAAACAGGACACCGCCATGACCAAGCCCCTTTCTCCCGCCGAAGAAGCATTGCGCGAAGCCGCGCTCGAGTACCACCGCGCCCCCACGCACGGAAAGATCACGGTCGCGCCGACCAAGCCGCTGAGCAATCAGCGCGACCTGTCGCTCGCCTATTCACCGGGCGTGGCCTATGCCTGTCTGGCGATCGCTGAAGATCCTTCGCTGGCGGCCGAATACACGTCGCGCGCCAATCTGGTCGGCGTGGTCACCAACGGCACCGCGGTGCTGGGACTGGGCAACATCGGGCCGCTGGCCGGCAAACCGGTGATGGAAGGCAAGGGCTGCCTGTTCAAGAAATTCGCCGGGATCGACGTCTTCGACATCGAACTCGCCGAACACGATCCCGACAAGCTGGTCGACATCATCGCCTCGCTCGAGCCCACGCTTGGCGGCGTCAACCTCGAGGACATCAAGGCGCCCGAGTGCTTCTATATCGAGCGCAAGCTGCGCGAGCGCATGAACATCCCGGTGTTTCATGACGACCAGCACGGCACTGCCATCATTTCTTCCGCCGCGGTGCTGAACGGGCTGGAACTGGTGGGCAAGGCGATCGGCGACGTGAAGCTGGCCGTCTCCGGCGCCGGCGCGGCGGCCATCGCCTGCCTCGACGTGATGGTGGGCCTGGGTCTCAAGCACGAAAACATCTTCGTCTGCGACTCCAAGGGCGTGATCCGCGAAGGCCGCGGCGACAAGCTCGACGAAAGCAAGCAGCGTTACTGCCAGAAAACCGACGCGAAGACGCTGGCCGACGTGGTGAAGGACGCCGACGTTTTCCTGGGGTGTTCGGCGGCTGGCGTGCTGACCGCAGACATGGTCCGGTCGATGGCTGCGAAGCCGATCATCCTGGCGCTGGCCAACCCCGAGCCCGAGATCCGGCCCGAACTGGCCAAGGAGGTGCGACCGGACTGCATCATCGCCACCGGCCGCAGCGACTATCCGAACCAGGTCAACAACGTCCTGTGCTTTCCCTACATCTTCCGTGGTGCGCTGGACTGCGGCGCGACCAAGATCACCGAAGAGATGAAGCTGGCCTGCGTGTACGAGATCGCCGCGCTGGCCAAGGCCGAGGCCAGTGACGAAGTGGCCGCCGCTTACGCCGGTAAGGAGTTGAACTTCGGCCCCGAATATCTGATCCCGACACCGTTCGACGTGCGACTCATCCTGCGCATTGCGCCGGCGGTGGCGAAGGCGGCAGCCGCGTCGGGAGTGGCCACCAGGCCCATCACCGACTACGACGCCTACCGGCAGTCGCTCGGGCGCTTTGTCTACCAGACCGGCATGTTCATGCGCCCGGTGTTCGCGACCGCCAAGGCCAACCCGGCGCGGGTGGTCTACGCGGAAGGCGAGGACGAGCGCGTGCTGCGCGCGCTGCCCGTGGTGCTGGAGGAAGGCCTGGCGCAGCCTATTCTGGTCGGTCGGCCGGAGGTCATCCGCATGCGGCTGGAACGCACCGGGTTGAAGCTGCAGGCCGGGCGCGACTTCGAGGTCGTGGACCCGGAGGACGACCCGCGCTTTCGCAGTTACTGGGAGACCTATCACGCCCTTGCCGGTCGCGACGGCATGACGCCCGAGGCGGCCAAGGCGTCGGTGCGGCGCTCGAACACGCTGATCGCGGCGCTGATGCTGCACCGGGGCGAAGCGCAGGCGATGCTGTGCGGCCTGGTCGGCCGCTGGGACGGCCACCTGGAGCATGTGCGGCAGGTCATCGGCCTGCGCGCGGGCGCGCATACGCTGGCCGCGATGAACGCACTGATGCTGCCGCAGCACACGCTGTTCATCACCGATACCTTCGTCAACGACGAACCGAGCGCCGAGCAACTGGCCGAGATCGCGCTGATGGCGGCCACCGAGGTGAAGCGCTTTGGCCTGCCGCCCAAGGTGGCCTTCCTCTCGCACTCCACCTTCGGCTCGTCGAAGCGGCCGTCGGCGCTGCGCATGCGTGCGGCGCGCGACCTCTTCGTGCAACGCGCGCCGGAGATCGAATGCGACGGCGAGATGCACGGCGACGCCGCGCTGTCCGAGACGATCCGTCGTGGCTACCTGCCCGAATCTTCGTTGCACGGCGCGGCCAACCTGCTGGTGCTGCCCAATATCGATGCGGCGAACATCCTGTTCAACGTGCTCAAGGTTACCGGCGGGCACGGCGTCACAGTCGGGCCCATCGTGCTGGGCACGGCGCTGCCCGCGCACATCATCACGCCGTCGGCCACCGTGCGGCGGGTGGTCAACATGACGGCGCTGGCGGTGGCCGACGCCGCCGATATGGCCAGCGCCGCTGCCTCCGGACCGTAACGCGCCTTGCCTCCAGCCCCGCGTCCTGGCCAGTCATCCCGGGGCGCGGCAGGCGGCACTGATTTCGGCGTAGACTTTCGTGGCGAAGCTTGGCGGAGGACGCGTGGACCGGAATCGACACATCCAAATGCAGATCACCTGCCGCGAACCTGTCGTCGTGCGGCCCGGGTGATCGCATGAAGCGCCGTGCGTTGCTCGCGCTCGGCGCCGGCGCCGTGTTCGCGCCGCGCTGGCTGCATGCGCAGAGCTCCCGGCTTCCGCGCATCGGCTACCTGCTGTACACATCACTCATGGATCCGCCGTCGCGCGAGCGCCAGGCCTTTCTCGACGGTCTGCGCGAACTCGGTCACGTTCCGGGCCGATCCGTGGAGCTGATATACCGGTCGGCCGAGGGTGAGTCGGATTTCATGGATGGCATTTGCCAGGATCTCGTGAATCAGCGCCCGGACGTGATTGCGGTGTCCGGGACCGAGGCGGTGCTGGCGGCCAAGAAGGCCACGCGCACGATCCCGATCGTGATGCTCGCCTTGGGCGATCCGGTCGGAGTCGGTGTGGTGTCGTCGCTGGCGCGACCCGGCGGAAATGTGACCGGGGTGTCGTTCATCTCCAGCGACCTGGCGCCCAAACGGCTGCAACTCGCCCGGGAATGCGTGCCCGGAGCGAAGCGGCTGGCGGTCATCTGGGACCGGCGCAACGCCAATTCGCGCGCCGAATCGCGCGCGGTGCAGGCCGTCGCGAAGCAAATGGGGCTCACCACCGAACCACTCGGTCAGGCGTCCGATGCCGAACTGGCGCGCACCCTGGGTCGGCTCGCATCGGTCAAGCCCGATATCCTGTACGTCACGTTCGAGGGTGGCCTGGCCGCGGCGAATCGGACGGTGATCGCTGAATTCGGTTTGCGGCAGCGCGTACCGATCGTGTCGGGATGGAGTTTCCTGACGGAAGCCGGGGGGCTGTTGAGTTACGCACCGGATCTGCCGGCGATGTTCCGGCGTGCGGCCTACTACGTGGATCGCGTGCTCAAAGGTGCCAAACCCGACCAGCTGCCGATCGAACTGCCGACCAAGATCGACCTGACCATCAATCTGCGTACCGCCCGGGAAATCGGAGTCGACATCCCGCGTGCGCTGCTGCTGCGCGCGGATCGCCTGATCGAGTGACCGCGCGAACCGGCGCGCCGCGGCACGGCCCATGGTTGCGGATGGCCGCAGGCGCCCAGGCACGACTCGTGCGCAGTGCGAAACGACCGCACGGTCGCACCCCAGCACGCTACTTCTCCGTCAATACGAAACGGGCGGTCCCTGCCATGCCTGATGGCGCGGCTTGGCCTGGGCAATCGCTTCGGCGGCCTCGCACCACCCGTCGCAGTCGTTGCGCCCCGGACGGCGGCGGAAGAAATTCAACAGTCCCTTGCACTTCGCGTAGAAGTGAAAAAAGCGCAGAATCTTGCGGCGCTGCGCGGGATCAAGCGGTCGGTCGCTGCAGATCAACTTGTGATCGGTCATGCCGCGGTCAGTGAGGATCACGGCGCCCCAGGCCTTGGTATGGACGCGGCTGCCGGCCGGCAGCCGTCTTCCGAGCACCACCGCGTCGAGCAGATCACCTTCGAGGCCGATGTACTGCGGGACCGATCCGTAGTTGAACGGGCATGGCAGCGGCGACACGAAATCCAGGTGACCGGTAGACCCGCGCTTCACGAAGCTGCCGAACGGGATCTCGATCATCACCTCGACCTCCCGAGGCGCTCCGGATACATGCCGGGCCGTCGTGCGGTCGTGTTTGCGGTCTTTCACCCCACCAGCTTACGCGGATACATGCCGCCCGACCCCGCGTGAGACACACCGCTCACGAATTTGTTGGAGGCGCGTTTCCGGACCCGCATCGGTGTCCCCATCCACGCCGGGAGACCGGTCGACGAACAGTGGTTGCGTACAAACGCTGCAGTTGTGCGCGAACACGCGGGGCCGGCCGAATCCCGCTACCATATGCCGATGGCAAACCCTTTTCCGACCCCCTGGCGATGAAATTCACCGTCGCCACGTACAACATCCATAAAGGCTTTTCCCAACTTACCCGGCGCATGGTCATCCATGAAGTCAAGGAGAAGCTGCATGGATTGTCGGCGGATGTCCTGTTCCTCCAGGAGGTGCAGGGCGCCCACCATCGTCACGCCGGACGCTACCGCGACTGGCCGGGAAAGCCGCAGCACGAGTTCATCGCCGATACGATGTGGCGCGAGGTCGCCTATGGCCGCAACGCCGTCTACCGGCAGGGACATCACGGCAATGCCGTGTTGTCCCGCTTCCCGATCGTCGCGCAGTCGAACGAGGATATTTCCGCGCACGCCTTCGAGAGCCGGGGCATCCTCCATTGCGAGGTGCGCATCGGCCCCCGTACTCCCGTCCTGCATTGCCTCAATGTGCACCTGGGCCTATTCGAGCGCGGGCGCCAATGGCAGATCCGGGCGCTGGTCGAGCGCATCCTGCAGTCGGTGCCGCGCGACGCGCCCATGATCATCGCCGGCGACTTCAACGACTGGCGGCGCAAGGGCGATCGCATGCTGGTCGATGCGCTGGGCGTGTTCGAGGTCTTCGAGGAAGTCAAAGGACGTCCGGCGCGCACCTTTCCCTCCGTGCTGCCGATGTTTCGCCTGGACCGCATCTACGCCCGCGGCCTGGACGTGATCGATGCGCGTGTCCACTACGCCTTTCCTTCCGCCCGCATGTCCGACCATGCGGCGCTGGCGGCCACTTTCGAGGTATCGCGCCGGCGTCGTTGACGCGCCGTTCGCGCCGCTGGCAATGATCCGGTTCATGCCGGGCAACGCGGTCGATCTCCTGCGCAGCGGGGCTGAATTCTTTCCGGCGCTGATCGATGCAATCGATGCCGCCCGGCATGAAGTCTGGCTGGAAACCTACATCTTCGCCGACGATGCCGAGGGCCAGGCCGTCGCCGCGGCGCTGGTACGCGCCTCGGCCCGAGGGGTGCAGGTGCGCGTGCTGATCGACGGCTGGGGCGCAAAGCACTACCTTTCGAAATCGCTGGAACGCGCGCTGCTTGACGGCGGCGTGCGGCTGCTCAGGTACCGACCGGAGGTCGCCGCCTGGCAATTCAGGTCGCATCGTCTGCGCCGCCTGCACCGCAAGCTCTGCCATGTCGACCGTGAGCTGGCGTTCGTCGGCGGCATCAATCTGATCGACGACATGAACACGCCAGGGCAGAAGCCGCCGCGCGTTGATTTCGCGGTGCGGGTGCAGGGACCGCTGCTCGTGCCCGTCGTGCTGACGATGCAGCGGTTGTGGGCGCTGACCGAACTCATCCAGTTCGAAGGCACCGAATTGCCGCTGTTTCCGACGCCCTTTGCGGTACCCTCCGTCGGCAGCCAAAGCGCGAAATTCGTGATCCGCGACAATCTGCGGCATCGGCGCGACATCGAAAGCGCCTATCTCGCCGCAATCCGCACGGCCAAGCGCGAGGTCCTGATCGCCAACGCGTATTTTTTCCCGGGTATTCGCTTTCGCCGCGCGCTGATCGCGGCCGCCGCGCGCGGCGTCACGGTCACGCTGCTGCTGCAGGCCAAGGTCGAGTACCGGCTGCTGCACCACGCGACGCGCGCGCTGTACGGGCAGTTGCTCGCGGCGGGCATAGTGATCGAGGAATACCATCAATCGTTTCTGCACGCCAAGGTGGCCGTCGTCGATGGCGTCTGGGCAACAGTCGGTTCATCCAACATCGATCCCTACTCGCTGTTGATGGCGCGCGAGGCGAACATCTTTGTCCGCGACGGTGGTTTCGCGGACCGGCTGCGCGTGGAACTGCTGCGCATGATTGCCGACGGTGCGCGGCACGTGGAGGCGCGCGGGTGGGCGGGACGCTCTTTGTTCGCCAAGTCGCTGTGCTGGGCCGCCTATGGCATCGTGCGCGTCGGCATGGGGCTGCTTGGCGTCGGCGCCGACGAGTGGTTCGGGCGGCGCAAGGCGCGCTCCGATTGACGCAATGACCGGAACGGGCTGCTAACATCGCAGGCGACGCGTCGCGCCGGCCCGGCCCGCGCCGGCGCCGCATCGGCGACGCCGCACTGCCGTCCAGTCATGCGCCGCACAACCGCCTCCATTCCTCCTCCTGCCGAGACCGACGTCGCCCGCACAACCGCGGGCGACTGGGCGACGATCCGCAACCTGCTGCCCTATCTGTGGGAATACCGGGGACGCGTGCTCGCGGCGATCGCCTTTCTGGTCCTGGCCAAGGCGGCGAACGTCGGCGTGCCGATCATCCTGAAGCAGATCGTCGACAGCCTCGACCGCGACCGTGCCCTGCTGATGGTGCCGCTCGCGCTGCTGGTCGCCTACGGCGCCCTGCGCCTGTCGACGACGCTGTTCACCGAACTGCGCGAATTCCTGTTCGCCAAGGTTACGCAACGCGCGGTGCGCAAGATCGCGCTGCAGGTCTTCCGCCATCTGCATGCGCTGTCGCTGCGCTTTCACCTGCATCGGCAGACGGGCGGGCTGACCCGGGACGTCGAGCGGGGCCAGCGGGGCATTTCGACGCTGATCAGTTTCACGCTGTTCTCGATTCTGCCGACGCTGGTCGAGATCACGCTGGTGTCGGTCATCCTGTATGCGCGCTACGACTGGACCTTCGTGGGCATCACCGCCGGCGCACTCGCCGTCTATATCGTCTTCACGGTGCTGGTCACTGAATGGCGGACCCACTTCCGCCGCACCATGAACGACCTCGACTCCAGGGCGAATACCCGGGCGATCGACAGCCTGCTCAACTACGAGACGGTCAAGTATTTCGGCAACGAGGAGTGGGAGGCGCGCCAGTACGACGAGAGCCTGCAACGCTGGGAAACGGCCGCAGTGCGCAGCCAGACCTCGCTGTCGCTGCTCAACGTCGGGCAGAGCGCGATCATCGCCGTTGCGGTGACACTGATCATGTGGCGCGCGACGGTGGGTGTCGTCGACGGCACCATGACCATTGGCGACCTCGTTCTGGTCAACGCGTTCATGATCCAGCTCTACATTCCGCTCAATTTCCTGGGCGTCCTCTACCGCGAAATCAAGCAGGCGCTTGCCGACATGGAGCGGCTGTTCAGGCTGATCGACGAGAATGCCGAGATCCAGGACCGGCCCGGCGCGATGCCGCTGGCGTTCGCCGGCGCGCAGGTGCGTTTCGAGGCGGTCGATTTCGCCTACGAGCCAAACCGGCAGATTCTGTTCGGCGTGTCCTTCACCATCCCGGCCGGACGCATGGTGGCCGTGGTCGGGCCGTCGGGTTCGGGCAAGTCGACACTGGCGCGGCTGCTCTATCGTTTCTACGACGTCACCAGCGGACGCATCACGGTGGATGGGCAGGATCTGCGGGAGATCAAGCAGACGTCGCTGCGGGCCGCGATCGGTATCGTGCCGCAGGACACCGTGCTGTTCAACGACACCATCGAGTACAACATCGCCTACGGCAAGCCCGGGGCGACGCATGATGAAATCGTCGCAGCCGCACGGCTGGCGCAGATCCACGACTTCATTGCGCGCCTGCCGGACGGCTATGCGACCGCGGTCGGCGAACGCGGACTGAAACTGTCCGGCGGCGAAAAGCAACGCGTGGCGATCGCTCGCGCGATTCTCAAGGCGCCGCACATCCTGATCTTCGACGAGGCGACGAGCGCGCTCGATTCGCGGGCGGAAAAGGCAATCCAGGCGGAATTGCGCGCCATCGCCCGAAATCACACGACGCTGACCATCGCGCATCGGCTGTCGACGGTCGTCGATGCGGACGAAATCCTGGTGCTTGAATACGGCGCGATCGTGGAGCGCGGCACGCATGCAAAATTGCTGGCTGCGGACGGGGTTTACGCGCGAATGTGGCGCCTGCAGCAGGAAGAATCGCGGCACGCGCCGCCGGAACAGTCGTAAGACATTGATTTGTATGGGGGGATTGACCCTTGTGCGGGTAACATGCGATAACTCCCCAACCCGATTTGAGAACGTGCCTCATGAATCGTCTGTTAACCATTGTTTTGGCAGGATTTGCTGCCCTTCACGCAGGGAGCGGCTTGGCCGCTGTCGATGCGCTCGACCCGGCCAAGCTGCATGTGAAATCGGCCAACGCGGTGATCATCGACGTGACCGATGGCCATCAGGTCTACGGCAAGGCGGCCAATGAAGTCACTTCCATTGCATCGCTCACCAAGTTGATGACTGCCATGGTCGTGCTCGATGCGGGGTTGCCGCTCGACGAAGCGCTTTCGGTCGACATGGACGATTTCGATTTCCTCAAAGGCACCCGTTCGCGCCTACGCATGGGTGCGACGCTTTCGCGCGACGAAATGCTGCGCCTCGCGCTGATGTCCTCCGAGAACCGGGCGGCGTCCGCGCTCGCGCGGCACTATCCGGGCGGCGCTGCCGCGTTCATGAGCGCCATGAATGCGAAGGCGGTGACGCTGGGCATGACGCGGACCAGGTTCGAGGACCCGACCGGACTGTCGCCACAGAATGTCTCGACGGCGGTCGATCTTGCTCGCATGGTGCAGGCTGCGGCCGCCTACCCGCTGATCCGCGAATATTCGACGACGCCCGCGCATTACGTCGCGGTGCAGCCGTCCGGCGAGACGCTCGGTTTCAACAATTCCAACGCGCTGGTGAAAAGCGAGGCGTGGGACATCAAGCTGCAGAAGACCGGCTACATACGCGAAGCCGGCCGCTGCGTGGTGATGCTGGCGACGATCGCCAGCCGTCCGATGGTGATCGTGCTGCTCGATTCGATCGGCAAGTACACGCGCTTGGGCGATGCCGAGCGGGTTCGCTACTGGATCGAAACGGGCGAGACGATGCCTGCGCTGAAAAAGTCGGCGACGAAGAGCAAGGCGAAGCCGACCCGGAAGCTGCGAGCGCAGCGCGTGCGCACCAGCTCTTCACCCGTCGGGGCTGCAAAACGCTGAGCGTTCGACCGGTGGGGCGCAGCAGCGCACAGGTGTGAACGTGGCGAATCAGCGATACCCGGCGGATCGGTAGAACTGCGGAGCAGTGCCGCCTGGCGTGTCCGCAGGCGACGCACCAGAAACATCGTGGTGCAGCAGAACGACGTCAAGGCGTTCAGTCCGAAGCGGTCCCCGCACATACATCGTGCGCGGCACGCCGGCACATCGCCAACCGGTTCAGGCTGAAACGGACCACGAGCGAAGGCGACTAGCCTGCCGGCTTGCCGTTGCGCCGGCGCGATGCGGCGAACAACTCCCGGGCATGCGCCCGCGTCTTGGCGGTGACCTGCGCGCCGCCGAGCATCCGCGCGAGTTCCTCGACGCATTCGCCCGCGTCCAGCCGCGCCAGCGCGCTGGTCGCGCGTTCACCGTCGCCATGTTTGGTCACCCGCAGGTGGACGTCGGCATACGCGGCCACCTGCGGCAGGTGCGTGACGCACAGCACCTGCCGCCTCGCGCCCAGCGCCTGCAGCAGTTCACCGACGGTCGCCGCCACCGCTCCGCCGATGCCACTGTCCACTTCGTCGAACGCCAACGTCGGCACGGCGCCGACCTCGCTGGTCGCGACCTGGACGGCGAGCGCAATCCGCGACAGTTCTCCGCCGGAGGCGACGCGCGCAAGCGGACCTGCCGGCTGCTGAGGATGCGCGGTCACACGCAACTCGGGGGCTTCGAGTCCGAAGCTCGCCGGGACGGCAACCGGTTCGTGCCCGATTTCCAGACGGCCTCCTTCCATGGCCAGCGAGTGCATGGTCGCCGTGACGCGGTGGGCGAGCTCGTTCCCGGAGAAGCGACGCTTGGCGGCAAGTTGACCGGCCAGCGCGCGATACGTTGCTTCGGCGTCGGCGGCCAGCTTCGCCAGCGCCTCGCCGTCGGCCGCACCCGCGAGGATGGCCAGGCGCGCCTCGGTTCTGGTCAGCAAGTCCGGCAGTTCTTCCGGGCGCAGGCGATATCGACGCGCCGTGTCATGGATGGCTGTCAGTCGTTCTTCGACGCGCGCCAACTCGCCGGGATCGAGGTCGAGTCCGCGCTGATAATCGCGCAGTGCGCGCGCCGCCTCATCGAGCTCGACGTGGGCGGGCTGGAGCAACGCGACCACGCCGGTGAGGCCGGGATCGTGCTGCGCCGCGGCGCTGAGCCTCGCAATGATCTGCGCCAACTGCACGGTCAACGCATTGTCGGCGTCGGCAATGGCCTCGATCGCGACAGCGGTCGCCGCGACGAGCTCGGCGGTATGTGCGAGGCGCGACTGCGCGGCGGAAATCGTGGACCATTCGGGCGCAGTCATGGCGAGTGCCGCAAGTTCACGGTGGCAGGCCTCAAGCTGTTCGCGCTCGGCCGCCGCTGTGGCCGATGACTGTGCCGCCGCGTCGCGTCGCTCGCAGGCCGCACGCCAGTCGCGCCAGCGTTCGCCGACTTCTCGCGCCAGCGTCGTGAAGCCGCCGAAGGCGTCGATCAGCTCCCGCTGCGCCTGGGGTTCGGCGAGCGTCTGGTGCGCGTTCTGGCCGTGGATGTCGACCAGTCCCTCGCCCAGCGCCTTCAGCTGGGTGAGCGTGGCCGGGCGCCCGTTTATCCAGGCGCGGCTGCGCCCGTCGGCGTCGAGAACGCGGCGCAGCAGGACCGAGTCGGCGTCGATCGCCAGCGCGTGCTCGGCGAGAAAGGCGCCGACGGCGGGCGTGTCGGCGATGTCGAACTCGGCGGCGAGCTCGGCTCGCGCCGCCCCCGCGCGCAGCTGCGCCAGTTCGAAGCGGTCGCCGAGCAATAGTCCAAGGGCTTCGATGAGGATCGACTTGCCCGCGCCCGTCTCGCCGGTGAGCACGGTGAGACCGGCGCCGAACTCGACGTCCAGCGTATCGACCACGACGAAGTTGCGAACCGACAAGAGCCGCAGCATTACTCGCCCTTGTGCAGCTGTTCCGGCGTTTCGCTCCAGTGCAGTTTCTGGCGCAGCGTCGCGAAATAATCGTGATCTTCCGGATGCAGGAACCGCGCCCGGAACGGCGCGCGGGCTACGGTGACGCGGTCGCCTTCGGCGAGCGCGAAATGCGCCTGACCGTCGGAATGCATCGCGGCGTCGCGTCCGCGAATCACCGTGATGGCGATCGACGCGTCGTCGGAAATGGCGATCGGGCGATGCGTCAGCGCGTGCGGCGCGACCGGAACCAGGAGCAGCGAGGCAAGCTCCGGCGCGAGAATCGGTCCGCCTGCCGACAGCGCGTAGGCGGTTGATCCGGTGGGCGTGGCGACGATGATGCCGTCGGCACGCAGTCCGTAGGCGTAGCGGCCGTCGATTTCCACAGCGCACTCGATCATGCTGCCCAGCGCACCGCGGTTGACCACGACGTCGTTGAGCGCGAGCGTTTCTTCCCGACTGCCGTCGGTACGGAGCACGGCGGCGGTCAGCAAGGTGCGCCGCTGCTCGAGGTACCGGCCCGCGAGTATTTCCTCCAGCGCGGTTTCCATCAGCGCGATCGGAATGTCGGTGAGAAAGCCGAGTCGACCCTGGTTGATGCCGATCAGCGGAATGTCGAAAGGCGCGATCTGGCGCGCGATCGAGAGGATCGTGCCGTCGCCGCCGACCGCGATCGCAAGGTCGACGGACGCCGCGAACTCGCTGGTCGAAACCGTCGGGTAGCCCGGCACCGGCGAGGTCTGTGCCGTCTGGGCCTCGAGCATTACGCGATGGCCGCGGGCCGCCAGGAACGCGGCGAGTCGGGCCAGCGGCTTGGCGATGCTGGCGCTCGCATGCCGCCCGACAACGGCGATCCGGGAAAAACGCAGGGGCGTAGCGGGAGTGGTCACGACTCCGATTAAACCACAGGCGGTGAGGGAGACCGCCTCGGCCGAAGGGTCGGGCAACCGGCCTCGCCGCGGGTCGATTCGCGGAGACGGTGCGGGCAGCGGTAGAATCTGCTGCATGCTGGACCCACGCGCGCAGCACCTGCTCAAGACGTTGATCGAACGGTATATCGGCGACGGCCAGCCGGTCGGCTCGCGGGTGCTGTCGCGTCATTCCGGTCTCGACCTGTCGGCGGCAACGGTTCGCAACGTGATGGCGGACCTGGAGGACATGGGATTCATCGCCAGCCCCCACACCTCGGCCGGGCGCGTCCCGACGGTGCGGGGTTACCGGTTTTTCGTCGACAGCCTGATGGTCGTCAAACCGCTGGCCGAAGCCGAGATTCACCAGGTCGAGGACGAACTGTCCGCCGACCGCCCCGGGCAACTGCTCAGCGCCGCGGCGAGTGTGCTCTCCCAGCTCACCCAGTTTGCCGGCGTGGTGATGACTCCGAAGCGGCGTGAGGCGTCGTTTCGCCACCTTGAGTTCCTGCGCCTTGCCGAGCGCCGGGTCCTGCTGATTCTGGTGACCGTCGAAGGCGACGTGCAAAACAGCATCCTGCACACCGACCGTACCTACACGCAGGCGCAGCTGGCCGAGGCAACGCATTTCTTCAACGAGCGCTTCCTCGGGAAGCCGCTGTCGACGATCCGCGTGCGCATTGCCGAGGAATTGCGCGCGCTGCGTGAGGATATTGCCGGATTGATGGCGGCGGCCGTCGATGCTGGCGAGGGCGCCTACGCGCAGGGCGAGTCGCTGGTTGTGACCGGCGAACGCAACCTGCTGCGCACCGGCGACTTCGGCTCGAGCATGGAGCGCCTGCGCCGGTTGTTCGACATGTTCGATCAGAAGACGTCGATCCTGCACCTGCTCGATCTTTCGCAAAACGCCCAGGGTGTGAAGATCTACATCGGCGACGAATCGGGGCTGGTGCCGCTCGACGAGTGCAGCGTGGTCGCAGCTCCCTACACCGCCAACGGCAGGGTGATCGGCACGCTTGGCGTGATCGGGCCGACGCGGATGGCCTATGAGCGGGTGATACCGATCGTCGACGTGACGGCGAAACTCCTGTCCAACGCTTTGTCGATGCAGCTTGCCGAAGAATAGGAGCGGCACGAGCATGCATCCGAACGCCGCGCTGATCGATCACCTGTACGCGTCGTTTCGCCGCCGGGATGCGGCCGCGATGACGTCGTGCTACGCTCCGGACGCGCGCTTCGCCGACCCGATATTCGAGGTCGAGGGGGAAGCCGTCGGGCAGATGTGGACCATGTTGTGCGAACGCGGCGTCGACCTTGTGCTCGACTGGCGCGACGTCCGTGCCGACGACGCCAGCGGCAGTGCGCACTGGGAACCGCGTTACACGTTCTCGGTGACGTCGCGGCCGGTACACAACCGGATCGATTCCGCATTCACCTTCCGCGATGGACTCATCGCGACGCAGCGCGATCGCTTCAGCCTGTGGCGCTGGAGTCGCATGGCGCTGGGGCCGAAGGGCGCGGCGCTGGGTTGGACGCCGTTTGTGCGCAAGGCGATTCGCGCCGAGGCCCGGCGCGGCTTTGCGCATTGGCGTGCGCGCCGTGGCATGTGACGGACGCCGCCTGCGACAACCGCGGTCCGCCGCCACCTGAGACTTCGATCCCGACCGACATGGCGCACGCTACCGAACCCGCCTTCACGCACGACCGCACGCCGCGCATCGGCATCCTGCTCGTCAATCTTGGGACGCCCGACGACGCGACGCCTTCCGCAGTGCGCCGCTACCTGGCGCAGTTTCTGGCCGATCCCCGGGTCATTGAGATACCGATGGTCCTGTGGAAGCCGCTGCTGCACGGGGTGATCCTGCGGGTGCGTCCGGCCAAATCGGCGGCCAAATATGCGGCGATCTGGACCAGGGACGGTTCGCCGCTGCTGGTGCACAGCCAGCGGCAGCGGACGTTGTTGCTGGGTTACCTCGGGCAGCGGCTCAAGGCTGCAGGATTGCCCGCCGACCTCTGCCCGGTCGAACTGGGAATGAACTACGGCAATCCGGGAATCGGCGGCGCCATCGACAAGCTGCGCGCTGCGCACTGCGAGAAGATCCTGGTGCTGCCGCTGTTTCCGCAGTATTCGGCGAGTGCCACGGCGTCGACCTTCGACGCGGTCGCCGCGCATCTGCGCCGGATGCGGCGGCTGCCGGCCTTGCGTTTCCTGGAGAGCTTTCATGCGGATCCGGGTTACATCAAGGCGCTGGCGCAGAACGTCAACGACTACTGGCAGAAAAACGGCCGACCCGAGAAACTCGTGCTTTCGTTCCACGGTCTGCCGCGGCGTACGCTCGAGCGCGGCGACCCCTACCACTGCTTCTGTCAGGTAACCGCGCGCATGCTGGCCCGCGAACTCGGCCTCGAAGCGCCGCAATGGACGCTGACGTTTCAATCGCGATTCGGCAAGGCGCCGTGGCTGGAGCCTTACACGGTCAACGTGTTGCGGACACTGGGCGCGGAGGGCATGCGCCGCATCGATGTCTTCTGTCCGGGTTTCGCCGCCGACTGCCTGGAAACGCTCGAGGAGATCGGCATCGAGGGTCGCGCCACGTTCATGGCTGCCGGCGGCAGGGAATTCCACCTGATTCCCTGCCTGAACGAGCATCCGCTGTGGCTCGCGGCACTTGCGGATCTGGCTTTTCGAAACCTGTCCGGTTGGCTCGAGCCACCACCTGATCGCGACGCGCGCGAACTCACCCAGGTGCGCGCCAAGGCGTTGGGCGCGCCACGGTAGGGCCATCCGCAGGCTGAGGGGGCGTCCGCGGCCATGCGTTCTGCGTCGGCATGCTGCGGCTCGTGGGCGCGGAGTTGCTCGTTGGCCGAGGCAATCGGCCTTCTTGCCGCGCCCCCTGTGGATGCCGACCCTGGGCATTGACCCTGGCCCGGGGCCGGCTGGAGCGCCGGCGGGGGGTGATGCGCCCGCCTGGAAGGCCAGCTAACTATATGAATTTGCGTATTGTTCTCCTTCGCAAGGGCGCGGGACTTGCAAATCCAACAACAACCCCAACGTGCCCATGGACAGCAAAAATCGCCCCCATGAGGATTCGAACGCATGACCGGAAAAAAACATGACACGCCGCTAACGGAGGTATTCGCAACAGGCGATCCCACCGCCGTAGGGGCCCCCGATACGGGCGATCTGGCGCATGTCGCGGACGACATCACCACCCAGCTGATCGCCGTCGAAGCAGAAGTCGCCGAACTCAAGGACGCATGGCTGCGGGCCAAGGCGGAGACCGACAACGTGCGCAAGCTCGCGCAGGCGGACGTCGCCAAGGCGCACAAGTACGCGATCGAACGTTTCGCCGAAGATCTGCTGCCGGTCAAGGATGCGCTCGAGCAGACGCTCGCCACCGGCGAAGTTCCGCTTGAAGCGCTCAAGGCGGGCGCCGAGTTGACCTTGAAGGCGCTCGAAACCGCGTTCGGCAGGGTCCAGATCGTCGAGGTGGCACCGACCAGCGGTGACCGGTATGACCCGCATCAGCATCAGGCGATGCAGATGGTGCCGTCGACGCTGGCGGCCAACGCGGTCGTCGAGGTCTTCCAGAAGGGCTATCTCATCAACGACCGGGTGCTGCGTCCGGCGCTGGTCACCGTTTCCAAGGGTCCGGAAGCCGCGGCCTGAACGCGCCGAAAGCGCGCCGCAAGGCTTGATCCTGCCCGCGCCATCCCAAGATAGTCCACAGGCAAACAATCCAGCAGGAGAGCATCAGACATGGGCAAGATCATCGGCATCGATTTGGGCACGACCAACAGCTGTGTCGCGGTCATGGAGGGCGGGCAGCCCAAGGTGATCGAGAATTCTGAGGGTGCGCGCACGACGCCCTCCGTCGTCGCTTACATGGAAGACGGCGAGATCCTCGTCGGCGCCTCGTCGAAGCGGCAGGCCGTCACCAACCCGAAGAACACGCTGTATGCGATCAAGCGGCTGATCGGCCGCAAGTTCGAGGAAAAGGAAGTCCAGAAGGACATCCACATGATGCCGTTCAGCATCGTCAAGGCGGACAACGGCGACGCCTGGGTCGAGGTGCGTGGCAAGAAAATCGCGCCGCCGCAGGTGTCGGCAGAAATCCTGCGCAAGATGAAAAAGACCGCCGAGGACTACCTGGGCGAGGAAGTCACCGAGGCCGTCATCACGGTTCCCGCCTACTTCAACGACTCGCAGCGCCAGGCGACCAAGGACGCCGGCAAGATCGCCGGCCTCGACGTCAAGCGCATCATCAACGAGCCCACTGCCGCGGCGCTGGCCTTCGGCATGGACAAGAAGGAAGGCGACCGCAAGATTGCGGTCTATGACCTCGGCGGCGGCACCTTCGACATCTCGATCATCGAGATCGCCAATGTCGACGGCGAGCACCAGTTCGAGGTCCTTTCGACCAACGGCGACACTTTCCTGGGCGGCGAGGACTTCGACCAGCGGCTGATCGACTACATCGTCACCGAGTACAAGAAGGAGTCGGGCGTCGACCTCAAGAACGACGTCCTGGCGCTGCAGCGGCTGAAGGACGCCGCCGAGAAGGCGAAGATCGAGCTGTCGAGCTCGCAGCAGACCGAGATCAACCTGCCGTACATCACCGCCGACCAGTCCGGCCCCAAGCACCTGGCGCTGAAGATCACCCGCGCCAAGTTCGAGGCGCTGGTGGAAGAGTTGATCGAGCGCACCATCGAGCCCTGCCGGATGGCGATCAAGGACGCCGGCGTCAAACTCACCGATATATCCGACGTGATCCTGGTCGGCGGCCAGACGCGCATGCCCAAGGTGCAGGACAAGGTGCGTGAATTCTTCGGCAAGGATCCGCGCAAGGACGTCAACCCGGACGAGGCGGTCGCGGTCGGCGCCGCCATCCAGGGCGGCGTGCTCAGGGGTGACGTCAAGGACGTGCTGCTGCTCGACGTGACGCCGCTGTCGCTGGGCATCGAGACGCTGGGCAGCGTGATGACCAAGCTGATCCAGAAGAACACCACGATCCCGACCAAGGCTACGCAGGTATTCTCGACGGCGGACGACAATCAGGGCGCGGTGACCATCCACGTGCTGCAGGGCGAGCGCGACATGGCCTCGGGCAACAAGAGCCTCGGCCAGTTCAACCTCGAGGGCATTCCACCCGCTGCGCGCGGGACGCCGCAGATCGAGGTGATGTTCGACATCGACGCCAACGGCATCCTGCACGTGTCGGCCAAGGACAAGGCCACCGGCAAGGAAAACAAGATCACCATCAAGGCGAACTCGGGGCTGTCCGACGCGGAAATCCAGAAGATGGTGCAGGACGCCGAAGAGCACGCCGAGGAAGACCGCAAGCTGGTCGAGACGGTGCAGGCGCGCAACAGCCTCGACGCGCTGGTGCACAGCGTGAACAAGTCGATTGCCGAGTACGGCGAGAAGGTCGGCGCGGAAGAGAAGGGCAAGATCGAGGCCGCGCTGAAGGACGCCGAGGAACTGCTCAAGCAGAAGGATGCGACCAAGGAAGCGCTCGAAGCCAAGTCCGAGGAACTGGCCAAAGCGGCGCAGAAGCTTGGCGAAGCCATGTACGCAGAAGCGCAGGCTGCGGCCGAGACGGCCGGCAAGGCCGAGGGCGGCGCGGGCGCCGAGGCGGCCGGGACCGGCGGCCAGGGCGGCGGGAAGAACGACGAGAAGGTGGTTGACGCGGAGTTCACCGAAGTCAAGAAGTGATGTTCCGTCGCGGTTGTCTGCTGAGATTCGTTCAGCGGCGGCACGCGACGGAATATCTGGCCGGATTGGAGGGCTCGCCGTGTCGGCGACCCTCAATCCGGCCTTTGCGTTGTGGGAGTGGCTGGCGACTGGAGTGAATCCGGCACGGATCGGTCCAGATTGCCGGGGAAAGCACGGAAAGTTTTTATGTCCAAACGCGATTACTACACGGTGCTGGGTCTGGCGCGCGACGCCAGCGACGAAGACCTGAAGAAGGCCTATCGCAAGCTGGCGATGAAGCACCATCCGGACCGCAACCCGGACAACCAGGCATCCGAAGCGCACTTCAAGGAGGCCAAGGAGGCCTACGAAGTGCTTTCGGATGCGCGCAAGCGCGCCGCCTACGACCAGTTCGGCCACGCGGGCGTGGACCCTTCCGCCGGCTTTGGCGGTCCCGGTGGGCGCGGCGGACCGGAGGGCTTCGGCGGATTCGCCGACGCCTTCGGCGACATCTTCGGCGAAATTTTCGGGCAGCAGGGACGTGGCGGGCGCGGCAGCGGCGTGTTCCGCGGCGCCGACCTGCGCTACAACCTCGAATTGTCGCTGGAGGACGCGGCGCGCGGCGCCGAGGTCAAGATCCGCATTCCGGCAATGGAGGCCTGCGAGCCCTGCCATGGCACCGGCGCCAAGCCGGGCACCGAGCCCAAGACCTGCCCGACCTGCCACGGCCGTGGTGAGGTCCGGGTGTCGCAGGGCTTTTTCTCGATTCAGCAGTCCTGCCCGGCGTGTCACGGCACCGGCAAGGTCATCGCCGACCCCTGCGCGAGTTGCCACGGTGCCGGAAGGGTGAAGAAGAGCAAGACGCTGTCGGTGAAGATCCCGCCCGGCGTCGACCAGGACGACCGCATCCGGCTCACCGGCGAGGGTGAGGCCGGCGTCAACGGCGGGCCACCGGGCGACCTCTACGTCGTCGTGAACCTGAAGCCGCATCAGGTGTTCCAGCGCGAAGGGGCCGATCTTCACTGCGAGATGCCGATCGGCTTCGCCACCGCCGCGCTCGGCGGCGACCTCGAGATTCCCACGCTCGACGGGCACGCGACGATCAAGATTCCACCCGAGACGCAGACCGGGCAGACCTTCCGTCTGCGCAATAAAGGCATCCGTCCGGTCCGCGGCTCGGTGCAGGGCGACCTCTATTGCCACGTCGCCATCGAAACGCCGGTAAAACTGACCGCGCGGCAAAGGGAATTGTTGCGCGAATTCGAACTGATCAACGCGGAGGATCCGGGCAAGCACAACCCGCGTGCCAAGGGCTGGTTCGACAAGGTCCGCGATTTCTTTGGGCAATGACGGCAAGGTCGCGTTCGACGTAATCGTCATCGGCGCCGGCGCGGCCGGCATGATGTGCGCGGCCGAGGCCGGCCAACGCGGTCGCCGCGTTCTGCTGATCGAGCACTACCACCTGCTGGGCGAAAAAATCCGCATCTCCGGCGGCGGTCGCTGCAACTTCACCAACGTCAACGCCGGACCGGCGAATTTCCTGTCGCGGAACCCGGATTTCTGTCGCTCGGCGCTGGCGCGGTTCACGCCTGCCGATTTCGTCAAACGAATCGAGCGCCATGGCATCGCCTGGCACGAAAAGAAGCTCGGCCAGCTGTTCTGCGACGACAGTGCGACCGCGATCATCGACATGCTGCGGACCGAGTGCGAACGTGGCGGCGTGCAATGGCGGATGCCCTGCCCGGTGAACGGCGTGACTCATGAAGGTGGTGTCTTTGTCGTGGCGACCCCGCAGGGCAACGTCCGGGCGCCAGCGCTGGTCGTGGCCACTGGCGGCCTGACGGTCCCGAAAATCGGTGCGACGCCGTTCGGCTATCGGATCGCCGAGCAGTTCGGCATGGCGATCGTGCCACCGCGACCCGCGCTGGTGCCTTTGGCGTTCGCACCCGAGGCGCTCGCCCGCTTCGGTGACCTGTCGGGGATTTCGGTGGACGCCGAGGTAAGCTGCAATGGCGGGCGCTTTCGCGAAAACCTGTTGCTGACGCATCGTGGCCTGTCCGGGCCGGCGATCCTGCAGATTTCGTCGTACTGGGATGGTCGGCAACCGCTTTCCATCGACCTGCTGCCGGACTTCGACGCGCAGGCGTGGCTCGCCACCGAGGCGGCGTCCGGCGCGCTCCTGCCCAACCTGCTGTCCGAGCGATGGCCACGGCGTTTCGCGCAGCAATGGTGCGCGGCGCAGGGCGTGGCGCTGCCGATGCGGCAATTGGGCGAAAGGCGGCTGCGCGAAACCGCCGAACTGCTGCACCGCTGGCAGGTGATGCCCTCGGGCACGCTGGGCTACAACAAGGCCGAGGTCACCGCGGGTGGTGTGGATACGCTGGCCTTGTCGTCGAAGTCGATGGCCGCGCTCGCGGTCCCCGGCCTGTACTTTATCGGTGAGGTCGTCGACGTTACCGGCTGGCTGGGAGGCTACAATTTCCACTGGGCCTGGGCATCCGGCCATGCGGCGGGGCAGGCGGTCTGACAGTTCTGTTCCGGCGGCTCGGCCGGAAAACATTTTCAATCGTCGTTTCAGGAACCGTTCATGCGAGTACGATTTCTCCAGGCCGTTCCGGTGTGCCGCGTACTCCTCGCTGCCGGGCCACAGGTCCGCTACGGGCAAGCGGTGGCCACCTCCGGTCCGACAACCGCCGCGGGCATGGTGCAATCGGACAGCGGCCGCACCCCATGCGCATCGTAGGCATTCTGCTGGCGGCGGGGCGCGGAGCCCGCTTCGGCGGCGCCAAACTGCTGGCGCCGTTGCCGGTCGCCTCGCATGGCGCCGGCGCGGGTACGGCGATCGGTGCCGCGGCCTGCATGCATCTGGCGACGGCGCTCGACGAGGTCATCGCCGTTGTCCGGCCACACGACTCCATGCTGCTGCATGCGCTGCAACCGACGGGAGTGCGCATTGTCGAGTGCCCTCGCGCCGATGAGGGAATGGGCGCAAGCCTTGCGTGCGGCGCTGCCGCGGCCGCCGGTGCCGACGGCTTCGTCGTCGCGCTGGCCGACATGCCATGGATCGCGCCAGCCACGATTCTTGCGGTCGCCCATGCCGTTGGCGAGGGTGCCGAGATCGTTGCGCCGACCTATCGGGGCGAGCGCGGCCACCCGGTCGGGTTCGCCGGCCGCTACGGAAACGCGCTGGAAGCGCTCTCGGGCGACGAGGGCGCGCGCACGGTCATCCTGGCGCGGCAGTGGGTGCTGCGCACCTTCGATGTCGACGATCCCGGGGCGGTCCGCGACGTCGACCGACCGGAAGACCTCGCCCGCTGATTTCGTGACTCGCGGTCCAGAGCGAGCGGCGGCCATTGCGCGCCGGCCGCGCGACGATTGCTCAGTGAGGGTTCACGCGTCGGCGACGCGCTGCCAGAGGTCGGGCTGGCGATCGCCGTCGTTCGTCAACCGTTCCTGAATGCGCCACCACGAATGCAGTTCCAGCGCCGGCAGCGGACGGGCGATGAGAAACCCTTGCGCCTCCTCACAGCCGTGCTGCTTCAGAAAATTGTACTGTGCTGCAGTTTCCACGCCCTCGGCGATGCAGCGCAGTCCGAGCGAGTGGGAGAGCGCGATGATCGCCTGGGTAATCGCTTCGTCGTTGCGGTTGACTTCGAGGCCCTGCACGAAACGCTGGTCGATCTTCACGCTTTGCAGCGGCAAGCGCGCGAGATAGGACAGGCTCGAATAGCCGGTGCCGATATCGTCGACCGTGATCGACACGCCCATCTGCTTCAGCTTGAGGAGCGTGTCGATGACCTTCTCGTGGTGGGTGATGATCACGCTTTCGGTGATCTCGAGGTCGAGGTACCGGGCACTCAGGCCGCTGGTCGACAGCGCATCCTCCACCACCGACAGCCAGCTGTCGTGCTGGAGTTGCTGCACCGAGAGATTCACCGACAGGCGCAGCGGCATGTTTTGCCGGTGCCATTGCGCGACCTGCCGGCAGGCATCGCGCAACACGCGCGCGCCGAGCGCCTGGATCATGCCGGACTCCTCCGCGATGGGGATGAAATCCGCCGGCGCGATCACCCCTCGCTCCGGATCCCGCCAGCGCAACAACGCCTCGACGCCGCAGGGGCGACCGGACTGCATTTCGATTTGCGGCTGGTAGACGATGAAGAATTCGTCGTCCATCAGGCCTCGCCGCATGTCGGTTTCCAGTTGCAGGCGCAATTGCACGCGGGTGTTCATGTCCGCGGTGAAGAAGCGGTAGCCGTTGCGTCCGGCGTCCTTGGACGCATACATCGCGGTGTCGGCCTGCTTGATGAGCCCGACGCCGTCGCTGGCGTCGAGCGGGTAGAGTGCTACGCCCGCCGAACAGGTCAGGGTCGGCGCCTGGTCGGCGAGCCGGAACGGTGCGTCGAAGGACTCGCGCACGCGCGTCAGCACCGTCATGACTTCAAACGTCGCCTGCTCCGGGTCGAGTCCCGGTAGGATTACCACGAACTCGTCGCCGCCAAGCCGCGCCACCGTGTCGGATTCGCGCACCGCGCCGGTGAGTCGCTGCGCGATCGCCTGCAGCAACTGGTCGCCGGCGTCGTGGCCGAGCGTGTCGTTGATCCGCTTGAAATGATCGAAGTCGAGGAAGATGCAGGCGACCTGCGTCAAGTCGCGCTGGGCCTGCGCGATGATCTGCTTCAGGCGCTGATTGAGCAGGGACCGGTTGGGCAGCCCCGTCAGGATGTCGTGCTGCGCCAGCTTGTACGCCTGCGCGGTCGCGATTTCCAGCTCCCGGGTGCGCTGCACGACCTTCTCTTCCAGTGTGCGCTGGTAATTCGCCACCTCGAG
Organism: Betaproteobacteria bacterium; assembly: GCA_032123655.1. Classification (GTDB taxonomy): domain Bacteria; phylum Pseudomonadota; class Gammaproteobacteria; order Burkholderiales; family Casimicrobiaceae; genus VBCG01. The sequence continues at coordinate 71,410 of JAQBEY010000113.1, forward strand.
CCGCGACTCGGACAGCTTCTGTGTCATGTGGTTGAACGTGTGCGTGAGCAGGCCCAGTTCATCGGATGAATGCGCGGGCACGTATATGTCGAGACGGCCGGCGCCGACGGATCGGGCAGCGCGCATCAGGCGCCGCATCGGTGCCACCAGGCGCCGGGTCAGCACCAGCGTGGACAGGATCGCGAACAGGACCAGCAAGGCAACGACGCCCACTGCACCGGCCAGCTGCTCCTGGAATTGCCTGCGCTGGTTGTCAAGCGTCATGCCCAGCCGGATGATGCCCAGCGGAGTCGCATTTGCCTTGGTGGCGGAAGCGGACAACGCGGTGCTGTTCAGGCTGCGCGGGCCCGGGCCTGAGCCGATGGTCGTGACCAGTTCGATGTATCGCTTGCCGTTGGCGGCGGTCTCGTGCCACTCGATTCGTCCCGGCGCCGGCGTCGCGGCCGTGGACATTGCCGGCAGATCGGACTTCGCCATCGCGGGCCCGAAGCGGCGTTCGGCCAGCGGTGCGCGTTTCATGTCGAGAACGGAGGCATAGGCAACCATCGGGTTGCTGCCCAGGCCTTCGAGCATCTGCTCGAGGTAGGCCTTGTTCGAAGTGTAGAGGCCATATTCGGCGAGCTCGGCCATGATCGCCAGGACCGACGTGCCCTGGTTGCGCGCGTCCTGCTCTTCACTGCGCCATTGCTGCGTGTAGTAGAAAGCCGTGATCGCGAGCGCCGTAATGAAGATGAGACCGATGGTGAGCAGGTTGAGTTTGGCGAGCAGGCCCATGCGCACCGGCGGCAGATTGAGCGACGAAACCGTGTCCCCGCCAAGCGGGGAAAGGTGCCTGCGCAAGGTGCCGCGCACCTGCTTCATTCGAACACCCGATCGAAGGAACGAAGCTGTTCAGCGTCCCACCGAATGCGAAGTTGTTCGGCGGAGTTAAGGTTGGCGACGATGCGCATTCGCGGTGGAGGTGGAACGGGAGCGCGACTTCCCGGCAGGAGCCGCGTGGCGAGCGCGCCGCAGTAGCGCCCGAGGTCCTCATAGTCCCATTCCACGGCGAACAGCGAACCGGCCTCCACCCAGGCTTCCGTGGGGCCGACCAGCGGGATGCGGTTGCGAAACGAGAACAACAGAAGCGCGCGCGAGTGCTCGCGCGCGAAAACCGTGGTGTCCCGGAAGGCAAGGACGGTGTCGACGTGCTTGGCTAGGCGGTTCAAGACGGAAGGAAGCGCGGCCGGGCTGGTGACGGGTTCGAGTTGCACGACGTATCCGGCGCGCGTAAGCACGGCGGCGCCATCGCTGGCCCGATGCCCATTCTGCGACGGGTCGAACAATATGCCAATGCTGCGGGCGTTTGGCAGCAGTTGTCGAATCCGCAGCGCCAGCGCTTCCAACGGGATGTCGAGGGTAACGGTCGCCGGGGCGGGTGCCGGTTCGGGACCGGCGCGGCTGGATTCCCCGGCGGAAATCATGCAGCGCACCATCGGCGGGCCGGCCGGAAGGCCATGTTCGGCGACTGCGGCGGCGCGATCGCCGAGGGCCACGATTGCGGTGCCGCGGCCGGCGCGCGCCAGCGCGGCGCGCGCGGCCGGTTCGTTACCGCCGGCTAGCGGCAGTGCATCGACCGTCAACCCGGGCTGCCCCATTCCTGCCAGCGCCTGGCGGTAGGCCAGGGCGTCGTCGGACAGGACGACCAGCAGCCTTTCGGCGCTGGCGCTGGAGAGCGGCAGCAAAAGCGCCGCCAACAGGTGGCCCAGGATGCGCAACGGCTGTCGGTGAGGCGTCATCGGTGGCGGCTGCCCAGATTTCGCCAGCGTTGCCGACCGGGAAGTGTCGGCTGTCCAGGGCATTGAATCCTTGCGCGCGGGACCACATCGCGACTCGCCCCGGGTCGTCGCCGGGGCGGGCGGCAGGAAGGCGGGAATTGTTGTTGTAGTTCGGAGGCCACGAGTAATTGAAGCACACAACATGCCACAAGCCGCGCCGCGGCGGCGCCAAGCGCCCCCGTCTCGCACGGGACGCCTACGTCGCGGTGACCGGGATCTTGCCGATCTTCGCCTGCCACAGCTTTGGCGCGGTATGGTGCACCGAGGTTCCGCGCGCGTCCACCGCGACGGTCACCGGCATGTCCTTGACCTCGAATTCGTAGATGGCCTCCATGCCAAGGTCGCCGAAGGCGACGACGCGCGACGCCTTGATCGCCTTGGAGACCAGATACGCGGCACCGCCGACCGCCATCAGGTAGGCAGCGCCGTGCTTGCGGATTGCCTCGATGGCGACGGGACCACGCTCGGCCTTGCCGATCATGGCGATAAGTCCGGTCTTGGCGAGCATCATCTCCGTGAACTTGTCCATGCGTGTGGACGTGGTCGGACCGGCGGGCCCGACGACCTCGTCGCGGACCGGATCGACCGGCCCGACGTAGTAGATCACCTTGTTGGTGAAGTCGACGCCTTCGGGCAGCGCTTCGCCACGCGCAAAATGGTCGGCGATACGCTTGTGCGCGGCATCACGCCCGGTCAGCATCCGCCCGCAAAGCAGCAGCGTTTCGCCCGGTTGCCAGGTTGCGACCTCTTCCCGCGTGAGCTTATCCAGGTCAACGCGCCGAGCCGTCGGCGAGGGCGTCCACTGCACGTCGGGCCAGTTGGCGAGATCCGGTGGCGTCAGGACCGCCGCGCCGGTACCGTCCAGCGTGAAGTGCGCATGGCGCGTCGCCGCGCAATTGGGGATCATGCCCACGGGCTTGGACGCCGCGTGCGTCGGGTAATCCAGAATCTTCACGTCGAGCACCGTCGAAAGGCCGCCCAGTCCCTGCGCGCCGATGCCCAGCGCGTTGACCTTGTCGTAGAGCTCGATGCGCAGCTCCTCGAGATTGTTCGCCGGTCCGCGCGCGATCAGCGCGTGCATGTCGATCGGTTCCATCAACGCTTCCTTGGCGAGAAGCATGGCCTTTTCGGCGGTCCCGCCGATGCCGATTCCGAGCATGCCCGGCGGGCACCAGCCCGCGCCCATGGTCGGCACGGTCTTCAACACCCAGTCGACGATGGAGTCGGACGGGTTGAGCATGACGAACTTCGATTTGTTCTCGGAGCCACCCCCTTTGGCGGCAATTCGCACCTCGACCTTGTCACCGGGAACCAGGTCGTAATGCACGACCGCGGGAGTGTTGTCTTTGGTATTTTTTCGCGCGCCTGCCGGGTCGGCGACGACCGAACCGCGCAAACGGTTGTCGGCGTCCATATAGGCGAGGCGCACGCCCTGGTTGACCATGTCGGTCAGCGACATCGTCACGCCCTCCCAGCGCACGTCCATCCCGACCCTGACGAAGGCGACGACGATTCCGGTGTCCTGGCAGATCGGACGGTGCCCTTCGGCGCACATGCGTGAATTGGTGAGGATCTGGGCGATGGCGTCCTTTGCCGCCGGCGATTCCTCGGCGCGGTAGGCGGCGGCGAGGGCCTCGATGTAGTCGGCGGGGTGATAGAAGGAAATGAATTGCAGCGCGTCGGCGACGCTGCGGACGAAATCCTGCTGGCGGATCGCGGGCATTTTCGTTCCTTTCAGTGGCTGGTATTGAAATCGCCGGTCACGCGCGCCTTGGCCGACGGAATGATCCGGTCGACCGCGGCGATGGCCAGCGCGGAAAGCAGGAAGGTGATGTGAATCACGATCAGGGCAGAGGCTTCGTCGGTGACTCGTTGCGCGACCTGCGAGCGGCGATCCTCGACCAGGGCGACCGGAGATCCACGGAGCCTGAAAGTCTAGCATTTGGAAAGGCGCAGATTCGGAGGAGGACGCCGCTGAGCAATTGTCGTGGACCGCCGGCGTCCTCGGCATGATCGAAATCAACCAGCGTTCAAGGCGGATGCACTGCGCATTGTGCCGGGCGCAATGGATTCGGTAGACTCAACGTTCTGCGTAACGACGATTCACCTGAAAAGGGAGGACACGGAAATGTCATCTGAGATCGAATCGGTACTGCACGAAGATCGCGTTTTTCCGCCGGCCGAGGCCTTTGTTCGCCAGGCCAACATTTCCGGCATGGACGCCTACCGCGCACTGTGCGCGGAGGCGGAGAGTGACTTTGAGGGTTTCTGGGCGCGCTTGGCGCGCGAGCATCTGCTGTGGAAGAAACCGTTCACCAAGACCCTGGACGAATCCAACGCGCCGTTCTTCCGCTGGTTCCACGACGGCGAGCTCAACGCGTCGTACAACTGCCTCGATCGGCACCTGAAAACGCAGCCGGACAAGATCGCGATCGTTTTCGAGGCGGATGACGGCAAGGTCACCACCATCACCTACAAGGCCCTCTACCACGAGGTCTGCCGTTTCGCCAACGCATTGAAAGCCAAGGACATCCAGCCGGGCGACCGGGTGCTGATCTATATGCCGATGTCGATCCAGGCGGTGGTGGCGATGCAGGCCTGCGCACGCATCGGGGCGACGCACTCGGTGGTTTTCGGCGGATTCTCGGCAAAGAGCATCCAGGAGCGGATCGTCGATGCTGGCGCGGTTGCCGTCATCACCGCCGACGGGCAGTTCCGCGGCGGCCGCGAGATCCCGTTGAAACCGGTGGTCGACGAGGCGCTGACCATGGGCGGCTGCGACAGCATTCGCTCCGTGTGGGTGTACCAGCGGACAGGTTCGGACGTGAAAATGACCGCCGACCGCGACCTGTGGTGGCACGACGCCGTCGCCGGACAGCCGGACGCCTGCGAGCCGGCCTGGGTCAACGCCGAGCATCCCTTGTTCATCCTCTACACCTCGGGGTCGACCGGCAAGCCCAAGGGTGTCCAGCACTCGACGGGTGGCTACCTGCTGCACGCGATCCTGACCATGCTGTGGACCTTCGACTACAAACCCACCGACATCTTCTGGTGCACGGCAGACGTGGGCTGGGTCACCGGACACACCTACATTGCCTACGGCCCGCTCGCCTGCGGCGCGACGCAGGTGATGTTCGAGGGCGTGCCGACCTATCCGGATGCCGGTCGCTTCTGGAAGATGATCCAGGACCACAAGGTCACCGTCTTCTACACGGCGCCTACCGCCATCCGCTCGTTGATCAAGGCCGGCGCCGACCTGCCGAAGAAGTACGACATGTCGCGACTGCGCATCCTGGGCACGGTCGGCGAGCCGATCAATCCCGAGGCATGGATGTGGTACTACCAGACCGTCGGCGGCTCGCGCTGCCCGATCGTGGACACCTGGTGGCAGACCGAAACCGGCGGGCATCTGATCACGCCGTTGCCCGGCGCAACACCGTTGAAGCCGGGATCCTGCACCTTTCCGCTGCCAGGGATCATCGTCGACGTCGTCGACGAAATTGGTCACTCGGTCGAATTGGGCAAGGGCGGCATCCTGGTCATCAAGCGACCGTGGCCGGCAATGATCCGCACGATATGGGGTGATCCCGAGAGATTCAAGAAGAACTACTACCCCGACGACTTCAAGGGCAAGTATTACCTCGCCGGCGACGGCGCGTCGCGCGACCTCGAGGGATACATTCGGATCATGGGCCGGATCGACGACGTACTCAACGTCTCGGGGCACCGACTGGGGACCATGGAAATCGAGTCGGCGCTGGTGGCGAATCCGCTGGTGGCGGAGGCTGCGGTCGTGGGCCGACCGGACGACACGACCGGCGAGGCCGTCTGCGCGTTCGTCGTGTTGAAACAGACGCGTCCCTCGGGTGAGGACGCCGACCGAATCGCCAAGGAATTGCGCAACTGGGTCGCCAAGGAAATCGGCTCGATCGCCAAGCCCAAGGAAATCCGCTTCGGCGAAAACCTGCCCAAGACGCGGTCCGGCAAGATCATGCGCCGGCTGCTGCGCTCCATCGCCAAGGACGAGGCAATCACGCAGGACACATCGACGCTCGAAAATCCCGCGATCCTCGACCAGCTCAAACAGAAAAACTAGACGCGAACAGGCGGGCGCGTCCCGACGGCGTTGACCCGTCGGGACCGCTTGCTGTCAGAATGCGCGGCGCGACGGTGTTTCCGCCGGGCCGCGCCGCGCGGAACTCTCGCGCGTCAGTGACAGGATCTCGTCGATGCGCCAGTTTCTCGGTTCGATTCAGCTGGTCGTGGCAATCGCGCTGATGGCGCTGATTGGGCAGGGCGTCCTCTACATTTTCGCCGGCAGGGACCGGGACAGGAACATTTTCTACCAGATCATCTGCATCGTGACGTCGCCCTTCGTCAAGCTCGTCCGCCTGCTCACGCCGCGGGTGTTCGAAGACCGGCATGTCCCGTTCGCGACCTTCTGTATTCTTTCCGTCGTATTCATGTGGCTTGCATTTGCGATCCCGGGCGTGGCGCCATGATGCGGGATCCGCCGGCACGCTCCGGGCTGCGCCGCTGGTTCTACTTCGAACTTGGGAAGTGGTGCGAGGGATTTCGCCAACACGATGCGGCGCTGCGCTATTTCGGCCTTGCGCTCCAGGCAGCGCCCGACGATGCGAAGATCATCGCCAGCATCGCCTTCGGACTGGCCGGGCAGAAACGGCCGCGCGAGGCGCTCGCGCAATTCGACCGCGCGGTCGCGCTCAAGCCGGGTTGGGCCGAGGTCCATTTCAACCGTGGTTTCCTGCTGCAGGAGTTGAACGACCACGAGGCCGCGATGGCTGCCTTCGATCAGGCGATCGCGGCCAATCCCAAACACGATCGCGCCTACTACGGCAAGGCGCTGTCGCTCATCAGCCTGTCGCGCAAGGCGGAGGCGGTGGCGCCGTTGGAGCACAACACCAAACTGCAGCCGATGAGCCCCTACGGGTGGTACCAGCTAGCCCGGGTCCAGTTCGACCTGGGCAAGGCCGAACGCGCCCAGAAGATCATCGATCATCTGGCGCGATTCGAGCCCAAGGTCGCCGGGCAACTCGCGCGCGAGACCGGGCTGCGCCCACCGCAGCGACCATGAAAGCCCCATTTGCTGCGGCGCAACCAGCGGGAGCCGGGCCACGTTGTTGCGACATGGAATCAGCCGATTTGGCGGGGTGGCGCGAAAGGTCTTGTTGGCCCGGAAAGAAGCCGCCTATACTCGTCGCAATTTGGCGACAGCCAGTCAGCATGTCTGGCGGTGCTGCGGAGTCCGTCGGAGCAGCGCAAGACTGCCGACCCGGCAAGCAGTGTTGGTGTAATGGCCGCAGTCAATCAGGAGGAGCGATCCATGCAATTGACCGAAAAGCACCAAGAGTACTGGAGCAAGAACCTTCGCATCACGGCAATCCTGCTGTTCATCTGGTTCGTCGTCACGTTTGTCATGGGCTACAACGCACGTGAACTGAACTTCAATTTCTTCGGCTGGCCGTTCGCGTTCTACATGGCGGCCCAGGGCTCGTTGATCGTCTACATACTGATCATCTGGTTCTACGCCCGTTACATGAACAACCTCGACAACGAATTCGGTGTCAACGAAGTGGAGGAAGAATAATGGCCACCCCGGCACAGGGTTCCGGTGGCATTTTCGCCGCCAGTTCGCAGAAGTCGTTCAATGCCCAGCTGAAAAAGGTGTACATCTGGTACACCGGGGGCTTCCTGATCTTCGTCGTCGCGCTGGCCATTCTGGAACAGATGGGCCTGCCGCGACGCTGGATCGGCTATCTGTTCCTGATGGCCACCATCGGCCTTTACGCCGGTATTGGCGTGATGAGCCGGACCTCCGACGCGGCTGAGTACTACGTCGCCGGGAGACGGGTGCCGGCGCTGTTCAACGGCATGGCCACCGGTGCGGACTGGATGTCCGCGGCATCGTTCATCGGGATGGCCGGTTCGTTGTACCTGCTGGGGTTCAACGGACTTCAATTCATCCTGGGTTGGACCGGCGGTTATGTTCTGGTGGCGCTGTTCCTCGCACCCTACCTGCGCAAATTCGGCCAGTTCACGATCCCCGATTTTCTCGGCGCCCGCTACGGTGGCAATCTTCCTCGCCTGGTCGGTATGCTGGCCGCGATCCTGTGCTCATTCACCTACGTGGTGGCACAGATCTACGGTGTCGGGCTCATCACCACGCGCCTGACCGGCGTGCAGTTCGAACTCGGGGTCTTCCTGGGTCTGGGCGGTATCCTGGTGTGCTCGTTCCTGGGCGGGATGCGCGCGGTGACCTGGACGCAGGTGGCGCAGTACATCATCCTGATCATCGCCTACATGATCCCGGTCGTCTGGCTTTCGGTGAAGGCCACCGGCATCCCGCTGCCGCAGTTCGTCTACGGCAAGGTGCTCGAGAAGGTGACCGCGCGTGAGGCGGAACTCATCAAGGACCCGAAGGAACTCCAGGTCCGCGACATCTTCAAGCAGCGCGCGGCGGCAGGTGCTGCCAAGCTGAAGGACGTCGACAAGTCCTACGCCGACGGCAAGGCCGCGCTGGCCGCCGTCGTAGCCAAGGCCGAGGCCGACAACGCCGCGCCGGACACCATCGACGCGGCCAAAAAGGCGCTCGCTGCCTATCCCCCCGATGCGGCGGCCGCAAAGAGCGCCTGGTCGAAGGAGGCGGGGCTGGCCAAGCGCGCCAATCCGCCGATACGCCATGCCGAGGCTTTCCCGGGCAAGGACGACGAGGCGCGCAATCTGTCGCGGCGCAACTTCCTGGCGCTGGTGTTCTGCCTGATGGTGGGCACGGCGGCGCTGCCTCATATCCTGATGCGGTACTACACGACGCCCTCGGTGAAGGATGCGCGGAAATCGGTGTTCTGGTCGCTTTTTTTCATCTTCCTGCTGTATTTCACGGCGCCCGCGCTGGCGGTGCTGGTGAAATACGATGTCTACTCGTTCCTTGTAGGCTCGGATTTCTCGACACTGCCGCAGTGGGTGGCATCGTGGTCCAGAGTAGATCCAAGTCTGCTGTCGATCGTCGACATCAACAAGGATGGCATCGTCCAGCTGGCGGAGATCGCGATCGGCGGTGACATCGTGGTGCTTGCCACGCCGGAAATTGCCGGCTTGCCGTACGTGGTGTCGGGCCTGGTCGCGGCGGGTGGTCTGGCGGCGGCGCTGTCGACCGCGGATGGCCTGCTGCTGACGATCGCCAACGCGTTGTCGCACGACTTCTACTACAAGATGCTCGATCCGAGCGCATCGACGACCCGCCGGGTCACGGTGTCGAAGATGCTGCTGCTGGTGGTGGCGGTGCTTGCGGCATGGATGGCCTCAAAGAAGCCGGCGGATATCCTGTTCCTCGTGTCGGCGGCATTCTCGATCGCCGCGGCAGGCTTCTTCCCGGCGCTGACACTGGGCATTTTCTGGAAACGGGCCAACAAGTATGGCGCGGTACTGGGCATGCTTGCCGGTGTGGGTATCACCCTGTATTACATGATCACGACCCAGGGCTGGCTGCGCGGAGTGTTCGGCGTCACCGGCTCGGTCGCCGAACATACCTGGTGGGGAATCAGTTCGATCTCGGCGGGTGTCTGGGGTGTTCCGTTGGGCTTCGCGGTGATCATCATCGTCAGCCTGCTGACCCCGGCTCCGGACAGGGAGGTGCAGGAGCTGGTCGAGCACGTCCGGTATCCGAACCTGGTCGGCGATACGCTGAATACGCAGGGCGCCTGAGCATGCCGATGCCGGCGTGAGCCGGCAGCAAGTCAAAAGGCCCGCAGCGATGCGGGCCTTTCTTTACTGTGGAAACGGGACGCGGTTCGGTGCAGCGGCGCTGTCCGGGGCCGATTTCAGGCGGTCGGCGGTGGAGCCGTGTCCTGGAACGAAGTGCGCATGGAAAGTGTCTCGGCCAGCCGACCGAGGTTGGGATAGTCGTCGCGCCAGTCGAATTCCGGCTGACGCAGGTCGAGGTAGCCCAGCGCACAGCCGGTCGCGATGTCGGCGAGCGAATAGGCACCGCCGCCGGCATCGTCGCTGGCATCGCCGCTGCACCACGCCCTCCCGCCGAGTTCGCGAGCCAGATCGGCGACGCCGCAGCGCACCTTGTGGTGCTGGCGGGCGATCCATTCCTTGCTCTGCTGCTGCGCCGGCCGCCGGCTTTCGAGCACCGCGGCGATGGCCGCGTCGCAGATCCCGTCGGCCAGAGCTTCCCAGCGCCTGACCGCGATTCGCTCTCGGCCTGGTTCGGGAATCAGCCGCGAGACCGGGCTCACCGTGTCCAGGTATTCGACGATGACGCGGGAGTCGTAGATCTGCGTGCCGTCGTCGAGCACCAGCGTGGGAACCTTGCCCAGCGGATTCCACTCGTGCACCGGATTGGTCGCGCCCCAGGGCGACGCGTCTTCCAGCTGGTACTTGATTTTTTTCTCGGCAAGGGCGATTCGCACCTTGCGCGAGTAGGGACTTGCCGGAGAACTGATCAGTTTGAGCACGAAGGTTCGACGCATGGCAGCGAAAAAAAGAAATTGTAGCATTGGTGCGTCGACCGACTCCGGCCTCCGGCTTGGCGCCGAAACGGCGAGGGCGCCGTGATAAAATGAAGTTCCGTAGCGAGGCCGACGAATGGCTGCCGATGCTGACCTTCATGCGTTGACCGCGCTCTCGCCGCTGGACGGCCGGTATGCGGCAAAGGTCGCGCCGCTTGCCGCGCACTTTTCCGAATTCGGTCTGGTCCGGAATCGGATTCGCGTCGAACTGGCCTGGCTCGAAGCGCTGGCCGAGGACTCCAGCATCGCCGAAGTGTCGCCGTTTTCACCCGCCACGCTGGCCGAGATCGCCGCGGTCGCGGCGGCATTTGCTCCCGCCGATGCGGCCCGCGTCAAGGCAATCGAACGCAAGACCAACCACGACGTCAAGGCCGTCGAATACTGGCTGAAGGAGCGGTTTGCCTCCGTCCCCGAAGTCGCGCGTACAGCCGAGTTCATTCACTTCGCCTGTACCTCCGAGGACATCAACAATCTGGCGCATGGCCTGGCGCTCGCCGGCGCACGCCACGACTTGGTCCTGCCGGCACTGCGCGGCATCGCCGCCGACCTGCGCGCCCTGGCGCACGCGCATGCGGCGACGCCGATGCTGTCGCGTACCCACGGCCAGGCGGCAACGCCGACGACGCTCGGCAAGGAGATCGCCAATGTCTACGCGCGGCTGGAGCGCCAGATTGTCGCCATCGAGCGGGTGCCGATCAAGGGCAAGATCAATGGGGCCGTCGGTAATTACAACGCCCACGTCGCGGCCTACCCCGACGTCGACTGGGAGCGCCTCGCGGCGCGCGTCGTCGGACGGCTTGGACTCGAATTCAACCCCTACACGACGCAGATCGAGCCGCATGACTACATGGCCGAATTGTTCGACGCGATCGCGCGCGCGAACACGATCCTGCTCGATCTTGATCGCGATCTCTGGGGTTACATCTCGCTCGGCTATTTTCGCCAGCGTCTCACCGAAGGCGAGGTCGGTTCGTCGACGATGCCGCACAAGGTCAATCCGATCGACTTCGAGAACTCCGAGGGCAACCTCGGCATCGCCAATGCCTTGTTGCGTCATTTCGCGGAGAAGTTGCCGATTTCCCGCTGGCAGCGCGACCTCACCGATTCAACCGTCCTGCGCAACATGGGCGTCGCGATCGGCCACGCCCTGCTGGGCTGGAGTTCGCTGCGGCAGGGGCTCGGAAAGCTCGACGTCGATCCGGCACGGATGGCGGCGGACCTCGACGCCAACTGGGAGGTGCTTGCCGAACCGATCCAGACGGTGATGCGGCGTTACGGCGTCGCCAACCCCTACGAGCAGTTGAAGGCGTTGACGCGGGGACGCAGCGGCATGACGCAGGCTGTGCTGCACGCGTTCATCGATGGCCTCGATCTTCCCGCGGAAGCGAAGGCGCGACTCATGGCGCTGACGCCGTCGACCTACATCGGCAACGCTGCCGCGCTCGCGCAGCGGATCTGAGCCGGTCGGTCAGGCCCGCGGTGATCGCCGCGCGCGCCATTCCTGGAGAAAAGTGGTGAAGGCGGGAATCAGCGAGACCACGACGATTCCGATCACGATCCACGTCAAATTCTGCTTTACCCACGGAATGTTGCCGAACAGGTAGCCTGCGTAGACCAGCGTGGTGACCCACACCACGCCGCCGATCACGTTGTACGCAAGAAAGCGCCCATAGCGCAATCCGGCTACGCCCGCGAGGAAGGGCGCGAAGGTGCGGACGATGGGCACGAAGCGGCCGATGATGATGGTGACCGCCCCGTATTTGTCGTAGAAGGCCTGCGTCCGGCGCAGATACTCCTGCTTGAACCAGCGCGAATCCTGCCTGTCGAAAACCTTCGGGCCGATGTAGTGCCCGATGGCGTAATTGACCGAGTCGCCGAGGATCGCCGCAGCGATCAGCAAAGCGATGAGCAGGTGAAGGTTGAGCCCGGTCGTTGCGACGACCGTGCCGGCGATGAACAGCAGCGAATCGCCGGGCAGCAGCGGGAAGATCACCAGCCCCGTCTCGGCGAAGATGACCACGAACAACAGCAGGTACAGCCATGGCCCGTACTGGCCGGCGATGTTGGCCAGCGTCTGGTCGAGCGAGAGCAGCGAATAGAAGAACGTGGTCAGCATGTCCCGGGCGGATTGGTGATCGCGGGTGGGCGTGCCGATCGCCTCGCGGCGGGACCAGGGGCCTGGTGGCGTCGCCGAATCGGGCGCCGCCAGGCGAGTCCGTCAGCCCTGGGCAACGGCAATGCTCGATCCCGGCCTAGGGAAGGATCTTGTCGCCGGCCGGACCGCCGGTTTTCTTGTCGGACTTGACCAGATCCTCGCGGGATACCCCCATCCACATGACCAGCGGCGCCATGACCAGCACCGATGAATAGATGCCGAAGCAGATGCCGATGGTCAGCGCGAGCGAGAAGTAGTGCAGCGTTTCGCCACCGAAGAACAGTATCGACAACACCATGAGCAAGGTACTGCCATGGGTGATCATGGTACGCGAGATCGTGCTGGTGATCGCGTTGTCGATGACCGTCGTGACCGGCACCTTGCGCATCTTGCGGAAATTTTCCCGAATCCGGTCGGCGATGACCACCGACTCGTTGACCGAGTAACCCAGCACCGCGAGAACCGCTGCGAGCACCGGCAGCGAGAACTCCCACTGGAACATCGCGAAAAAGCCCAGGATGATGATGACGTCGTGGAGATTGGCGACGATCGCCGCGATGGCGAAGCGCCACTCGAAGCGCAGCGCCAGATAGCCGACGATGCCCAGGGAAACCAGCAGCAGCGCGAGTGCGCCGTTCTCGTAGAGTTCGCGCCCCACCTGCGGGCCGACGAACTCGACCCGCTGCTGCGTGGCCGACGGGTCGTCATCCCTCAGCGCACTCATCACGCGTTCCGACAGCGCCGCGCTCGAGGCGCCTTCCTTGAGCGGCAGGCGGATCAGGGCGGTATTGGACTGCCCGAAGGACTGCGCCGTGTACTCGCTCAGATTCAGCTTGTCGAGCGCGCCGCGCACGCGATTGAAATCGACGGCGTGGCCGTAGGTGACTTCGATCACCGTCCCGCCGCGGAAATCCACGCCGAGATTGAGTCCCTTCCAGGCGAGGAAGATCACGGCCAGCAGGAACGTGACCACCGAGATCACGTTGAATACCAGCGCGAACCGCATGAACGGGATATCGCGCCTGATTCTGAAAAATTCCATGATGTTTCCTGGCGTTCGCTCGAAAGGTCAGCTTCGCGGGCGGTCTAGGTCTTGGCCGGCGCGGGTGGTGTCGTATTGCCCGGACGCCACACCTGGCCGATCGAGATACCGTCGAGTTTCTTGCGGTTGCCGTAGATCAGCGCGACGATGCCGCGTGAGACGAACACCGCAGAGAACATGGACGTGAGGATGCCGAGGCAGTGCACCACGGCGAAGCCGCGCACCGGTCCGGAGCCGAACAGGAACAATGCGACACCGGCGATCAGCGTCGTGATGTTCGAATCGAAGATCGTGCCCCAGGCGCGCTCGTAGCCCATCTGCAGCGCGGCGTGAGGCGTTGCGCCCCAGCGCAGCTCCTCGCGAATGCGTTCGTTGATCAGCACGTTGGCGTCGATCGCCATTCCGAGCGTCAACGCAATGGCCGCAATGCCCGGCAAAGTCAGCGTCGCCTGCAGCATCGACAGCAATGAAACCAGCAGCAGCAGGTTGACGATAAGTGCGATGGTCGAGATGATGCCCATCAGCATGTAGTAGACGCACATGAAGATCGCCAGGACGATGAATCCATAGGTCACCGAGTCGAAGCCCTTGTCGATGTTCTCCCTGCCGAGCGACGGCCCGACCGTGCGCTCCTCGACGATTTCCATCGGCGCGGCCAGCGCGCCGGCGCGCATCAGCAGCGCGACGTCGTTCGCCTCGCGCGTGGTCATCCGCCCGCTGATCTGCACGCGGCCGCCACCGATTTCCTCGCGTATCACCGGCGCGGTGATGACTTCGGCCTTGCCCTTCTCGACCAGGACGATGGCCATCCGCTTGCCGACGTTTTCGCGGGTGATTTCCTTGAAGATGCGGGCGCCGGTGCCGTCGAGGTTCACGTGCACCGCCGGCTCGTTGGTGCGCTGGTCGAATCCGGGCTGCGCGTCGCTGATGCGGTCCCCCGTCAGTACAACCTGCCGGCGCACCACCAGCGGCGTGCCTCCGCGCTCGGTGAACAGGTCGCTGCCGACGGGCACGCTGCCGCCCTGCGCCGCCTCGAGCGCGCCGGGTTCGTCGTTGACCATGCGGATTTCAAGCGATGCGGTCCGGCCGAGGATGTCCTTGGCCCGCGCCGTGTCCTGTACGCCGGGTAGCTGAACGACGACGCGTTCGGCGCCTTGCTGCTGAATGATCGGCTCGGCCACGCCCAGTTCGTTGACACGGTTGCGCAGGATCTGGATGTTCTGGGCGACCGCGCCGTCCTGGATGCGCTTCTGCGCCTCCGGCTTGAGGCCGGCGATCAGGCGCAGGTCGCCGCTCGCGGGCTCGGTCTCGCGCAGCAGCAGGTCGGGATAGTTTTTCTCGATGACAAGCCGCGCGCGGGTCCGCTCGGCCCCATCCTTGAAGCGCATGGCGACGTTGGGGCCTTCGCGGGTAATGCCCGAGTACTGGAGTTTTTCGCCGCGCAGCAGCGAGCGCAGGTCGGTTGCGTAACGATCAGCCGCCTTGTCCAGCGCCGCCTTCATGTCGACCTGCAGCAGGAAGTGCACTCCCCCGCGCAGGTCGAGGCCCAAGTACATGGGCAATGCGCCGATTGCGGTCAGCCATTGGGGTGACGACGACAGGAGGTTCAGCGCGACGATGTAGTTCTCGCCGAGCCTGGACTGCAGCGCGTCCTTCGCTTTCAGTTGCGTATCCGGGTCGGCGAAACGGACCTTGATGCCGGTCGCGTCCAAAGAGGCGCCGCGAAACGGAATACTGGCCTCGGTCAGCGCCGACTCGACGCTGGCCAGCACCGAAGTGTCGATCTTCACGCGTGCCGAGGAAACCTGCACGGCCGGAACCTCGGGAAAGAAATTCGGCAGCGTGTAGAAAAAGCCGACGAACAGCGCGACGGCAATGATGACGAATTTCCAGAGCGGATAGCGGTTCATGTCATGCGGCCGAGTTGAATGGGGCCCGAACGGATTGCGGCTGGCGGGCGTTGACGAGGCAGGAAACAGGGCGTTTGCGGGTGTCCGCCGACGCGCCGGAGCGCGCTGCGGGCACCGCGCTCAGAGCGCCTTGATCGTGCCTTTGGGCAGCAGCTGCGAAATGGCGGAGCGTTGCACGCTGATCTCGACCTGCGGAGAGATTTCGATCGCCGCATACTGGTCGGTGAGCTTGGCAATGCGGCCGACGACGCCGCCGGCGGTGACGACTTCATCGCCCTTTTGCAGCGCCGAGAGCATCGCCTTGGTCTCCTTGGCCCGCTTCTGCTGCGGGCGGATCAGCAGGAAATAAAACACCACGAAGATGGCGATCATCGGTAGAAACGTCATGTAATCCGCGCCCGGTGTCGCGGCGGCTGCCTGGGCGTAGGCTGGGCTGATCAGCACGGTGGATCCTCCAATGGCGGTTGTGACAACAACTTGATTCTGCCTCCCGCGAGGCGGGCGCATGCATACGCTGACGGGTCTCCGGACAGTCCCTCGGGACAACCGCCAAGCCCGCGCGTTCGTCAACTGTCTATTCTAGCACGCGAGAGCGCTCCAACCGGAACCGGGCGACGTAGGCCAACAGGGCGTCCGCGGCGATCGCATCGCGCAGTTCGGACATCAGCTGGTGGTAGTAGAAAAGGTTATGAATGGTGGCCAGCCGCGCGCCCAGGATCTCGTTGACCCGGTTTAGGTGGTGCAGGTAGGCGCGCGAGAAATTGCGGCAGGCGTAGCAGGCGCAGGTCGGGTCGACCGGACCCGTGTCGGTCCGGTGCCTGGCATTGCGGATCTTGACGTCGCCGAAACGGGTGAACAGCCAGCCGTTTCGGGCATTGCGAGTCGGCATCACGCAATCGAACATGTCGATGCCCGCGGTCACGCCGGCGACCAGATCCTCCGGCGTACCGACGCCCATCAGGTAACGCGGGCGATCCGCCGGCAGGCGCCCACCGGTGCGCGCAAGCACGCGCAGCATCTCCTCCTTCGGCTCGCCCACCGACAGCCCGCCGATCGCGTAGCCGGCGAAACCGATGCGCTCGAGTTCCCCCTGCGACTCGTCGCGAAGGTCGTCGTACATGCCACCCTGGACGATGCCGAACAGCGCGTTCGGATTGCCGCCACGATCAAACTCGTCGCGCGAACGCCGTGCCCAACGCAGCGACAGCGCCATCGATTCCGCCGCGTCTTCGTGCGCGATCGGATGGGGCGTGCATTCGTCGAAGATCATGACGATATCGGAATCGAGCACACGCTGGATCTGCATCGACAATTCGGGGGTCAGGAACAGGCGGTCGCCATTGACCGGCGAGGCGAAGGTCACGCCTTCCTCGGCAACCTTGCGCAATGGCCCGAGGCTGAACACCTGAAAACCGCCGGAGTCGGTGAGCAGCGGACGCTCCCAGCCCATGAACCGGTGCAGTCCCTGGTGCGCGCCGATGACCTCCAGACCGGGCCGCAGCCACAAGTGGAAGGTATTGCCGAGGACGATCTGCGCACCGATCGTGACGAGTTCGTCGGGCGCCATCGCCTTGACCGTTCCGTAGGTGCCGACAGGCATGAAAACCGGGGTCTCGACCACCCCGTGGGCGAGTTCGAGACGCCCGCGCCGGGATTCACCCGATGTGGCCAGAACCGTGAAGCGCATGGAGGCTCGTTCGCTGCCTGCGGCCGCCCGGTGGCGGACCGCGAATTCTCTAGCGGCGCTTGAGGCGTCGCCGCTGCCCGAACGCCAGGCCGGCGAACAGCAGTCCCGTAAGCACCAGTCCCCAACGCGAAAGCGTCGGAATCGCCATCGGGTCCGGGCCAAAAGCGTCGACCGCCTCCCCTACGCAGCGCTGGGCCGCAAAGTCGAAGGCGTTGCGCCAGGCGCGATGGAAATCCCCCGTGAAGTCCGAGCTGGCGCCCGGGAGGAACGGATAACTCGGGGCGATGGCCACATGGATCACGCAGGCCTTGTTGGTGATCCGGTAGGCGATTGCCGGGTCGCCCAGGCCACGTGCATTCGGTTCTTTCCACCAAGCGACCACCGTGGTACCGGGCTTGGCCTGGTTGCCGCCGGCGAACTTTGCGCTGGTGAGCGAAGTCACCCCGCGGGTAAGGACGTGTTGCCGGAGGGTCGCGACGTCGAGGGTCCGCGGCGCATAGGGGGTGCCGCGGCCATCGGTCGTGTTCGGATCGATCAGTTCGAGGGGGCCCCAGCCATTCGGGTTGCCGGACGCGGGCGAATCGCTGCGATCCTGATCGTAGAAGGTCCCGATGACCACCACGCGACCGCTTTCCGCGAACGCAGCGGCAGCCTTGCCGACGAACGGCGCACTGGTGAACCGTTCATCCTCGAATACCAGCACCACGTCGAACGACTCGATCAGCGACTGCACGCCGGGGACGGAAATCGAAGTGTCGATGCCCTTGAAGGTGTGCGACGGAATCCGATTGGCGAATTCTGCGGCGGTCTCGGTCGAATACCTGTTGGCGAGCACACCCACGCGAGCTGCGTGGGCGGGAACAGTTATGGCGATCAGGGCAACGGCAGCGAGCAGCGATCGAATCGCGCCGGGGCGGAACAGGCAAGGCTTCATGGAATTGCGGATTCCGTCGTCTACAGCTTTGGCCGGCGGATTTCCGCTACGAATTCAGTTGTTCTGAGAGTAGCGTCTCCAGCATGGGACGACAAGCCAGATCGTCGGAAAACCGTCAGGTCCCCGTGATTAATGTTGCATGGAAATGGCGATTCCGCGCCGATGTCGTCCGGTGGCGACGCTTTATCATTACCCGGTGTCGGGCTACGGCGTCACTCGGCGAACTGCGGGCCCCGCTGCGGGTTCAAGCAGCATGGCGTCGCCATAGCTGAAAAAGCGGTAGCGCCCGGCGATCGCGTGCGCGTAGGCGCGTCGAATGTTCTCGATGCCGGCGAAGGCGCTCACCAGCATGAGCAAGGTCGAGCGCGGCAGGTGAAAATTGGTGAGCAGTCGGTCGACGACGCGAAAGTTGAAACCTGGCGTCGCGAAAAGCGTGGTCTCGGCCGCTCCGGATGCGAGACCACCCGGAGCGAGCGCGGCCGACTCCAGCGCGCGCAGCGTCGTGGTACCCACGGCGAGGACGCGTCCGCCGCGTGCGCGGGCGGCGGCAATGGCATCGACGGTGGCCGAGGGCAATGAGTACCACTCGCTATGCATCCGATGTTGCGACAGATCCTCCTCCTTGACCGGTGCGAAGGTCCCTGCGCCGACGTGCAGCGTGACGTATGCGTACTCGAGACCGGCGACGGCGAGTCGGTCGAGGAGCGCCGCATCGAAATGCAGTCCCGCGGTAGGCGCGGCTACTGCACCGGGGTTGCGCGAATACACGGTCTGGTAGCGCGCTTCGTCGTCCGCGCCGGCGTCGCGGTCGATGTACGGCGGCAACGGCACGCGGCCGTGCGTCTCAAGCCACTCCGGGAGTGGTTCGGGCAGCGCGAAAACCAGGCGAAAGAAGCGCTCGTCGCGGCCCACCACGGTAGCCTGCGCGCCGCCGGGGAGGCGCAGCGTCGCTCCTGGGGCAGGGGCGTGGCTGGCGCGCAGCTGGACCAGCGCTTCGGCGTCGCCAACCAGGCGTTCGACCATGATCTCGACCTTTCCGCCGGTCGCTTTTTCGGCGAAGACCCGGGCATGGATCACGCGCGTGTCGTTGAATACGACGAGGTCGCCGGGAAGCAGCAGCGACGGCAGGTCGGCGAAGAAGTGGTCGACCAATGCATTTGGCCCGACGCGCAGCAGCCTGCTGTCGCCGCGCCGTTCCGGCGGCGCCTGGGCGATGAGTTCCGGCGGCAGGGCGTAGTCGAAGTCGGCGAGCGTGAGTGTCATCGCGAAAAGTGGTGCAACGGAGGTGGGGTGCAAGCCGCGGCGAGGTGGGTTTGCCGGCAGGCTCCGCGGCTGGCACGGCAACGTTCGCGCCGCGGCGGCGGTCGAATCGACCATGGTGCCGGGAGAGGGACTCGAACCCTCACGATATCGCTATCGGCGGATTTTGAGTCCGCTACGTCTACCAGTTCCGTCATCCCGGCCAGGGAGCTGCGCCGCACCGGTGCCGAACGACGAGTTCGGTGTCGCCAACCGGGTGCGGGAAAGTCGACATTATCGCCAAAAAACGTTCGGCCGTCCGCAATGGCCTCGCCCGCCGCGGCCACGACCCTATCGGTCGGGGATCGCGGACGCGTTGCGAAGATAGTCGACGAAGGCGTAGGCGAGGCCCGCGGGCGTGGTGCGTGATTCCCGTCCGGTCACCTGCCATGCGGAACGGTCGAAGTCCGGGAAACGGGCATCGCCCGCGAAATCGGCGTCGATTTCCGTCAGGTTCAACCGCAGCGCATGCGGGAGAGCCAACGCATAGAGCTCGCCGCCACCGATGCAGTACGCCGGAGCGGGCAGGCGCACGAGGTCCATCGCCGCCTCGAAAGTCGCCGCGGCGTCGACTCCCGGCAGATCAAGATCACCTTGCCGGGTGACCACGATGTTCTGCCGTCCCGGAAGTGGGCGTCCGATGGACGCCCAGGTCTTGCGCCCCATGATCACCGAGTGCCCGGTCGTGAGTGTGCGAAAACGCGCGAGATCATCGGGGAGTCGCCACGGCAGCGCATTGTTGGCGCCGATGACGCCATTGCGGGCCACGGCGGCGATCAGCGCCAGCGCCGGACGATTGTTGGGTGCGGAAGGCCCGGAGGAGTTCATGGTGTCGGAAGTTGGCCCGCCGCTCAGGGCGGGTGCAGCGCGGGCGCACGGATCGGGCACCGCGCCGGACGCCGCAGGGGCGGAGGCGGTGCCATAATGGAAGCAATTATATCGCCCGACGATTCGCGTGTATTACCCGCGCTCCATTCTAAAATTCATTCTGTTGGGCTTTCTGCTTGTCAGTCTGCCGCTGCTGTACGCGCTCGCCGAGTTGATTCTCTCTTTGGACCGTCTGGCGACCCAGAGCCGCCAGGAAGTGCTGCAGGCGTCGCAGGCGGGCCGGTCGAGCCGGTTGCTGGTCGAGCAGGCGACCACGCTCGAGCGTATCGCGCGTCAGCAACTGATTCTCGATGATGCGGCATTGCTTGAAGACTATGCGCTGAAGCGTGCCGAGTTCCGCCAGACCCAGCAGCAACTGACCAGGCTCCCGCTCGAACAGGAGCAATTGACTGCGGTGGCGGCGCTTGGATTGAACGAGGAACGGATGCAAGGCCTCCTCGCAGCGCCGGGGCGATCAGCTGCCGATGTGGCGGCGATCGCCGACGGGTACGGCCGGCTGGTGGAGGGGGCGCAGGACATGCTCGCGGTCACCAACCAGCTCACGCAACGGGCCATCGAGAGGCTGCAGGACACCGCCACGCAGGGCCGCGAGAAATGGCTGTACCTGACGGCGGCCGCCGCGGGAATCGCCCTCGCATTGGCGATCGTTTTCGCGGTGCTGATTGCGCGACCGATCAGGCAGCTGGACCAGGCAATTCGGCTGATGGGCACCGCCGATTTCACGCAACCTGTCGAGGTCAATGGGCCGCAGGACCTGCGCTATGTCGGCCAGCGACTGGAATGGTTGCGTACGCGGCTGCGCGATCTCGAGCAACAGCAGAACCGCTTCCTGCGGCACGTTTCGCACGAACTCAAGACTCCGCTTACGGCGGTACGCGAGGGCGCCGAACTCCTGCGCGACAACGTCGGTGGACAGTTGACTCCCGAGCAGCGCGATATCGTGCGTATCGTCCGCGAGAATACGCTGTCGTTGCAAAAGCTGATCGAGGATCTGCTCACCTATCATCAGACGCGGGCAATGGAACCAGTGACGCTCGGGCCCGTGGAACTGTCGGAGGTAGTCCGCCGGGTGCTGCGCGAGCAGAAGCTTGCCGCGCTCGGCAGGATGATCACGATGGAGACCGAGCTTCAGCCGGTCAGCGTGGTCGGCGACACCGAGAAGCTGCGCACCATCGTCGACAACCTTTTGTCCAACGCGATTAAGTATTCACCTCGATCGGACGTCGTCGAGATCCGGCTTGTCCCGCATGACGGTTGCGCCGTGCTCGACGTCGTCGATCGCGGCCCTGGGATCACCCCGGCCGAGCGTGCGCAGATTTTCGATTCCTTCTACTCGGGCAGGGCGCCGATCGACGGAAAGGTCAAGGGCACTGGCCTTGGTCTCGCAATCGCGCGGGAATACACGGTGGCGCATGCAGGGCGGCTCGAGGTGCTGGACCGCGCCGACGGACAGCGCGGAACGCGGTTCCGGTTGTCGCTGCCACTGGCGGCCGGGACCGGCGCGGGCGGCAGATTCCTGCGGGTGGCGGCCGCGTCCGTTGCCGCGGGGGAGCCGCGATAGTGGGCAGATGGTGCCGCGCCGCGTCGATGTTCGCGCTTTGCGCTTGGCTCGCCGGCTGCGCAATCGCGCCGCCGCCACCGGTGACCATCGAGGAACAGTACGAACCCGAGCTGGCGCAGGTGCCGACCCCGTTGGTCGAGTACCCTCCGCTCGAGCCGATCGAGCCGGTGGAAATGGATTCGACCGAAGTGCAGGCGCCAAGGGCACAGCCCGAACCAACGTCGCCGGTCCCATCGCCGCAGCCGGATCCGTTGGCGATGGCGGCCCCGTCACCCATTGCCGTGCCACCTGCCGCGGCGCCCGCGCCGGCGCCGACGATTGTCGTTGTACAGGACCCGGAGGCCGCCGAGCTCGCCAAGCTGTTGGTCGAGCTGCAGCGCTACGGAGCGCTCGGGCAGGACGACATCCGGCGCGAAATCGAAAAAATGACGCAGACCCTGGCGCGCCAGCGTACCGACGTGAACCGGGTCCGGCTTGCGGTCCTCTATTCGCTTTCGGGCGCCAATCCGCAGGACGACCAGCGCGCCCTGCAGCTTTTTGGCAACGTGGCGAAGAGCAATCCGGGCTCGCCCGAGGTCAAGCGACTCGCTGCGGTGCTGCAGGTGCAGGTCGCCGGCCGCCAGCGGGCGGTCCGCGAAGAGCAGCAAAAAGCGGACGCCGCTCTGCAGAAACTCGAGGCGCTGCGGCAGATGGAGCGCAGTTTGCTGCGCGATCGCGTGCGCAGCGGTGGCGGGGGTGGCGGCGGCGGGGGCGGGGGCGGTTCCGGTGGCAGCGGAGGCGGTGGACAGTGAAATTCAACTTTGAGGCTAGACGATGACCTCCGGCGACATTCTCCTGGTCGATGACGACCCCGATTTGCTGAAACTCATCAGCCTTCGGCTTACCTCGGCGGGCTACCGGGTGCGAACCGCCGAAAGTGGTGAAACTGCGCTTGCCGCCATCGCCGTGCGGCGGCCGGCAGCCGTGGTGACCGATCTCAGGATGCCCGGGATCGACGGCCTGCAACTGTTCGACGCGATCAACCGCCAGCACGCCGGTTTGCCGGTGCTGATTCTCACTGCGCACGGCACGATTCCCGATGCCGTCGCTGCCACGCAGCGGGGCGTCTTCGGTTTCCTCACCAAGCCCTTCGACAGCCAGGAACTTCTGCAAAAGGTCGCGGCGGCGCTGAAGCTCTCCGGTGACGATGCCGGACGCGGCGACGCCGCGACCGGGGAATGGCGCGAAGGCATCATTACGCGCAGCCCGCTCATGGAGGATTTGCTGCGGCAGGCCAAACTCGTGGCGGACTCCGATGCCAGCGTCCTCATTCATGGTGACTCCGGCACCGGCAAGGAGTTGCTGGCCCGCGCCATCCACCGGGCGAGTCCGCGGCGGGACGGTCCGTTCGTGGCCGTCAATTGTGGCGCGATTCCCGGGGATCTCCTCGAATCCGAGCTTTTTGGACATGCCCGCGGCGCGTTCACCGGTGCGGTGCAGGCGCACAAGGGCCTGTTTCAGGCGGCCGACGGCGGCACCCTGTTGCTGGACGAAATCGGCGACATGCCGTTGTCCCTGCAGGTCAAGCTGCTGCGCGCGTTGCAGGAAGGGGAGGTGCGGCCGGTCGGATCCACGCAGTCCGTCCCGATCGACGCGCGGGTGATCTCCGCCACGCATCGCGACCTCGACGCGCAGAAGGCTTCGGGGCAGTTCCGCGAGGACCTGTATTACCGGATCAACGTCGTGTCGCTGAAGTTACCCACGCTGGCCGAGCGGCCGGAGGACATCCCGGTGCTCGCCGCGCATTTTCTGCGCAGTCTCGCCGAGCGCTACCGCAAGCCAGCCCCAAAACTGGCGCCCGACGCGATGGCGTTGCTGGTCGCGGCACCTTGGCCTGGCAACGTGCGCCAGCTCCTCAACCTGCTTGAGCAGGCGCTTGCGTTGACCACGACGTCGGTCATTCCGGCCATGCTGGTGCAAAGCGCACTCAAGGAGGACGCCGCGGCCATGGTGCCTTTCGAAGAGGCGCGCAAGACCTTCGAGCGTGATTATCTGGTCAGGCTGCTCAAGATCACCGGTGGCAACGTCACCCAGGCCGCGCAGCTTGCGAAGCGAAACCGCACCGAGTTCTACAAGCTGCTGCAGCGGCACCGCCTCGAGCCGGCGATGTTCAAGGAGGGCAAATAATGGGCAAGTCAGGAAATGCTTGTCGGGTGATGGCGACAGCTATATTGCTCTGAAATCATCAACTTAATGCCTTTGTCATGAATGCTGTCGGCGGTTTGCGACAAAGGGTCCCGCGGCCGACCGGCGATCGACCGCCAGGCGCGGTCGGAATCGTTGCCCCGTACCGAGTGAAACCAGCGCCGCCGAGACGCTTTGTCCGGCGCGTTCGACGTTTTGGCATGACGATTGCTTTATATGATGCATTCAATTACCCATCAATCGAGATCGTCATGTCGACGTACGCGCCGGAGTTTTCCCAGTATTGGCTGCCAAGCCGCGCGGGCGCGATTGACGAGAAGCGAACCGAATCACGAGACGAGGAATTGCGCACGCAACAGGCAGCGCTCGAGGCATTGGCCGAGCGCGTCAACGCGGCGCGGAGCATCGTCTAGTCCACCTGGTCAGGCGCCCCCGGGCGGCGTACGCCCGGAGCCTCTCGGAGCGGGCCAAGTCTCCGTCCATCGGAACCCCCTTGCCCGCCACCCTCCTCCCGGCGGGCTTTTTTTGTCCGAGAGTCCTTCGTTCTGCTTCGGCAACCGGCTTTTCGGCCTGGCGCTGCGCCAAGCGGCAGGTCAGACGGCGACTGGCGCCTTCAGCGCCGGGTGATGCTGGTAGTCCGCGAATCCGATGCTGTCGAACGCATAGTCGAATAGTGTTGGCGGGCGCGGTCCCAGCACCAGGCGCGGCGGCGGGAATGGCTCGCGGCCAAGCTGGGTGTCGACCTGTTCGAGGTGGTTGAGGTACAGGTGACAGTCTCCGCCGGACCAGACGAAGTCGCCGACGTCCAGGTCGCACTGTTGCGCCACCATGTGGGTGAGCAGGGCATACGACGCGATGTTGAAGGGCACGCCAAGAAAGATGTCGGCACTGCGCTGGTAGAGCTGACAGGACAGGCGCCCGTCGGCAACGTAGAACTGGAAGAACGCGTGGCAAGGCGCCAGTTTCATTCGTGGGATATCGCCCACATTCCAGGCGGAAACGATCAGGCGGCGCGAGTCGGGATTGCGCCTGATGTCGGCCACCAGGTTCGCCATCTGGTCGATGTTCTGACCCCCTGAGGTGGGCCAGGATCGCCACTGATAGCCGTACACGGGGCCGAGATCGCCATTGGCGTCGGCCCATTCATCCCAGATCGTTACGCCGTTGGCCTTGAGGTAGTCGATGTTGGTGTCGCCCTTCAGGAACCAGAGCAGTTCGTGCACGATCGCCTTGGTGAACACCTTCTTGGTGGTCAGCAGCGGGAAGCCTGCGGCGAGATCGAAACGCATCTGGTAGCCGAACACCGAGAGCGTGCCGGTTCCGGTACGGTCGTCCTTGCGCCTGCCGTGGTCGCGCACATGGCGCATGAAGTCGAGATAGGCCCGCATGAATTGTCGATGAGGCGACGAAAAGCGGCGCAGTGCGCCCGAATGCGCATTCTAGCGGAGCGCGAGAACGGCGGGCGCCGTGTGCAGCGGCGGCCTTGAGCGATCTCTACCGTTGGGGAACTGCGGCGCCAGCCCTCCCTTGACAAGCTGCGCGGAGCGATTAGTCTGCGAGGCTACCTGACTAGAAAATTAGTCATATTTGGCGCCATGGCGGATCGGGCAGGACCTGTCTGCCGGATCGCGCCCGCGAGGTGGTGAATGCATCCGAGCTATGCCCGTGCGATTCCCCGCGCCTGGCGCCGCACCGCCCGGATGTTCGTGGCGTTGGGCGAGGCGCACCGCCAGCGCATCCTGCTCATGTTCGAGCCCGGTGAGCGACTGTCGATGTCGCAGATCGTCGCCGCGTCCACGCTCTCGCGCTCGGCGGTCGCGCATCATCTCAGGGTGCTGCGCGAGGCCGGCCTGTTGCACGCGCGGAAGACGGGCAAGGAGGTCTGGTACGCGACCGACCCGCAGGCGTTGGTGAGTGCGCTCACGTCGGTCCTGGCGTATCTCGACGGGCAGCGGACCGGGACGTGAACCGCCGCCGCTTCCTTGCCATGCCGCTGGCAGCCGCGGTGCTGGTCGCCGGCTGCGACATGACGCTTTCCCATGGGGTATTCAACGACTGCGCAACCACGCTTCCGCCGAACCTGCTCGGACATCCACTGGTGAAAGCCGCGTGGCGGGGAATCGATCCGGCCAAGGTGTGGGATGGTCACTGCCACGTTTTCGGCAACGGCGATTCCGGAACAGGCGTCTGGTTGAACCCGGAAATGGTGCAACTCTGGCGGCCGCAGCAGTACCTGCAGCGGCTGTTCTATCTGAACGCCGGATGCGTCCACGACGCGCTCGGCGAGGTCGACGCCGGCGTGGTCGACCGGCTGCTCAACCTGTGCGAAGCCATGCCCGCGGGGTTCCGTGCGCTGCTGTTCGCCTTCGACTGGGCCCGAGACGAGTCCGGTACGCCGCAACGCGAACAGGCCACGTTTCACGTGCCGGACGAATACGTCGCCGCGCTGGCCGACCGTCATCCGACTCGCTTTGTCTGGGCGGCGTCGATTCATCCCCTCGACCCGCGCGCATTGGATCGGCTCGATGCGGCGGTGGCGCACGGCGCGCTCGCGATCAAGTGGCTTCCGTCGGCGCAAGGCATCGACCCCGCGTCGCCTCGATGTGACCGCTTCTATGCGCGGCTGGCCGCGCTGCGCCTGCCGCTGATCACGCATGCCGGTGACGAGCGCGCGGTTCGCGGCTTCGGCGAGGCGCTGGGCAATCCGCTCAGGTTGCGCCGCCCGCTCGACGCCGGCGTGCGCGTCGTCGTGGCCCATTGCGCCTCGCTGGGCGTGGGCGACGACCTCGATCGCGCCGGCGCACCGCCGGTCGCGAATTTCGAACTCTTCGCCCGCCTGATGGACGACCCCCGTTACGACGCGAACCTGGTCGGTGACATATCCGCGGTAACGCAGGGCAACCGCATGGAGGTGGTCGCCGCACTGCTCGCTCGACCGCAATGGCATGCGCGCCTGCTCAACGGTTCCGACTACCCACTTCCCGGCATACTGCCACTCGTCTCGTTGCCGGCGCTCGTCGAGCGCGGGCTGCTCGACCGCGATGCCGTCGAACCACTGCGCGAACTGCGGGAGCACAATCCGCTGCTGTTCGATTTCGTGCTCAAGCGCAGCCTTGCCAATGGCGGCAGGCGCTTCGCTGCATCCGTGTTCGAAACCCGACCGTACTTCTCCCGCCTCGCCTGAAGGTCATCGCCAATGTCCGCACCCAATCAGTTCGACCTCATGCGCGAGCGGCGCTTCGCGCCATTTTTCTGGACCCAGTTCCTGGGCGCCGCCAACGACAATGTCTACAAGAACGCACTGGTGATCTTCGTTGCCTTTCACGCCGCCACGCTGACCCAGCTGGACGCCAACACGCTGGTGAATCTCGCTGCCGGCATATTCATCCTGCCCTTCGTCCTGCTGTCGGCGACCGCGGGTCAGATTGCCGACAAGGTCGAGAAGTCGCGGTTGATCCGGCAGATCAAGCTGTTCGAAATCGCCATCATGATGATCGGAGTGATCGGCTTCTGGCAGAGCAATCTCCTGTTGATGTTCGCCGCGCTGGCGCTGATGGGCGTGCAGTCGACCATCTTCGGTCCGGTCAAGTACGCGATCCTGCCGCAGCAGCTCAAGGTCGAAGAACTGATCGGCGGCAACGGCCTGGTCGAAATGGGCACCTTCGTGGCGATCCTGCTCGGGACGATCATCGGCGGCCTGCTGGTCGCTGCGGGCGCGGCGGGCCCGGTGCTGGTGGGAGTCGCTACCATCGTCATTGCGATCGCTGGCTGGCTGGCCAGCCGCGGCATTCCGCACACGCCCGCGGTTGCGCCGGAACTCAGGATCAACTGGAATCCGATCACCGAAACCTGGCGCAGCCTTCGCTTCGCCAGTGGCGAGCGCGTGGTCTGGCTGTCGATGCTGGGCATTTCCTGGTTCTGGTTCTATGGCGCCACCTTTCTCACCCAGCTTCCGAACTTTGCCAAGAACGTGCTGGGCGGCGACGAGCATGTGGTGACGCTTCTGCTCGCCGTGTTTTCGGTGGGCATCGGTGTAGGTTCGCTGCTCTGCGAGCGACTTTCCGGGCGCAAGGTCGAACTCGGGCTGGTGCCGTTCGGTTCGATCGGTCTGACCTTGTTTGCCGTCGATCTCTGGTTCGCGACCAGCTCGATGCAGGCCACCGGGCAGGCCGGTGTGGGGACGTTCCTGGCGCAGTGGGCGAACTGGCGGGTGGTGGCCGACCTCATGCTGCTCGGCCTCTTCGGCGGCTTCTACATCGTGCCGCTTTATGCGCTGATCCAGGAGCGTTCGGCGCCGTCGCACCGCTCGCGGATCATCGCCGCCAACAACATCCTGAACGCGCTGTTCATGGTTGCATCGGCGGCGCTGGCGATCGCGCTGCTGGCCACAGGCATGTCCATTCCGGGTCTGTTTCTGGTCACCGCGCTGCTCAATGCGGCGGTGGCGTTCTACATCTATGGGCTGGTGCCCGAGTTCCTGATGCGCTTTCTGGCGTGGCTGCTCATCCATACGCTGTATCGCGTGCACAAGACTGGCCTGGACAACGTGCCGGCCGAGGGCCCCTGCGTCGTGGTCTGCAATCACGTCAGCTACGTCGACGCCATTGTCATTGCCGGCTGCGTACGCCGGCCCATTCGTTTCATCATGGACTATCGCATTTTCAAGGTGCCTGTGCTGAACTGGCTGTTTCGCACCATGCAGGCGATCCCGGTTGCATCGGCGCGCGAGGACGCGAAGGTCAAAGAGGCAGCGTTCGCCACCGCCGCGAAGACGCTGGCCGAAGGCGAGATCGTGGGCATTTTTCCGGAAGGCAGGCTTACCGAGGACGGCGAACTGGGGCCATTCCGGCCCGGCATCGAGCGCATCCTCGCCGAGACGCCGGTGCCTGTCGTGCCGATGGGACTCTCCGGCCTGTGGGGCAGTTTTTTCAGCCGCTCGCACAACGGGCAGGCGATGCGCAGGCTGCGTGGCATGTTTTCGCGGATCCGGCTCAGCGTCGCCCCGCCGATCCCGCCTGATCTCGCCACGTCGGATGCGCTGCGCATGCAGGTGCTGGCGCTGCGTGGTGAGCGGCGCTAGGGCCGTGCCGCGCGAAGCGATCGACGCGACATGATCCTGCTTGGTATTTTCATTGGCGCGGCCATCGGAGCGGTGCTCGACGGCTATTCCGGCGCATTGGCCGGTGGTTTCATCGGCTTCATTGTCGCGATGGTCCTGCGTCCGCAGATTCCACGGCGAACCGTGGTGCCGGCGACAGAAGTCGATGGAGGAAATCCGGATCTGGCCTCGCGCCTGGCGGCAATCGAGTCGCGTCTGGCGCGTCTCGAGGCGAAGATGGATGCGCCGGCCGAGCCGGCGCCGGCAGTGTTGCCGCTACCTGCCATCGAGGTTGCGCAGGAGCCGGTGGTCGACGCTGCGCTGGCGGCGGCGCGGCCAGCCGAACACCAGGCCGCGGGAATCGAAGTTGCGCGAGTTTCCTCTGCGATCCTGTCGCCGTCGCCTGCGCCCGCCGCGGAAACCGGCCCGCCTGCCTCGCCGATCGACCTGTCGCAGGCGCTCGCGCCGGTCGCGGAAACAGGTCAAGTCGCTGCGCCAGCCACCTTGTCTGCGTCGCGCGCGCCGGCGACTCGCGCCTTGTGGGCGTGGTTCACCGGCGGCAATACGTTGGCCCGCGTCGGGGTTCTGGTTCTCT
>JAQBEY010000114.1:0-3110 GCA_032123655.1 Betaproteobacteria bacterium
TGTGGCGCCGTCCCGGCCAGCGCGGCAGCGCCACCGCCGCGCCGCTGCGCCTGGCGCTGGCACCGCGGGAGGGACGGCTCGCCGTGCGCGTGCTCAAGCGCCGCGGCGCCGAGCTCGCGCGGCCGGTGCTGGTGGATGTCGAGTCCGCAGCGGCTGCAGACACGCCGGTCGGGCTGCCGAGGCCACCATGGCAATCCGGCATGGCCGGCACATTTTCCCGCACTAGTCCCAAATTGGGACTATAATCCGATGCGTGTCATTGCCCTTTCGACGCTGCGCATGTTCTGGGAGAAAAACCCCGGCGCCGCCGATGTCCGGGAACCGGTGCTGGCGTGGTACCGCCATGTCCTGCAGGCCGACTGGGCAGCACCCGCGGACGTCAAGGCCGACTTCCGGAACGCGAGCATCCTCAAGGGTAGTCGCGTGGTGTTCAACCTCGCCGGCAACAAGTATCGCCTCGTCGTCTGGATCAACTACGCTTATCGGATCGTCTATGTGCGCTTCATCGGCACCCATGCCCAGTACGACAGGATCGATGCCCTGAAAATCTGACTGCCCGCGATGAACATCAAGCCCATTCGCACTCGTGCCGACCACCGCGCCGCGCTGAACGCCATCGAGTCCCTGATGACGGCCAGACCCGGAACGCCCGACGGCGAACGCCTCGACGTGCTGGTCACGCTGGTCGAGGCATGGGAACGCAGGCATCATCCGCTCGACCTTCCCGACCCGGTCGAGGCGATCAGGTTCGTGATGGACCAGCGCGGACTCACCGTCAAGGATCTGGAGCCGCTGATCGGTCGCGCCAACCGTGTGTATGAAATTCTCAATCGCACCCGCTCCCTGACGCTGCCGATGATCCGGCGACTGCATGCCGGTCTTGGCATTCCCGCCGAGTCCCTGATCAAGCCTTCCGTCGAGCGCGACGCCGCCTGAGCGGGCCGCCTCGCGCAGGATGCAAGCTGCCGGTCGATGCTCTGGGCCTGCCTGCTCTTCCCTTCGCTGCCGCTGGACGTGTTCGCGCGCGCCTCGGCGCCGGCGGATGCGGCGCGTCCCTTCGTCGTCGGCAGCGGCGGCCACTACCCGCGCATCGTCGCCATCAACGCCGCGGCATTGGCGGCCGGCATCCGCCCCGGCCAACTTGTCTCGGCGGCGCTGGCGCTCGCCCCTGAACTGGTACTGCGCGACCGCGATCCCGACGCCGAGGCGCGCGCGCTGGCGCAGCTCGCCACCTGGACCGCGACCTTCACGCCCGGCACGCACCTGGCGCCGCCCGATGCCGTGCTGGCCGACATCGGCGGCAGCCTGCGCCTGTTCGGTGGACTGCCGCCGCTGATCGCCCGACTGGCCAGCGACGTGCAGGCGCAAGGTTATGCAATGCGGCTGGGCGTGGCGCCCACGCCGGGGGCGGCGCTGCTGCTGGCGCGCGCCGGCGACCCGCGGCCTCTGCGTGATCCGGCACAGCTTGCCGCCACGCTCGCGCCGCTGCCGCTGGCGCTGGTCGACCTCGATGCCGCCACGCTCAGGACGCTGGCAGAGGCCGGCATCACCACCTTCGGCGCCGCCGCCGCGTTGCCGCGCGACGGACTGGCGCGTCGTTTCGGCGCCGGACTGGTCGCCACGCTCGACCGCGCGCTGGGACGGATCCCCGATCCGCGGCCGCCGTTCGTGCCGCCGCCGCGTTTTGCGAGCTGCCTGGAACTGCCCGCGCCGGTGCACGACGTCGAGGCGCTGCAGTTCGGTGTGCACCGGCTGGTGCAGGAACTCTCCGCCTGGCTGACCGCGCGCGGGCTGGGCGTCGTCCGCCTGACGCTCACGCTGGCGCACGAGCGCTACCTGCGCCAGCGCGGCCTGCCCGCGACCACGATCACCTTCGCGCTGGGCGCGCCGGCGCGGCTGCCCGCGCATCTGCTGGCAGTGCTGCGTGAGCGCCTGGCGCGTCTCGCGCTGCCCGCGCCCGTCGAGGCGATCACGCTGACCAGCGCGGAAACCGCGCCGCTGTCCGGCCGCAACCTGGGACTGCTGCCCGGCGACGAGGCGCTGGCGGTGGAGGTGCCGCTGCTCGAGCGCCTGCGCGCACGCTTGGGCGAGCACGCGGTGACCCGCGTCGCCGTGCACGCGGAGCACCGGCCGGAGCGGGCGCAGCGCGACGAGGCAATCAGCGCCCTCGCCACCACCGCGCAGGTCCGGACTGCCGGTCAGCGCCCGCCATCGGCACGAGGAAAATCGCGCGCCGCCACGGCGTCCGGAAAGCGGGCCGCGCCAGGCACGATCCCATCCGCAGCGATGCAAGGAACGCGCCCTGCCCCCGGCGCGACGCCCGCCACGACACAGGAAACATTTCCCGCTTCCAGCACGATCCCATCCGCCGCGACCCGGGGAAAGCACGCCACTCCCGGCGTCGCGCCGACCGCCACCGAAGCCTCGCGCCCGCTGTGGCTGTTGGCCGAACCGCAGCCGCTGGCGCGACTGCTCGAGACGCAGCCCTGGGTGTTGCGCGACGGGCCGGAGCGCATCGAATCCGGCTGGTGGGACGGTGGCGACGTGCGCCGCGACTACTTCGTCGCCACCGCGCCCACCGGCGAGACCACGTGGATCTACCGCGACCACCGCCACGGCGTGGACGACGGCGAGTGGTTCCTGCACGGGTTCTTCGCCTGACTTGTCGAAGCTGCGTTCTGACCAAACAGACAGTGTCAGCGTTGATCTGCACTAGCGGCGATTGGATGCGGATGGAGTCCCGCTCTCCTTCCACCATTGCGGCCGATCGCTCAGCCCCGAAAAACGCTGCCATTCAAAAAATGTGAGGCACCGGCGGCTCTCGGCCAGGACCTGCCGTAGCGCCTTCGTCCTAGAAGCAGTCGCTCTCGGGCAATACATGATCTAATGCGCTCTCCTGCGGAGCACCGCCAATGGGCGCAAGCCAAAGCGGCACGGTGATTGAACCGGCGCAATGAGTTTGATCGACACCCCGGTCAGGGTCACCTTGGAGTCTGCCGCGGCGAATGGAATGAGATTCCCAAGGCTACCTGCAGTGGCAGCAGTGGTGGTTGGTTTCCTGACTGCCTGCACCGGTCCTTTGCTTGCACCAGATGATCGCGGGCGTACCT
>JAQBEY010000115.1:0-6560 GCA_032123655.1 Betaproteobacteria bacterium
AGGTGCCGGGCGAGTTCCTGAGCCTGGTTGAATCCGCGGGAGCGCTGCCGAGCCGCCGCCAGCGGGATCGCGACCAGCAGTTGGGGGTCGGGCCGACCGTTGGCGCGTCGAGCCAATGCATCCGCGAAATACCGGGCGCACTCCAGCGCGCCGCCGTACTTGAAGCGGTACAGCAGATGGTCGCAGGGCCACGCGTAGACGAAGGCCACGCGCGTTGCGTCGAAGGGCGGTGGACGGCGGGCACAGGCGGCGCAGATCCTGCCGTCGAAGGTGGGCAACGCGCAGCGTGGACAGGCCGGACCAGGCGCGGGCATCGCCTTTGCGCATCCGTTGCAGAGCAAGGCGTCCCCGGACGGTGCGGCGCACAGCACGCAGGCCTGCGGCAGTGCCGAACTGATGAATTCGCGTGTCAGTGCGCGCCAGGCACGGGTACCTGAGCGGCGGGACTTGTCAAATATTATTGTGAAATAATTTGACATCGACAGGGGCGTCCCGGACACTCCGGGCCATTCGCGCCTGCCCGATCATCGGCCGACGCGGCGCCTTCCAACCATCGACCGGACGCATGAGCTCAACCTCCGCCACTACCCCCGCAGCCGATATCGCAACCAGGTCGGCGGGCGCCGTGACACCGCAGTGGACGGTCGACGCGATCGAACGGCTGCTCGCGTTGCCTTTCGCCGACCTGCTGTTCAAGGCGCAGCAGGTACACCGGGCGCACCATGCGCCCAATGCGGTTCAGCTGTCGACGCTTGTATCGGTGAAGACTGGAGGGTGCCCGGAGGACTGCGGCTATTGCCCGCAGGCCGCGCGTTACCACACGGCGGTCGACAACGAGCCTATGCTCGACGTCGAGGCCGTCGTGGCCGCGGCGCGTGCGGCCAAGGAAGCCGGGGCTTCGCGTTTCTGCATGGGCGCGGCGTGGCGCGGGCCCAGGCAGCGGGACCTGCAGCCCGTCCTGGCGATGGTTCGTGGCGTCAAGGCGCTCGGTCTGGAAACCTGCGCGACGCTGGGAATGCTCAAGGACGGCCAGGCCGCGCAACTGCGCGAAGCCGGCCTCGATTACTACAATCACAACCTGGACACCTCGCCGGAGTTCTACGGTGAGATCGTCACCACGCGCGATTACCGGGATCGGCTGGAAACGCTCGGCCGGGTGCGTGACGCCGGGGTTTCGGTTTGCTGCGGGGGCATTGTCGGCATGGGCGAAACGCGACGCCAGCGTGCCGGACTCGTCGCCCAGCTTGCCAATCTCAACCCCTATCCGGAGTCGGTGCCGATCAATCACCTGGTCCAGGTCGAGGGCACGCCGCTGGCGGCGCGTCTGCAAGGCGAGGCGGCGCTCGATCCCTTCGAATTCGTTCGCACGATTGCGGTGGCACGCATCACGATGCCCAAGGCAATGGTGCGGCTATCCGCGGGTCGCCGCGAATTGGGCGATGCGGTGCAGGCGCTGTGTTTTCTCGCCGGTGCGAACTCGATTTTCTACGGCGACCGCCTGTTGACGACCGGCAATCCCGACGTCGAAGGCGACCGCGCGCTGTTCGCGAGACTGGGACTCGAGCCGACATCCGTACCGGCGTGACGCGCTCACCCAACCGGATCGTCCAGCTCGAGTGCGCGCTCGACGCGAGACGCGCGGCCGGCCTTGAGCGAAAACGGCGAATCGTCGAATCTCCGCCGGGGCGCGAGTTGGCCGTTGATGGCCGCCGGCTGCTCGCCTTCGCGAGCAACGACTATCTCGGTCTCGCCAATCATCCCGCGCTGGTGACCGCAGCGCGCGCCGCCGTGGCGCAATGGGGTGTGGGCGCGGGCGCCTCGCACCTGGTCTGCGGTCACGCGTCGCCGCACGAGGCACTCGAACACGAACTGGCGGAATTCGTCGCGCCATGCACCCCGTCCCGCGCGTTGACCTTCTCCTCGGGCTACCTGGCCAACCTCGCGATACTGTCGGCACTGGCCGGTCGCGGAGACGGTGTCTTCGCCGATCGGCTGAATCATGCCTGTTTGAACGATGGCGCGGTGCTCTCTCGCGCCACACTGGTTCGCTACGCGCACGCCGACGCCGGAGCGCTGGCCGCCCGGATCGCGGCGTCGGCGTCGAAGTGCAGGCTGATTGCCACCGATGCGGTGTTCAGCATGGACGGTGACATCGCGCCGCTTGCGCAACTGTTGGCGCTGGCCGAGCAGCACGACGCCTGGCTGGTCGTCGACGATGCGCATGGTTTTGGCGTGTTGGGCGAAGGGCGAGGGAGTCTCGCCCATTGTGGTCTGTCCTCGGAACGATTCGTCTACATGGGCACGCTGGGCAAGGCGGCCGGCGTGGCCGGCGCCTTCGTCGTCGCGCATCCGGCGGTGATCGAGACGCTGGCGCAGACTGCGCGTCCCTACATCTACACCACCGCAGCGCCGGCGTTCCTCGCCCAGACCCTGCGTGAGGCGCTGGTGGTGATTCGCGACGACCATGGTCGTCGCGCGCACCTCGTCGCGCTGATCGCGCGGTTTCGCGACGGCGCGGCGGCGCTGCCGTGGCGGCTGCTGCCCTCGGACACCGCCATTCAGCCGCTCATCGCAGGCGACGCGCAGGCCGCGGTCGCCCTTGCGGCGGCGCTTGCCGACCGCGGTTTCTGGGTGCCGGCGATTCGCCCGCCGACGGTTCCGGAAGGCACCTCGCGGTTGCGCGTTTCGCTTTCGGCCGCGCACACCATCGCGGATGTCGATGCGCTGCTGGCGGCGCTGCGCGCCTGCGCCCGATGAGTCCCCGTCGGTGCCCGGCGACCGTGGTGGCAGGATGAGCGCGATCCACGTCGAGACCACCGGTGTCGGCCCGCCGCTGGTGCTGCTGCATGGATGGGCGATGCACGGCGGGCTGTTCGCTTCGCTGGTCCCGCGGCTCGCCCGCCGGTTTCGCGTTCACCAGGTCGACCTGCCCGGACATGGGCATTCAGCGGCGCTCGACGCGCCCACCCTCGATGCGGTCGTCGACGCGATCGACGCAAAATTTCGCGATTCGACTCAGCCGCTGTCGGTGTTGGGCTGGTCATTGGGCGGCACCGTGGCGTTGCGCTGGGCACGGCTGCAGCCGGGACGCGTGGCGAGGCTCATTCTGGTCGGAACGACGCCACGGTTTGTCGCCGGTCCCGACTGGCCGCACGCGATGGCGCCGGAGGTGTTGGCGCGCTTCGGCGACGAACTCGCCGTTGCCTGCCGATTGACGCTGCAGCGATTCCTCACGCTGCAGATCCAGGGCGGCGATGCGGGCCGGCGCGCGCTGGGTGTCCTGCGCGAGCAGATCTTCGCCCGAGGCGAGCCGAATCCGGTCGCGCTCGGCGCCTCGCTGGCGATCTTCGCCGCTGCGGACCTTCGCGAGGATGCGCGCCGCGTCGACGCACCGGCCTGCCTGATTGCCGGCGCGTGTGACCGTTTGACGCCGCCGGCCGCTTCCGCCTGGCTCGCGCAGGCCATGCCCGACGCGCGCTTTGTTGAAATCCCGGGCGCGGCGCACGCGCCGTTCCTCTCGCATCCTGTTGCCTTTGACGCCGCGCTCGATGGTTGCCTCCACGCCTCCTGATCGAACTGGCGCCGTGTCCGATCCGCGCGAAGTCGATCCACGCCGGGTTCGCCTAGCCTTCGGGCGCGCGGCGGCCACCTATGATGGCGCCGCCGCTCTGCAAAGAGAGGTGGCTTCGCGCATGGCCTCGCGCCTCGACTACGTAAAAATCGCGCCGACGATGATTCTCGACGCCGGTTGCGGTACCGGCGAAGCCGTCGGCGAATTGGGGGCCCGCTATCCGGGGGCGCGCGTCGCCGCGCTGGACATCGCGGTGCCGATGGTCGTGGCGGCACGGGCGCGGTCGGACCGCGGCCACTCGATGATCCGTCGACTGTTGTCCGCAACGCTGTCGCGGGGCACCCGGCCCTGGTTTATCTGCGCGGACATCAATGGCCTGCCTTGGCGCGCCGGTACCTTCGACCTGGTGTGGAGCAATCTCGCCCTGCAATGGGTCAACGACCTCCCACTTGCATTGGGCGAAATCCGCCGCGTATCGAAGGTCGGTGGCTTGTTCACCTTCACGACGTTCGGCCCCGATACGCTGCTGGAACTGCGCGCGGCGTTCGGCGCGACGGATCGATACACGCGAACCAATCGATTCGCCGACATGCACGATGTCGGCGACATGCTGGTCCAGGCGGGATTTACTGCTCCGGTGATCGACATGGAGCGAATCACGCTCACCTATCCGGATGCGGATTCGCTGCTTCGCGAGCTGAAGCACCTCGGGGCGACCAACGCCACGCGCGGGCGGCCGCAGGGACTTACCGGTCGGGCGCGCTGGGCGAGGATGTGCGAAGCGCTGGAGCGCATGCGCCGGGACGGCTGCATTCCGCTGACCTATGAGGTGGTCTATGGCCACGCGTGGTGCGGGGAGGCCAAGCGCACGGCGGAGGGATTGCCGATCGTGCGCTTGCAGAGGTCCAATCGATGAATCGCGGTGTCTTTGTCGCGGGGTCCGACACCGGCGTGGGCAAGACTCTTGTGGCGACGGCGCTGCTGCGCGCGCTTGCCGCGGCCGGCGTCGCCGCCGCTGGCATGAAGCCAGTGGCGGCGGGAATCGAACCCGGCACGACTGTGAACGCCGATGTTGCCGCGCTCGCGGCCGCCGACGGCCTTGTGCTGCCCTGCGCCGACCGCAATCCGTACGCTTTTGTCTCGCCGATCGCGCCGCATCTTGCCGCGCGGGACGTCGGGGTCGAGATCCTGATCGAGCACATCGCGCGGGCCTTCGAGCGGCTTGGCCAGCCGGACCGCTTCGTCGTCGTCGAGGGGGCGGGGGGCGTGGCCGTGCCACTCGGGCAACGGTCAGACATGCTCGACATCCCGCTTCGGTTGGGATTGCCCGTGTTGCTGGTCGTCGGCGTGCGGCTGGGCTGCCTCAATCATGCGCTGCTGTCGGCAGGTGTCCTGTGTTCGCGCGGACTGACGCTGGCCGGTTGGGTCGCCAACCGGTTGGATCCACACATGCTGCGTGCCGATGACAACGTCGCCGCACTCGCCGAGCGCCTGGGCGGCGCCCCGCTCGTGGATGTAGCCTGGGGTTCCGGTCCGGTTTTCTCGCGCGCCGCCATTGCCAAATTGACCACGGCGGCCTGATGGCCGCGACCCGCGGCGGGACTGTCCGGTGCCCGACAAACCGTGCTAAAATTTCGCGGTTTGCAAGTGTCGTTGCCGTGGCAACTTCGGGCGGCGGTGTGCTGCGCATGATCGGTAATCGGTGCCCGGCGCCGTCCGTTCATGCCTTTGCCGTGCGGGCTACGGACATAACCGAACGATGCTTGGTGCCCTCCCAGCGTATTTTGGCGCGCCGCCGATTGCACAAGGTGGCGCACGCTGGAATGGTTCACCGGGATGAGTGCCGGGCCGGTGGTCGCACCCGAATCGCAGCGGCGGGCAGCGAGACGGTGGAATTCGTGGACGCGGTCGGATACACAAGGAATGTCGAGGACAGCATGGTTCGCAAGCAAAACAACAGCCAGACGCGATTGAGTAGGACAGGGGGAGCGGCCGTGGCGGGCGGCGTATTCGGCGGAATGCCCGGCATGGCCAGCGCGGCGATGGAGTGGAACCTGCAGACGCCGGTCACGCCGATTGCGCAGCAGATGTTCGACCTGCACTCCTACATCTTCTGGATCTGCGTGGTCATCTTCATCGCCGTCTTCGGCGTGATGTTCTATTCGATCTTCAGGCACCGGAAGTCGGTGGGACACAAGGCCGCGCAATTCCACGAGAACACGACGGTCGAGATCGTCTGGACCGTCATCCCGTTGCTGATCCTGCTGTTCATGGCCTGGCCGGCAACCAAGACCATCCTCGCCATGAAGGACACGACAGCGCCGGGGCTCACGGTCAAGGTCACCGGCTACCAATGGAAGTGGGGCTACGACTACCTGCAGGACGGCTTCGGCTTCTATTCGAACCTCTCCACGCCCTTGGCGCAGATCGAAGGACGCGAGGCCAAGGGCGACAACTATCTGCTCGAGGTCGACCGGCCGATGGTCGTGCCCGTCGACACCAAGGTCCGCGTCATCATCACCGCGAACGACGTGATCCACGCCTGGTGGGTGCCCGCATTCGGCGTCAAGCAGGATGCCATTCCCGGATTCGTCCGCGATTCCTGGTTCAAGGCGGAAAAGGTCGGGACCTACCGCGGGCAGTGCGCTGAGCTCTGTGGCAAGGAACACGGCTTCATGCCGGTGGTGGTCGAGGTGCTGCCGCAGGACGAGTTCGACGCCTGGCTCGAGGCCGAGAAGGCGGCCCGGCAGGCCGCGGGCGCGCCGCCGGTGCGGACGGCCGAGGCGACCATGGTTGATACGGCGGCGACCCTGCGCGTCGCGAACGCGGAGTAACTGACGATGAGCGCAACGCACACCCACGCCCTCGGCGCAGCCCACGAGCATCACGACGACCACGGCCCGGCCAAGGGCATCGGCCGGTGGTTGTTCACGACGAACCACCAGGACATCGGCACGATGTACCTTGTGGTCAGCCTCATCATGTTCCT
>JAQBEY010000116.1:0-12724 GCA_032123655.1 Betaproteobacteria bacterium
GCTCGCCCGCGGCGATCTCGTGTTCTGGGACGGCCATGTCGGCATCATGGCCGATGGAGAAGATTTGCTGCATGCGAGCGCCCACCACATGGCGGTGGTGGTCGAACCGTTTGCCATAGCCAAGGATCGTATCGCCGCCTCGGGAAGTGAATTTTTGGGGGCGCGGCGCCCGAGCAAGGTTACGGGCGCCTAAGCGCCGGCTCGTGCAGCACGCCGACAAGAGAGCACCGCGCAGCTCCGGGGAGAGCGCTCAGGTCGAGACCACGTCGCTGCGGGTCGCTTCGAGCTCGAAGGCTGCCGCCAGCAAGGCCTTGGTGTAATCGGTCTTCGGCTTGGAGAACACCGTTCGCGCCGAGCCTTGCTCCACCACCTTACCGTTGCGCAGCACGATGATGGTATTGGCGAGCGCGCGCACAACCTTCAGATCGTGGCTGATGAAGAGATAAGCGAGCTTATAGCGCTTCTGCAGGTCGCGCAGCAGATCGACGATCTGCACCTGGACAGTCATGTCCAGAGCCGAGGTAGGTTCGTCCAGCACCACGAATTTCGGCTTCAGGATCATCGCCCGCGCAATGGCTACGCGCTGGCGCTGGCCGCCGGAGAATTCGTGCGGATAGCGGGTCAGCACGTCGGTGAGTCCCTGCGCTTCGGTCAGGCCGACTTCGGCCAGCATGTCCAGGATCCGTTGCCGGCGCTCGACCTTCGACAATTCCGGCATGTGCAGCGCGACGCCTTCGCCGACGATCTGCTCGACGGTCATGCGCGGCGACAGCGAACCGAACGGGTCCTGGAACACCACCTGCATGCGCCGGCGCATCGCCCGCAGCGTGGTCCGGTCGGCATTGTCAATGCGCGTGCTTTCAAGCGTCACGCTCCCTGTCGCCACCGGCTGCAGCGCCAGCAGCGCCATGCCCAGCGTGGTCTTGCCCGAACCGGATTCGCCGACGATGCCCAGTGTTTCCCCGCGCTTCAATTCCAGCGTCGCGTTGCGCACCGCGCGGAACACGTCCTTGCCGAACCAGCCGCGCGACGACACGAAATCCACATCGACATCACGCGCTGCAGCAAGCACCGGCGCGTCGGCGGGCACCGGCTGCACGGTCCGCTGCGGCCGGCTGTTGATCAGCTTGATCGTGTAGGGGTCCTGCGGCTGCGCGAACACCTTCGCCGTCTCGCCCTGCTCGACCAGGCGGCCGCGCTCCATCACGCCGACGCGGTGGCAGAAGCGGCGTACCAGGTTGAGATCATGGGTGATGAACAGGATCCCCATCCCGTACTCGCGCTGCAGGTCCTCGAGCAGCACCAGGATCTGCGCCTGGATGGTGACGTCCAGCGCGGTGGTCGGCTCGTCGGCGATCAGCAGCTTGGGCCGGCAGGCCAGCGCCATGGCGATCATCGCCCGCTGTCGCTGCCCGCCGGAGAGCTGGTGCGGGAATGCGTCGACGCGCCGCTCGGGTTCGGGAATGCCCGTGCGGTCGAGCAGCTCGATGGCGCGCGCGCGCGCCGCCTTGCCGTCGAGACCCTCATGCAACTCGAGCACTTCGGCGATCTGGTTGCCGACGCGATACAGCGGATTGAGCGCAGTCATCGGCTCCTGGAAGATCATGGCGATGTCGCTGCCGCGCAGCTTCTGCATCTGCGACTCGGTCTTGGCCAGCACGTTCTCGCCCTGAAAGTGGATCGCACCCTCGTAACGCGCCGTCTCGATCAGCTTCAGCACCGACAGCGCGGTCACCGATTTGCCCGATCCGGACTCGCCGACCAGCGCGAATTTCTCGCCGGCGTCAAGATCGAAGGAAATGCGGTCGACGACGCGCGACGGCCCGAAATTGACGCATAGGCCGTCGACGGAAAGCAACTTCGTCGTCATGGGAAACGCCCCCCCACGCTTGCAGCTGACGCTGCGGCGCTGCCCCCGAAGGGGGAGCAATTCGCGCCTTGGGACGGCCCGGCGGCGCGAATGAGCCCCCCCACGCTTGCAGCTGACGCTGCGGCGCTCATCATGACTTCCTCGTGTCGAAGGCGTCGCGCAGCGCGTCGCCGACGAAGGTCAGCAGCAACAGCGTGAACGACAGCACGATGAAGGTGGGAATGGCGATCCACCAGGCGTCGAGATTCTCCTTGCCCTCGCGCAGCAGGTCGCCCAGCGACGGGATGTTCGGCACGCCCAGCCCCAGGAAGTCCAGCGCGGTCAGGAACAGGATCGCCGCGCTCATCCGGAAAGGCAGGAAGGTGATCACCGGCGTCATCGAATTGGGCAGCACGTGCCGCCACATGATCTGCAGGTTGGACAGGCCCATCGCCCGCGCCGCCTTGACGAATTCCAGGTTGCGGTTGCGCGGGAACTCCGCGCGCACGTAGTCGGACAGCCCGATCCAGCCGAACAGCGCGAATACGCCGACCAGCAACAACAAGGTGGGCGCGAAGATCGACGCGATGATGATCAGCAGGTACAGCTCCGGCACCGCATTCCAGATCTCGATGACGCGCTGCGCCGTCAGGTCGACGCGGCCACCGAAGTACCCCTGCAGCGCGCCGACGATGATGCCCAGCACCGTGCCGACGACGGTCAGCGCCAGCGCGAAAAAGATACTCACCCGGAAACCGTAGAGCAGCCGCGCGACGATGTCGCGCCCGGAGGAATCTGTCCCCAGCCAGTGTCCGGCGGTCGGCGCCAGCGGGTCGGCTGCGCGCGCGTAGTAGTCGAGCGTGCGCGCGCCGAACTCGTTGAAGGTGAACAGCGCGAAATTGCCCGGCTTGGCGAACTGTTCGACGATGAAGGGATCGTGCCAGTCGGTGTCGGTGGCGAAGTCGCCGCCGAAGCGCTTCTCCGGCTGGTTGTTGACGATGGGGAAGAACCACTCGCCGTCGTAGCGCGCGACCATCGGCCGGTCGTTGGAAAAAACCTCGGCGAAGCTGCCCACGACCAGCATCACCAGGAAAACCAGCAGCGACACATAGCCCAGGCGGTTGCGCTTGAATCGCTCCCAGGCGCGCTGGTTGGGCGACAGCGAAGTGGCGCGGCGCGGCGCCGCGGTCTCGGCGAGCATCGCCTCAGGCGTGCCCTCACCCAGCGGCGGCTGCGTGACCAGGCTCATTTGCCCACCGCCGCGAACTGCACACGCGGGTCGACCGCCACGTACATGAGATCACCGATCAGCTTCACCACCAGGCCGATCAGAGTGAAGAAATACAGCGTGCCCAACACCACCGGATAGTCGCGCCGGATCAGCGACTCGTAGGAAAGCAGGCCCAGTCCGTCCAGCGAGAAGATGGTCTCGATCAGCAACGAGCCCGCAAAGAAGGCGCCGATGAATGCGGCCGGGAAGCCGGTGATGATGGGGATCAGCGCATTGCGGAACACGTGCTTGTAGAGCACCTTGCGCTCGGACAGACCCTTGGCGCGCGCGACCAGCACGTACTGCTTGCGGATTTCCTCGACGAAGGTGTTCTTGGTCAGCATGGTGACCACGGCGAAGCTGCCGATCGCATAGCAGGTCAGCGGCAGCACCAGGTGCCACAGGTAGTCGACGATGCGCGCGGGCCAGGACAATGTTTCCCAGTTGTCGGAGGTCAGCCCGCGCAGCGGGAACCAGTCGAGGAAGGAGCCGCCGGCGAAGAGCACGATCAGCAGCACGCCCAGCACGAACCCGGGGATGGCGTAGCCGATCAGCACGAACAGCGTGGTCACCGTATCGAAGCGGGTGCCCTCGCGCACCGCCTTGGCCACGCCCAGCGGGATGGAGATCAGGTAGGAGACGAGAAAGGTCCACAGACCGAGGCTGACCGAGACCGGCAGCTTTTCCTTGATCAGCGACCACACGTCCTTGTTGCGCATGAAGCTCTTGCCCAGGTCGAACTGGGCGAAGTTCTTCATCATCAGCCAGTAGCGTTCCAGCGGTGGCTTGTCGAAGCCGTAGAGTTTCTTCAGGTCCTCGACCTGCTTCTTGTCGAGGTCGCGCTTGCCCGAAAAGCCACCGGTCTCTCCGCCAACGCCGGCACGCGCCTCGGCAAGGATCTGCTCGACCGGGCCGCCCGGAACGAACTGGATGACCAGGAAGGTCAGCGTCAGCACGCCGATCAGCGTCGGGATCATGAGCAGCAGCCGCTTGCCGATGTATACGAGCATGTGTTGGCCCTTTCCTTCGTTCCCGCCGGCGCCTAGGGCTTCGCCGCAGGCGGCTTGTTGGCCGCAGCGGCGCCCGTCTTGCCGAGATCCTTGATCCACCAGGCGGTGACCGCCCACTGCATCCAGTCGCTCGGCGTGGCGATGGTGTAGAACTTCGGCACGACCTTCGGAATGCCGAACTTGTCCCAGCGCGAGACGCGGTTGCTGCCGCCGTAGAGGTCGGGCACCACGTAGTGCTCGTACATGAACACGCGGTCGAGCGCGCGCGTCGCGGTGCGCAGCTCCTCCATGGTCGTCGCGCGGTCCATGCGCTCGATCAGGAAGTCGATGGCCTTGTTCTTGATGCCGCCGTAGTTGGCCGAGGCCTCCTCGTCGGCCGCGGCGCTGCCGTAGGCCGCCTTCATGTCAACCGCGTTGGGCAGCGCCCAGTCGCCGCTCTTGATGTTGATCAGGTCGAAGTCGAAGGTCTCGATACGCTTGCGGTAGAGCGCGAAGTCGACCAGCCGCACGTTGAGCTTGATGCCCAGCATGGCGAGATTGCGCTCGTACACCGCTTCGCGCCGGGCGATGGCATCGCCCGCTTCCAGCCACTCGAATTCGAAGCGCTCGCCCTTGGCATTGCGCAGCACGCCTTCGGCGTCGACCTTCCAGCCGGCCTCCTCGAGCAGACGGCGCGCCTTCTTGAGGTTGTTGCGCAGGCCGTTGGGAGCGAGGTCGGTGCGTGGGTCCTGCCAGCTCGGGCCGAACACCGCCACCGGCAGGTCACCGCGGAAGGTTTCCAGCAGCGCGAGCTCGCCGGCCGACGGTTCGCCGGTCGCGGCGAATTCCGAGTTGGCAAAGACGCTGTTGGTGCGCTTGTACTGCTTGTAGACGTTGATTGCGGCAAAGTCGTAGGCCAGCACCAGCGCCTCGCGCACGCGGCGATCCTGGAACAGCGGCCGGCGCAGGTTGAAGATGTACGACTGCAGGCCCATGCCGAAGCCGGTGGGGAATTCTTCCTTGACGATGCGCTTGTCGTCCCACTTGGGACCCGAGTGCTGGCGCGCCCAGCGCTTGGCCGAGTACTCCATCAGGAAGTCGAACTCACCCGCCT
Source organism: Betaproteobacteria bacterium (assembly GCA_032123655.1). Classification (GTDB taxonomy): domain Bacteria; phylum Pseudomonadota; class Gammaproteobacteria; order Burkholderiales; family Casimicrobiaceae; genus VBCG01. The sequence continues at coordinate 5,223 of JAQBEY010000116.1, forward strand.
TGAATGCCTCCAGCGAGATGGCGTTGTCCTGGTAGTAGCGGTAGATGACGCGGTCGAAGTTGTACTGGCCCTTGGACACGCCGAGGTCGCGCGCCCAGTAGTCGGGGTCGCGGACGAACTCGATGCGCCGCGGCATGTCGACCGCGCCTACCTTGTAGGGTCCGCTGGTGATCGGGTACTCGTTGATCACCTCGCTGAATTTCTTGAGCTTGCCGTCGGCGCCCAGTGACCACTTGGGCGAGAACACCGGCAGGCCGCCCAGGTTGAAGATGGTGTCGGAGGTGCGCGCCTTGAGGTCGAAGCGCACGGTGCGCGGGTCGAGCACGGCGATTCCCGCCACGCCGTCGAGCTGGGTGCGCACCGACGGCGAGACCTCGGCGCTGGTCAGCATCTCGAACACATGCTTGATATCCACGGCGGTGACCGGGTCGCCGTTGCTGAAGCGCGCCTTCGGATGGATACGGAAGGCGACCCAGGACTTGTCCGGCGCGACCTGGATGTCTTCGGCGACCAGTCCGTACATGGTGTCGGGCTCGTCGCCGGAGCGCACGGCCAGCGACTCGAACATCAGCGTGGTCAGTCCCGCCGGCGACTGGCCGCGGATGGTATAGGGGTTGAACTTGTCGAAACTCGAGCGCCGGTCCGGGTTGTTCGCCTGCATGGTGCCGCCCTTGGGCGCGTCCGGATTCACGTAGTCGAAGTGGGTGAAGCCGCGCGGATACTTGGGCTGGCCGTAGGCGGCGTAGGCATGCGACCACTTGTCCGGGGATGGCAGCGCCCCCGCGCCGGCTGCGGCCGGGGTCTCCGGGGCGGCCGGGGTCGCGGCCTGCGCGAACGGAGCAGCCAGCGCGACGGCCAGTACCAGCGCCGGGAGCAGGGCAGGCCAACGCGCCGGCAGGCGCGGGCGAATGGAAAGGGCGGGATTCATCGATGCATCAATGGCGACACGCGGAGATCTTCCCATGAGAACACCAGACAGGCCGGAAAACGCCGGATATACCTGACCCGACTTAAGCCGGCCTTAGCGCGCAGCGCCTCGACCGGCGGCGGGCGCGATCATCCCTTTTCTCGGCCTCGAGCGCAAATCCACGGTCGGTGAACGCCTGGCCATCAGGCCTGCACTGTCCGCAGCAGCGCGTCCGCGAACAGGCCCGCCACGTCGAAGCCGCTTTGTTCGGCGATCTCCACAAAACAGGTCGGCGAGGTCACATTGACCTCGGTCAGGCAGCGGCCGATGACGTCCAGACCCACGATCAGCAGGCCTTCGGCCCAGAGCGGCGCGGCCAGCGCCGTGGCGATTTCGCGTTCACGTTCGGTCAGCGGGCGCACCTCGCCGCGACCGCCGACCGCGAGATTGCCGCGCGTCTCGCCCTCCTTGGGGATGCGCGCCAGCGCGAAGGGCACGACCTCGCCGGCGATCAGCAGCACGCGCTTGTCGCCTTCGGCGATCTCGGGCAGGAATTTCTGCGCCATCACCGACTGCCGGCCGTGCCGCGCCAGCGTCTCGATGATCACGTTGCGGTTGGGATCGGCGCGGCGGACGCGAAATACCGAACTGCCGCCCATGCCGTCCAGCGGCTTCAGGATCGTGTCCGCGTGCTCGTCGATGAACGCGCCGAGCAGCGCCGCATCGCGGGTCACCAGCGTGGGCGCGATGTAATCACCGAATCGGGCGATCGCCATCTTCTCGTTGTTGTCGCGGATCGCCCGGGGCCGGTTGAACACCCGCGCGCCTTCGCGTTCGGCGCACTCGAGCAGATAGGTCGAGTAGACATACTCCATGTCGAACGGAGGATCCTTGCGCATGATCACCGCGGCAAATTCGGCCAGCCGGCGGGTTTCCGCCGCGCCTTCCGTGTACCAGGCATGGTCGTCGGCCGACAATTCCAGCGGACGGGAGCGCCCGCGGGTCACCCCCGCCGACCACGACAGGTCGCTCTGGCCGAGCGCGAACACGCGATGTCCGCGCTGCACCAGCGCACGCATCATCGCGACGCTGCTGTCCTTGTAGGCGCGCAACTCGGGTAGCGGATCGAGAATGAAGGCGAAATCCATGATGTCTGCGGGCTTGGGCGAGTCGGCATCCTACCGCGTTGCCCCGGCGCAAGGGGTAACGCGCTTACCGGACCCGCGCTCAGGAAGCCGACGCGTCGCGCGCCAGGTCCTGCCAGGGCATCACGTGCAGGGCCTCGGCCAGCAGCGACACCCGCACCGTCTCGCCCGCGGCGATCCGGTTGCGTCCGGCAACATGCGTGGGCACCCGCAGCCACAGCCGTCCAGGCACTTCGGGTACCCGCAGCGCCAGCGTGGTGTCCTCGCCCAACGCCAGGCATTCGACGACGACTCCGTCGACTGGATTCTCGCGCTCGCCGCGCGACGGACGGTCGCGCCGGTGCAGCAGAACACCGGACAGCGCAATCGCCCAGCAGACACGGGCGTCGACGGCAAAGCCCTGCGGCACCGCACACTCGAGGAGCATGCCGTTCCAGAGAAGGCAGCGCACACCGTCCGCCCGCAGCGCCACGCGCGCCTCGAATACGTTACGCAGGTCGACCAGGCGCGCCACCAGCGGATCAACGGGTCGCGTCATCACCTCCACCGGCGTTCCGGTCTGCAGCGTCCGGCCGCGATGCAGAATGCTCATGCGGTCGGCGAGCGACGCCGCCTCGTTCAGGTCGTGCGTGACCAGGACGATCGGCAGCGCCAGTGTGCGCCGCAGTTCCGCAAGTTCCCCGTACAGGCGCTGTCGCGTCACCCGGTCCACCGCCGAGAACGGCTCGTCGAGCAGCAGCACCTGTGGGTCGCGAGCCAGCGCCCGCGCCATGGCCACGCGCTGCTGCTGTCCACCCGAGAGCTGCGCGGGCTTGCGCGCCTCCAGGCCGGACAGGTGGACGCGGGCGAGCAGCTCACGGGCACGCGCGGCGCGTTCGCCGGCGGGCCGGTGCGACATCGCGGCGATGACGTTTTCCAGCGCCGACAGGTGCGGAAACAGCGCATAACTCTGGAATACGAAGCCGGCGGAACGCTGCTGCGGCGAGCGGTCAACGCCGGCATCGGTGTCGAACCACGTGTGCCCGGCGCATTCGATGCGCCCGGCCGAGGCCCGATAAAGACCGGCGATGCAGCGCAGCAGCGTGGACTTGCCGCTACCCGAAGGACCGACCAGCGCCAGCGTTTCTCCGGGCGCACAGGCAAGCGTCGCATCCAGCGCGATCGGCTGGTGTTGCACGAGGCGAACATTGAGTCCGGATTGCGGCCGTTCAGCCAAGCGCGCGCTCCCGCGACGAGGAATAGGCAATGGCGATGGCGACGAGCGAGCAACCGAGCAACGCGGCCGCCATCGTCGAGGCAGCCGAAGTGTCGAAGGCCTGCATCCGGTCGTAGATGGCAATCGAAATCGTCCTGGTTTCGCCGGGAATGCTGCCGCCGACCATCAGCACCACGCCGAATTCGCCCAGCGTATGCGCGAAAGTCAGCACCATCGCCGAGAGCACGCCCGGCCAGGCCAGCGGGAGTTCAATGCGGGTGAAGATTCGCCACGGCGACATGCCGCAGCACGCCGCCGCCGCGCGCACGTCGCCGGGAATCGCCTCGAAGGCACGCTGCATCGGCTGGATGGCAAAGGGCAGGTTGACGATCACCGACGCGACCAGCAGGCCGGTGAAGCTGAACGCCAGCGTGCCGCCGGTGACCGCTTCGAAGGCGCGGCCGAGCGGGGAGTCCGCGCCAAACGCGATAAGCAGGTAAAAACCAAGCACCGTGGGCGGCAGCACCAGCGGCAGCGCCAGCGCGGCCTCGATCCAGCGGCGGCCAGCGAACGGGCGCCACGCGAGCACTCGCGCGACCACCAGTCCAAGCGGAAAGAGAATGACCACAGTCGCCATGGCGAGCTGCAGTGACAGCTTAAGGGCAATCCAATCCACCGATCTCAGCCCGCCGGCACCGCAAATCCGTGGCGCTTGAAGATTTCGCGCGCCGGCGGTTGCTGCAGATACTCGTAAAACGCCCGTGCCCCCGGTCCGGCCTTGTGCGTAAGCACCATCCGCTGGTGCAGCGGCGCGTGGCTCGTCGCCGGCAGAACCACGGCGGCACCCTTCGCCATGACGGCCGGGGATTGCGCCAACGAGTAGGCGAAGATCCCGCCCTGCGCCGCGCCGCTGGTCGCAAACTGCGCCGCCTGCGACACGTTCTCGCCCAACACCAGTGCCGGCGCCAGCGCATCCCAGATCCCGGCGTTGACCAACGCCTCGCGCGCCGCGCGACCATAGGGGGCATGCTGGGGATTGGCGATGGCAAAGCGCTTGACGCGACCCGCGGCGACGGCCACCTTGAGATCACCAAGTGTCGGATCGGGCTTGAGCGTCCCGCCTGACGGCACGAACAGGACGATGCGCCCAGTCGCGTAGCGCACGCCACGGTCGGCGGTGCGGCCTTCGGCCGCCAACGCCTCGACGTAAGTCTCGTCGGCCGAAAGGAACAGCTCGAACGGTGCCCCGGCGGCGATCTGCCGACGGAAGTTGCCGGACGATCCGAAAGTCAGCTTCACCGCCTGGCCGGTATCGCGCCTGAAGGCGGCGGCGATCTCGGCCAGCGCGAATTGCAGATCCGACGCGGCGGCGATGCTGGGCGCCGCGGCGACGCCGGGCGCGGCGGCGACGCTCGCGGCGGCAAAGGTCGCGGCCACGCCGATCGCACCCAGCAGGCGCAGGGCCACGCGATCCAGCTTCAGCGCGAATGCGGTGATGCCGGCAGCGCTGCGCAAGCCGCGCACGGCGCGCCGCGCCGCCTCGTCCAAGGCGACAAACGCGCGGCGCGAAGGCATCAGCTTGACTCCTCCCCGTCGGCGGCGAGTGCCGCCGGATAGAGCTCGGCAAGCACCGCGCGTGCAGTTTCGGCGAGCAACGGCTGCAGCGCATCGGTATTGCGCGTGACGTCGCATTGCGGACCCCGCCCTGCGAAAATTGCCGCGAACTCCTCTCGCCGCGTTGCGACCGCGGCCTCGACCATGTCCCGCCAGAACACCGGACATTCGCTGTCGCGGTAGTCGCCCCGACCGCGTCCATAGTGGGCAACGGCGAGATAGCGCAACAGTGTTTCCACGACCAGCCGTTGGAGAAATTCATCGCCCCAGCGCACGATGTGCTCGGTCCTGCCGCGGACGACGTTGAAGGCGCGTGCTGCGCCGGCGCCGCCGAGCGCGCCGACCAGCGCACCGGTCAGCATGCCGGCCCCGAAAGTCAGGCCGCCGGACGCCAGGTCGGCCGCCAGGCCGGTGACCGCCCCCGAAACGATGCCGCCCATCGCCGCCGCCTTGCCCTCGCCGACCGGCCCTTCGTGCAGCGTGTCGCTGGCCACGCGCGCCTCGATATCACCGACGACATGGCCCTCGAGTTCGTGAATCGCGATCAACCGCTGCATCGCCTCGCGCAGGTCGGTCTCCACCTGCCCAAGGAGCGACTCCGGTGCCCGGCGCGTGTCGTCGGCTGCCGCAGCGGATCCGACTCCGAACGCGGCGCCGATGCGGTGCAGCACCGTCTGCGGCGGCACCGCGACGCGCGCACAGACCGCGCCGGCAACCACGCGCGCCATGGTGGCCATCGCCACGTTGAACTGCGCCCACCGGCGCACCCGCCAAGCCTCGGCGATCCTGGCGAAGGCTGCGCGCCGTTGTTGCGGCAGCAGCGGCGCCACTGCGGCGAACAAGGTGAACTCCTGTACCCAGCAACGGGCGAATGCGTCGAGCGCGAGGACGTCGCGCACGCAGGCGTGCCGCTGCAGCGCGTCGCGCCAGCGCGCGACATCGTCGGCCTCATCCGCCGGCGTCCGCGGCACACCCATCTGGTTGAGCAGCACCAGCGTCGGCTTGTCCAGGCGCTCCAGCACGTCGAGTTCGGGCGCCAGAAAGCCCGCGTCTGCCGGGTCCTCCGACGCGTTTACCAGATACAGGACGACGTCAGCGCGGTCGCGCACGTTGCGCACGGCCTGCTGCGTCAGCCAGAACGCGCGGTCGCGCCAGCGGTCCCACACCTCCGTGAGGAACCAGCCGATCGGATTGCCCTCCTGCGCCAGGCGACGGGCGAGCCGCGCGCTGTCGCCGAATCCCGGCGTGTCCCACAGCATCAGCACGTCGCCGTTCTCGGTCTCGACCAGCGGATACGACGCAGCTTCGATCGTCACGTGAGGTGCGTCGCGCACCTCGCCGACATCGCGCGCGAGCAACGTGCGGGCGAGCGTCGTCTTGCCTGCATTGGTATGCGAAATCAACGACAGCGCGATGGTGGCACCGCCCTCGCTCATGCGCCGCCGCGTGCCGGGTCCACCGGGAGCCGCTCCTCGAGTGCCGCGTCGAACGCTGCCTCGGCAGTCTCGGCGTCCGGATGCGCTAGATCGACGAACACCGGGACGCTGGCGTGATCGGCGCAGAGCTCGCGCCAGAGTGCGCGCCGCGCCGCGCGCCGGGAATCGTCACCACCCCAGCGCGCGTTGAAAGTGGATTCGTCGACCACCACCACCAGCGGCCGCCCCAGTCCGCGCAGCGCCGCGAGAAAATTCCCGTGCACTTCGCTCTCCGGTGTCGCGGTGGCGTTGAACAGCGCGAGCAGCGGCGCATGCATATCGTCGCCCGACAGGTCGGGCAGCACTTCGTCGCCGTAGACCACGGCAGGCGCGGCGCCAAGCGCGACTTCGCCGCCCAGCGAGCGCGCGAGCAACGTCCTGAGCGACGCCAGCGAGTCGGCATCGACTTCGTAGCTGTAGGGCAGGACCCGCGCAGTCGCGACTCCGCTGTGGAAGCTGCGCAGAACTCGCGCGAAGTAGGGGTCACGCATGTCGTCGATGACCCGCGCCGCGCGATGCCGCTCCACCAGCGCTGCCCAGAGCGCCAGCGCGGCCCGCGGCACGATCACGACCACCATCAGGGTCGCCGCCATCAAATGCAGCCACGGCGCCGCATTCTCGCTCGCGGGGGCGCGGATCGCCGCGATATGCGCGGCGTCGGGGACGCCAACCTGCGTCAGCAGCGCGCCGGGGCCATAGGCGGCCGCCACGATCGCGCGCGCGGTCGTCGCATCCAGGAACGTGCTTTCCCACATCGCCCGATACTCGAAACCGATGCCGCGGACATACAGACCGGCGACGACCCCCAGGGCGAGCGCTGCGGCCGCGACATGCAGGATGCGCGCAGCGCGCGCCGCATACAGCGATGCCGCGCGCCCGGACCAGTCGGCGGCGAATATCACGAACGCGCGCGACACTGGGTCATCGCCCGCCCCTGAGGCGCCAGTGCGGCCTCGCGCCACGCCGGCGAGCCAGGCGACAGTGTGACGCAACGGCCCCGGCGCGCCGGGATCGCCGTAACGCGCGACGTAGCCGGCCGCGAGCATGGCGTAGACAACGAGGTTCCAGACCACCAGCGGCAGCACGGGCGAGTACACGATGTTGATCCGCCGCGCGCCACCTATCCCGTCGGCGCTGATGCCCAGGACGAACGCGGCCGCGATCAC
>JAQBEY010000117.1:0-41022 GCA_032123655.1 Betaproteobacteria bacterium
CGAACACCCAGTCCGGATTGGACTTGAGGCTCGCGCATTCGGGGACATTTGCCGTATAGAAGTGCGTGCTGATGAGCGCGCCGGGAATCACGCTGAATAAGCGGCATACCTGGAGTGTTCCGGCCGTTCCGAGCACGAACACCTTGAATGCCTCGCCGGTGCGCGCCCAGCCCACGAACGTGCCGTTGTCGAGCTTGGTGATCTCGTCCGCGATCGCCGTCACGAAGTAGTGATTGAACGCGGCATGGAAGTACTCGATCGCTGTCGCTGTTGCCGGTCCCGGTACGAGCGCCGCTGGCCCGATGAATAGGCCAAAGGCAACGGGCTCCGCCCCCACCGTCACGGTAGCCGTCACGATGTTGGTCGCGGTGTCGATCACCGAGACGTTGGCGCTGCCGTTATTCGCCACATACACCCGCGTGCCGGCAGGATTGACCGCTACCCCATCGGGCTCCGTCCCCACCGTCACGGTAGCCGCCACGGTGTTGGTCGCGGTGTCGATCACCGAGACGTTGTCGCTGCCGTTATTCGTCACATACACCCGCGTGCCGGCCGGATTGACCGCTACCCCAAAGGGCTGATCCCCCACCGTCCACGGTAGCCGTCACGGTGTTGGTCTCGGTGTCGATCACCGAGACGTTGGCGCTGTCGCCATTCGCCACATACACCCGCGGGCCAGCGGGATTGACCGCTACCCCAACAGGAAACGCCCCCACCGTCACGGTAGCCGTCACGGTGTTGGTCGCGGTGTCGATCACCGAGACGTTGTTGCTGCTGCTATTGGGGATATAAGCAAAAGGCGCCGCGAAGACGATCCCCGGCAGCAGCAATTGCAGTGCGAACCAAAGGCGAACAATCCCGGTAGGGAAACGCATGATTTGACTCCTTCATTTTTGGGTGCAAAAGCGCAACATCGAATGGATTGCACGTACGATCGTAGCGCCCAAGCCGGAACGCGCCCAATGCGGGCCACCGAACTTCACGCGCCGGCAGCGCATGTTTTTGGTAGCCGCCTCGCCAACAGCCGCTTGCTGGAAATTTTCCCGGCGACACCAGTCGGCCGCATTGGACTGCGAGCTCAACGGGTCGCCCTCACATCCAAATAACCCTGTTTACATCTCAACTACTATATAACACAGTTGTGGCGCTTGATCGCGACTTGTGGGGGCATCACCTGCAGCATGAGCCGCACCGGCGAGGTCTGGGACAATTCAGCGATGGAAAGCTTCTTCAGCTCGTTGAAGACCGAGCGCACGGCTCGGAAGATATTCCGGACAAGGGAGCAGGCGCGAGCCAAGGTGTTCGACTACATCGAGCGGTTCTACAATCCGACACGACGTCATTCAACACTCGGCTACGTCAGCCCGATAGCATTCGAGAAAGCTAGGGAAGCTTAGGTCGGTGTCCACCGAACCGGGCAGCAGCCCAGTCGGACGCCGAGGGGGCGTCGGCTCACGCGTTGCCGGCGAGAGCCAGCCGCCGCGCGAGTCGCTGCGACGGCACCTCGACCCAGCGCCATGACGCTGCGCTGATGGCGACCACCAAGATGAATGTCACGACCAACGACACAGGATAACCGAGCCACGGATACAGCATTGTGAGCGCGAGCAGGCCGAGGCCACCGTGATTAAGGTAGAGCGAATAGCTGATCCGGGAAAAAAAACTCATGGTCCGTCCAAGCCGGATATGCTCGTCCAGCAGCAACAGCACTACAAAGCACAGCCACGCGAGCAGGTACGACACGCCGACGTCGGAAAGCGCGAGCGGCGGCTGCAGGACGATCGCTTGCATCCCCCGCATGAACAGCGCCGCGAATGCGAGACTGCCGAACACGAAAAAGCGGGTGCCGATACGCCCGGCGCGCAGGAAGTAGATGAGGCTGCCGAGAAACAGGTAGCTCACGTACACGCCGTTCACCGCGAGCAGGAACACGTAGGCGTGAGCGCGCGCTACCATCTGCAGCAGCGCGAGCGCCGCGAACGCGACGACCAGCGCGGTGCGCGGGCGCGCCTTCACCAGCGGCAGGAGCGCGACGACGACCAGATAGAACAGGACCTCGATGATCAGCGTCCATGCGACACCGTTGACCGTGGGCCAGCCGACGAGGTAGTTGCCGAGCGACATCGCGGCGAGGATGTAGGGGACCGGATTGGCCTGCGCCAATACTTGCTCGATCGCGTATCCGCGCAGTCCGGGCGCGTCGCTTGCAGCCAGCGCCACGCCGTAGGCAGCCAGCAGCAGCGCCATCGACACCCACAGCGGTGGATAGATGCGCAGCGCCCGCCGGATGGAAAACTCCCTGCGCGTCTCGCGCTGGGCCACGTAGACGATCACGAATCCGCTCACCAGAAAGAACATCGCCACCGCCAGGATGCCGCCATGACTCGTCACGTGCAGAGGATCGAACAGCCATTGGTCCATGAACTGCGCCGGCTGCCACGTGACGTTGTTGCGCGGCAGCCAGATCCCCACCAAGTGGTCATAAACGACAAGCAGCGCGGCGAGCGCTCGTATCAGCGCGATGCTCGGAAAGAATTCCGTGGTCCTCGTTACCGCCGGGCTGACATCGGCCATCAGTATTTCGCGCATCGTCGGGAACGCTTCATCGTTGCGTGACGAACATGTCCGTGAAGCTTACCTCACCACGGCTTATCGGACCTGCGCGTACGACGGCCCGCAGCGCGGCAGGCGCTGCGATCGCCATCAACACCCACTTGAACTTTTCTGAATGGTTCCTGCGCGGTCGTTTCATGGTCTGCTCCTCGGCGACAACGTTGCGCATTGGAGCGGAGCTTCCACTTACCCCACTGTGTGTTATCCGGGACCACTTCTCTGATCTTCATGGCGTGTCGCCCCTACACTACCGGCACGCACCCCGCCATGCCGTAATCCCCCTCCTGCTGCCAGCCGTCGAGGACCATGCGGTTCAGCGTGAACAGCTCGGCGGTGAGGCGGTGGTTGGGCACGCCACCCATGCTCTTGTTGTAGGCACGGTAGAGTGGTCGGGTGCCTGCCGGGCATTGCGGCGCGGGTGGCAGGAGGCCGAACACGTTGTCCTCGAACACCCAGTTCGGATTGGACTTGAGGCTCGCGCATTCGGGGGCATTGGCCGTATAGAAGTGCGTGCTGATGAGCGCGCCGGGAATCACGCTGAAGAGGCGGCATACCTGGAGTGTTCCGGCTGATCCGAGCACGAACACCTTGAACGCCTCGCCGGTGCGCGCCCAGCCCACGAACGTGCCGTTGTCGAGCTTGGTGATCTCGTCCGCGATCGCCGTCACGAAGTAGTGATTGAACGCGGCATGGTAGTACTCGATCGCGGTCGCTGTTGCCGGTCCCGGTACGAATGCCGCTGGCCCGATGAATTGGCCAAGGGCAACGGGGCCGTTGCCCACCGCAATGGTGGCAATGACAGCGTTGGTCGCGGTGTCTACGACCGATACGTTGTCGGAGTCGGCGTTTGCCACATAGACTCGCGTGCCCGCCGGGGTTACGGCGACCCCGAGCGGGGTGATCCCCACGGCGACGATGGCAACGACGGTGTTGCTCGCCGCATCGATGACCAAAAGCTCGTCGAACAAGGCATCCGCGACATAGATCCGCGATCCACTTGGGTTTACCGCGACGCCAAATGGCACTCCCGCCACCGGAATGTTCGCGATTACGCTGCTGCTCGCCGTGTCGATGACGGCTAGCCCATCGGGGGCGTTCAACGTCGCATAGACTCGCGTGCCAGCCGGACTCACCGCGACAGCCTGGGGAATGCCGCCCACGGCCACGTTGCCGATCGCCGCATTGGTCGCCGTATCGATGACCAGGATAGTCGAGCCCGGATTGTTCGTTGTCCCCACGATGGCTACGTAGAGACGTGTTCCGCTCGGGTTCACGGCGATGGCACCGGGGGTGGACCCCGTCGCGACGGTGGCGACGACCGTGTTGGTCCCCGTGTCGATGACCGACACCTTGTTCGAGGACTGAGTCGTGACGTAGACGCGCGTGCCGCTCGGGTTTACCGCAACGGCGAACGGGGTGCCACCCAATGGCACGGCGGCGGCGACGGTATGGGTTGCCGTATCGATGACCGAGACGCTTCTCGAGGTGAGATTTGCCACGTAGACCCGCGTGCCGGTTGGGTTCACGGCAACGCCTACCGGGCCGCTGCCAACACCTACGGTCGCGCCCACGGTGTTATTCGCGGTGTCGATCACCGAGACAGTGCCAGAGAATCCGTTGGTGATGTAGGCAAAAGGCGCCGCGAAGACGATCCCTGGCAGCAGCAAATGCAGTGCAAACCAAAGGCGAACAATCCCGGTAGAAAAACGCATGATTTGACCCCTGCAATTTTTGGAGCAAAAGCGGAATATCGAATGAATTGCACGTACGACCGTGGCGCCCAAGCCGGAACGCGCCCAAAGCGCGCCACCGAACATCATCCAGTACTGCTGCCCGACTTGGCAAGGCAACTGCGATGGCAACGCGATGAACTCGACGCACGCGGGGGTTTGCGCCAAGACCAACTGCCCACGCGCAACCTCCAACTTGCGGTGAAGCCCTCCTCCGGCCCTTGCTTTTGCGTGGTAAATTCAAATCGTGTTAGGGTAATCTCGGCCGCGTCTTGTGGCGTTGGATTGAATTTCCGTCAATATCTGGCCGCATTTCGACAGGGGAACACCATGTGGAAGTCCAACGTCCGGACTCAAGATCCGCGCTCGCCGAATTCCTTTCCAGGCGCGATCGTGCGTTGGTGCATGCGGCTGATTCCGTCCCTGCGTCCACGCCCTTGGCAGCTGCCGTCGTGGCGGTTCGCCGCGGTGGTCCTCGCAACCGCCATCATGGCCCCAGTGGTACAGGCCCAGACGTGCGTCTACGCGCTGAATCCAACCAGCACGATCTTGCTTTCCAGCAATGGCGGCAGCGGCTTCTCGACGAACGTGGCCATCCCGACCAGCTGCATCACCTCGGGCAGCTTCACCGCCAAGAGCAACACAAGCTGGATCCACCTCACGGATTCGCCCAACGCCAGCGGCTTGGTGACGTATTTCGGGACCAGCGCGACCGTGCGTTACAACGTCGAACAGAATCCGGATACAACGTCGCGCTCTGGCACGATCACCATTGCCGGCAAGACTTTCACCGTGAACCAGGCCGGCGCGCCCCCCTGCACCTATTCGTTGAATCCCTCCAGCGCCTCGATTCCCGCTGCCGGCGGCAGCGGCTTCTCGGTGGCGGTGACCCAGAACAACAGCCCGTCGAACTGCGGCCCCGCATTTGACTTCGTCGCCAGGAGCAACACCCCCTGGATACAGCTCCTGGGCCCGGCCAACTCCGACGGCTCGGTGTCGTATTTCAACCCCATCCTCGGTTCCGGCCCCAGCGTCAAAGTGCTCTACAAGGTGAATTCCAATCCGTATCCGACCTCCGATACCGGCACGATCACCATCGCCGGCAGGACCTTCACGGTGAACCAGGCCGGCGCGAACTCGGCCTCCTGCATCTACACGCTGAACCCGACCAGCGCCTCGATCCCCGCAGTCGGCGGCACCGGCTTCTCGGTGGCGGTGAGCATCCCCTCCAGCTGCAGCACCTCGGGGACCTTTTCCGCCAAGAGCAACAACGCCTGGATCCACCTCCTGGGCACGGCCAACCCCGACGGATCGGTGAGTTATCTCGGGTCCAGCGCGACCGTGTTCTACAGCGTTGATGCCAACCCGAATACACCGACGGACACCGGCACGATCACCATCGCCAGCCAGACCTTCACCGTGAACCAAGCGGGCAAGGGTAGCGGCGCGAGCACGCCGCCGGTGACGGTGGTCGAGTACTACAACGCGTCGCTGGATCACTACTTCATCACCTGGATTCCAGCCGAGATCGCCATCCTCGACGCGGGCACGCAGATCAAGGGCTGGGTCCGCACCGGCCAGTCGTTCAAGACCTACACCACCGCGCAGGCCGGTACTTCACCGGTTTGCCGGTTCTATATCCCGCCGGGGCTGGGCGACTCGCATTTCTTCGGGCGCGGAACGACCGAGTGCGACGCAACGGGTCAGAAGAACCCGAGTTTTGTCCTGGAGGATCCGTTGTTCATGCACATGTTCCTGCCGAATCTTGGCGTATGCCCGGCGGGCACGATCGCGATCTTTCGCGCCTTCAGCAATCGCCCGGACGCCAACCATCGGTACATGATTGACGCGGCGATCCGCGACCTGATGGTGACCTTGCGCTGGCTGGCCGAAGGCGACGGGCCGAACCTCGTCGTCATGTGCGCGCCTAATATTTCGGTGTCCGCTTCGGATTCGGCCAAAGAGGCTGCAGTCGGTCGTTGACGGCCGGCCGCGCACAACCGGGAGTGAACATGGCCACGGCAGGCCAGGCTGGCTCAAGGATAGGCAAATGCCCCTGGAGATCCCGCAGGGCCAATTGCGTGGGGGTCGCGCATCGACCCAGGAAGGGATGCTGAAACGCACCAGCGCTGGAATGAAAAACGTGGTTCCGGTAAGGGTTGCGCCCGTCCGCACGACCCAATGGAACTCCAACCTGCCATCGGTATCCAAACAGCCATGAACCGTCGCTCCTTCCTGCTCCGCGGCTCGGCCGCATTCGTCGGCGCCACTGCGCTGCGCTCCGCCACCTCCGCCACCCAGCCTTCGAACGCCGACAAGGTGGTCAAGACCGACGCCGAATGGCGCAAACTGCTGACCAAGCATCAATATGAAGTGCTGCGCAATGAGGGCACCGAGCACGCCTTCAGCAGCCCGCTCAACGACGAAAAGCGCAAGGGAACGTTCGTGTGCGCCGCCTGCGCCCTTCCTCTGTTCAAGTCCGATACCAAGTATGAGAGCGGCACCGGCTGGCCGAGTTTCCATTCCGCCATTCCAGGGGCGGTGGGCACCAAGGTCGACTACAAGATTCTCTACCCGCGCACCGAGTACCACTGCGCGCGCTGCGGCGGTCACCAGGGACACATATTTGCGGACGGTCCGCCGCCCACCGGTCAGCGCTACTGCAACAACGGCGTGGCGCTGAAGTTCGTTCCGGCACCGGCCGCCGGTTAGGCGGCACGCCCATCGGCCGCCGGTTAGGCGGCACGCCCATCGGCCTTAGGCGGCCCGCCGGGCGCCCCGCGGGCCGTTCAGGCCAGCGGTGCGACCTTGACGACTTCCTCAGCCGTGGTGAAACCGGCGGCGACCTTCATCGCACCCGAGACGCGCAGCGGCCGCATCCCGTCCTTGTACGCCTGCTCGCGAATCATCCGATCGTTGGCCTGCTGCGTGGTCAGCCCCCGCAAAGCCGGCGTCATCAGCATGATCTCGTAGAGGCCAATGCGTCCGAAGTAGCCGGTCATCCGGCATTCGATACAGCCCTCCGGCCGCATCACCTGCGCCGGCTTCTCACCGCGCCACGGCGAGGTGATGGTGCGCCAGGTTTCGTCGTCGGGCGGCTCGCCCGGCTTCTTGCAATGCGGGCATAGCGTGCGTACCAATCGCTGCGCCATGATGCCCAGCAGCGTGGACGACAGCAGATACGGCGGCACGCCGAGATCGAGCAGGCGGGTCACCGCGGTGGGCGCATCGTTGGTGTGCAATGTCGATAGCACGAGGTGGCCGGTGAGCGCGGCCTGAACGGCCATTTCCGCGGTGTCGCGGTCGCGGATCTCGCCGACCATGATGATGTCCGGATCCTGGCGCATCAGCGTGCGCACGCCGGTGGCAAAATCCACGCCGATCACCGGCTGCACCTGCATCTGGTTGAACAGCGGCTCGATCATTTCGATCGGGTCCTCGATCGTGCAGACATTCACCTCGGGCGTCGCCAGCTGCTTCAACGACGTATAGAGCGTCGTCGTCTTGCCCGAGCCGGTGGGGCCGGTGACCAGGATGATGCCGTTGGGCTCCTTGATCATCCGCTCCCAGCGCGTCTGGTCGTCGTCGGTGAAGCCCAGGTCGACGAAGTCGCGCACCAGCACGTCTGGCGCGAAGATGCGCATGACCAGCTTTTCGCCGAACGCGGTGGGCATGGTCGAAATGCGCAGTTCGACCTCCTTGCCCTCCGGCGACAGCGTCTTGATCCGCCCGTCCTGGGGGCGCCGCTTCTCGACGATTTCCATTCGCGCCAGCAGCTTGATGCGCGAGGTCATCGCGATCAGCACCGGCTGCGGGATCGTGTAGACCTGGTGCAGCACGCCGTCGATGCGGAAGCGCACCAGACCGACGTCGCGGCGCGGCTCGATGTGGATGTCCGAGGCGCGCTGCTCGAACGCGTACTGCCACAGCCAGTCGACGATATGCACGACGTGCTGGTCGTTGGCGTCGAGGTTGCCGGCCTTGCCAAGTTCGACCAGCTGCTCGAAATTGCGCAGCGTCAGGTCGCCTTTCGATGACTCCCCGGCACGTTTCATCGACCGTGCAAGATTGTAGAATTCGGCGAGGTAGCGCTTGATGTCGACCGGGCTGGCGAACACGAAGCGCACGTCGAGCTTGAGCATCTGCTCGAGGTCGTCGGCCCAGGCCCGCACGAAGGGCTCCGACGTCGCGACCGTGAGGGTCATCCGGTCGACGGCCACCGGCAGAATCCGGAAACGCTCGGCGTAGGCGTTGGACACCACGGCGGTCACCGCGCTGAGGTCGATCTTCAGCGGGTCGATGTGCAGGTAGGGGACGCCGAGTTTGCCGGCCAGCCACTCGACGATGAATTCGAGCGTCAGCAGCCGGTGCGGCGGTTTCGCCGACTTCCAGTGCGCGCCGGCGATGGTCTCCAGCGGATGGTCGTAGACCCGCGGGCGGTTGCGCTGGAATTCTTCGGCGACGGCAGTCGGTATCAGGCCATCTGCGACCATCAGTTTCAGCAGGTCATCCAGACGCAATCGACGGTCGGGCTGCTTCGGCACTCTGGCCGTGGGAACGGCCGCGTCGGCGGCCGCTTTTCCGGCCGGCGCAGGCGGGTTCGGCTTCCCGCCGGAGGGTTGAGTCGCCATGTTCGAATCCTACACCGTCGGCAATTCCGGCACCTGAAACACTTCGCGAAGGTAGGCGACGTAGGAAGGGTCGTAATCCATGGTCTTGGTCGGCTCGTCACTGATCTTGGCCACGGGCTGGCCGTTGCAGCGGGTCATCTTGATCACGATCTGCAGCGGATCGTAGCCCAGGTCGTTGGTGAAATTGGTGCCGATGCCGAAGGAAGTCTGCACGCGTCCCTTGAAATACTCGTAGAGCCGGATCGCCAGCGGGACGTTCAGGCTGTCCGAGAACACCATGGTCTTGCTGAGAGGGTCGATGCGCATCTTCTGATAGTGCGCGATCAATTTCTCGCCCCATTCGAACGGGTCGCCCGAGTCGTGGCGCACCCCATCGAAGAGCTTGCAGAAAAAGAGATCGAAATCCCGCAGGAAGGCGTCCATCCCGCAGACGTCGGATAGCGCGATGCCGAGGTCACCCCGGTATTCCCGCGCCCACATGTTGAACGCGAAGGCTTGCGAGTCGCGCAACCGCGGCCCCACCGCCTGGCAGGCCTGCAGGTACTCGTGCGCCATGGTACCCAGCGGCGTCAGGCCATGGTCCATCGCGAACTTGACGTTGCTGGTACCGACGAAGTGTGCCGGCATGTCGCGCCTGAGCGTCTGGATCACCTCGTCGTGCCATGCGCGCGAAAAACGCCGACGCGTACCATAGTCGGCAATGCGCAGCTCCGCCCCCGGCACGGCGTTGGCGAGTGCGATCTTGGCGTTCAGTCTGCGCCGCCCTTCCGCAAGGTCCGGTCCCGGCACGGTGTTCCGGTAGTAGACCTCGCTGACGATCGCCAGCACCGGGACTTCGAACAGGATCGTGTGCAGCCACGGCCCGCTGATCGAGATGTCGATTTCGCGTGGCGATCCCGGCGGACAACTGACCTTGATGAAGCGCTGGTCCAGATGGAAGAGGCCGAGCAGATCGACGAAATCGCTGGTGAAGAAACGCCATCGACGCAGGTAATCGAGCTCAACCCGGCTGAAGCGAAGATCGCACAACGCCTGGATTTCCCGTTCGATTTCTCCGGCGTAGGGCGTCAGGTCGACGTCCGGGTTGCGGCACTTGAACCGGTATTCGACCTGCGCCTCAGCGAATCGATGCTGCACCACCTGCATCATCGTGAACTTGTACAGGTCGGTGTCGAGCAGCGAGGGAATGATCATCGGCAATGCGGTGGCCAGGCGAGGCCACGATGTTAACCCCTTGCCGCGTACCGCGTCCAAGCGCAGCCGAAGAAATGACCGGCGGTCAGCCAACTCCATATCGCCGTGACGCCCGACAACCCCGCGCCGTCGCGGTTGCGCCGACACCGCCGAATTGGCCGTGCCCGTCGCCCGCGTTTATGATGCCGACACCCAAACGCCGGCAAACCACCATGCTGATCAGCTGCGCTGCCTACCAGAACGGCCTCAAACTCGCCGAGATTCCGAAGGAGGAGATCAGCGAATACGTGGTCCGTCCCGATTGCTTCGTCTGGGTTGCCCTGTTCGAGCCCACGTCCGAAGAAATGGACGAAATGGCCAGGGAATTCGACCTCCACGAACTTGCCGTGGAGGATGCCCGTCATGGCCACCAGCGGCCGAAGATCGAGGAATACGGGGACTCGCTGTTCGCGGTCCTTCATACGGTCGAGCCGCAGACGAGCGAGGATGCCGACGGGCTCAGCGTGGGCGAGATTTCGGTATTCGTCGGCGCCAACTACATACTTACCGTCCGCCATCGCACCAAGGTCGGCTTCGCTGCCGTGCGCGCGCGCTGCGAGCGCGAACCCGAGATGCTGCGGCATGGCGCCGGGTTCGTCTTCTATACGCTGGTCGATGAAATCGTCGATCGCTACTTCCCGATCCTCGACAATCTGGAAACGCAACTCGAGGAATCGGAGGCGCAGCTGTTCACCGGCGCGTCGACGCGCGACAAGATCGAAGAGGTCTATTCGCTGAAGCGACGGCTGATAACGCTCAAGCACGCCGTGGAGCCTCTGATGGAGTCGGTGGGCAAGCTGCATGGAGGGCGCGTGCCGCATTTGTGCATGGGCACGCAGGAGTACTTTCGCGACGTGTACGACCATCTGGCGCGTATCAATGCGACCATCGAAAGCATCCGCGAAATGATCACCACGGCGATCCAGGTGAATATCGCCTTCATCAGCCTGGCCGATTCGCAGATCACCAAGCGTCTCGCCGGCTGGGGCGCGGTGATCACCGTCCCGACGCTGATCGCCGGTGTCTACGGCATGAATTTCGAGCTCATGCCCGAGCTCAAGTCGCCCTACGGCTATCCACTGACGATCGGGGTGATGCTGGTTGTCGATGCCCTGCTGATCTGGCGTTTCCGGCGCGCCGGGTGGATCTGACCGGCGCTGGACAAAAGCGCCTCAGCTTCGCGTCGCCTTGGTGTCTGCGGCTGCCACCAGCGGGATGATCCGCTCGTCGCCGCCCGGCGCCACCGCGGGCCATGATGGCTGCAACGTCGAATGGTGGATGTCGTAATCCTGCGCCAGCATGCGTCGCGCCGCGCCAAGCGTGGTGAGCCAGGTCTTGCCATTCGCCAGCCCGATATGCGCCGAAAGCGCCACGCCCTCCGAGGTCATGTTCCAGACGTGCAGATCGTGCACATCGACCACCCCCGGTAGCTCGGCCAGGGCCCGACCGATGGCCTCGTAATCGAGATGCGGTGGCACACCTTCCATCAGCACTCCGGTCGATTGCCGGAGGAGCTGCCAGGTGGAGCGCAGGATCAGCAGCGCCACCACAACCGAGAGAATCGGATCGATCGGCGTCCAGCCCGTCGCCATGATCACCCCGCCGGCCACGATCGCCGCGACCGAACCGAGCAGGTCGCCCAGCACATGCAACAGGGCAACCCGCGTGTTGAGCGAACCACCGGCGCGCGACAATACCCAGGCCGCGACGAGATTGACCACCAGCCCGGCGGTGCCCACGCCGACCACGATGCCGCCCGCTACCGGTTCCGGTGCCAACATCCGTCTGGCCGCCTCCACCCCGATGGCGACCACGATCGCCAGCATGGCGATCGCGTTGACGAACGCGGCCAGCACTTCCGCCCGTCCGTAACCATAGGAGGCGCGCCGCGACGGCGCGCGGCGGGCGACCGTCGCCGCGAACAGCGCCAGGCCCAGCGCCGCCGCATCGGTCACCATGTGGCCCGCGTCCGAAAGCAACGCGAGCGAACCCGACAGCCAGCCGCCGGCCGCCTCGACCAGAGCGAAGCCGGCCGTCAGCGCGAGCGCGATGCCGAGCGCGCGGCGATTGCCCTTGCCGTCGGCCGCCGAATGGACGTGCGGGTGTCCCGCGTGCGCATGGACGGGCGTGTGCAGGTGGTGGTCGGACATTGGTGCGGCGCTGGTCTCGGTGGTCGTGCAACCCCGGTTCGGGCCGATGAATATACCCTGAGGCATGGTCGTACCATGCCGGCGAATCCGGAGTTTGTCCGGGACCGTCGGCCGGTTGCCATCCCGGCCGGTCACCTTCGTCTGCGTCCGCATTCAGGACCGGCCCGCAATTTCCGGAAATCCCGCTCGTGCGATCCGAATGGAACGCGGTGCGGCGCGCCATGTCCACGTGCACGCCTGCGGCCAGTTCCGGCCAGCCAGGCGACGCGCGGACGCTAGAATGTCACCGATGGACATCATCGACATCGTCGGGCGCATTGATGCGCTGTTGCCGCAGACGCAGTGCACGCGCTGCGGCTTCGCCGGTTGTCGACCCTACGCGGAGGCGTTGGCCGCCGGCACCACCGAGCTCAACCGTTGCCCACCCGGCGGCGACGTGGTCATCATCGATCTCGCCGCGCTCACCGGCCGCGAAGTCAAGGCGCTCGATCCGGCGTGCGGGGCGTCCGGACCGCTGGAGGCGGCATTCATCGACGAGGCCGCGTGCATCGGCTGCACGCTGTGCATCACCGCGTGCCCGGTCGACGCGATCATCGGCGCGCAGAAGCGAATGCACACGGTCCTGCCGTCGCTGTGCTCGGGCTGCGAATTGTGCGTGCCGCCCTGCCCCGTCGACTGTATCGTGATGGTCCCGGCGGCCAGAGCCTGGACGCGCGCCGACGCCGACGCGGCGCGAGAACGGCACGGCGCTCGCGCACGGCGACTCGCCCGGCGCGAGCGCGTGGCCGATCGCCGGCGGGGTCCCGTTGCCACGACCACGGCCGATCCCGCCGCGCGGCGCACCGCCGCCGTCGCGCAGGCGCTGGCTCGTGCCCGCGCCCGACGTGCGGCGCACGAACCATGAGGCGGTCGACGTGAACCCGGCAAAGCGCCGCGCGGTCTTCGAGCGCCTGCGTGCCGCCAATCCGCATCCGACCACCGAATTGGTCTACGCCAGCACATTCGAATTGCTGGTGGCTGTTGTCCTGTCCGCGCAGGCGACCGACAAAAGCGTCAACCTGGCGACGAAGCAGCTGTTCCCCGTGGCCCGCACACCGGCGGCGATGGTGCGGCTGGGCGTGGAGGGTCTCACCCCGTTCATCAATTCGATCGGCCTGTTCCGCAACAAAGCCAGGAACTTGGTCGCGCTCTCCGAAATCCTGCTGCGCGAACACGACGGCGCGGTCCCGGCATCGCGCGAGGCACTCGAGGCGCTGCCCGGCGTCGGTCGCAAGACGGCGAACGTCGTGCTGAATACCGCCTTCGGTGTGCCGACGATCGCTGTGGACACGCACATTTTCCGCGTGGCCAACCGCACGGGGCTTGCTCAGGGCAAGGACGTGGTGGAGGTCGAACGGCGTCTGGAAAAATTCGTTCCGGACGAATTCAAGCAGGACGCTCATCACTGGCTGATTCTGCACGGCCGCTATACCTGCGAGGCGCGCAAGCCGAAGTGCCCGCAATGCATGCTGCGCGACCTGTGCGAATACCGAGACAAGATCGCCGGCGTCGCGCCGACCCCGCCGTTCACGGATTGACGCCGCCATGTTCAACCCATCGCGCGACGAAGCGCGCCGTTTCCTGACCGAGTCCTGGCGGAAATTCCGCGACAACGAGCCGCTTACCGATCTGGAAAAAATCGCCGCCGGGTTGATCTCCCGGCACCCGGAATATCACGCGGCCATCGAACAGGCCGACCGCCATGTCGACCGCGACTACACGCCCGAAACCGGTGAGGTGAATCCGTTCCTGCATCTGTCGCTGCATCTCGCGGTGGCCGAGCAACTGGCCATCGACCAGCCACCGGGAATCCGCGCGCAATTCGAGCGTTTGTGCCTGGCCCGTGGCGACGACCACTCGGCATTGCATGCGCTACTCGACTGTCTTGGGGAAGTGATCTGGACCGCGCAGCGGCATCACACGCCACCGGATGGCACGCTGTACCTGGACTGCCTCGAACGGCAGCGCTGATCATTTCCTTCCGTTCCTCCAACGAAAAGGGCGCCGCAAGGGCGCCCTTCGACGTTCCAGCGCAGGACGATCAGTACTTGCTCGCCAGCACCTCGGGCTGCGCGTAGAAGTACGCAGACAGGTTGTCGATGTCCTTGTCGGTGAGCCCCTGCGCGAACCCCGCCATGATCGCGTTCTTGCGCCGGCCGGACTTGTAGTCACGCAGCGCCTTCGCCAGGTAATCGGGATACTGCCCGGCCAACTTCGGGTAGTCCGGCGCGGTGGGTTGCGCGCCGTCGATGCCGTGGCAGGCAGCGCAGACTTCCTCCACTTTCTTTTTCGCCGCCACGAGATCGGCAGCGCCGGCGGAACCCGCCGCAAGGGTGGCGGCGGCAGCAAGAGCGATAAGAATGCGTTTGTCCATGGTCACTTGCGCGCGGTGGTCAGAGGTGTCTGGGTGTAATAGGCGGCGACGTCGGCCATGTCGGCGTCGGTCAGCGACGCAGCAATCGCCTGCATTGTCGGGTGACCACGGCTGCCGGAGCGGTATTCCTTTAGCGCGAGCACGATGTACGAGGCGTTCTGGCCGTTGATCTTGGGCACCCGGTAGACCTCGGGATACGCGGTCCGCCATCCGAGGATGCCATGGCAACCCTGGCACATCTGCACCTTCTGGGCGCCTTTCGATGCGTCGCCCACCGGCGCGGGCGACTGCGCAAGAACAACACAGGGGGCAAACGCCATGGCGGCAACTGCGGCGAACGAGGCGATTCTCTTCATGGCGGTCATTTAATGAGAGATCTTGTAAGGGGAGATCTTGTGGACAGGCCCGAACGGTGGCGGTCGGGCAAACCCTGCGATTCTAGAGGTTTCCGTGGTGTCGGGTCAAACCGGGCGACCCGGCAGTTACCGTTCCAGTTCCTTCAATTTGCCCGGCACATTCTTCCATTCGTCAGCGTCGGGCGGCGCCGGTTTGCGTTCGATGATCGGCTTCCAGAGTCGCGCGAGCTCGGCGTTGAGCGCCGTGAACGCCTGCTGATCCGCCGGGACGTCGTCTTCGGCGAAAATCGCTTCCACCGGACATTCAGCGACGCACAGCGTGCAGTCGATGCACTCGTCCGGGTCAATGACCAGGAAATTCGGGCCCTCCCGAAAGCAGTCGACGGGACACACGTCCACACAATCGGTGTACTTGCAGCGGATGCAGCTTTCGGTAACGACGTAGGTCATGGTCGATCGAATCGGTGGGGCGCAGGGTGCGCCAGGACAGACCCTCGAGGCTGGTCTGCCGCGAGGACGTTGAATTTTACCAGAACGTCCCCATTCTCCTGCTGCCCCCCCTGCGCAACTTGCGCGCGGTCATGGCTTCGGCTACCTTTAGCTTTTGCCTGAGCGCCACCGCGGGTCCGCGCGGGCCGCCAACAGCCCTGAATCCAAGGATCTTCTCGCCATGAGTGACGCCATCAAGCACGTTTCCGACGCTACGTTCGACCACGAAGTCCTGCAATCAGGGCAGCCGGTCCTGGTCGATTTCTGGGCCGAGTGGTGTGGCCCCTGCAAGATGTTTGCCCCGATTCTGGACGAAGTTGCCAAGGAGTACACCGGCAAGCTGACCGTGGCCAAGCTGGACATCGACGCCAATCCGGCCACGCCCGGCAAGTACGGTATCCGCGGAATTCCGACGGTCGTTCTCTACAAGGGTGGCCAGGCGCACGCGCAAAAGGTGGGCGCGCTCAGCAAGTCCCAGTTGACGGCCTTTCTCAACAGCAACCTGTAAGGGCTTATTCCGGCGGCGGCCCTGTCGATTGACAGCCGCCTCCAACCGCTATACGCTGCCTCCCCGTATGCGTGCGGTGTGTGTTTCGTCTGCGCCCTCCACGCCAGCAGCCTGACCGCCCGGTCGTCGCAACGCCACTGCGGCGGCGCCCCGGCTCCAGACCCGACACCACAGCGCCCGATTCCATAGCGTTTCTCCGCGGCCTTTCGCACAGGCCGACCTCGCGCCGTACCGGCATGCTTCCCTCTCGAAGCACCCTCCCCCCTGAAGCGCCATGCACCTATCCGAACTCAAGTCCAAGCACGTGTCCGAACTGATCGAGTTCGCCAACGCGAACGAGATCGAAGGCGCCAATCGAATGCGCAAGCACGACCTCATCTTCGCGCTGCTCAAGCAGCAGGCGAAGAAGGGCGAGTCGATTTTCGGCGGCGGCGTGCTCGAAGTGCTCCCCGACGGCTTCGGCTTCCTGCGCTCGCCGGACACGTCCTACCTGGCCAACACCGACGACATCTATATCTCGCCGTCGCAGATTCGCCGCTTCAACCTGCACACCGGTGACACCATCGAGGGCGAGATCCGCACGCCCAAGGATGGCGAGCGCTACTTCGCGCTGGTCAAGGTCGACAAGGTCAACTTCGAGCCGCCGGAGAATGCCAAGAGCAAGATCCTGTTCGAAAACCTGACGCCGCTGTTCCCGGACAAGACCATGGTCCTGGAGCGCGACATCAAGGCCGAGGAGAACATCACCGGGCGGATCATCGACATCGTCGCCCCGGTAGGCAAGGGCCAGCGCGGGCTGCTGGTGGCCAGCCCGAAATCCGGCAAGACCGTGATGCTGCAGCACATCGCGCACTCGATCGCCGCCAACCACCCGGACGTGATGCTGATCGTGCTGCTGATCGACGAGCGGCCCGAGGAAGTGACCGAAATGCAGCGCTCGGTGCGCGGCGAGGTCGTTTCCTCGACCTTCGACGAACCCGCCACGCGCCACGTCCAGGTCGCCGAAATGGTGATCGAGAAGGCCAAGCGTCTGGTCGAGCACAAGAAAGACGTGGTGATCCTGCTCGATTCGATCACCCGGCTGGCCCGGGCCTACAACACCGTGGTGCCGGCCTCCGGCAAGGTGCTGACTGGCGGTGTCGACGCCAATGCGCTGCAACGGCCGAAGCGCTTCTTCGGCGCCGCGCGCAACATCGAGGAAGGCGGCTCGCTGACCATCATCGCCACTGCGCTGATCGACACCGGATCGCGGATGGACGACGTGATCTACGAGGAGTTCAAGGGCACCGGCAACATGGAAATCCATCTCGACCGGCGGATGGCCGAAAAGCGCATCTATCCGTCGATCAATGTGAATCGCTCGGGTACCCGACGTGAGGAACTGCTGCTCAAGCCGGATATCCTGCAAAAAGTGTGGATCCTGCGCAAACTCCTCTATCCGATGGACGAGCTCGAGGCGATGGAATTCCTCCTCGACAAGATCAAGGCGACCAAGAGCAACGGGGAATTCTTCGACAGCATGCGTCGGGGATAAAGCCCTGCAACCGTTTCCGACGGCTGCCAACGCGCTGTTTTTGCTTGTTTTTTTGTCGACCGGGCAGACTCTTTGACTCGCTGTCCGCTTGCGAAAGCAGGCGATTAAAGGGATAATGCTGGGCTTTCCGCCCGTTGCGACAATGTGACGCTGGGGCGGCCAACCCAGGCAGCGCGTCCGCGAGCACGAACACCGCGGGCCAGCGGGCCAGAACGAAGGACGAGGACACCATGAAGGAAGGCATTCACCCCAAATACGCCGAAGTGCAAGTTACCTGCAGCTGCGGCCATACGTTTGCGACGCGCTCGACCGTCGGCAAGCCCGTGCACATCGAAGTGTGCTCACAGTGCCACCCGTTCTACACGGGCAAGCAAAAGGTGATGGACACCGCCGGACGTATCGACAAGTTCCGCCAGCGCTACGGCACCAAGACCGGATCGGCGACATCGGCCTGACCGATTCGCCTTCGCACTGAGGAAGAAAGGCAGCCGTTGGCTGCCTTTTTCTTTCCGTCCGCGTAGCATTCAGGCAGTCAGAGTCCACCCGCATGCGCCCTCCCCGCCCCTACATTCCCGAGCCCGTTGATCCGGAGTCGGTGAGCCCCGCCGGACCTTTCCGGGCGTTGAAACAATTCGGCCTGGTGCTTCTGTGCACGGCCTGGGTCGCGCTGGGCATCGCCGGACACGATCCATGGAAGACCGAGGATGCGGTCTCGATCGGCGTCGCCGCCGAGATGGCCGACCGCGCCGACATGGTCGTGCCAACGCTCGCCGGTGAACCCTATCTGCGGCACCCGCCGCTGGTCTACCAGGCCGGGGCGCTGGCGATTGCCGCGTTCTCACCCCCGCTGTCCACGCATAGCGCGGCCCGGCTCGCCTCCGGCTTCGCGTTGCTGCTCATCCTGCTCGCCACGTCGCTTGCCGGACGGGAACTGAACGGCCGCTCGCAGCGCTGGCTGCCCGTGCTGATCCTGATCGGCAGCGTGGGGTTCTGGGATCGCGGCCACGCGCTTTCCGCGGAATTGTTCCTGACCCTGGGCATGGCCGGTGCCCTGTATGGCCTTGCGCTGGCGCTGCGTCGGCCCCTGGCCGGCGGCGCGGTGCTCGGCGTCGGCATTGCCATTGCCTTTCTGAGCCGCGGCCTGCTGGGGCCGCTGTGGATCGCCGCTGCCGCCGCGATCCTGCCCGCGTTCGGTACCGAGTGGCGCAATCGGGCCTACGCGGCGACATTGGGGGTCGCCGCGGTGGTTACGCTGGGGTTGGCGCTGCCGTGGCCGCTGGCACTGGCGGCACGCGACGCCGCACTGTTCGATCTTTGGTTGCAGGGGGAATCCTGGACGGCGTTCCTGACCCTTCCCGGATCGCCCATGAGCAATCTGGCGTATTTCCCGCGCAATCTCCTCTGGTTCGCCTGGCCGTCGCTGCCGCTGATCGTCTGGCTGCTGTGGTTGCGCGGGCGCGGGTTCAACGGTGGACTGGCACAGCCGGGGATCGTGATTCCAGCAGTTTTGGCGCTGGTGATTTTCACCAGTCTTCTGCTGATACCGGACCCGCACCTGATGTACGCGATTCCTCTGCTCGTGCCCTTGGCGCTGCTGGCGGGGCTCGAGGTGGATTCGCTGGGCCGAGGCTTTTCGGGCGCACTCGACTGGTTCGGAATTCTGACCTTCGGGCTGCTGGCCCTCTTGCTTTGGGGACTATGGGTCGACGCCTATCTGTACGGCATGTCGGCCGGCGTCGCGCGCATCCTGCGCGACACCGAGGTCGGCTTCGAGCCATCGTTTCACCTGGGCACGATGGTCGCGGCGGTCGCCCTGACGGTGCTCTGGGTGATGCTGGTGCGCCCGGCACGCCGGTCCAACCGTCGCGCCATCCTCAACTGGGCGGTCGGTGTGACGCTGATCTGGGGTCTGGCGACGACGATCTGGCTGCCGTACATTGATTCGCGTCGCAGTTATCGCTGGGCGGTCGAGGAATTGGCGATGCACCTGCCGCCGCTGGGCTGTGTCGCCAGCCGAAACCTGGGCGAACCGCAGCGCGCGTTGTTCAATTATCTGGCCGGCATTCGCACGGTGCGCGAGGAGGTGTCTCCCCGGCATGGCTGCGCGGCGCTGCTGGTGCAGTACGGCCGGCTTGATTCGACGCCCCCGGCTCTGACGGGCTGGGCGGTGAAATGGAGCGGCGGCCGCCGCGGCGACGATACCGAACGATTCGTCCTCTACGTGAAGAACCCCGAATGAAATTCATCGACGAAGCCTTGATCGAAGCGCTGGCCGGCGACGGCGGCAATGGCTCGGCGTCATTCCGCCGGGAGAAGTTCATCCCGCGCGGAGGACCCGACGGAGGCGATGGCGGTCGCGGCGGCAGCATCTACGCGATCGCCGACCGCAACATCAACACGTTGATCGACTATCGATACGCGCGCATCCACCGGGCGAAGTCGGGCGGGAACGGGCATGGCGCGGACCGGTACGGGCGTGGCGCCGACGACATCGTGCTGCGCATGCCCGTTGGAACCGTCATAACCGACGCGGATACCGGCGAGCGCATCGCCGACCTTTCCACCGACGGCCAGCGCGCGCTGCTCGCGAATGGCGGCAAGGGCGGACTGGGCAACCTGCACTTCAAATCCAGCACCAATCGCGCGCCGCGCCAATTCACCAAGGGTGACCCAGGCGAGCAGCGGCGCCTGCAGCTCGAACTCAAGGTACTCGCCGACGTGGGTTTGCTCGGTCTGCCCAACGCCGGCAAGTCGACGCTGATCCGCGCGATCTCCGCCGCGCGGCCCAAGGTCGCCGACTATCCATTCACCACCCTCGCGCCTAATCTCGGCGTGGTGCGCACCGGCGAAGGCAGGAGCTTCGTCGTTGCCGACATCCCGGGCCTGATCGAGGGTGCGGCCGACGGCGCTGGTCTTGGTCACCGCTTCCTGCGCCACCTGGCGCGGACCCGTATCCTGCTGCACATCGTCGATCTCGCGCCGCTGGATGAAACATCCGACCCGGTGCGCAATGCGCGGGCGATCGTCAAGGAACTCAAGCGCTACGACCAGGCACTATTCGACAAGCCGCGCTGGCTGGTGCTCAACAAACTCGATCTTGTTCCGGAAGAAGAACGTGACGCGGGGGTCGCGGCCTTCGTCCGCAGCTACCGTTGGAAGGGCCCGGTATTCGCGATCACCGCGATCACCGGCGAAGGATGCCGTGCACTCACCTTCGCCATTCAGGACTGGCTGGACGCGCATCCTGCGACTCCGCTTGACGACGTTCCGGAGGTCGAGGGAACTCCGGTGGTCGTGTCGCCGCCTCCGGTACGCGCGCGACGACGCCGGGCCCCGGGAGACGGCGAATGAGTGGCATCGTCGCCAAGGCGAACCGCCTGGTGGTCAAGGTTGGCTCGAGTCTCGTCACTGATGACGGGCGCGGACTCGATCACGCCGCGGTGGCGCGATGGGCAGATGAAATCACGCAATTGAAGCGCGGCGGTCGCGAAGTCGTGCTGGTGTCCTCGGGCGCGATCGCCGAGGGGATCAAGCGATTGGGCTGGAGCAAGCGGCCCAAGGCGATTCACGAACTGCAGGCAGCGGCGGCGGTCGGTCAGATGGGCCTCGTCCAGGCCTACGAGGCGGCGTTTGCCGCGTATGGCCTGCACACGGCGCAGGTGCTGCTGACGCACGACGATCTCGCCAACCGGCGTCGATATCTGAATGCCCGCACGACACTGCGCACGCTGCTGACGCTTGCGGTGATACCCATCATCAATGAAAACGATACCGTGACCACCGACGAGATTCGTGTCGGCGACAACGATACGCTGGCCGCGCTGGTCGCCAACCTGATCGAGGCGGACGTGCTGATTCTGCTCACCGACCAGCAGGGTCTGTTCACCGCCGATCCACGCAAGAACGCCGCAGCCACGTTCGTCCACGAGGCGCGCGCCGGAGACCCGGCGCGCGAAGCGATGGCCGGAGGCGCCCGCAGCGCGCTCGGTCGTGGCGGCATGCTGACCAAGATTCTCGCCGCCAAGCGGGCGGCACGTTCGGGCGCATCCACGGTTATTGCCTGCGGGCGCGATGCCGGTGTGCTCACGCGCCTTGCCGCCGGGGAGGCGTTGGGCACCGCGCTGATCGCTCCGTCGGTGTCACTCGCGGCACGCAAGCAGTGGCTGGCCGACCACGTGCAACTCGCTGGCCGCCTGCACCTGGACGCCGGCGCCGTAAAGGCGCTGGTCACCGACCGGAAGAGCCTGCTGCCGATCGGCGTCGTGCGCGTGGAAGGTGACTTCGAACGCGGCGAAATCGTCGGCTGCTACGACCCCGACGGCCGGGAAATCGCGCGCGGGCTGGCCAACTACGGGGCGCAGGATACCGCGAAAATAATGCGACGTCCCTCAAGCGAGATCGAGGCGCGACTGGGTTACGTCGACGAATCCGAACTCGTCCATCGCGATAACATGGTCCTGCTTGCCTAGCGCGCAGCCCAGGCCGGGAACGGCAGGACGTCGACGTCCAGCGGCCGCATCGGCAATTTCGTCGGCACCCCTTGCCGATCGCGATTGCTCCGCTGCCCGCCGATGCGCAGGCCGCGTATGATCGACTCCTCGGTTTCGCAATTCGCCGCCTTCATGCCCAACGCCATTCGCGTTCTCGCCTTGCTCGGCGCCCTGCTGGCGCCGGTAGCGGCGACTGCCGCGGCCGGCATGCAGCCAGGCTTGTGGGAACTTGCCATCACGGTGGACATTGCCGGACGGGCGCAGACGATTCCCACCGGGCAGGCCTGCATCACGCAAAGCGATATCGACGATGCGACGCGCACGCTGCCCAGACCTGAAGGCAGCTGCACGCTTTCCAACGTACAGAGAACTGCGGAACGCGCGACCTATGACCTGACGTGCAACCAGAACGCCATCACCACCCATGGCAAGGCGCAGGTCGACTTCGCCGGCGACCGCTATGACGGCAAGGTGGACATGATGATGACAGGCAAGGGCGCGAAACCGCTGCACTCGCTGATGACGCTCGCGGCGGTTCGCGTCGGCGATTGCAGCAAATAGCCGGGCACCGCGCGGGGCGGGCGCCTGCCGCTATTTCACCGACGGCGCGTGCGGTTCGCAGTACGAGTCCGGCATCATCGGATGTTGCGCGCCCAGGAGCCGTTGATGCTGACCGCGCGGCTTGGCATTGAGGAAACGCTCGAGCTCGAGCAGCGCGCGCCGATACGATTCCCGCTTGAAATCGATCACCGATTCGAGCGGAATCCAGTATTCGTGCCAGCGCCACGCGTCGAACTCAGGCCGATCGGTCGCGCGCAGGCTGACATCACTGTCGCGCCCGACCAGCCGCAACAGATACCAGATCTGCTTCTGGCCACGGTAGCTGCCCCGCCACTCACGCTTGATCCAGTGCTGCGGCACGTCATACCTCAGCCATTCCCGCGTGCGGCCAAGAATGCTCACGTGCCCGGGTTCGAGTCCCACCTCCTCGCGCAACTCCCGGTACATCGCCTTTTCGGGCGTTTCACCGGGATTGATGCCTCCTTGCGGAAACTGCCACGAGTGTTCGCGAATCCTCTTGCCCCAAAAAACCTGGCTCTTGCCGTTGACGATGACGATGGCGACGTTCGGGCGATAGCCGTCACGGTCCAGCATCGATGTCACCCTGATGCAAGTTTAGTTGGAACGATTGTTGCACAAGCGGCCCCGGGGTGCCAAGCGCCCTGCGCCCGCCGCAGGGCCGGACGACGTTAGGCCGACGGCGCGGAAAGCACTGTTCCGGACACCGCACCAAAGCCGATCCGGTAGCCCTGCCCCTGACACCAGCCGGTGATCGTCACCTCGTCGCCATCCTCGAGGAAGGCGCGGTTGCCGCCGGGGAGCGCAAGTGGATTCCTGCCGTTCCAGGTGAGTTCGAGCAGGCTGCCGAAGGAATCCGGCGTGGAGCCGCTGATCGTTCCCGACGCCATCAGATCGCCTATGCACAGATTGCAGCCTCCGCTGGTCGCGTGCGCAAGTTGCTGCGCCATATTCCAGTACATGTCGCGAAAGTTGGTACGGCAGATGGTCGACGCTGTGGTGGACCCGCGCAGGCGCAAAGCCACCTCGAGGTGGATGTCGACCGCGCGATCACCGCCGACACGCAGGTAGGGCAGCGGCGCCGGGTCCTGGACCGGTCCGGCGACGCGAAACGGCGCGAGCGCCGCCATGGTGACGATCCATGGCGAGATCGAGGTCGCAAACGATTTGCTGTTGAACGGCCCGAGCGGCACGTATTCCCAGGTCTGGATGTCGCGCGCGCTCCAGTCGTTGACCAGCACCATTCCGAAAACGTGCGACTCGGCCTCGGCGACCGCGACCGGCGTACCGAGTGCGCTGCCACGCCCGATGATGAATCCCGTCTCGAGTTCGATGTCGAGCTTGCGGCAGGGACCGAATTCGGGACGCGGCGCATCCGGCGCCTTCAGTTGACCGTTTGGCCGGCGTACCGGCGTACCGCTCACCACCACCGAACTCGCGCGGCCGTTGTAGCCGATCGGGATTTCCAGCCAGTTGGGCAGCAGCGCGTTCTTCGGATCGCGGAACATCGAGCCCACGTTGGTCGCATGCTCCCTGGACGAATAGAAATCGACGTAGCCGGGAATTTCCACCGGCAGATGCAGGCGAGCCTCCGCCAGCGGCACCAGCGACCGGGCGCATAGCGCCGCGTCATCGCGCAATTCCGCGTGATCGGCGCGCAGCAGTTGCGACAGGCGCTCGCGGGTCGTGCGCCACGCCTCGGCACCCAGGGCAATGAACGGGTTCAGTGTGGCCCGGTCGAACACCCGAACCCCATCGCCGGGCGAAACCAGGCCGGCGGCTTCGAGGACGGACAGATCGGCGATCAGGTCACCGATGGCCACGCCCGCGCGAGGGGCGGGATCGGCGGCGGTACTGAACACACCATAGGGCAGGTTCTGCAGCGGAAAATCCGTGTCGGGCCGATTTGCCGCAGCAATGAAGCTGCGCAGCCCGGGGTCATTGGTAGCGTCGTTTATTGCCATGGCCTGGTCCTCGCGTGGGCGGCGGCAGGGGCGGGATGCCCGACCGCGCACGTTCAAACCCGCATTATCCGTGATCACGGCAGGGCCGTTTTGGCACCCACCGGCTCAGGCGATCCGCTGGGTCGGCGCGGCGTCCGCAGCGCCGCCGCGTTGACCTTCCTCAAGGAGTGACGCGCACGGGAGCGGCATCATCGGTACCATGGACACCATGGTGACCCCGACTCAGCCCGATTTCGCCTTCGACGCCGCCCTCGTCGCCAAATACGATGGCTACGGACCACGCTACACGTCGTACCCGACGGCCGACCGCTTCCATGGCGGGTTCACCGCCGCGCAGTACGTCGAGGCGCTCGACGCGCGCAATCACTCGCGCGCGACGCAGCCGCTTTCCCTGTACGTGCACGTGCCGTTCTGCAACACCATCTGCTACTACTGCGCCTGCAACAAGGTCGTCACCAAGGACCACGGCCGCTCGGCCAAGTACATTCGCTACGTCACGCGTGAAATCGACCAGGTGGGCGCATTGATCGAGGGTGCGCCGCCCGTGGTGCAGCTGCACTGGGGTGGCGGCACGCCGACCTTTCTGTCGCGCGATGAAATGACCGCGCTCATGTCCGCATTGCGCGCCCGCTTCCGCTTTGCCGACGACGCCGAAGTGTCGATCGAGGTCGACCCGCGCAAGGTCGGCGCCGACACCATCGCCTTCCTGGGCGATCATGGATTCAACCGGATCTCGGTCGGCATCCAGGACTTCGATCCCGAGGTCCAGGCCGCGGTCAACCGGATCCAGTCGGAGGCGGAGACGCGTACGGTGATCGACGCCGCCCGCGCTTCCGGATTCGTATCGGTGAACGCCGATCTCATCTACGGCCTGCCGCGGCAGACGCGGACGGGCTTCGCGGTGACGCTCGACCGGGTGATCGACGCTGCGCCAGACCGGATCGCGCTGTACAGCTACGCGCACGTGCCGCATCTATTCAAACCACAGCGGCGCATCGCCGTCGCGGACCTGCCCACGCCGCAGGACAAGCTCGCCATCCTGGCGTTGGCGATCGAGAAGCTGGCCGACGCCGGTTACGTCTATATCGGCATGGATCACTTCGCCAAGCCCGGCGACGAACTCGCCGTTGCGCAGCGCGAACACAAGCTGCATCGCAACTTCCAGGGTTACTCGACCCGGCCGGACTGCGACCTGCTGGCCTTCGGGATTTCGGCGATCGGCAAGGTGGGCGCCTCCTACGTGCAGAACGTGAAGACGCTGGACGAGTACTACCAGCGGCTGGATGCCGGCGCGCTGCCGGTGCTGCGCGGCGTCGAACTCGACGACGACGACCTCCTCCGCCGCGAAGTCATCCAGAAGCTGATGTGCGATTTCGAACTCGACTACGCGCGCATCGCCGCGAGTCATGGCGTCGATTGCACGAGCGCGTTCGCGCCGGAAATTTCGGCGCTGGCGCCCCTGGCCGCCGACGGCCTCGTCGAAGTGACTCCCGACGCGATCCGCGTGACGCCCCGCGGACGCATGCTGGTGCGCACCGTGGCGATGACCTTCGACCGCTACCTGCGCGAAAAGCGCGAGGGGCCGCAGTATTCCCGCGTCATCTGACGCCAGGACACCCCGACATGTCCCTGATCATCACCTCCACCCAGGACGACATCGGTTGGATCACGCTCGATCATCCGGCCAAGCGCAACGCGCTTTCGGCGGATCTGGTCCAGGCGATCATCGATGCGCTGGCGCTGTTCCGCCAGGCCGGCGTGCGCGTCGTGATCCTGCGCGCCGCGGCCGGCGTCAAGGTCTGGTCGGCGGGTCACGACGTCGCCGAACTCCCGGCCTCGCGGCGCGATCCGCTGGGCTGGGACGACCCATTGCGCCACCTGATCCGCGAAATCGAGAACTTTCCCGCGCCGCTCATCGCGATGATCGAAGGGACGGTCTGGGGCGGCGCCTGCGAAACCGCATTCGCCTGCGACCTGATCGTCGCCACGCCGGAAACGACCTTTGCATTGACCCCGGCCAAGCTGGGCGTCCCCTATAACGTGTCCGGCATGGTCACCTTCCTCAACTCCGCGAGTCCGCGCATCGTCAAGGAAATGGCGTTCACCGCCCAGCCGCTCGACGCCGCCCGGGCCGAGCGACTGGGCATGATCAATCACATGGTGCCGGTCGAAAGTCTGGAAGAGTTCACCCGCGCGCTTGCCGCGCAGATCGCCGCCAACGCGCCCCTGGCCATCGGCGTGATGAAGGAACAGTTGCGCATCCTGGCCGGTGCGCGACCCATGTCGCCGCAGGGCTTCGAGCGCGTGCAGGGCTTGCGCCGGGTCGTCTATGACAGCGACGACTATCAGGAAGGCATTCGCGCATTCAGGGAAAAGCGCAGCCCTGTTTTCAAGGGCCGCTAGACAGGAGGCTACATGTACAGTCGATCTTGGAAGTCCGGCGTCGTCATCGCGGCGCTCGCCATCGTGGGCGCGACCGATGGCCACGCCCAGAAACTATTGTCCGGATATGCGACGCTGTCGACCGCAGCCGCGCTCCAGGCCGCACAGGCGGCGCTGGCGCGATGCCAGAAGGATGGCTACACGGTGGCAGTGGCAGTGGTGGAGCGCAGCGGAGCACCGCTGGCGGTCCTGCGCGACGGCCTGGCCGGAGCGCATACCATGCAGACCGCGATCGGCAAGGCCGCCACGGCGGTGAGTTTCCGGACCGACACCACCGAGCTTGTCGCCAATACCGCGGCCGGCAAGGCGGCGAACGGCATCCGCAACCTGCCTGGCATCGTGGTGGTCGGCGGCGGCATGATGATCCGCGCCAAGGGTGCGCTGGTCGGAGGCATCGGCGTGTCGGGGGCACCCGGTGCGGAAGCCGACGACGCCTGCGCCAAGGCGGGGATCGCCGCGATCAGCGATTCGATCGAACTGGAATAGTGCCTGCAATCATTCTCGGCGCGACCGTCGCCTCTTGATTTGATGCGCGCGCCGGCATCGGGACGCGCGCTGACCGAAGTCATCCTACGGCCGCTGGCTGCGACAATTCGAAAGGGTAACGACGGTCTCAAGGCATGACGACACGATTGACACTGCTGCTTGCCATGTTCGTCGCGTGTATCGGCGCGGTGGTTTCCGTTTGGGCGCAAGCCGGCGGCGACGCCGCGCGCGGGCGCCTAATCTACGAGACACATTGCTTGTCATGCCATACGGTTGAAATACACTGGCGCGACGGCAGGCTCGCCACCAACTGGTCCGGCCTGGAGGCGCAGGTGCGGCGCTGGCAGGTCAATGCCGGGCTGCGCTGGAGCGCCGGCGAAATCGATGATGTCGTCCGCTACCTCAACTCGACCATCTACCATTTTCCGAACCAGGCGCCACGTCGGACCGGCTGACCACGCGGCGTGCGCCGCGCGACCATGGTGAGCCCGATCTCTGCCGAACTTTCCCTCGTCGACGCGGCACGAATCGTCTCTCGCCTGGGCGAACGGCACCGATATCCGCACCCGGTGTCCGCGGTCGAGCTCGTCGAGACGCATATCTCGTGGGTGCTGCTGGCGGGCGGTTTCGCCTACAAGATCAAGAAGCCCCTCGACCTCGGATTTCTCGATTTCTCGACGCGCGAAAAGCGCCGCGTGGCCTGTGTCGAGGAATTGCGCCTGAACGCCCGCCTGGCGCCCTCGATCTATATCGACGTGATCCGGATAACCGGGACCGTCGAGGATCCGCACATCGACGGCACCGGTCCCGCGATCGACCACGCGGTGCGCATGCTGCGCTTCGACCGCACGCAGGAACTCGACCGGCTGCTCGCCGTCGGCCGGCTCGGCACCGAACGCATCGATGAACTGGCACGAACCGTCGCCGACTTCCACGCCACGATTCCGCCTGCCAGTGCCGATGGCAGTTTCGGGACACCGGCAACCGTGCTCGCCTTCACCCTGGGCAATTTCGAACAGGTGGAGGCACTCGAGCACGCTCCGGATGTCGCCGCGCGGATCGGGGCGCTCGCTGCCTGGACCCGCGCCGAACATGCGCGCATCTCTCGCGAACTGGCGGCGCGTCTGGCCAACGGCTACGTGCGCGAATGCCACGGTGACCTGCATCTGGCCAACATCGTGCTGCACGACGGCCGGGTCACCGTGTTCGACTGCATCGAATTCAATCCGGCGCTGCGCTGGGTCGACGTGATGGCCGAGATCGCGTTCACGACGATGGATCTGGCCCATCGGCGGCGCGGCGACCTGGCCCGCCGGTTCCTGAACCGCTATCTGGAATTTACCGGTGACTACGCCGGTCTCGCCGTGCTGCGCTTCTACCTGGTCTACCGGGCGATGGTCCGCGCCAAGGTGGCGGCGATTCGCGCTGCGCAGGAGACCGACGCGTCGGCCCGGGAGAAAGATGAGCAGGACTTTCGCGGACATCTCGATCTCGCCGAGACCTTCGCCCGCCCACCGTCGCCCGCGCTGGTGATCACGCACGGACCCTCGGGCTGTGGCAAGAGTTTCGCGGCCGCGCAACTCACCGGGGCCGGCGACTGGATCCGGATCCGCTCCGACGTCGAACGCAAGCGCCTGGCGGGGCTTGCGCCGGAGGCTCGGTCGCAATCACCCGTCGCCGCGGGAATCTACGCCGCCGACACGACGACGCAGACCTATGCGCGGCTCGCCGACCTCGCCCGCACCATCATCAACGCAGGATTTCCGGTCATTGTCGACGCCACGTTTCTCGACCGGGACCGGCGCGGCGCGTTTCGCGCGCTCGCGCTCGAACTTCGCGTGCCCTTTGCGATTCTCGCGCCGGCCGCGTCGGACAACCGGTTGCGACAGCGCCTGCGCGAGCGCGACGCCGCCGGAACGGACGCCTCCGAGGCGACCATTGCCGTTCTCGACCGGCAGTTGAGCGAAATGCAGCCGCTCGACGCCGACGAGCTTGGCGTCACCGTCGCCGTGGACGAAGCTCTGGCGCGGGATCCGGTGGCACTGGTCGCCGCCGTAACCGCGCGTATGTCGACCGGCCCCTACGCGGCCGGGGCGGGCGCGCCGGCAAGATAGCGACTGACCAACTCACCGGTCTCGCGGCCGCGCACGATGCGATCGCCCACGGAGACGCCGCCGCGATAGTTGGCGCAGAACCACAGGCCCGGCAGAGCCGCCTCCGCCGCCTCGACCGTGCGCATGAGGTCCAAGTGCCCGAGATCGTACTGCGGAATCGCCTGTGGCCAGCGCACCAGTTCCTCCCATAGCGGCAGTGCGCGCACCCCAAGAAGGTCGGCATGCTCTGCGCGCAGCGCGGCACCGAGGGCCTCGTCGGACAATTGCATCATGTCGGGATTGCGCCGACCTCCGGCAAAGGTCGTGAGCAGGACGGCGCCGGGCGGGGCGCGGCCTTCGAACATGCTGCTCGAAAACAACCCGCCGAGTATGGCGCGGTGCTCGACCTTGGGCACCAGAAAACCGAAACCCGCCAGCGAATGCGTCACGTCGGCGCGCCGGTAGGCGCTGGCAGCGATGGCGATGGGCGCGTAGCCAATGGCGGCAAGCGCGCGTGCGGCCTCCGGCGCGAGCGCGTCGATCATCGCCGCCGCCGCGGGCGCGGGCGCGGCGACGATCACCGCCTGCGCATGGCGCTCCAACGGCTGGCCACCCTGCCTGCCCGAAACCGTGAAGGAGCCGTCGTCCCGGCGACCGATACCGCGCACCTCGACGCCCGTCGATATGCGGGCGAGCTTGCCCGCCAGCGCGTCCGTAAGCGTCTGCATGCCGTCGCGGAAGGAGAAACTGCCGGCGCTGTTCTTGGCGACCTCGCCGCTTTTGCGACGCTCCCTTGCGCCCAGGATCTGCCCCTTGATCAGGCCGCCGTACTTCTGTTCCAGCGCGAGCAGGCGCGGGAACGCCGCCGCCACCGAGATGCGCTCCGGATCGCCGGCGTAGATGCCCGCGACGAAGGGATCGATCGCGTAGTCGAGGAATTCACCGCCCAGGCGTCGCCGGACGAAGGCTGCGATCGACTCTTCGGATCCGGCAGCCCCGCGACCGATGAACGGCTCGCGCAGCAGGCGCAGCTTGGCCTTCAGGGAAAACGCGGCCGTGGTGAAGAATTTTCCCGGCGACGTCGGCAATGGCTGCAGCACGCCGTCGCGAACGATGTAGCGAATGGAGGCGACGCTGCCGGCGTTCGCCCGTTCATCGCCGATGCCCAGCTCGGCGAGCAATTCGCCGATCTGCGGCGAGGTGTCGAGCGTGCTGTTGGGGCCGCGTTCGTACAACGCCCCGTCACGGCGGACCGTGGCAATGACGCCGCCGGCTCGCGGCGCGGCCTCGAGCACCTCGACCACGAATCCGCGCTGCTGCAGGTCGTATGCGGCGGTGAGGCCGGAGATGCCGGCGCCGACGACGAGGATGTCAGGGTTCACGCGGTTGACGCCATGGCTCGGGCTGATCGGACCGAGGTCGGCGCGCGATGATTGGACGATGGACGGATGATATTACGACATCCGATCGCAGTCCTCATCGCGGCGTCCTGGCCTTGCTTCCAGGGATCGCCGGTGGCCAGGTCAATCGCGCTTCGAAACCGGTCGATGCTCCCGGTGGCGGGCTCGCCATCGTGAGTGCCGCGCCGAGCCTTCGCGCCAGCGTCTGCACGATCGACAGTCCAAGACCGGCGCCGTCGGCGCCGGCCGCGACGCCGCGCGTGAAGCGTTTGGTCAGGCGAGGAATGTCGCCCGGTGCGACACCAGCCCCATCGTCGGTCACCGCCAGGAACGTGCTCCCGCCTTCGGTCCCGCACCGCACGGTGATGGTCCGGCTGCCGACGCCGTGGCACAGCGCGTTCTCGACCAGATTGCGCAGCGCCAGGCCGACCGCGTCGAGGTCGCCGCGGATTCGCACCTTCTCGACCTGCGCCCGCAGCCGGCGCCCGGCGAGCCGGCGGTCGCGGCTGAATTCATCCACCATCAGCCGGGCGACGTCCGCGAGGTCCACCCATTCCCGGGTCAGCGGTTCCGTGCCTTCGGCGCGGGCGAGGGCGAGCAACCGCTCGGCGAGCCGCGCCAATCGCGACAGCGACGCAGCGAGCACCTGCGCCTGCACGCCCTGCGGCGTGCCGGCCGTGCTGCTGGTCAACAGCTGCGCCTGCGCCAGCGCCGCAGCGATGGGGGTACGCAATTCGTGCGCACTGTTGTAGGTGAAGCTGCGCTCTGCCTCCAGCGCATCGGCGAGACGCGCGATCAGGCGGTTGGTCGCCTCCACGGCAGGACGCATCTCCGTGACCACTCCGGTCAGCGGCAACAGCCCCAGCGCCTGCGGGTCCTGACTCGACACCGCCTGCGCGGTGCGCTGCACCTGCATGGTCAGCGACCGCGACGCTCGATACACGATGAACACCGCAAACGCCAGTACTGCGGCCAGCGGCAGCATCAACCACAGCAGCGCCTCGACGAGCGCCTCGCGGCGTTCGGCCAGCGGGTCGGCGAAATGCACCCAGCGGCTGCGCTCCGGGTCCGCCAGCGTCAGCACGCGCCATGGCGGCGCGTCGACCAGCCCCTCCTGCAGCGCCACGGCGAAGGGTTCCACGGGCGCGTAGTTGGAACGCAGCAGCAGGCGCCCGTTCGCGTCGCGAACCTGGTAGACGAAGCGGTCGTGCGCCGGCCCCGGATGCGCCGGCGCCTTGGTTTCTCCCATCAACGCGGCCGCGACCAGCAGATCGTCGGTGTTGCGGATGAGCGTCATGACGATGGCGCCGCTTTCCTGCATCTCGTCGTCGGACTTGACGTCGATCAGTCGCTTCAGCACCAATCCGCTGCCGAAGACACCCGCGAGCCACAGCAACGAAAGGCCGACGACCAGGCTGCGGGTGAGGGCCGCGGTCGCGGAACCCATCATCTTCGTGTTCATCGGTCGCCCGCCGGCGCGGCAGGATCGGGCCACCCCCACTGGTAGCCCAGGCCGCGTACGGTCCGGATCGCGTCGTGTCCCAGCTTGCGCCGCAACCGGGACACATAGACTTCGACGACGTTGCTGACGGCGCCCGCATCGAACGGATAGATCGATTCCTCCAGCTGCCGCTGGGTCAGCACTCGCCGAGGCTGGCGCGCAAAGGCCATCACCAGCGCGTATTCGTGGGCGGTCAGCCGCAACGGGGCGCCGCGCAGCCTGACTTCGCGCGCCGCCGGATCGATCGCCAGGGGGCCGAGCACGATGACCGGCGAATGCCGGCCGGCGTGCCTGCGCGCGGTCGAGCGCAGTCGAGCGGCGAGTTCCGGCAGGTCGAACGGCTTGACCAGGTAGTCATCGGCGCCGGCATCGAGCCCCCGCACGCGATCGGAAAGGCGATCGCGCGCGGTGAGGATGATCACCGCGGCAGGCGGATTCTGCCGCCGCACCATCGGCAGCAGCGTGAGTCCGTCGCCATCCGGCAGCCCGAGGTCGAGAACCACCGACCAATGGTCCCCGGACAGGCTCGCCCGTGCCGCGGCAAGCGACGTGGCCCAGTCGACCGCGTACGCTTCCCGCGTCAGATAGTCGCGAATCGCCCCGCCCAGGGCGGGATCGTCCTCCACCAGCAGCAGCCGCATGCCCCAAGACTACCGGGTACGTGACGCCTGTCCATGACGTTACGCAAACGAATCCGTCATCAGCGTCTTCCACCACAGGAACATGTCCTCGTAGTGATCACCCGACGGGCTGGTGGCCTCGCCGGACGATGCCGGCACCGCCACCATCGACTTCGACACCGGGTCATAGGCGAACACCGCCGTGAGCCACGACGCGGTTTTCGCGGTGATCGGCGAATAGCAGGCGGAGTTGGTGACGGGGGCCGGATCCGGCGCCTTGCCGGCGAACGCCCGGACCATCGCGTCGGCGCAGACCTTGGCTTCCTGGTTCGCGATGTGCCCGGCCTTCGGTTGCGTAGTCGCCGATGCGTCGCCGATGACGTGGATGCCCTGGCACTGCGGCGCCGTTGATTCGTAGGACAGGACGTCCACGACCGCGAAGCGGCCGGCGCTGTCGTTGACGAGGCCCGTCCCGTCGAGGATCCTCCCGGCCCGATGCGGCGGAATGACGTTCAGGACATCGCCCTTGAAGGGACCCATGCTCGTGTTGACGGTGCGCCCGGCGACGTCCACGCTGGTGACCGCCGCATTGGGTATGTAGGTCACGATGCCCTGGTAGGTCACATTGAAAGCCTTGGTGAAGGTGCCGACCTCGGCGGTGATCGACGGGTTCGCGTCGAGGACCACCACCTTGGAACCGGGCCGATTGCGCTTCAGCCAGTCGGCGACGACGCAGGCGCGCTCGTAGGGTCCGGGCGGACAACGGTAGGGTTTCGGGGGGATCGTGAGAATGAACGTGCCGCCCGGCGCCATCGCCTGCAACTGGTCGCGCAGCGTCAGCGTCTGCGCGCCGGCCTTCCAGGCGTGCGGCACGGCGAGCTGGGCCTCCGGTGACGTCAGCCCTGGCGGGAAGTCGAAGTCGATCCCGGGTGCGACGACCAGCCGATCGAAGCTCGCCTCGGCAGTGGCGCCGTTTTGCGTGTAAATGACCTTGCGTTGACCGGGAAGGATGCTTTCGACGTTTGCCTGCAGCACCTTGACTCCGTAATTGGCGCGCAGCTTCGCATAGTCGAAATACAGGCTGTTCATGGCGACGTTGCCGTTGAGCACCAGATTCGACAGGATGTTCGACGTGTAGAGGCCTTCGCGCTCGATCAGCGTCACATCGATTCCGGCCCCGCCCCACAGCCGCAGGTACTTGGCGACCGTCGCGCCACCCATCCCGCCGCCAACGACCACCACCCGTCCAGTGAGCCCGGTCACCGGCAACGCGGGTGCCGCAGTG
Source organism: Betaproteobacteria bacterium (assembly GCA_032123655.1). Taxonomy (GTDB): domain Bacteria; phylum Pseudomonadota; class Gammaproteobacteria; order Burkholderiales; family Casimicrobiaceae; genus VBCG01. The sequence goes on from JAQBEY010000117.1 coordinate 34,518, forward strand.
CCGGAACCCGACGAGGGCCTCGACTCGCCGTGCTTCTCGTCATCGTCGTCCGCCCGCGCCGCAAACGACATCGTCAGTGCGGTCGCGGAGAATCCGCCCAGGGTGGCCAGCATCTGCCGGCGGTTCATTCTTGCTTTCATGTCGGTCTCCATTGCTCAGCGACGCGTGGCGAAATAGTCGCCGATCAGCTTCAACTGCGCGTCGGTGTATCCGGCCGCGTGGCGATTCATGATGTTGCCGGGCTTGTTTTCCGCACGCATTTCGCGCAACTCGTTATAGATCTCCTTGGAGGACTTGCCCGCCAGTTTTTCGAAGCCGCCACGACCGTCGGTACCGTGGCACTGGAAGCAATTCGATGCCAGCAGGCGCCCGGGCGGGGAGACGGCCGTCTGCGCGGTGGCACCCGTGGATATTGCGGCCAGCGCGAGACCGGCGAGAATGAGACGATGCATGTTCGCTCCTTCAGCTTGAAGCGCGGCCTGGATTGGCCGGCGCCTGCACACGACATCGTGCTTGATCAACCTGAAAGGAATCTGAAACTAAACGGACGCTGGTTGAAGTGGCTCATCGATCCGCGCGTCGCGCGTGCCTCCGCACCCGGGCATCGACGCGAGCCCTGGTCATCTCCCGACCGGGGCCGCCAGCCCCGCTTCCCGGCGCGACGATCAGGGCCGCTTTGCCAGCGCCGCGCCGACCGTGTCGAGGAACTCGACCAGGTTGATCGGTTTGCCGATATAGCCGTCGAAGCCCGCATCGGTGATCATCTTGCGGTCCTGCTGCATCACCGACGCGGTGACCGCGATCACCGGAATCGCCGCGGTGACCGGGTTCGCGCGCAGCGCCCGTCGCGCGTCGATGCCGTTCATTCCCGGCAGCTGGATGTCCATCAGGATCAGGTCCGGCCGATGTTCCGCGGCCGCCACCAGGCCATCCTCCGCGGTCGTGGCTTCGATGGTCTCGTAGCCCTTGACCTGCAGCACGTCGCGCACCAGTTTCATGTTGCGCGGATTGTCTTCGACGATCAGGATCAGGCTCATCGGCGGCTCGGCAGTGAAATGAAGAATGTGGATCCCTTGCCCGGCGTGCTGGTCAACCAGATGCGCCCGCCGTGCAATTCGACGAAGCGCCGGGTGAGCGCTAGACCCAGCCCGGTGCCTTCCTGCTTGCTGGTGTAGTGCGCACCGACCTGGCGGAACTCCTCGAATACTGACTGCTGGTCGGTCTCGGCGATGCCGATGCCCGTGTCCCGGACCGCCACGACGAATTGGTCGCCCTGCGTGGTCGCGATCACGTCGATGCTCCCGCCGTCCGGCGTGAACTTCACCGCGTTGGACAGCAGGTTGAGCATGATCTGCTTGAATTTCCGCTCGTCGGCCTCGATCGTGCCGAGACCATCGGGCGCATCGAGTCCAAGCGTGATGCCGTGGTTCATCGCCCGCTCGCGGATCAGCGCCATGGCATCGGCCAGGGCGTTTGGCAGGTCGAAGGTCGCCACGTCGAGTTCCATCTTTCCCGCCTCGACCTTGGACAGGTCGAGCACATCGTTGATCAGCAACAGCAGGTGCTTGCCTGAGGAGTGAATGTCCTTCAGGTAGTCGTCCTGCTTTTCATTCAGTTCGCCGAACAGTCGCGCCAGCAGAACCTCGGAAAAACCGATGATCGCGTTGAGCGGCGTGCGCAATTCGTGCGACATGCTGGCCAGGAACGCGGACTTGTGCTGGTTGGCGATCTCCAGCTGCCGGCTCTTGTCCTCGATCTCACGGAACAGGCGCACGTTGTCGATGGCGATCGCCGCCTGCCGGGCAAAGGTTTCCACCAGCGCCACCTGGTCCGGCGGGAACAGCCCCGGTTCCTGCCGGGCCAGCAGGATTCCCCCATAGGCGCCACCCTCCCGCATCAACGGCACGGTGAGGATGGCGCGGCAGCCGAATCTGAGCATGTTTGCCTTCGCCCCGGAAAACTCCTCCTCGAGCAGCGGCCGCACGTCGGCGATGTGAATGGTCGTGCGATCCAGCGCCGCACGCCCCGTCAATGAAGTGCGATCCAATGGCACCGCAGTGGTGGGCGCCCAGTTCAATTCCTTTGTCAGGCGGCCCTCCCAGTATTCGGCCGCCGGTTGCAGCAGCGCACCGTCGATCAGCATGATGCGCGCGAAGGGTGCGGCGCACAGATGCGCAGCGCGCTCCGCCACCGCGTCGAGCACCGGCTGCACATCGGTGGGTGAAGCCGAGATGACACGCAGAATCTCGCTGATCGCCGTCTGCTGTTCGAGTGAGTTCTGCAGCTCGTGCGTGCGTTCCTCGACCTTGCGCTCGAGGCCCGCGTAGGACTCGCGCAACTGCACCGACATCCGGTTGAAACGATTGGCGAGCGCCTCGAGTTCGTCGCCGGTGCGCACTTCGATGGTCTGGTCGAGGTTGCCTTCGCCGATGCGCTGCGCCCCGGCGGACAGCGTGCGGATGGGGCGCACCATGCCTCGCGCCAGTACCAGCGCACCAATGGCAGACAGAATCAGACCCGCGAGCAGCAACAACCCGGTGCGCAATATCGACGCGTTGAGCTTGGCGAAGACTTCGGAGACCGGCTGTTCGACGAAGACCTTCCAATTCAGTATTTCGATCGGGGCCACCGCGACGAGCACCGGCGTGCCTGCCAGATCCCTCGAAACCATCGCCGGCTCGTCGTCGAAATTGATGGTCACCGCCGCCTTGACATGCGGCAGGTCCGCCAGACTCGTCTTGCGCAGCACCAGGCCGATGTCAGGGTCGGCGACGAGAAAACCCTTGCCGTCGACCACGTAGGCCTTGCCCTTGTCGCCGATCTTTATCCGCGATACCACATCCCAGATGAATTTCAGATTGATGTCGGCAAGGGTGACGGGACCGTTCTCGCCGGAGCGGATCGCCATGGTCATGTACGGCTCGGTCTCCTTGCGAAAATAGACCGGGCCGAACCAGGTCTGTTCGCGCCTGACGCCGCGAAACGCCGGCTCCTGCGAGCGGTCCTTGCCCGAGCCGACCATGTTCATTCCCAGCCTGGAGGCGATGATCAATTCGCGGCCGTTGCCGTCGAGTTGGCTGATGTCGGTGACCTCCGGTGCCTGTCGCAGCACCTTGAAGAATTCCATGAGGCGCAGTTCGACGTCTGCGGCGTCCAGCTGGGGCAACGCCGCGTACTTGATCTGTTGCTCGATCGTGCGCACGTATTGCTCGATACGCGCGGCGGCGGCGATTGCCTTCTCACGCTGCAGGCTCGCCAGCGCATTGCGGTTCTCCTGATAGGCAAAATAGACAGTGGTCCCGCCAGAGGCGAGCAACGCGACCGTCACCAGGAGCAGAATCAGCAGGAGATACTTGCGGAACAGGCGCCCCTGGTAGATCTCTCGATGCTCCGACGGGTGCCCGGGATCGGGTACCGCCTGGGCACTCCCGGTGGAAGTCGATCGCTCGTTCAACGCCTGCCCCTTCGGGCGGACCGCGTGGGCGCTTGGTGTGCGAGGGGACCGTCGATCACTGGATGACCTCGTCCGCGCGCAGCAGCATCGTCCGTGGAATCGACAACCCGATCGCGTTCGCGGTCTTGAGGTTGATCACGAACTCCAGCTTGGTCGGCTGCTCGATCGGAAGATCGGCTGGTTTCGCGCCGTTGAGAATGCGGACGACATAGATTGCCGCGCGCGCGAACAGATCCACTGCATCGACACCGTAGGTTGCCAGCCCGCCGCGACGGACGAATTCCGGATGCGCGTAGATCGCCGGCAGCCGCGCCTTCAACGCCAAGGCAATGACCTCGTCCTGCCGGGAGAACAGGTAGGCGCTCGCCAGGACCAGCACCGCGCCCGCGCGCGCGCTGGCTGCCGCGGCAAACAATCGCGCTGGATCGCCGACCTTGCGCAGGTCGAGAACTTCCGTCTGGATATTCAGCAACCCGGCGGCACGTTGCGCTTCCGCCACGGACTGCGCGTTGCCCGCCTCCCCGGAGTCGCCGATGATCGCAACGCGCGCGAGGCCCGCCACCATTTCCGCCAGCAAGGCCATTTGCTTGGCGCTGAGTTCCGGGACCAGCGTCGACAATCCCGTCACGTTGCCACCGGGGCGGGCCAGGCTGGTGACCACTCCGGAGCCGACCGGGTCGTTGTCCTGCCCCATGACGATCGGGATCATGCTGGTCGCCTTCATTGCCGGTCGCGTCGCCGACGAACCACCGGAGACGATGACGTTCACCGGCAATTTCACCAGTTCGTCCGCCAACGCCGGCATGCGCGCGAGGACGCCGTTCGCATAGCGGGCCTCCAGCACAAATTGCCTGCCCTCGGTGTAGCCGAGTTTGGCCAGCCCGGCCCGAAACGCGTCCACACGCCCTGCGACCGGCGGCGGCGGCGCGGCGAACAGGAGGCCGATCCTCGGCAGGTCCGATCGCGGTTGACCGCGCGCCGGGGCGGTGGCCGCCCATGCCGCAAGTCCGGCAAGAAATCTGCGACGCTCGATCATCAAATCACTCTATCCGCGCGCCGCAGCGATACGCCCGCACCGGCCGCGCGAACCCGTGCAGCTGAAGTTCGCCCATGTCCTCGGTCTCGACATCGGCCTCGACCTCGGCGTACACCCGCTGCGCGATGATGACCTCGCCGGCCCGCGCCTGCTGGCACAGTCGCGCAGCCAGGTTGGTCACGGTGCCGATGGCGCCGTAATCGATGCGTCCCTCGAAGCCGATGGCGCCGACGGTCGCGAAACCCTGCGCGACGCCGATGCCCAGGCCAAGGTCCACGCCGCGCTTCTTCCATTTTTCGGTCAGCACCTGCGCCGCGTCGCGCATGTCCAGCGCCAGCGCCACGCCGCGTTGACCGCAGTTTTCGAAGGGAACCGGATCGCCGAGGAACGCCATCATGCCGTCGCCGGTGAAGCGCTCCAGCGTGGCTTCGTGCGCCATGACCAGTCGGCCCATCTCCGCGTGGAACACGCCGAGTGTGCGCATCAGTTCTTCCGGCTCGGTCGACTCGGCGTACGCGGTGAAGCCGCGCAGGTCGCACATGACCACGGCAATCTCGCGGCGGCGGCTCTTCAACGGATCGGCGGTGCCGCCTTCCAGGATGAGATCGGCGAGCTTGGGCGAGAAGAATCGCTTGAGCCGCGACAGTCCCTCGAGTTCGGCGACCTGCTTGGCCACGCGGTCCTCGAGCGTGGCACTCCACTGCGCCAGTTCGCGCGCCTGGCGCTGCGTTTGCTCGTGCAGCCGCTGGATGCGCAGCAGCGACTGCACCCGCGCGAAAAGCTCGGGCTGATTGATGGGTTTGCCCAGGAAATCGTCGGCGCCGGCGGCGATGCCGTTGATCCGCTCCTGCTGCGGATCGAGCGACGTGCACAGCACCACCGGCAGCAGCGCGGTGGCGGGATCGGCGCGGATGCGCCGGCACACGTCGTAGCCGGACAACCCCGGCATCATCACATCGAGCAGAACGATGTCCGGCGGGTCGGACGCGATCTTCGCCAGTGCCTCCTCGCCGTTGACCGCGGTGGTCACGGCATAGCCCTTGACCGTCAACAGGTCGGCCAGCAGCTTGACGTTGTGTGGCGTGTCGTCTACGACCAGAACTTTTGCCTGCTCACCCATCTGTATGCGCCCCTCCGGCCGCGACCCCGAGTGCGCATGGTACCGAATTGGCCCAAAATGGGGTCAATGGCGAACATTCCCTTCATCATCCCGGAATCCGAGGTCGAGTGGACCGCCATTCGCGCGCAGGGCGCCGGCGGGCAGAACGTCAACAAGGTGTCCTCGGCGGTGCATCTGCGCTTCGACGTCCACGCGTCGTCGCTGCCGGAACCCGTGAAGACGCGCCTGCTGGCCAGCAGCGACGCGCGCCTGACGGCAGGCGGCGTCGTGATCATCAAGGCGCAGCGCTATCGCACGCAGGAGCGCAATCGCGAGGATGCGCTGGCGCGCCTTCATGCGCTGGTCGCGGATGCCAGCCACGTGCCGCGCACCCGCAAGGCGACCCGGCCCACCAAGGGCTCGCAACGGCGCCGCGTCGACTCGAAGGTGAAGCGCGGGAAAATAAAATCGGCGCGCGGCAAGGTCGTCGAATGACGCTGCCGCAACGCAGACTGCGAGACTTTATCCACAGTTACAGTTGATAACTCTGTGGATCGACTGCGAAGGTCCATTTCCGGTGCGGCTCGCGCCGCAATGCCTGTCGATTGATCGGCGGCGGCAGGCATCGAGCGAAAATAATTTCCGGAATCAAAGCGTCGAATCTGCGGCGAATTCGACGGACTTTGCCGCCGGGTTGTGGCTCCCCTGTTTTCGGCGTATGGTCCACGAACTGTCCCGACGTTGAAGTCGTCGCTACAGGGAAGGCAAATCGATTTGCCGACGTATTGCGCCGGCGAACCTCGACCGGGCACCACCGTCCGGTTGCGTTCGGAATGGGAGGAGCCTACATGGTCTCGATCTCACGCGCAGTCAGGGTGGCCCTCACCCTCACTCTTCTTGCCTGCAGCCCGATCAC
>JAQBEY010000118.1:0-8107 GCA_032123655.1 Betaproteobacteria bacterium
CCGGTGGGCGCGGTGAGCGCGAGCTTGTTGAGTACCGGGCTGCCCGCTGGGCCTTCGTTCTTGAGCGTGACCGAGACCGTGCCGGAGGTTCCCGCGGGAATTGCCGACGGCAATCCGGTCAGGCTGTAATTGCAGGTCGGCGTCGCCGTCGTTGTCCGGCTGGCCGCGGTATCGGGAGGATTCAGCAAGCGGAAGTCGTCGCCGCTCAGGGACGAACCCGTCCACGCCTGTGCCTCCCAGGTGCTGGTGGCCGCAGTACAACTGCTCGCACTGCCCGAAGGTACGGTCACCGTCAGCGCCAGCGTGAACGACTTGTTTGGCTTGACCGGCGACAGGTTGGTGACCGATATCGAACTCAAGCCACCGGTTGTCCCGATGGCCGCGAAAGTCCCGCTCGGCAGCGGGCCATAGGCAGTGATCGCGTACCCGGAGGGCGCGATGAGCGTGAATGAGTTGATCGACGAATTGCCGTTCGGCGTCTCGTTTTTGATGGTCGCGGTCAGCAGCTTGCCGGGGCCCGCGTTGACATTGGGGGGCGTCATGTTCACGCTGAAGATCTTCTCGGGCGCGGCGGCACCGGCGGGTATCGCCACCGCCACCACCACCACCGCCAACACCGCGCGCAAAATTCCTGTCAGGTTTTTCATCGTTTTCCTTCTCCAGTTACGCTATTTCGAATTATTTTTGTTGCGCATCGAATCCGCTGCCGACCCGAATGCCGGTGAGCAGCGCAAGCGCGCTTCTTAATGCAGGTCAAGGTACCGAATGATAGTCGCTGCGGTGACAAAAGCAACTTCACGTCTACGTACAGGCTTGTTTCGACGCTCAAAATCCGCGGATATTGGATCGGCAATCGCAGGATTGCCGTGCGTGCGTTTACTACAGAGAACGTTTTCGGCGCGCATCGCGAAGTACGCAATTTGGCGCCACGGATTGATCGCTTCGCCCTGAATTCCGCGTTCCGGAGGCTTCGGCACGGCCCAGTCTTATTGGGCTTAGAGCCCATGATTGTACACAACAACAATGGGGTGTCGTAGCGCCTATCCACCCTCCGGGCGGTAGCCCTGCTCGGCGAGCAAGGCCAGGAGCCGATCCAGGTTCTCCTGCGCCCTGGCCTCGTGGCGCTCCCGAAAGTAACTGGTGGAGAAGAACCAGCGCCGCTGCTTGAGGCGTCCGACGAACCAGACCTGACCGGCGAAGTATTGGGCATCGGTCTGCGCCGCGAATTCCTCGCGCAGCAGGTCGCCGTGGCGCATGAATTCCTCCCAGGGCGCGCCGAAGCCGGCGAGATCGATGTCCTCGATGTACCCGCGGTCGTTGTCCGGGGCCTGACGCAGGTGGCGCGTGGTCAGGATCAGCCCGCACACGCGCCGGCGAAACGCCACGTCGGCGCCTGTCGATAGCGCCAGGAACAGTTCGGTGCTGTGCCGCTCGTTATCGGCGTTACCGGGTACATACATCGCATCGTGGAACCAGATCGCCAGTTCCACGGCGTCCGGATCCTGCAACCGCGGCGCAATTTCGTCGAAGCGCCGCAGGCAGTCGCTGATGTGGTTCAGATTATGAAAACGCCGGTCCGACCCGCCCAGGCGCCGGCACAGGTCCGCGTGCACCGCGGCGGAGTCGGTGGCGTCGGGGGACGTTATTCGCCGGCGCCACAGCGCGTCAAAACGTGCCGCGTCGAGGTTGGCGTTCATTGGCGGCCGACCCTTGCGCATCGGCAACCCGCTTTCGACCGGCGGATCAATCCGCGCGCACGACGGCTCGTCCTGGCAGGCAGATCCGCGCGCGATTTGACGACCAACTGGTGCCTCCTGAAATTGGCGCGAAGCGTTGGCGTACGCCCGCGTCTGCGCCGGTGTTGCGAATTCGACCCGTTCGGCGATTCTATGGCAAACTGCACCGCGTGTCGCAACCTTGCTGGCGTTGTTGCGCCGCACGATGCGGCCAATGTTGACCATGCCGGGGTCTTGCACCGCAGTGCGCGCGGGACCACATCACCAATCATTCGTACCGGAAACAATCTCGACTGCGAGTGTAGCTTCGATGTTTGGATTCCTTCACCGTCGCACAGAACACCCTCGACTCGCGCAGATCCGGGAGATCGGTCTGTTCGCCACGCTGCGGCCGAAGGAGTTGCGGGTCATCGACGGCCTGTTGTACGAGCGCCTCTATCAGAAGGACGAAGTCGTCTTCGATCAGGGCGAGGAGGGCCAGGCGCTCTACGTGGTGTTGAGCGGTCGGATCCGGATCGTCCTGCCCGCTGATCCGGCCCCCAAATTCCTCGCGGAAATTCCCGAAGGTTCGCTGTTCGGCGAATTGGCCCTGCTCGGGGGGGTGCCGCGCACTGCGCAGGCGCGCGCGGCCGAGGACTGCGTACTGGCCGCGCTTTCACGCTCCGATTTCGAAAACCTGATCGAGACGCACGCGGGGATCGCGTCGAAGATCGCCATGCAGCTCGCGCGCGACATCGGACGCAAGCTTGGTGAACGCTACCTGAAGCTGGAATCGCAGCCGCTGTGAAAAGCCCGTATCTCGCGACCGGACCGGTGGTCTGGCTCGTCACCATCGGCGTCACCACGCTCCTGCTGGTGGCATCGGCGAAGGCGCTCTGGCTGGTGGTGCCGTTTCTTCTGGCGATCATCCTCTATTACGTGCTGTATCCGGTGGTGCGTCGACTGGTCCTGGCCGGGGTCCCCCGTGAAACCGCCACCGCGCTGGTGGTGGCCGGCGTCACCCTGGTAACGGTCGGCATCATGATCCCGTTGGCGCCGTGGCTGGCCACGCAGGCGGTCTCCGGTGAAGTGACGTTCAGTCGCTACCTCGAAGGCGGACGCCTGCTCATCGACCGGACGCTGGCGACGCTGGAGCATCAATTCGCGTTCCTGCGAAGGATGAATTTTCAGGCCGAGATGGGCGCGATGGTCACGGAATTCGGCGATAACACGCTGCAGAAGAAACTGGGCGAGATGCTGCTCGCCGCGGCAGCGTGGCTGCCGACGCTGCTGCTCGCGCCGTTCTTCGCGTTCTTCCTGCTGCGCGATGGCGGCTTGTTCGCGAAACTGCTGGCGAGCGAGGTGCCGAATGCGTTCTTCGAGCGCACCATCTACATGTTCGACCGGGTCGATGCCACCGCCCGCAACTACTTCCAGGGCCTGCTGAAGCTGACCGTGGTCGACACCGTCGTTCTGGGCACTGGCCTGTTGATCGTCGGCGTGCCGAATGCTCTGGTGCTGGCGCTGATGGCGGCGATTTTCCAGTGGATTCCGGTGGTGGGCTCGATCGCCGGCTGCGTCCTGGTGGTGCTGGTGGCGGCCACCGAGTTCCCCACCAATCCGTGGATCGTCTATGCGACGGTCGGCGTGTTCGCCGCCGGGAGACTGCTCGACAATTTCTTCTTCATTCCGCTCACCGTCGGTCGCAGCATCCGCATGCACCCGATGCCGACGGTGCTGATGGTCTTCATCGGCGGCGCGGTTGCCGGCGTTCCCGGACTGGTGCTGGCATTGCCGCTGGCCGGCGTGGTGAGCGCGGTGGTGGGAACGATCGGTGGCATTCTCCAGGAACCGCGACTGCGGGCGCGCCATGCCTATGCCAAGTCGCTGCAGCAGCAGCGCATCAACGCCGATTTCCGGAACTGAAGCGGTTCGGAAGCACCGCGGCGTCACCGCCGCCGGTGGATTGCGGCAACGCGTGCGGCGCCGAGCCTTCAGGATGCGTGGGCAGCGTCAATCGAAACAATGATCTTCCGCGGTTGCGCGGGCGCCTTGGGGATGCAGGCGAAATATGCGTAAGCACCTGACGGTTGGAGTCGGGAAGGCCGGCCTGGTCGGCGAATTGCGCGGCGGAATCGCGGGCGCGATGGTGGGCCTCGGCGTCGTCCTGCCGCTGGGCACGCTGGCCTTCGCCGCGCTGGGACACGACGCCGCCGCCATCGGCGTGCGCGCGGCATTCACCACGGCGATCTTCGGTGGCCTGGTTGCGGCACTGATCGGCGGCGCGATCATTCCCGGCAGTATCCCCAGGACCGCGACCACGCTGATTTACGCAAGCTTTGTGGCGACGCTGGTCGCCGACCCGGCGTTGAAGACGGCCGGCGTCCTGGAACTGGAGACGATCTTCGCGCTGTGCATGCTCTGTGTCGTCGGCGCGGGCATGCTGCAGGTCGTGTTCGGGATGGCGAGGCTCGGAACGCTGATCAAATTCGTTCCGTTGCCGGTGGTCGCCGGATTCATGGACGGCGTGGCCATCCTGATCGTCATCTCGCAGATCGGGCCGTTGCTGGGGCTTCAGGAACTGCGCTGGGACCGGCAGCTCATCGAACGGCTGCCGGAGATTTCATTTTTGGGTATGGTGGTCGGTATCGCCACCGCGGCGTTCGCCATGATTCTGGTGCGCCGCCGCGTGCGCTTCCCATGGTCGCTCGCTGGTTTCCTGTTCGGCGCCGTCATCTACCATGCCATTCGCCTGGTGGCCCCCGAGGCGGACCTCGGGCCGGTGTTGGGCGCCCCTGCCGCCGGACTGCCCGAACCGGTGCTTCTGCATTGGCTGGCCGCCCCTGAAGCAATGACCATGCTGTACGCGCACCTGCCACAGCTCGCCGCGTCAGCATTCGTGATCGCGCTCATCGGATCGATGGACTCGCTGTTGGCGGCTGTCTCGATGGATACGGTGCTGCATACCCGCCATCGCGCCAATCGCATGCTGATCGGCCAGGGCTTCGCGAACATCGCCGTTGGCGCGATCGGCGGAGTCCCGGTTGCCTATTCGATGGTGATCCCGCTGTCGGTTTATCGCGCCGGTGGACGCGGCATTCTGGCCGGGTGCGTGATGATCGCGACGTTGTTGCTGATTCTGCTCTTTGGCGGGTTTCTGATCGGCCTCATCCCGGTGACGGTCAGCGCCGGCGTCATGCTGATCGTGGCGCTGGGCCTGTTCGACCAGTGGAGCGTCGGGGCACTGCGCCAGCTGCGCGCCGATCGCGGGTATCGGGAGGCGAAGTGGAGCCTCGCCGTCGTACTGCTCGTGTGTCTCGCCACCCTGATATTCGGGTTCCTGGTTGCCATCGTCGTTGGCGTCTTCCTGTCGTTCATGCTGTTCATCGTGGCGATGAACAGCTCGCTGGTGCGCAGCTTCGGCACCGGAGCGACGCGGTCGTCGCGTCGAATCTACTTCCCGGATCAGGAAAAGGTGCTGCGCGAGCGTGGCGACCGGATCAAGTTCATCGAACTGCAGGGCGCGATATTTTTCGGCACAGCCGAGAGGCTTGCGTTGCAGGTCGATGCGCTTGCCAAGGACGCGCGTTTCATCATTCTCGACGTGAAACGCGTGACCACCGTGGACGCCTCCGGTGCGATGGCGCTCGAACGCATGGCGCATCAACTGCAGGAGGCAGGCGTCACGCTCCTTGTTTCCGGGATCGTCGCCGGCGATCGACACGCGCGGGCGCTGGATGCGTTTGGGGTGTTCGAGCACCGCGACCGGCGCCAATGGTTCGCCGACGCCGATCGCGCGCTGGAACACGCGGAGCGCGAGCTGCTCGACGACGCCGGCATCGACTCGCCCGACGTCGAGATGGCGTTCGAAGATCTGTCGCTGCTCGACGATCTGACGAGCGATCAGCGGGACCGACTGCATGGAAGTCTGGCGCGCGTCGAACTTGCCACCGGTGAAGTGCTGTTCCGCAAGGGGGAGCCGGGCGACCGACTCTATGTACTGGCCAAGGGGTCGGTCAGCATGCTTTCCGGAAACGATGCTGCCACGAGCGCCCAGCGGCTCGCGAGTTTTGCGCCGGGCGTGATCTTCGGCGAGACCGCGATGCTCGACGGAGGCGGACGCACGGCGACCGGCGTGGCCGACCGGCCGTCGGTGGTCTACATTCTCACACGCGACGCGCTCGACGAGATCCGGCGCAACGATCCGATGCTCGCCACGCAGGTGCTGCTCAATCTCGCGCGCCAGTTGTCCGCGCGGCTTCGCTTCGCCACCGGAACGATCCAGTCCGCCGATTATTGAACCGAACCACCGGCGATCCGGAAGCTTCAGGCGGATCTGGCGACCAGGCGACGAATTTCCTCCGGCGCCAGGCCGTCGAGCACGGTCACGGCGTGCGCGTGTCCCTGCTTCACGATGTCGTCGAACTTGTGCCACTCGAGCAGTCCCACGCGATCGAGCGGCGGGTTGAAGTACAGATCGGTGAGTTTTCGCGCCTGTTGCTGTCGCGACGTGCTGTAGAGAATGGTGACGTTCATCAGGTAGGCCACGAGCGATGGGAAGCGATAACGCCGTTTGGCGCGCGGGCGCCAACGGTCCCGCAACAGCGCCCACGAACTCGGCACCTCGTCGAGCTCGATGCGCCGAGGCGTGCGCGCGTGCAGGTCGACGCCGATGACCGAGCCGACGCCACGCATGCGCAGCATCGCATCGACCGGGAAATTGTTGAAGGTGCCGCCGTCGCAGAGCAGATCGCCGTCGTGCACCACCGGCGGCAGCGCGCCGGGAATCGCGGCGCTGGCCCGCATGGCCCTGGACAGCTTGCCGTGCCGGATCACCATCTCGCTGGCCTGCGAATAGTTGCTGGCCACGCAGAAGTAATTTTTCCACAGGTCCTCGACATCGGCGTCGAAGCCCAGCAGCTCGACCACTGCCCGCGTGACGATTCCGCGCAGCCGCTGGCCCTTGATCAGCGACAGCAGCGGCAGGAAACTGAGATCGCCGGTCGGATTGCCGCTGAATCCCTTGCGGGCAATCCGGGTTGCCTCCGGAAGCGGCCGGTCTGAGGCGATCAGCGCCGCCATTATCGAGCCGATGCTGGTGCCGCCCACATAGTCGATTTCGATACCACGTTCGCGCAGCGCGCGAAAGATTCCGAGATGCGCGAGCCCGCGCGCGCCGCCGCCGGCCAGCACCAGGCCGACTGCGGTGTGGCTCAGGATGCGCGCCAGGCGCGCCAGGTCGGCGTCGACTTCCGGGCGGACATGGATGTGATCGGTCACCGGCCGCCGGGCGAGCCAGGCGCGGGTGCCGCGCGGGCAGCGCAGGTCTGGCGCGTGCAGCAGGACCAGGACTTCCGCGGCCTCGCTGCGGCCCGGGCGCTGCATCAGGAACTGTGTTTCGATCTCGTGCAATGCGACCGGCGCGCTGGCATCCGCCAGAAGCAGGATTTCGTCCGAACTGCGACAGCAGCGGCGCGTCCATGCGGTTGGCGCATCGTCGCCCACCAGCAGCACGAACTCGTGCGTCGCCTCGAGTTCGTCGACATGCAGCGCGATGCGCCGGTTGGCGTCGACGTCGGCGTCGTCGCGGTGGGCGATTCCGGGTTCGCCGAGGTCGCGCTCGACCGTGGTCGCATCGACGACGCGCGTCGGGCCGATCATCGCGAGGCTCGCGGCGCGGCGCCGCGCGATCGCCGGCGCATCGACCCTGTCCGTCACCCGCACCATCGCGATGGTGACCGGCCGCGCAATGGTCGCGCGCTCCTGGCCTGCCTGCAGGTGCTCGATGATCTGCCGGGTCAGCACGATCGACAACTGCGGGCTGGCGGCGAGCAGCCGCATGAATTCCGCCTTGGCCAACCGCACCAGCACCGAATCGCGGATGGTCACCACTGTGGCGGCGCGTGGTGCACCGGTGTACAGGCTCATTTCGCCGAAGATCTGGCCGCGGCCCAGTTCCCTGACCATGCGTTGCGCGCCGTCGTCGTTCACATAAACCCGCAGGCGGCCGCTCAGCACGATGTACATGGCATCGCCCGGCTCGCCTTGCGTCATCAGCGTATGGCCGCCTGGTGCCTCGACCCACTCCAGACGTTCGCGCAGGAGATCCAGCGCCTCCGGCTCGAGTTCGCCAAGATAGGTTTTCAGGTGTCGGTCGAGGAGCGCGTCTTGGTGGCGTTGGTGCATGGATTGACGAAAAGGAAATTCGTATGCGCTGCGTAGTGGCAGTGCAAGCGGTTGCGAGTGAAGGGGAGATTGCGACCCGTGAATATACGCGAGGTCGGGGGACTCAACGGGAATCCGGTCTCGATCGTGCCGACGCGTCGGGACTAACGCGAGGCGGGTGCGGGTGCTTCCACGGACCGTGCAGCATTGGCGGGTGGCGGCTTCAT
>JAQBEY010000119.1:0-3800 GCA_032123655.1 Betaproteobacteria bacterium
CTCGACGGCGGCAAGCTGTGGATCCACAACGCGCCGGTCGCCGATTTTGCGACGGTGCTCGCCCGCACCCAACCCGAGGCCGGCAAGCGCGGGATGAGCATCTTCGTCGTCGACCTCGACCGGCCCGGTGTGCGCCGCGGCGCGCACGAACACAAGATGGGCCAGCGCGCCTCGCCGGTCGGTGCGCTGCACTTCGACGCGGTGGCGCTGCCTTCGGACGCGCTGCTGGGCGAGGAGAACCGCGGCTTCCAGATGATGATGAGCGTGCTCGACAAGGGCCGTGTGGGCATCGGCGCGCTGGCGGTGGGGATCCTGCAGGCCGCGCTCGATGCGTCGGTCGAACAGGCGCTGGCCCGCCGCCAGTTCGGGCAGGCGATCGCCGATTTCCAGGCGATCCAGTGGATGCTCGCCGACATGGCCAAGAGCCTCGCCGCCGCGCGACTGCTGGTGCGCGACGCGGCGCAGGCGCTCGATCGCGGCGAGCGCGCCAGCCTCGCCGCGTCGATCGCCAAGTGCTTCGCTTCCGACGCCGCCGTCGAGCACACGGCGAACGCCGTGCAGATCCACGGCGGCATGGGCTACGCCAGGGGCGTCGAGGTCGAGCGACTGTTTCGCGACGCCAAGATCACCCAGATCTACGAGGGCACCAACCAGATCCAGCGGATGATCATCGCGCGGCACGTGCTCGGGCGGGCGTGATCAGTGCCCGCAGCGCCCGGGCACCGATCGCCCGCGCGCGGTTGCACCGTCCGTGGCGCCGGTCGTGGCACCGGTCGTGGCACCGGTCGTGACAAAAGCCGCAGCACTGCCGGCGATCATTGACACGAACGGGTTCCCTATTTAGGCTCGATCGGACCCGCCGCATCCACCAGCATCCACCCGCATCTACCAACCCCCTGACGCACCCGCGAACATCCGATGAGCGACCCGCAGACGACGAGCGACCCACTCGACCAGACCATCACCTTCAGCAAGACCGTCGGCGAGTCCGACGTCTACCTGTTCTCCGGCATCACCGGCGACCTCGCCCCCGTGCACGTCGACCAGGAATTCATGAAGGCCAATTCGCCCTACGGCGAGCGCATCGCGCATGGCGTACTGATTCTCGGCTTCACCTCGACCGCGTCGACCATGCTGTCGGAGCGCCTGCGCGCGCGCTTCGGCTGGCGCTCGATGGTTTCGCTGGGCTACGACGGCATCCGCTTCGTCGCGCCGGTGCGCATCGGCGACACCATCACCGTGCGCTACCGGCTGAAGGATCGCTCCGAGGAGAAGCAGCGCACCACCTCCGAATTCGACGTCGTCAACCAGCGCGGCGAGACGGTGCTGGTCGGCACGCACATCATGAAATGGTTCGCCTGATGAGCGGCAAGGTGGTGAGCTTCGAGGAAGCACTGGCGGCGATCCCCGACGGCGCGGTGGTCGCGGTTTCCTCGTCGTCCGGGCTGAACACGCCGGACAGGACGCTGCAGGCGCTCGGCGAGCGCTTTCGCGCCACCGGACACCCGCGCGATCTCACGCTGATCCTGCCCATCGGCGCCGGCGACATGTACGGCATCAAGGGTATCGACCATGTCGCCGAACGCGGACTGCTGGCGCGAGTGATCGCCGGCTCGTATCCCAGCGGCCCGTCGTCGTTCGACCCGCCGAAGATCCACGACCTGATCGCCGCCAACGAGGTGGCCGCGTGGAACCTGCCCACCGGCGTGATCTTCGACATGCTGCGCGACGCCGCGGCGAAGCGCGCCGGCATCCTGACCAAGATCGGCCTCGACACCTTCGTCGATCCGCGCCAGCAGGGCGGCAGGATGAACGAGGCCGCGCGCCCGGACATCGTCCGCGTCGTCGACTTCGGCGGCGAGGAATGGCTGCACTTTCCGAATCTCCATCCGAATGTCGGCATCATCCGCGGCACCACCGCCGACGAGAACGGCAACGTCTCCATGGAGCACGAGGGCGCCTTCCTCGGCGCGGTCGAGGTCGCACTCGCCGCGCGCAGCGCCGGCGGCCTGGTGATCGCGCAGGTCAAGCGCATCACCGCCAACGGCTCGATCCCGCCGCAGCGCGTCGTTGTGCCCTCGACGCTGGTCGACCTGGTCGTGGTCGACCCCGCACAGAAACAGGCCACCGGCATCGATTACGACCCTGCCCTCTCCGGCGAGGTTCGCCGGCCGCTGTCGTCGTTCGAGACGGTGCCCTTCGGTCTCGACAAGGTGATCGCGCGGCGCGCGGCGATGGAGCTTGCCCGCGGCGACGTCGCCAACCTGGGCTTCGGCATCTCGCCGCTGGTCCCCTACCTGCTGGTCGAGGAAGGCCTCACGGGCGAGGTGACCTGGGCCATCGAACAGGGCGGAGTCGGCGGCGTGCCGGCGTCGGGCTTCCCCTTCGGCTGTACCTACAACGCCGAGGCCATCCTGCCATCGCCGGCGCAGTTCACCTTCTTCCAGTCCGGCGGCGCTGACGTGGGCCTCGTCTCCTTCCTCGAAGTCGGCGCCGACGGCAGCGTCAACGTGTCCAGCCTGCCATCGCGGCCGCATGTCACCGCAGGCTGCGGCGGCTTCATCGACATCACCGCGCGTGGCCGGACGCTGGTGTTCTCCGGTTATTTTCGCGCCGCCGGCATCGAGCTTAGGATCGAGGACGGCAAGCTCGTCATCGTGCGCGAGGGCCGCATCGCCAAGTTCGTCAAGGATGTGCAGCAGATCACCTTCAACGGCGCGCGCGCGCTCGAACCCGGACGCCGCGCCGTCTACGTCACCGAACGCTGCGTGATCGAACTGCGGCGCGAGGGCCTGACCGTGATCGAGGTCGCGCCCGGCATCGACGTCGAGCGCGACGTGCTGGCGCAGGCCGAATGCAGGTTGCGCGTGGCCGACGACGTGAAATCGATGGACGCGCGTTTGTTCCGGCCCGCGCCGGTCGGCGGGCTGTTGAAACCGCGACGGCTGCGCGCGTGGCAGGCGGCGGCGCAGACTCCCACGACGGACGGTCGGCCAGTGCAGGAGCTGCTGTTCGGTAATCCGATGCTGCTGCATTACGCGCTGCCGGACGGCTGGGACCGATACGCCGCGCGGCCGCCCGAGGAGGTCGAACGACGCCTGGTCGAGATCGATGCGACCGTCACGCCGCAGGGCCGCCTGGAGGAACTGAAGCTGGTATCCGACGCCGGCGATCCGAAATTCGCCCAGCGTGCCTTGCGCGCTGCCGAGACCGCCCGCTATCGGCCACGTTTAGTCGACGGCGAGCCGGTCGAGGCCCGCGGTGTTCGCTTCACGCAACCGCTGTACGTGCTTCGCGAGGGCGTGGAACCCGGGAACACGGCCCGCAAGCCGGACAACCCGCCGCCCGGGGAAAAGCCTCAGGGCGGCGGCTGAACCTCGACCGGCCGCATCGGCTCCGACTCGTCGATCAGCCCGCGCACGATGGCCTGCTCGCGAAACTCCACTGCGATCTTGGCGCCTGCGTCGCGCATCGCGAGCGCCGCGGCCTTCCGTAGAAGCTCCGTTCCCTGCCCCGGCATCTGGGTGCCCGGCTGCGCCCCGTAGCCGGTGAAGGTCCACGAGTCGACCGGCTGGCCGGACGGCGTGTAGGCGTTGATGCGGTACTTCAGGCTCACGGCATACGCCGACGTGCCGGTGTCCCGCGGAGTCACGAACGACAGCTCGACGAGCTGCGGCTCGAACACGCCACGGATCTCAGGGTCAGTCGCGGCCCCCGCACCGACCGAGGCCACTGGCACGACGCGGGTGAACATCGCGTTCATGAGCCGCAGGAATCCGTCAGCCTGTGCCTGTCCGACG
>JAQBEY010000120.1:0-64488 GCA_032123655.1 Betaproteobacteria bacterium
TTGATTATTTGTCTAGTTTTGCGTATGTTATGGCATGGCTTCCCTCGATTCTTACCTCGACGATCTGCTCAGGCACGGCCGCGCCTGCTTCTCCCGGAATGATGTATCCGCTGCGCTGAGCCTAAAGCCGCAGGCACTAGCCGCGGCGCTCACGCGGGCAATCAGCAAGCACCGGCTGGCGAACCCCCGGCACGGCTTCTATCTGATCCTGCGCCCTGAAGACCAGATTGCCGGCGCGCCCGACCCCGTGAAGTGGATCGACCCGCTGATGAAGCATCAAGGGATCGACTACCGCATTTCGTTGCTGCGCGCGGCGGCATTCCACGGCTCGTCGCATCAGGCAAGCATGGTCTTCCAGGTCGTCGCCCCGAGGCAGTTGCGTGACTTCGAGCTGGGTCGTCACCGCCTGCAGTTCATCTATCAGATGCCCAAGGCATTTGCTCAAGTCAACAAGCCCGAGCTGGTCGGTCAGATGAAGAGCGATGCCGGCTTCGCAAAGGTTGCCGGCGTCGAGCTGACGCTGCTCGACTGCGTGCGCTACTTCCACAAGGCGGCCGGCATCAATGGCGTCGCGCAGATCGCCAAGGAGATTGGCGCAAACGCCAATCCGCGCACGCTGGCAAAGGCGGCTGCCGCATACGAAAACTCGGCTGTACGTCGGCTCGGCTACTTGCTCGAATGGGCGGGTCACGGTCGCCAGGCCCGCGCGCTGGAGCCCTTTGTCAGGCAAGCCAAGACGATGTTGTCACTGAATCCCGCCGTGAAGCCCATCGTGGCAGCACTGGCGCAGGTTCACGAGAGAAACGCCAAGTGGAAGCTCACGATCAATGAAACGGTGGAGATCTCGGAATGATTCCCACCGCCTTCCTGCATGCGTGGAGTGTCATGGCACCCTGGCCGGACTTGAGGCAGGTCGAGCAGGACCTGATCATCAGCCGCGCGCTGTGCGACCTGTTCAATGCGCCGACGCTGAAGGACAAGATAGCGTTCCGGGGTGGAACGGCGATCCACAAACTGCTGTTCAAGCAGCCGCTGCGCTATTCGGAAGACATCGATCTCGTGCAAGTGAAGGCTGAGCCCATCGGTGCGACGGTCGACGCGATCCGGGAAGCACTGTCGTGGCTTGGAAGATGTCAGCGAGAGCAGGCAGGTCACTCGATGCATCTGGTGTTCAAGTTCACACCCGAGGTCGATTCCCAGGCAACGCTCAAGCTCAAGGTCGAGATCAACACCCGGGAGCACACGAACCTGCTCGGCATCAAGCGGTATCCCTTTGCATTCGAAAATGACTGGTACCGAGGAAAGACCGAGATCGCGTCTTTCGAGCCCGAGGAGCTGTTCGGTACGAAGCTGCGCGCGTTGCTGCAGCGACGCGCGAGCCGCGACCTGTTCGATTTGCATCAAGGACTGGAGCAACTTCCGCTGGCCCCGGAAAAAGTCATCGCATGCTTTGACCACTATCTGGCACTGGAAGGCAAGCCGATCACGCGCGCGATGGCCGAGCAGCGCATGCTTGAAAAGCTCGCACGGAGCCTGACCGAAGACATCACTCCGTTGCTGCCAGTGGGGATTCAATTTGGAGAACTGGATGCGATCCATGCCTTCGAGCGGGTTTGGATAGAGCTGATCGCGAGGATGGCCGGGGAGGGGTGGAAGCTCGCGGAATCGGTGCTCGAAGAATTGCGTGACAAAAGATTTCCGGGACTTCTGACGTCGCGGGATTCGTAGCGGCGTGCGTAATTATATGGACGACTTGATTGCCGGTTATGGGGCTCATGATTGAACGCGATCCATCGGCGGAATTAAAGGCCGAAAACGATCGGCTGATCGCGCTGTTGGAAGCAAAGGGCATTCAATGGCGCATCCAGCAGCCAGAGCGCTCGTCGCCAGCGTCGGCGCCGGAGACCTCACGGCTTTCCACGGGCGGGAAGGTGGCGCTGTTTCGGCGGTTATTCCTTGGGCGCACGGATGTCTACCCGATTCGTTGGGAGAGCAAGACGTCGGCCAAGTCCGGTTATTCGCCAGCCTGCGCCAACGAATGGCGTGCCGGTGTCTGCGAAAAACCGCGCATCAAATGCGGGGACTGTAGTAACCGAATGTTGATTCCGCTGTCCGACTCGGTCATCTTCGACCATCTGGCCGGCGAGCATACAGTTGGCGTCTATCCCCTGCTCGAGGACGACACTTGCTATTTCCTCGCCATCGATTTCGACGAAGCCGAGTGGAGAGAGGACGCTCGCGCCTTCGTACAGTCGTGTGGCGAACTTGGCGTGCCCGTTGCCCTCGAGATTTCGCGCTCTGGCAAAGGGGCGCACGCCTGGGTGTTTTTCGCTGGCCGGGTCTCGGCCCGCGATGCCCGTCGCTTGGGCACGGCCATCATCAGCCACACCTGCTCGCGAACCCGGCAATTGAAATTGGAGTCTTACGACCGGCTGTTCCCCAATCAGGACACGATGCCTAAGGGCGGCTTTGGCAACCTGATCGCATTGCCCCTGCAGAAGATGCCTCGTGAGAACGGTTATAGCGTTTTCGTTGATGCGGAATTGCACCCCTACCACGACCAGTGGGCGTTCTTGGCGTCCATCCATCTGATGGCACCGCACGACATCGAGCCGACCATCCTGCGTGCGACGGGCAGGACGCATCCACTGGATGTCACTTTCATCGACGAAGAAGACTTGGCTACGCCGTGGAAGCGTTCGGCCCCGTCCACGAAGCAGCTGCCGGGGACAATGCCGAAGTCACTCACTGTGACGCTGAGCAATCTCATCTACTTCGAGAAGGCTCAGTTGCCGCAGTCCCTGGCGAACCGTCTGATCCGCCTCGCCGCGTTTCAGAACCCGGAGTTCTACAGGGCGCAGGCGATGCGGATGTCGGTGTGGGACAAACCACGCGTGATTGGTAACGCGGAAAACTACCCACTGCACATTGGCCTGCCGCGCGGATGCCTGGATGCCGCAAAGGAACTGCTGAAAGACAACGGCATTGCCTGCGAACTGCGTGATGAGCGTTTTGGCGGAGAGCCGCTGGACGTCGCGTTTTTCGGTAAGCTGCGTACCGATCAGCAATCGGCTGTTGCCACAATGCTGAGCTATGACGCTGGCGTTCTATGCGCGCCTACCGCCTTCGGCAAGACGGTCGCGGCGGCAGAGATGATCGCCAAGCGTGGTGTAAACGCCCTGGTACTGGTGCATCGCACCGAGTTGCTCAAACAGTGGCATGAACGTCTGCAGGCCTTCCTCGGCGTCGGCAAGGGCACGATCGGCACAATCGGCGGCGGCAAAGCCAAGCCTACGGGGAAGATTGATATAGCGGTGATGCAGTCTCTGTCGCGGCAAGGCGAGGTGCACCCGCTGGTGGAGAACTACGGTCACGTCATCGTGGATGAGTGCCACCACTGTCGGCGCCGATCGAATTTTGACCACCTGTGCCGATTGAATTTTGACCAAGGATCTTGTGCCGTCCTTTGAAGGGACGGCTGTGCATAAGTGTACGTGATCGTGGGTGTTCGGCTTCTCCTTGAGAGTCTTCTTCGTGGGTCGGTTCGCGCGGGGGAAGTCGCGTAGGGCGTAGCCCGGAGCGAGTTTTCCCGCGCGGCGTTCGGTTATGGCTTCGCTGCAGTGCCCGTCCGCTTGGCTTGCTCCCGCGCCTTGATGCGCGACTTGGCCGTGGCGCTGCTGTGGCTGAACCGGTAGGACTCGTTACCCGTCTCCACGATATGGCAGTGATGGGTCAGGCGATCCAGCAACGCCGTGGTCATCTTCGCGTCACCGAACACGCTGGCCCATTCGGCGAAGGTGAGATTGGTGGTGATCATCACGCTGGTACGCTCGTAGAGCTTCGAGAGCAGGTGGAACAGGAGCGCCCCACCGGGCTGGCTGAATGGCAGGTATCCCAGCTCGTCCAGAATCACCAAATCCATGCGCATCAGCCGAAACGCGATGCGCCCCTGCCTGCCCTGGACCTTCTCCTGCTCCAGGGCATTGACCAGATCGACCGTCGAGTAGAACCGCACCCGTTTGGCGTGCCGGGTGATGCCTGCCACGCCAATCGCGGTCGCCAGATGCGACTTGCCCGTGCCCGTGCCACCGATCAGCACGACATTGTGCGCGGCCTGGACGAACGACAGATCGGCCAACTGCTCAACCAGCGCCCGATCCACCTTGGACTGCGTGAAGTCAAAGCCCGCCAGATCGCGGTGAACGGGGAACTTTGCCGCATTCATCTGGTTGCTCGTCGAGCGAACGGATCGTTCCGTGCGTTCAGCCGCAAGCAAGTGCTCGATCAACCAGCTCGAGGTGTCCAGCGACGCGTTCGTACCCTGCGCCAACAGGTCGGCCCAGGCGCCGGCCATGCCGTATAAGCGCATCTCCTTGAATTCGGCGGCCACATCACGCATGGCGCACCTCCTCGGTGCTGTCCTCGTCGCTGCCCTCATCGCGCAGGCGGTCATAGCGCCCCGTGTCAGCAACCGGCACCTCCGTGACCTGCAACAGGGTCTCGACCTGTTCGAGCGGCTCGCTGGGCTTGAGCCGGCCCACCACGTTGATCACATGCTCGGCACTCACCGCGCCGGACTCCAGCACCAGTTCCACCGCCACCAGAACGGCCTCAATCCCCGCGCCAGGCACGGCGGCAAGCACCTGCGCCATGACGCGGTCACCGCCCTCACGAGGCAGCAAGGTGCTTTGCAGCCGCCGTAGCGCCTCGGGCATGTCTGCGAACGGGGCTCCGTTCCTGAGTGCACCCGGCTTTCTCTGTACCAGCGGAATGTAGTGCTGCCAGTCGTAGCGGGTCTGACCGCGCTCGGTCAGCCGTTCGTGGGTCGCAACCAGTGCTTCGCTCGCCACCACCTCCACGCGCTGCGGGTACACCCGCACGCTGACCATCTGGCCCACCAGATCGCACGGCACCGAGTACCGGTTGCGCTGCACGCTGATCAGGCAAGTGCTCGACACCCGCCCAAGGCTCTCGACATAGCCGTCGAACGCCGCGGGCATCGGCATCAGGTGCGGTTGCTCATGCTCGAGCATCTCGGCCACACTGAACTCCCGATGCTCGGGATGGCGCACTTCGCCCCACAGCGCCCGGCAGCGGGTTCCCACCCAGGCGTTGAGCGCAACCAGCGAGCTAAAGCGTTCCCTGCCCGCGTCCTGCCAGATCCGCCGCCGACTGTCCTGCACGTTCTTCTCAACGACACCCTTCTCCCAGCCAGAAGCGACGTTGCAGAAATCGGCCTCGAACAGATAGTGCGCGCACAGCACCCCAAAGCGAGCGTTGACGATGCGCCCCTTGCCCTTTTGCACCTTGTCCACAGCGGTCTTCATGTTGTCGTAGATGCCCCTGCGCGGCACCCCGCCCAACGCCTCGAACGACCGCGTGTGCGCATCAAACAGCATCTCGTGGCCCTGGCTCGGGTAGGCCACCAGCCAGAACGCGCGACTCGCGCACAGCTTCAAATGCGCCACCTGCAGCCGGCGGTAGATCCCGCCCACCACAAGACCCTCTTCGCTCCAGTCGAATTGGAACGCCTCACCAAGATCGAATTTCAGCGGCACGAAGGCGCGCCTCGCCTGCGCTTGTCCAACGCTTTGGCGCCAGTACCGGATGAAGTCCGTCACTCGCGTGTAGCCGCCCTTATAGCCCTCACGCCTGAGCTGCGCACACAGCGCACGCGCAGTTCGCCGGTCTCGCTTCGGACGGTGAGCGTCCGTTTCCAGTGCCTGAACCAACTGCGCCTCGAACGCCGAGAGCTTGCCCAGCGTGTCCCGCCTTCGGTATTTCGGGGGCGCGGCCTGCGCAACCTTCAGCCACTTCTTGACCGTATTGCGCGACAAACTCGTGCGCCGCGCAATCTCGCTGAACGACATATTGTCGCGCAGATACATCCGTCGAATCTTGCCAACCAGTGCCATGGTAATCACCTCCATCTCCCCGCCTAATAATTAGGCAGGGTAGGTTGAATACCCTGGTCAATTTTGAATCGGCACTACCCCTCTAATCTGGTCAATTTTCGGTCGGCGTCAACACCCCGGCAACAGCGCCTTGCCACCGAGGTCCACGACCACGGTGTTTGCGCCCTTGTGGGCCTTCTCGACATCGGCGCGCATACCCACCGCCACGATCTTGCCGCCTTTGACGGCCAGCGCCTCCGCGCTCGGCTGCCTGTCGTTGACGGTGACGATCTCACCACCGGTATAGATCGTGTCGGCGGCGTCGACCTGCTGCACCGCCGCCTGCGGTGGTGTGGACTCCTGCGACTTGCCGCAGCCCGTCAGCAGACAAGCGGTCAGCAGCGCGATGGCGGGTATGGAGAGAGACAGTTTCATTGCGCTTCCTTTGACGTTCGACGCTATTGCTGTATGCGGGGTGCTTGGTGAGATGAGGGCAAAGCGCGGTCCCCTCGTGGCCGAACCGAATTTTACCGGGTCACTCAGGAAATGATGCATGGACAGGAATGGGCTGCTCGGGATTGCCTGGCATTGGCCGGCATTGACCGGGCCAGCGGAATCAAACGCGGGGCCGGGGCTGATGAGTGGCCGCTATGCGGCACGCAAACAGTTCAAGGGAACTTCTGCTCTGGGTCGGGTGCAGGCTTTCGCTCCGCCCCGACGAAGGTCAGCTTCAGCTCAGCAAACCGACGCTCACGGTACCCCTGCCTGCTCCACTCTCCGCACTGCCGAAACGCAGCCAGGGTCCCCGACAGGTGTTCCGCTTGACGGAATCCTTGTGGCGGATCACAATCGCGCATGATCCGCTCGTTCGCGTGCGCTGATACCGAGGCCTTGTTTCACAGCCGAGCGGTGTCCCGCTTCCGCAACATTGAGCGCGTCGCGAGACGCAAGTTGCTTCAGATCCACGCCGCCACCGAGCTGGCCAGCCTGCGCATCCCACCGGGCAACCAGCTGGAGGCGCTGAAGGCCGACCGCAAGGGCCAGCACAGCATTCGCATCAACGACCAGTGGCGAATCTGCTTTGTCTGGAAGACCGATGGAGCGCACCGCGTCGAGATCGTGGACTACCACTAGGAATACGGAACATGGCCAAGTTGCTCGAAGAGATTCATCCGGGCGAGATCCTGCTGGAGGACTTCATGAAGCCCATGGGCATCAGCGCTCGCCAGCTCGCGGCGGACATCGATGTCTCGCCGAGCAGGATCAGCGAATTGGTGAATGGCCAGCGCCCCATCACGGCGGACACCGCGCTTCGGCTCGGGTTGTTCTTCGGCATGGAGCCCCGGTTCTGGCTGAACCTGCAGTCCGAGTACGACATCCGAGTCGCGGACCGGGAACTCCGAGCCAAGCTCTCGCCAAGGATCCGCGTCTTCCAGCCGGCCGTGGCGTGACGGTCGGCTCTCGTGGCTATGCACGGCCGGTTTTGGGAGGCACCCAGGACCGCTCCGGGTGGGGTGCAGGTCCTCCTGCTTCTCGGCGACGATGACGGTAAAATATTCGGCATAAAAGTGTTATGCAACAAGCACTTAGATGGTTTGATGCCCGGGCCTCTAGGGTGTTCATCCAAGGCTCACGGCGAGGTGCAACAGGGGGCACGCGGGTCACTCAGGAACCGATGGATGTCGATAGATCTCGAAAGGTCACTTTTCATCGAATCGCCCGCAAACCCGCGCCAATGCTGGTGCCTGACAGGTTGACGGTAAAAATGACGGTAAAAGTTTGTGGAGCAGCGTCCAGTGCCTTGCCGATCAACAGCTTAGAAGGCGCGTTGATGATCGAGTGGGAGTGAGTGTCGATGACCGGCCCCGGCGACAGGCGATCCTTCGCGCCCGGCATGTCGCGTAAAAACATCGCATCGGGCACGCCCTGGGAGCCGCTGGTCGGTTACTCGCGCGCGGTGCGCGTCGGCGATCTTGTGTACGTCTCCGGCACCACGGCGACCGACGCGGCGGGAACGATCGTCGGCATCGGCGACGCCTACGCGCAAACGCGCCAGATCCTCGCCAACCTGCGCGCGGCACTCGAACGCGCCGGTGCGCGCATGGAGGATGTCGTGCGTACGCGCATCTACGTCACCGACATCGACCAATGGGAAGCCGTCGGCCGCGCACATGGCGAGGTCTTCGGCGCCATCCGGCCGGCGTGCTCGATGGTCGAGGTCACGAGGCTGATTGCACCGGAGATGCTGGTCGAGATCGAGGCCGACGCGGTGGTCGGCGCGGGCGACGCGTGATGGCGTTGCGTCCGGCATGCGCGGACCGTGCCGGCCTGGCGCGAAGCCCGTCGACGCGCGCCGCTGCCGCGTCGTTCGGGTGAGTCGCGCTCCCGCCTGCCCCGTGACCACGCCCGCAGCCGATTCTGCCTGGATGGACGCGGCGCTAGCGCTGGCGCGGGAGGCGGGCGCCCGCGGCGAGGTCCCGGTCGGCGCGGTGGTCGTGCGTGACGGCGTGGTGATCGGCCGCGGCGGCAATGCGCCGATCGCCGGCAACGATCCGACCGCGCATGCGGAAATCGCCGCGTTGCGCGACGCCGCGCGAGCCACCGGCAACTACCGGCTGCCGGGCTGCACGCTCTACTGCACGCTGGAACCCTGCCCGATGTGCGCAGGCGCGATCCTGCACGCGCGGATCGCGCGGGTGGTCTACGGCGCGCGCGATCCCAAGACCGGCGCGGCCGGATCGGTCATCGACATGTTCGCGGAAGCCCGCCTCAACCACCACGCGCAGGTGCACGGCGGCGTGCGGGGCGAGGAATGCGCGAGCCTGCTCTCCGCGTTCTTCGCGGCGCGACGCTGATGCGGGCTGCAGGCGGTTGCGCAAATCCCCGCGCATGCACGACACTTGGCGAGCGATGACCCACGTTGAGGCACCTGGCTTCCTGAACACAACCGGCACCGAAGTGCCGCCGTTGGTCGTGCGCCCGCTGACGCCGAATCTCGGCGCGCAGATTTCTGGCGTGGATCTGGCGAAGGGTCCGGACGAGGACCTGTTTCGCGCCATCCATCAGTCGTTTTTGCGGCATCAGGTGCTGCTGTTCACGACCGGGGTGTTGCCTCCCGCCCGCCAGGTCCAGTTCGCCTGGCGCGGCCCCCGCTGGTGACCTCTGCCATGTTACACGGCTGCGGTATCGGCTTTTACGCGCCGTCGGGTTTCGCGCTCGATCCCCAGGCAGCCGACCGCGCGGCCGAGCGCCTGCGCGCGCTTGGACATCCAGTGGTCATCGACCCGACCTGTGGCGAGCGCTGGCAGCGGTTCGCCGCGGCCGACGACGAGCGCCTGGCCGCCGTGCTGCGAATGGCTGGCGACCCGCGCGTTGACCTGGCGATCACGCTGCGCGGCGGCTATGGCTGGACACGATTGCTGCCGCACCTGGACTTTGGCGCATTGAAGGCCGCGGGCAAGCGCTGGCTGGGTTACAGCGATTTCACGGCGTTTCAACTGGCGGCGTTGAAGCACGCGGCCATGGTGACGTTCGCGGGGCCCGTCGTCGGCAGCGACTTCGGCGCGCCCGAGCCATCGGCATTCACCATCGAGCATTGTTTCGGCCTTCTCGGCGCGACGGACTACACCGTCGCCTGCGCGCTTGATGGTCCCGACGTCGAATGCACCGGCATCCTGTGGGGCGGCAACCTCGCCATGGTCGCCCATCTTTGTGGAACACCGCATTTTCCGGACATCGAAGGCGGGATACTTTTCGTCGAGGATGTCGGCGAATCGCCATATCGCATCGAGCGGATGCTCTACCAGCTCCATCATGCGGGCGTACTCGCGCGGCAGCGTGCGGTTCTGCTGGGCCGCTTCACCGAATACGTCCTGTCCGCGAACGATGGCGGCTACGATCTCGACATTGCGGTCGCGCAATTGCGCGCGGTCGCTGGCGTGCCGATTTTCACCGGCCTGCCATTCGGCCACGTGCCGGACAAGCTGACGCTGCCGGTGGGTGGCCGTTGCGCGCTCTCCGTGCGCGGTGGCGCCGCGAGGCTGGCTTTTTCCGACTATGGCGGCTGACCTGGCTCCGGCGTACCGCGTGCGCGCCGCAGTCTGGCCGGGCGATGCGGCGCCTCTGCGCACCGTGCGCACGATGGTGTTTGTCGTCGAGCAGCGCGTTCCCGAGGATCTGGAGTGGGACGGTATCGACCCCGAGTGCGAGCACGCGATCGCCGACGATGCGTCGGGAACGCCGATCGGCTGCGGTCGCCTGCTGCCGGATGGCCACATCGGGCGAATGGCGGTGCTGGCGCCGTGGCGCGGGCGCGGTGTCGGGGCGGCGCTGTTGGTCCACCTGGTCGAGCGCGCGCGGTTGCGCGGCGACGCTCGCGTCCTGCTCAATGCGCAGACGCATGCGATGCCCTTCTACGCGCGCCACGGCTTTGCGCCCTTCGGTGAGCCGTTCGAGGAAGCGGGCATTCCCCATCACTCCATGGCACGCCTGCTGCGCTGATCAGCGCAGGTCGAACGTTTCGACGACCTCACCGAGCGCGGTTCCATCGGCGGCGAACGATCGCTCGCAAAAACTGGCGCGGCCGTTGCGGTCGATCGTCAGCACGGTCGAACAGCGGGTGCCGTAATTTTCGCCGACGATGAAAGGTGCCGAGAGCACTCGTTCCCACTCGATCGGCACCCCGGTCGTCGGCAACACGGCGTCCGCGGCCTCACGGCGATCGGCGAGGGCGGCGAAAAGTGGCGTCGTACTGTCGCCGCCGGCATCGGTCCAGCGCGCCAGCGCGTCCAGCGTGCGGGCGAGCTTGGGCCAGGGCGTGTCCAGCGCCGCGTTGGAAACGCCGTGCAGCCCGGCAGGCAGCAATGCGCTCGGGTCGGCGCGATTCGACGCGTACCCGGCGCGGGCAACGACACCGGCGAGCAGGTTGAAGCCGTTGTAATCCATTCGGTCCCGGTCGAGCGAGGCCATCGCGACCTCCGGGTCGGATGCATTGAGCATTCGCGGCACCAGTTCGCCGCGCGTGCGTGCGTCCGGCAACTGGCGGCGCCCATCGCGAACATTGGTGACCAGTGCCCAGCGGCCGTCACGCTGAATTCCGAACCAGGTGCCGCCCGCGGACAGGTCGCGTCCGGCGAGGATGTCGGTGAAGGGCGCAGCGTGTCCCCATGCAGCGGGTGACGCGGGTCGCGCATGGAATTCATCGCGATTCGCCGCGATCACCAGGCGAAAGAGCGGGTGCGCATCCAGGGCAATGACGGCGAGACACATGGTGGCCGGCGGCCTGGTGCGTCAGTAATGGGCGATGAACGGCTCGAGGTGTCGTGCGCCGTTTTCGGCCCAGGCACCGGCGCCATGCTCTTCTACCCCGGCTGCGAGCACGCGTTCGAACAATGCGGTATCCACGACATGTTCGTAGACCTCCATCCAGACGCGCGGATCGTCCAGACGCACCAGCACCCGGCCCTGCACGCCCGCGTGCCGGAAGACGTCGCCAAGCAGCGCGTCGATGGCAGCGCGCGCCGCGCCCGGCTCGCCTTTGACGCGATACCAGATGTAGTAGTGGGTGGGATTGCCGCTCAAATGAGCTTGGGACGGTTGGGGACGGCGGGCGCGGGGATCGCGTAAGGCAATTCGCCGCGGGTCAGCGCCGGGCCATCGGGGGTTCCAAGATGCAACTCCGGACCGTCGAGCGCCGCCAATTGCACGACCGCGAGCAGATCGCTTCCACCGGCAGGGATGGCGACGGCTTCCACGACGGTGCCGCAGACCTGTCCGGCGAAGGCGTCGCCGTAGAGTGCTGTGCCGGGCACCGGAGGGGGTGCGGCGACGCTGAAGCGCTGCAACCGCTCCTTCAACCGTCCAAGATATTGCATGCGGGCGACGATTTCCTGTCCCGGATAGCAACCTTTCTGAAAGTTGACGCCGCCGACAAGATCCCAGTTGGCCTGCTGTGGCACGAACGCATCTTGCGTGGCCAGTGTGACGCGCGCGATTCCGGCCGCGATGCCGAGCGCGTGCCAGCGCTCGCCGGGAACGCCCGGCGCCGCGGCGGCAAGTGCGGTGCGCACCTCGGCAATCGTCGAGGCGGGTGCGCAGACCAGCAAGCGTCCGTCAGGAAGCCCGACGATGCTCGATCCGGCGGTGGACAGCGCCTGGCCCGGAGCGGGCGCGACGCCGAAGGCCGCGGCAACCGCGGCGCGTGCTTCCGCGCCGCCAACGCCGATTCGCCCGCCGGCCGACGAAAGGTCGGCAACCCTGACCTTGGCGCGCAGCACGAACATCGCCAGGCGCCTGGCCAGCGATGCGGCGAGATCCGCCGAGACCGTGGCGCGAAACGCGTCGTCGCCTTCCCGCCAGAGCAGCAGCGTCCCGAGCATCCGCCCCTTCGGCGAGTTGTAACTCGACCAATGTGCGCCGCCATTGCGCAGCACCTTGACGTCGCTCGAGAGCTGGCCATGCAGGAAGGCCTCGGCGTCCGGGCCGTCGAATGCCAGCAAGCCCATGTCGGGAAGGTCGGCAACGAAGGCGGCCGGGACCGCCGGTGCGTCGGGGAGGGGAGGGTGAGTGGCGATGGTCATGGGCCAACGGTAACAGGGCGGGCTCGACTGGCAGGGAAGCAGGAAAACGTGCTAGAATAACCAGTTATCTCGATCACTCCTGTCCAGGATTCGCCCGGGCGAGGGGAACAAACGCCGTGGCCGCAAACATCCGGATCGTTGGCGCCGGTCGGGAAATCCGCACACCGCGCGGTCTTCGGGTTGTCCTGTCCCTCGCTGGGACGGGATCACATCCGCCGGTGGAGGTCAAACCCTGAAGGGAGTTTAGGAATGTCCGTCACGATGCGTCAAATGCTGGAAGCGGGGGTGCACTTCGGCCACCAGACCCGTTATTGGAATCCGAAGATGGCTGAATACATCTTCGGTCATCGCAACAAGATTCACATCGTCAACCTCGAGAAGAC
Source organism: Betaproteobacteria bacterium (assembly GCA_032123655.1). Classification (GTDB taxonomy): domain Bacteria; phylum Pseudomonadota; class Gammaproteobacteria; order Burkholderiales; family Casimicrobiaceae; genus VBCG01. Next base: position 12,856 of record JAQBEY010000120.1, read on the forward strand.
GATGCAGCTGTACCAGGATGCCATGAAGTACGTGCGGCAACTGGCCAGCAACCGCGGCACGGTGCTCTTCGTGGGCACCAAGCGCCAGGCCCGGGAAATCGTCGCCGAAGAGGCCAAGCGCGCGGGCATGCCCTACGTGGACCACCGCTGGCTCGGCGGCATGCTCACCAATTTCAAGACCGTGAAGGTGTCGATCAAGCGGCTCAAGGACCTGGAGCAGATGGTCACCGACGGCACGATGGAACGGATGAGCAAACGCGAGGCGCTGTCGCATTCGCGCGAGATGGAAAAGTTGATGAAGAGCCTCGGCGGCATCAAGGAAATGAATGCGTTGCCGGACGCGATGTTCGTCGTTGACGTTGGCTACCACAAGATCGCGGTCACCGAAGCCAAGAAGCTCGGCGTTCCGATCATCGGCGTCGTCGACACCAACCATTCGCCGGACGGCATCGCCTATGTGATCCCCGGCAATGACGACTCGAGCCGGGCGATCCGTCTGTACGCGCGAGGCGTGGCCGATTCGATTCTCGAGGGCAGGAGCACGGTGATTCAGGAAATCGTGCAATCGGGCGATGAATTCGTCGAAGTAAAGGAGGAGGCCTCGGCGTAAGCCGGCCTTCCGCAATTGGGGAGGCCGTCGCCGGCCTTCCGCGCCATGCCCGCGAGATTCTCGCGGCACGGTCCCCGGGTGGAACGTCTGCCCCGGTACTGCGCAGGGAGCGCATGGCGTCAACGAACAACGGACACGGAGCAACCAATATGGCGGATATCGCCGCAAGCATGGTGATGGAATTGCGCCAGCGTACCGGGCTGGGCATGATGGAATGCAAGAAGGCGCTGATCGAGTCGGATGGTGATCTCGTCAAGGCCGAAGAACTGCTGCGCATCAAGAGCGGCGCGAAGGCTTCCAAGGCCGCAGGTCGCGTTGCGGCGGACGGCATCGTTGGCGCGTATCTCGCGGCGGATGCGAAGTCTGGCGCGATGGTCGAGGTCAACTGCGAGACTGACTTTGTCTCGCGCAACGAGGACTTCATCGGCTATGCGCGCAAGCTCGCGCAGCTGGTCGCCGAAAAAAATCCGGCGGACGTGGCGGCGCTCGGCGCCCTGCCGCTGGACGGCGGCACGGTTGAGTCGGTTCGCCAGGCGCTGGTCCAGAAGATCGGCGAGAACATGTCGATCCGTCGGTTCACGCGCTTCACGACCGCAGGCAGCCTTGCGCAGTATCTGCATGGTGGGGGCCGCATCGGCGTGACCGTGGAGTTCGAGGGCGGCAACGAGCAAGTGGGCCGTGACATCGCGATGCACGTCGCAGCAGGCGCGGCGCCGGGCGCCGTGCGACCGGTGTGCGTGTCGCGCGCCGAAGTCACCGCCGATCTGATCGAGCGTGAGCGCGTGATCTACACCGCCCAGGCCGCCGAGACCGGCAAGCCTGCCGATATCGTGGCCAAGATGGTCGACGGTCGCATCAACAAGTACCTGGCCGAGGTGACGTTGCTCGGCCAACCGTTCGTCAAGAATCCGGACGAGACCGTCGAGAAATACCTGAAGGGGCATGGTGCGAGCGTGAAATCGTTCGTGCTCTACGTCGTCGGAGACGGCATCGAAAAGAAGAAAGACGATTTCGTCGCTGAAGTCGCGGCGATGGCGAAAGCCTAGGTCGGCCGGCAAGTGCGCGCGGGAAGCCCCTCCGGCTTTCGGTGCGCAAGGCAGTTCCTTTCGTTTCGAGCAGTGCCGGCAATCCGGCCACCACGAGGATTCGCATGAATTCGCCCACCGCTGCCTCCCCTGCACAGTTCTCGACCGTTGCGCCGGTGCCCGCGGTGTCGCCTGCGGGAGGGCCTGCCTACAAGCGCATACTTCTCAAGCTCTCGGGCGAGGCGCTGATGGGCGATGATGCCTACGGCATCGAACGCGAGACGATCGACCGAATCGTGGCCGAGATTGCCGACGTTCTGCGTTCGGGAGTGCAGATTGCGATCGTCATCGGCGGCGGCAACATTTTCCGGGGCGTGGCGCCGGGCGCGGCAGGGATGGATCGGGCTACGGCCGACTACATGGGCATGCTGGCCACGCTGATGAACGCGCTGGCCCTGCAGGACGCGTTGCGTCGTGCCGATGTGGTTTCGCGTGTCCAGTCGGCGCTGCGGATCGACCAGGTGGCGGAACCTTACATCCGCGGCCGCGCGCTGCGCCACCTCGAGGAAGGCAAGGTTGTGATTTTTGCGGCCGGCACCGGCAATCCGTTTTTCACGACCGATACCGCTGCCGCACTTCGCGGCCGCGAAATGGGTGTGGACATCGTGCTCAAGGCGACCAAGGTCGACGGGGTGTACACCGCCGATCCAATGAAGGACCCCGCTGCGCGCCGTTACATGTCCCTGACCTTCGATGAGGCCATTGTCAGGAACCTGAAGGTGATGGACGCCACGGCGCTCGCGCTGTGTCGCGACCAGAATATGCTGCTCAAGGTGTTCTCGATCTTCGTCCCTGGCGCGTTGAAGCGCGTCGTGATGGGTGGTGACGAGGGCACACTTGTGCATTGCTGAAACGCCGTACCTCGCGCCAAAGGAGGCAAGGGAATGATCAGCGAAATAAAGACTACCGCGGAAACCAAGATGGCAAAGTCGGTCGAGGCACTCAAGACCGATTTGTCGAAGGTGCGTACGGGCCGCGCGCACACGGGCCTGCTCGACCATATCCACGTCGACTACTACGGTTCGATGATGCCGCTCTCGCAGATCGCCGGCGTGACGCTCGCCGACGCGCGGACGATAACCGTGCAGCCTTGGGAAAAGAAGATGATTCCGGTCGTGGAACGCGCCATTCGCGATTCGGACCTGGGCCTCAATCCGGCGACCAGCGGCGACGTCATCCGCATACCGATGCCCGCGCTCACCGAGGAACGCCGCCGTGAATTGACCAAGGTGGTCCACAAGGAGGCCGAAGCGGCGCGCGTCGCGGTACGCAACATCCGGCGCGATGCCAACGAACACCTGAAAAAGGCGCTCAAGGACAAGGAGTGCTCGGAGGACGACGAGCATCACGCGCAGCAGGACATCCAGAAGCTTACCGACCGCTTTATCGCCGAGATCGAACGCGTCATGCAGGCGAAGGAAGTGGATTTGATGGCGATCTGAAGCGCCAAAGCGTCGGACAATCGCTGCGCGCCCTCGCGGCGCCGCGAGTCGCGCCTTCGGGTGCCGTATTGTCCGCCTGCCCGGCAAAGACCCTATGTTCGAAAGTTCAACCCGCGACATTCCGCAGGTGCGCGACGTGCCTCGCCACATTGCGATCATCATGGACGGCAACGGCCGCTGGGCCAGGCAGCGGCTGTTGCCGCGCGTGGCCGGGCATCGCAGGGGGGTCGAGGTCGTGCGCGCGACGGTGCGTGCGGCGATCGAGCGTGGCGTCGAGTACCTGACATTGTTCGCATTTTCGAGCGAGAACTGGCGGCGGCCCGAGGAGGAGGTTTCGATTCTGATGGAACTTTTTGTGCGCGCGCTGGAGCAGGAGGTGGCCAAGCTGCACGAAAATGGCATCCGTTTCAAGGTCATTGGTGACCTGGAACGCTTCAATCCGTCGATTCGCGAACTGATCGCCGCCGGAGAAGCGCTTACGCAGCACAACACCCGGCTCACGCTGACCATCGCCGCCAACTACGGTGGGCGCCGCGACATCGCGCAGGCGGCACAGCGCTATTTTGCCGACCATCCGGCGGCAGCCACGGGTGAACCGATTGCGCCAGAGGCGTTCGAACCCTATCTGGCCATGAGTTATGCGCCGGAACCCGATTTGTTCATTCGTACGGGCGGTGAGCAGCGCGTCTCCAACTTTCTTCTGTGGCAGCTGGCCTACACCGAGTTCCACTTCACCGACCTGCTGTGGCCGGATTTCGATTCGGCCGCGCTCGACGCAGCGATTGTTTCGTATCAGGGCCGCGAGCGGCGCTTCGGTCGAATCAGCGAGCAGTTGCGTTCGGCCAAGGGCGCCTAGTGCTGAAGACCCGCATCCTGACGGCGGCCGTTCTGGTGCCGTTGGTGCTCGCGGCGTTGTTCCTGCTACCGACGCCGGGATTCGCGCTGGCTGCACTGGTGGCGATCGTGGTGGGCGGCTACGAGTGGGCGCGTCTGGTCGGCCTTGCGCCCGTCGGTGCCTGCGTCTACGCATCGCTGCTTGGCGGAGGCGGCGTTGCCCTGCTGCAGGTGGCGGGCAATGGATTGATTCACGGTTGGCCGGACGCAATCCTGTACCCGGTTTGCGGTGCCGCTGCAGTGTTCTGGCTGCTCGGGGCGCCGCTTTGGCTGCGCGGACGCTGGCCGACGCAGCTGCCTGCACCCATGCTCGCACTGGGCATGCTCGTGCTGGTCGCCGCATGGGCCGCGCTGGTCGAATTGCAGGCGCACTCCGCCTGGATCGCGCTGGCGGCGATGGCCGTCGTGTGGATTGCCGATACCGCGGCCTATTTCACCGGACGCGCGTTCGGGCGACGCAAGCTGGCCCCGGCGATCAGTCCCGGAAAATCCTGGGAAGGCGTTTACGGTGGCTGGGCCGCGGTCGCGACCTATGCGCTGCTGTTGATGACTTTCGGCGACTCGGCGGGCGCGCGCGGCGGCGGCCTCCCGGCGGTGGCAGCCTGGGTTGCCTTCGCGCTGCTGATCGCGACGGTTTCGGTGGTCGGCGACTTGTTCGAATCCCTGCTGAAACGTCAGGCGGGCGTCAAGGACAGCGGCAGGATCCTGCCGGGTCATGGCGGCGTTCTCGACCGCATCGATGCGCTGCTCCCGGCGTTGCCGCTGGCGGCGCTGGCGGCGCATGCCACGCTGACGGGTGCGGGCGCATGAAACGCGCGTTGACCTTGCTGGGAGCCACAGGCTCGATCGGATCTTCGACTCTCGATCTCGTCGCGCAACATCCGGACCGGTTTTCCGTCGTTGCGCTGGCGGCGCGGTCGAACGTCGCCAAGATGGCGACCTTGTGTCGACAATTCCGGCCGGCACATGCTGCGTTGGCCGACCCGGAGGCCGCGTTGGTCCTGCGACAGGAGCTGAAGGGCGCCGGCCTGTCGACGCAGGTGCATGGCGGGTCCGCGGCGCTGGCCGAGTTGGCGACGCTTCCCGAGGTCGACACCGTGCTGGCCGCGATCGTCGGCGCGGCCGGGCTGCCCTCGACGCTTGCCGCCGCACGCGCCGGCAAGCGCATCCTGCTCGCCAACAAGGAGGCGCTGGTCGTCGGTGGCGCCCTGTTCATGGACGTCGTGCGCGACTCGGGAGCGACGGTGTTGCCGATCGACAGCGAGCACAACGCCATTTTTCAATGTTTGCCACACGGCTACTCGGGTGAGCCGGCGGGCGCCGGCGTGCGGCGAATCCTGCTGACGGCGTCCGGTGGACCGTTTCGGACCCGGCCGCTCGGTGAACTGGACCAGGTGACCGCAGACGAGGCCTGCGCCCATCCCAACTGGTCGATGGGCCGCAAGATTTCCGTCGATTCGGCCACGATGATGAACAAGGGCCTCGAGGTGATCGAGGCGCATTATCTGTTCGGCCTCGACCGCAAGTCGATCGAGGTCGTGATCCATCCGCAAAGCGTGATCCATTCGCTGGTCGAGTACGTCGACGGCTCGGTGCTGGCCCAGCTCGGGAACCCGGACATGCGCACACCGATCGCGCAGGCGCTGGCATTCCCCGAGCGCATCGAGTCCGGCGTGTCGATGCTCGACCTGACTCGGCTGCCCGCGCTGCAATTCGAATTGCCCGACCTGGTGCGCTTTCCCTGCCTGCGCCTGGCCTACGAAGCGCTCGCGGCCGGCGGTACCGCGCCGGCAATTCTCAATGCGGCCAACGAGGTCGCGGTTGCAGCGTTTCTGTCGGGTACCATCCGATTCACGGACATCGCTCCGGCCTGCGCCGCGACGCTGGAACAGGTGGCGGGCGGGGTGGTCGCGAGCATCGGCGATGCGTTGGCTGCCGACGCAGAAGCGCGCGAGGCGACGATCGCGTGGCTGGCGGCGCGTCCGCCGTGGCGGAGAATGACGGCATGATCGAAGTCGGCTACAAAGCCCTGGCATTTCTGGTGACGCTCGGCGTGCTGGTCGTATTCCACGAGCTCGGCCACTATCTGGTCGCGCGCTGGTGCGGTGTCAAGGTCCTGCGGTTCTCGGTCGGCTTCGGACGCGTGGTGGCTTCATGGCGCCTGGGTCCGGACCAAACCGAGTGGGCATTGTCGGCCATTCCGCTTGGCGGTTACGTCAAGATGGCCGACGAGCGCGAAGGCGACGTCGAGCCCGCGGATCGTGCCCGTGCCTTCAACCGGCAGAACGTCTGGAAACGCATCGCCATCGTTGCCGCGGGACCTGCCGCGAACCTGCTGCTGGCGGTCTTGCTGTTCGCGGCCACGTTCATGGCGGGCATCCCGGGTCACCGTCCGCTCCTCGCCGAGCCTGGCGCGGGCACCGCGGCGGCGGCTGCCGGTTTGCGCGCCGGCGATGTCGTCGTGGCGCTGGACGATGAAGCGGTGAGGAGCTGGCAGGATTTGCGCTGGCGGCTCACCAAGGCGCAGGGTCGCGAGGCGGTGACGCTGGCCGTTGAGCCCGCGGGTCCCCGCGCCGGCGACCCTCCGGTACAGCGGGTTCTGTCCATCGCCGCGATGAAGACCGCGGACTGGGAAGGCAACGCTCCCGGCGCGCTGGGACTGCGTACTGATTACGGTGCGCCACTCATTGGCGAAACGGTGGCGGGCAAGCCCGGGGAACGGGCCGGGCTTCGGGTCAACGACCGCATTGTCGCGATCGACGGTGCGGCCATTTCCTCGCCGGCCGACGTGGCCGCACTGACCAATGCCAATCCTGCCCGACCGCTGATGTTTCGGGTCGAGCGTGCCGGTCATGCCGAAGAGTTCAGCGTGGTACCCGAAGCGGTGGAGCAGGGCGGACGGGTGATCGGCATTGCCGGACTTCGCCTCAAGGTCGATCCGGCCGTGGCGCAGCGCCTTGCCGTGGTCGTGCGTTACGGGCCAATCGAGGCATTGGCCCAGGGTGCGCGCAAGACCTGGGATCTGTCGGTGTTCACGCTGAAGATGCTCGGGCGCATCGTGACCGGCCAGGCGTCACTCAAGAACATCAGCGGCCCGCTTACCATCGCGGATTTTGCCGGACAGTCCGCGCAGGCAGGCACGCTGGTCTTCGTCGGCTATCTCGCCTTGATCAGTATCAGCCTTGGCGTGCTTAACCTGCTGCCGGTTCCGCTGTTGGATGGAGGGCATTTGTTGTATTATTTCGCGGAGATTCTGAAGGGAAGCCCCGTTTCCGACCGTACCTTCGAGGTCGGCCAGCGCATCGGCATGGCGATGCTCGCCGTGTTGATGGCCCTAGCACTGTTCAATGACGTTTCCCGACTGTTCTGATGCCACTGAGTTCCGCGCGGACCCGCCGCAGCACGGCGACGGTCGCGGTCGTGCGCGCCGGCGTCTGTTGCCCGGCCTGCTGGTTGCGCTGTGGGCCGCCGCGCATGCGCTGACGGCTCTGGCGTTCGATCCGTTCACCGTACGTGACATCCGTGTCGAGGGCGTGCAGCGCACGGAGGCCGGGACGATTTTCTCGTATATGCCGATCAAGGTCGGCGAGCGCGTCGACGAGGAAAAAATCGCCAAGTCGGTAAAGGCGCTTTATGCGACAGGCTTCTTTCGCGATGTCCGCATCGAGGCACAGGGCGACGTGCTGTTGGTTATCGTGCACGAACGCCCGACCATCAGTTCGCTCACCTTCGTCGGCAACAAGGAATTCGACACCGACACGGTCAAGAAGGCGCTCAAGGAAGTCGGCATCGCCGAAGCCCGTATTTTCGACCGATCCGCGCTCGATCGCTCCGAACAGGAACTCAAGCGCCAGTACATCACGCGCGGCAAGTACGCGGCGCGGGTGCAGACCACGGTAACGCCGCAGGACCGCAACCGTGTGGCGATCAACTTCACGATCGAGGAAGGCGACACCGCCAGCATTGCCCGGATCAACATCGTCGGGAACAAGGTGTTCTCCGAGTCGAAGCTTCGCTCCGAAATGAAGCTTTCGACGCCGAACTGGCTGTCCTGGTACACCAAGAATGACCAGTACTCGAAGCAGAAGCTGCAGGGCGATCTCGAGGTGCTGCGCAGTTTCTACCAGAATCGGGGCTACCTGGAGTTCAACATCGAGTCGACACAGGTTTCGATCTCGCCGGACAAGGAGGACGTGTTCATCACGGTGAACCTCACCGAAGGGCCGCGCTTCACGGTGTCCAGCATCAACGTCGCCGGCGAACTTGTCGTTGCCGAACCGGAATTGAGGGCGCTGCTCAGGGTCAGGCCAGGCGACGTGTTTTCGCGCGCCGCAATGCAGGCCTCGGTCAAGTCGTTGAGCGAACGTCTGGGTATCGAAGGCTATGCGTTTGCCAACGTCAATGCGGTGCCGGACCTGAACCGCGAGAAAGCCACGGTCGGCTTCACGTTTTTCGTTGACGCCGGGCGCCGGGTCTACGTGCGCAAGATCAATATCGGCGGCAACCCCAAGACGCGCGACGAGGTGATCCGGCGCGAGCTGCGCCAGCTGGAAAGCGCCTGGTATGACGGCACGCGCATCGAGCGGTCGAAAGTGCGCGTCAGGCGCCTTGGCTTTTTCGAGGAGGGCAGCGTCAACGTCGAGACGCCGCCGGTGCCGGGCACCAACGATCAGGTGGACATCGAAATCTCCGTCGCCGAGAAAAACACCGGCAACCTGCTGGCGGGCGTCGGCTACTCGAGCGCGGAAGGCGTGGTGTTCAATGGGTCGATTTCGCAGCAGAACATCTTTGGCTCCGGAAACGCCCTTGCGCTGTCGCTGAATACCAGCCAGATCAACCGGACCGTCTCGCTGGCCTACACCGAGCCGTACTGGACGGTCGATGGCGTCTCGCGCACGATCGAGGCGTATTACAAGACCATCAATCCGAATTCACTGTCGGTCTCGCAATACGCCTCCGACACCTTCGGCGGCGCCCTTGGTTTTGGCGTACCGGTGTCGGAAATCGACACCATCAACTTCGGAATTCGTGCCGAGCAGACGGCGCTGACGCTGTACTCGGACAGCCCGCCGATCTACTACGCGTTCGTGCAGGACTTCGGCGCCGTCACCAACAGCTATATCCTGTCGGGCGGCTGGTCGCGTGACACCCGCAACGACATCCTCTATCCTACGTTCGGGCGGTTGCAGTCCGCGCTGGTCGAGGTGAGCCTGCCGTTTGGCAACGTCCCGTACTACAAACTTCAGTACATCAACCAGTCGTTCTGGCCGGTGTACGACGATTTTGTTCTGATGCTCCGGGCGGACGTGGGTTACGGTGACGGTTATTCGGGCAAGCCATTTCCATTCTTCAAAGCCTACTATGCAGGTGGCGTGGGTTCGGTACGCGGCTACGAAACCGGATCGCTGGGTCCTCGCGACATCTACAACAACACGTTGGGTGGCAAGCGCAAGATCGTAGGCAACGCCGAGGTGTTCTATCCGCTTCTCAAAGGAGAGCGATCGGTGCGGATCAGCGGATTCTTCGATGCCGGACAGATCTACGTCAATGGCTTTCAGCCGGATTTCGAGAATTTCCGATTTTCGGCAGGCGTGGGCCTCGCCTGGAATTCACCGATCGGGCCGCTGAAGTTCAGCTACGCGTTTCCGCTCAATAGCATTCCCCAGGACAAGATCGAGAAGTTCCAATTCCAGGTCGGCTCGGTGTTCTGACCCGGCCGCACTGCATGTTGCAGGAGAACGCATTGAAACGCATGTCGCATTTTTTCGCAGTCGTACTGATCGTGATGTCCGGCCTGGCGTATGGCGCCGACTACAAGATCGGCTTCGTCAATACCGAGCGCCTTTTCCGTGAGGCTGCGCCCGCCAAGCGCGCGCAGCAGAAACTCGAGCGCGAATTCGCTACGCGCGACGCCGAGATCCAGCGTCTTTCCAAGCAGGTGCGCGATTTGCAGGGTTTGCTCGACAAGGATGGCCCAACGCTGCCCGAATCGGAGCGCCGCAACAAGGAGCGCGACCTGGCCAATCAGACGCGCGACCTGCAGCGCATGCAGCGGGAAGCGCGCGAAGACCTCAACCTGCGCCGCAACGAAGAGCTGTCGAGTCTTCAGGAGCGTGCCAACAAGGTGATCCAGCAGATCGCGGAGGCCGAGAAATTCGACCTGATTCTGCAGGATCCGGTGGTCTTTGCCAGCCAGCGCATCGACATCACCGAGAAGGTCATCAAGGCGCTCGCGGACAAGTAACCGCGGATCGCGCCTCCAACCTTTTCGGTACACGCCGTTTCCGATGCCTCCTTCCGGAATCACGCTGTCCGAACTCGCGGCGCAGACCGGATCGACAGTGCACGGTGACGGCGCCGTGGTGGTCCGGCGGGTGGGCTCGCTGGAGCATGCCGGTCCGGACGCCATCGCGTTTCTTGCCGGCAAGCGGTTTCGGGGGCAACTCGCGAACACAGGGGCCGCGGCAGTCATCGTTGCGCCCGCTGCCGCTGAAGCCACCGAGTTGCCTCGGCTCGTGCACGGCAATCCCTACGCCACTTACGCGCGAGTTGCGGCGCTGCTGCATCCGGCGTTGCGCCCAGCGCCCGGGCGGCACCCGACCGCGCTCATCGGCGAAGACGCGCTGGTCGATCCGGCCGCGGTGATCGGCCCCTACGTGGTCATCGGCGCAAGGGCACGCATCGGGCCCGGCGCGGTGCTCGGCGCCGGTACGATCGTAGGCGACGATGTCGTCCTGGGCGAGGACGTCCTGCTGCATCCGCGCGTCGTCCTCTATTCCAACTGCACTGTGGGAGCGCGGACGATCATTCACTCGGGCGCGGTCATCGGCGCCGACGGTTTCGGCATGGCCGAGGAATCAGGGCGCTGGCTCAAGATTCCACAGATTGGTGGTGTCGTGATCGGCGCCGACTGCGAGATCGGAGCCTGTACGACGATCGACCGTGGCGCCATTGAGGACACGGTCCTCGAGGATGACGTAAAACTCGACAACCAGATCCAGATTGGCCACAACTGCCGGATCGGCACGCACACGGCCATGGCCGGTTGCGTCGGGGTTGCCGGCAGCACGACCATCGGCAGGAACTGCAAGGTCGGCGGCGCCGCGATGATCGCCGGACACCTCGTCATCGTGGACAATACGGTAGTTTCCGGCGCCTCGCAGGTGTTTGAATCGTTGGATCGACCGGGCGTTTATACGGGGACGTTTCCGGCGCTGCCGCACAGCGAGTGGCGTCATGTAGCGTCCGAAGTGCGTCGTTTGCGCGAGTTGGCGCGGCGGGTCGCCGCGCTCGAACGCGCGCTCGCGTTGGCGCGACCGGACGCAGTGGCGCCATGACGGTGCTGCGCGTGGCGTGGCAGCGAGGAGCGGCGACGTGACGGAGTTGGAAGAACAGGAGGCACTGCTTGCCGGAATTCCACGGCGCTATCCGGTGCTGCTGATCGACCGGTTGCTCGAATGTACGTCCGGAAATCTGGCGCGCGGCATGAAATTGGTGACCTACAACGAACCCTTCTTTCTGGGACACTTCCCCGGCTATCCGGTGATGCCCGGCGTGCTCGTGCTCGAAGCGCTGGTGCAGCTTTCCACGCTCCTGTCGCAGGTGTCGGGGGAGGGCGCGTCCGGTGGCGTGAAAGCCATCGAAAGCGCGCGCTTCAAGCGGCAGGTGCTGCCGGGTGACCGGGTCGACCTCGAGACCGGCATGGAAGGCGCGGGCAGGTACAAGGTGCGCGCGGTCGTTGACGGCGAAGTGGCGGCCGAGGCGCAACTGGTGCTGGCTTTCGATCCCCGGCCTTAAGCGCTGCATGGCTCTGGTACACCCAAGCGCAATTGTCGACCCGACCGCCGATCTTGCGGCCGACGTCGAAGTGGGCGCCTATTCGATCGTAGGTGCTGGCGTGACGCTGGGCTCCGGCACGATCATCGGTCCGCATGTGGTCATCGGCGCACGCACGCGATTTGGCGCGCGCAATCGTGTCTTCCAGTTCGCGTCGATCGGCGAGATTGCGCAGGACCGCAAGTACGGCGGCGAGCCGACCACCACCACGATCGGCGACGACAATGTGTTCCGTGAGTTCTCGACGGTGCATGCGGGCACCGTGCAGGATCGCGGCGACACCACGATCGGCGATCACAACCTGTTCCTGGCCTACACGCATGTTGCGCACGACTGCGTGGTCGGCAGCCGCACGACGTTTTCCAACAACGCACAGATCGCCGGGCATGTGCGTATCGAGGATTGGGCCGTGCTCGGCGCCTTCGGCGGCGTGCACCAGCACTGCCGCGTCGGCGCGCACGCGATGGTCGCCGCGTTCGCCGTGGTCCTGCAGGATGTGCCGCCCTACGTGACGGTACAGGGTTATCCGGCCAAGCCGCACGGGACCAACAACGAGGGGCTGCGCCGACGCGGTTTTTCGGCTGACGACATCCTCGCCATACGGCGCGCGTACAAGACGCTCTATCGTGAAGGCCTCTCCTTCGACGAGGCACGGACACGCGTCGCGGCCGCCGCCGCCGGGGCGCCCGCGCTGGCGCCGCTCGCGGACTTCCTCGCGAGCGCGGGCCGCGGCATCGTGCGCTGATTCCCGGAGATTGCCCTGATCGCGCCAGACCGGCAGGACGCCGGAACGCCACCGCTGGTGACCATCGGCATCGTGGCCGGCGAGGCTTCGGGCGACGCGCTGGGCGCCGCGCTGATCCGGACCTTTCGGGCGCGTTATCCGCAGGTGCGTTTCGTCGGTATTGCCGGTCCGCAGATGGAGGCTGCCGGCTGCGACGCCTGGTACCCGGTGGAAAAACTTTCGGTGCGTGGTTTCGTCGAGGTGATTGCGCACCTGCCCGAGCTCTTCCGCATCCGGCGCGAGTTGCGGCGGCGATTGCTCGCCACGGGAGTGCAGCTGTTCGTTGGCGTCGATGCGCCGGATTTCAATCTCGGTCTCGAGGCGAAGCTCAAGCGCCGCGGCGTGCGTACCGTGCATTTTGTCAGTCCATCGGTGTGGGCGTGGCGCCGCGAACGCCTCGCGCGCATCGGTCGCAGCGTGCACCGGATGCTGACATTGTTCCCGTTCGAGGCGGCGCTGTACGAAAAGGCCGGCATCCCGGTGAGCTACGTGGGACACCCAATGGCGGCCGACGCCGCGACGCACGCGACGCGTCGCGAGACGCGCGAACTGTTGCGGATCAAGGCCGCGACTCCGGTGTTTGCATTGTTGCCGGGCAGCAGAATGTCCGAGATCGACATGCACGGCGAGTTGATTCTCGACTGCGCGGCGCGCATCCACGAGGCGCGTGAGGACGCCCGGTTTTTGGTGCCGTTCGTGACGCGCGCGACGCGCAACGCCTTCGAGATGGTGATGCACCGCACCGGCCATCAGAAACTGCCGATCACTCTGCTCTACGGCCATGCCGAGGACGCGCTGCGGGCCGCAGACGTCGGCATCGTGGCCTCAGGCACGGCCACGCTCGAAGCGTCGCTGGCGCGTTGCCCGCACATCATTTTTTATCGCGTGTCGGCGCTCACCGCGCGCATCGTCCGCCGTCGGCTGCTGCTGCCCTACGTGGGTCTGCCGAATGTAATCGCCGGGCAGTTCGTCGTCCCCGAACTCCTCCAGCAGGACGCCACGGCGCGCAATCTCGCCCAGGCCGCGCTGAATCTGTTCGACGACACCGTGACGCGACACCGGCTCGAGGAACTGTTCGCGGGCTTTGCCGCGGATCTTTGTCTGGACACCGGTGCGCTGGCGGCCGATGCGGTCGCTGCCGAACTCACCGCGGCAGGCGTTGCGTGCTGATCGCCGGAATCGACGAGGCGGGCCGCGGCCCGCTCGCGGGTCCGGTTTTCGCGGCGGCGGTGATCCTCGATCCGGCGCGGCCTGTTTCCGGATTGCGCGACTCGAAGGCGTTGTCGCCACAGCGGCGTGAAGAGCTCGCCGTACACATCCGCGCGCAGGCCACGGCGTGGGCGGTGGCTTCGGCCGACGTGGCCGAGATCGACACACTCAACATCCTGCAGGCAACGTTGCTGGCGATGCGTCGGGCCTTCGAGGCGCTGGGGGTCACGCCGCGCGAGGCGCTGATCGACGGCAACCACTGCCCGCGCCTTGCCTGTCCCACGCGTGCCGTGATCAAGGGCGACCGCGATGTCGCCGTGATTTCCGCGGCGTCCATCCTCGCCAAGACCGCACGCGACGCGCTGCTGGTTCAACTCGACGCACGCTATCCGCACTACGGATTTGCGCAAAACAAGGGCTACGGGACGGCCGCACACCTGGCCGCACTGAGGCGATACGGTCCGTGTGAAATTCATCGAAGCACCTTTGCGCCCGTGGCGCAGATGATTCTGGACCTGCCCATGGACCCGGAGCGCCGCCCGTCCGGATCGACGCTGGATTCGATCCGGAGGCGCTAGGAACTAGCTGCCGATCTCGGTCCAGTACTCGTGCTGCGCGGTGTTGACATGCGAGACGCGGTACTCGACCGGAGCTTCGTGGTAGGTCTGGGCGACGCGGCGGATCTGCAGCAGCGGCGCACCACGCGACACGCTGAGCAGCGGCGCAATCTGCGCGTCGGCGACGACCGCGCGCAGGCGCTCGCTGGTACGGACAACCGAAACGCCGAATCCTTCCTGGTAGAGGTGATACAGCGTCGATGGCCGGTTGCGAACACGCGACTCGGTGAGGCCTGGAAAGCGGGAGGCGGGCAGCACGATGTCGTCGATCATGATCGGCCGGTCGGAAAGGTGGAGCCGGTTGCGAATGCGGAACAGGGGATCGCCGACGGCGATCGACAGGCGCTCGGCGACCACGTGGTCGGCGCGCGCGCGGGTGAAGGCGATGAACTCGACCTCCGGGTAGGCCTTGGGCCCGGCTTCGGGGACGATGTGGAAAAAATAGAACAGCAGGCGGTCGCGCGTATGGCTCGCGACATAGGTGCCGCGTCCCTGCTGGCGAATCAGCATGTTCTCGGCGACGAGCTCGTCGATCGCCTTGCGCACGGTGCCGATGCTGATTCCGTAGCGCTGGGACAGGCGTCGCTCGGCGGGAATGGCTTCCCCGGGCTTCCACTCGCCTTGTGTTAACGCCTCCATCAACTGGCGCCGAATCTCCTTGTACAGCGGAGTCTGGAGTGGAACTCCGAGGGCGGTGGCGTCGGTCATGGTCATGGCGTTCCTGCCAGCGGACGCGCGCGGCGCGCGGTCGGGCTGGTACTTTCCAGTCTAGCCGTGATGCTCAAGTGATGCAAATGATATAGATGATCTAGTTGACTTGAAAGGCGCGGGCGACTAATATGGTCCTCACGCGATCGACGCCACACGTGATCCTGCCCGCAGCCGTGTCGCTGGTCGTTCCCTCAAGGCCTTTCCCGGAGTCATTCCCATGATCCATTGCGTTCTCCACGACCCCGACGACTCGGTAGCGGTCGTAGTCGTCGAAGGCGTTACGGCCGGTTCGACGCTCACCGGTCTCATCCTCGACGAAAACAGGACCATCACCTTGCCCTGCGTGCAGGACATCCCGCTCGGCCACAAGGTTGCCCTGAAAGACCTTTCGGTCGGCGACACGGTGATCAAGTACGGCATCGACATCGGCAAGGTGGTGCAGCCGATCGCCTGTGGCCAGCACGCCCACGTTCACAACATCAAGACCAAGCGGTGGTGAGCGGCGCCCTCGCCCAACCATCGTCACCGCGAAAGCAAATCATGACCATGCAAAATAAATTCTGGGGTTACCGCCGCGAGAATGGCCGGGTGGGTGTGCGCAATCACGTGATCATCCTGCCGGTGGACGATCTGGCCAACGCGGCCTGCGAGGCGGTCGCCCACAACATCAAGGGGACGCTCGCCATTCCTCATCCCTACGGACGGCTGCAGTTCGGCGCCGACCTCGACCTGCACTTCCGCACGCTGATCGGCACGGGCAGCAATCCGAACGTCGCCGCCGTCATCGTGATCGGCATCGAGGAGCAATGGACCAAAAAAGTCGTCGACGGCATCGCTGCCACCGGGAAGCCGGTCGTGGGCTTCGGCATCGAGCTGCACGGCGACCACGACACGATCATGCGTGCATCCAAGGCGGCCAAGGAATTCGTGCAGGCGGCGAGCGAGCAGCACCGGGTCGAGTGCGACCTCAAGGAACTCTGGGTTTCGACCAAGTGCGGCGAGTCCGACACGACATCCGGCTGTGGCTCCAACCCGACGGTGGGTGACGCGTTCGACAAGCTCTATGCGGCGGGCTGCACGCTGGTGTTCGGCGAGACGACCGAACTGACCGGCGGCGAGCAGATCGTGGCAGCGCGCTGCCGCGACGACAAGGTGCGCGCGGAGTTCATGCGCATGTTCGACCGCTACCAGGAGGTGATCAACCGGCACAAGACCAGCGACCTTTCCGATTCGCAGCCGACCAAGGGCAATATTGCCGGCGGCCTGACGACGATCGAGGAAAAGGCGCTCGGCAATATTCAGAAAATCGGCAAGAAATGCACGGTCGACGGGGTGATCGACAAGGCGGAAACGCCAACGCATTCGGGCCTGTGGTTCATGGACAGTTCGTCGGCCGCCGCCGAGATGGTCACGCTGTGCGCAGCCTCCGGCTATGTCGTGCATTTCTTTCCGACCGGGCAGGGCAATGTCATCGGCAACCCGATCCTGCCGGTGATCAAGATCTGCGCGAATCCGCGAACCGTGCGGACGATGAGCGAGCACGTCGACGTCGATACCTCGGGGCTGCTGCAGCGCGAAATCACCATGGGGGAGGCCGGAGACAAGCTGCTCGACATGATGTTCCGCACCGCCAACGGGCGGCTGACCGCGGCGGAATCACTCGGTCACCGCGAATTCGTGCTGACGCGGCTGTACGAGAGCGCGTGACACGACCCGGGTCAACATGACGCGCACGGATTTCGTGACCACGATCGGGCCGATCGACGGCAGGCAGGGGCGCCGGGATAAGCACTTATTCGCCATCGCGCGCGACCCGCGCGCAAGCTGATGGTGGATGGAGTGTCGCCGGAACCGCTTGCGCTGCCCGATCTGGCGGCAATCCGGGCCGCGCATGCGCGCATCGGCCCGCATGTCGTTCGAACGCCGGTGCTGCGCAGCGACGCGCTTGATCTTCTTGTCGGCGCGTCGCTGTACTTCAAGTGCGAAAATCTCCAGAAAGTCGGAGCGTTCAAGGCGCGGGGCGCCGTCAATGCCGTCTTCTGCCTGACCGCCGCCGACGCGCGGCACGGCGTGGTGACTCATTCGTCGGGCAACCATGGCGCCGCGCTCGCCTACGCGGCGCAGCGACGCGGCATTCCGGCCTACGTGGTCATGCCGGAGAACGCAACGAAGATCAAGATTGCGAATGTCGAGGGCTTCGGTGGCACCGTCCGCTTCTGCGCGGCAAATGTGGCGGCTCGTGAGGCGGCCTGCGCGCAAGTCGCGGGCGAGACCGGAGCGACCCTGGTGCATCCGTTCGACGACGCGCAGGTGATCGCGGGACAGGCGACCGCCGCGCTGGAATTGCTCGAAGCGATGCCGGACCTCGACATCGTGATCGCGCCCTGCGGCGGCGGTGGACTGCTCTCGGGCACTGCGATTGCGGCCAAGGGCATGGCACCGGCGATTCGTGTATTCGGTGCGGAGCCGACCAATGCCGGGGACGCGGCGGCAGGCTTTCGTTCGGGCCGGATCGAGCCCCTGCCGTCGGCCGTGACCATCGCCGACGGACTGCGTACGACGCTTGCGCCACGGACGTTTCAGGCGATTCGGAATTTCGTCGACGATATCGGCACCTGCAGCGAGGAAGCGATCGTGCGCGCGATGCGCATGACCTGGGAGCGCTTGAGAATCGTCATCGAACCGTCGTCCGCGGTCCCGCTCGCCTGCCTGCTCGAGCGCAGCCTGGTGGTCGATGGCGCCCGTGTGGGGGTGATACTCACCGGCGGCAACGTCGACCTCGATCGCCTGCCGTGGCAGCGTTGATTCCGGCCAGCCGGCCGTTCGTCGACGGATGGCTCGTGCGTCGCGCGGGCATTGCGCGGGCCCTACCCATCCAGGAAACCATTTTCAATGCACATCCTCATCACTGAGTTCATGGACGCCGCCGCCGTGGCGACGCTCGAGGGGGACTTCGCCGTCGCCTACGATCGCGATCTGGTCGACCGTCACGACGAGTTGAAGGCACGCATGGCAACCGCCGATGCGCTCATCGTGCGCAACCGGACGCAGGTCGACGTCGATCTGCTCGCCGCGGCGCCCCGATTGAAGGTCGTCGGCCGCCTCGGGGTGGGACTCGACAACATCGATACCACCGCCTGCGCCGCGCGCGGCATCGAGGTGATCCCGGCGACGGGTGCCAACGCGCTGGCCGTCGCGGAATATGTGATCGGCACGGCAATGCTGCTGTTGCGCGGTGTCTACCAGTCGAGCAGCAAGGTGGCGGAAGGCGGTTGGCCGCGCGCAGCGCTGTCCGACGGCCGCGAAATCGCGGGCAAGGTGCTTGGCGTGGTCGGTTTCGGGGGCATAGGTCGCCTCGCCGGCCGGCTGGGACGCGCGTTGGGCATGCGGGTCATCGGACATGACCCTCAATTGCAGGAGACTTCGTCCATCTGGGTCGCAGAGCAGACTCGCGGCCTGCCGCTCGATGCGGTATTCGCGCAGAGCGACGTGGTAACGGTGCACGTGCCATTGACCCGGGAAACGCGCGGTCTGGTCGGCGCGGCGCGGCTCGCCCGGATGAAGCCGGACGCGATACTGATCAATACCGCGCGTGGCGGTGTGGTTGACGAGGCGGAGGTGGCCGCGGCGCTGCGCGCCGGGAAGTTGGGCGGTGCCGCGCTAGATGTGTTCGAACGCGAGCCCTTGCCTGCCGGATCGCCACTGGCCGATTGTCCGAATCTGTTGCTCACGCCGCATATCGCCGGCGTGACGCGAGAATCGAACGAGCGCGTCTCGTCGCTGGTGGCGGACAAGGTTGCCGCGGCGTTGCGCGCCCGCTGAAGGAGATCGGCGATGCCTACCTATACCCTTGATGCGGCGACCGCTCTGGTCGAACGCGTGCTGGTGGCAGCTGGCGCCAGCGCGGCGATGGCGCGCAGTACCGCGCGTGCTCTGGTCGATGCCGAGGCGCAGGGCCTGCCATCGCATGGCCTGTCGCGCGTCTCCCAATATGCGACCCATCTGCGCAATGGGCGCGCCGACGGCGCGGCGACTCCGGTCGTGGTGCGCAGCCGCGGCGGGGCGGTATTGGTCGATGCGGGTTGCGGTCTGGCATTCCCGGCGTGCGCATTTGCCGTCACGGAGGCGCTGGCACGGGCGCGCGAATTCGGCGTGGCCTTCGCCGGCGTCTGCAACAGCCACCACTTTGGCGTCGCCGCCTACCACCTGCGCCCCGTCGCCGAGGCCGGCATGGTCGGTCTCGCCTTCGGCAACTCGCCGGCGGCGATGTCCGCCGCCGGCGGCAAGCGGCCGCTGTTTGGAACCAACCCGATCGCCGCAGTGTTTCCACGGCGGGACGGCGCGCCGCTGGCGATCGACCTGTCGCTGTCCGAGGTCGCCCGCGGCAAGCTGATGGTTGCCGCCAAGGAAGGTCGTTCGATTCCGACGGGCTGGGCGCTCGACCGCGACGGCAACCCCACCACCGATCCCGCCGCCGGGCTCGAGGGGTCGATGTTGCCGGTGGGCGGCACCAAGGGCGCGATGCTGGCGCTGATCGTCGAGTTGCTCGCCTGCGCGCTCACGGGAGCTGCCATGGGCTTCGAGGCCGACTCCTTCTTCGTCGACGCGGGCAACCGGCCGCGCATCGGCCAGGCGTTCCTGGTCGTCGATCCGGATGCGCTCGCCGGTCGTGCAGCCTATCTGGAACGCGTCGAGACGCTGATTGCGGCCATGATCGAGGATCCGCAGGTGCGCTTGCCGGGATACCGGCGCGACGCGCTGGCGCACCAGGCGGCGGCAACGGGCATCACGATTTCCCCGGCGCTGGCGGATTACCTGGAAGCGTTCTGATGTCCGGACGGTAGCCTTCGCGGGCGTCGCCGTCGCGCCGATGCGTGAGCAAGGAAAGTGCTGCGCGTTCTAACCTGCCACGGCGGCGATGGCTTCGCGCAGCGGATTGAACAGTCCGGGCGCGGCGGCGATCACCTCATTCGCGCGCAGGAAATCCGTACCGCCGGCGAAATCGCCGACGCGGCCTCCTGCCTCCTTGACCAGTAGCGCGCCGGCGGCGACGTCCCAGGGATTCAGGCTCATCACCCAGAATCCGTCAAGACGCCCCGCCGCCAGATGCGCCAGGTCGAGAGCGCCCGCACCGGCGCGGCGCAGGCCGGCGCATTGTCCGTTCAGCGCCTGGAAGATCGGCAGGTAGGTTGCCAGTTTCGGACTTGCCCGCTCCGGAAATACCGTGCCGACGAGCGCCTCGCCGAGGCGCAGGCAGGCCGATACGCGCAGAGGCGTGTCGTTGCACTGCGCACCCTTGCCCTTGGCGGCCGTGAACAGTTCATCGTGCACCGGATCGAGCACCACCGCGTGCGTCACCTCGGCACCGTGCGCCAGCGCGATCGACACGGCGTAATATGGAAAGCGGTGGGCGAAATTCACGGCGCCGTCGATCGGGTCCACGATCCATTTGTAGCCGCCAGCGTCGCGGGCGCCCTTGATGTGCCCGGATTCCTCGCCCAGAATCGCGTGCTCGGGAAACGCCGCGCGGATGGTCGCCACGATGGCGTCCTCCGCTTCCATTTCCGCCGTGCTTGCGATATTGCCGTGCTCCTTCGAAAACGAAGGCAGACGCTTGAGGTCGCGCGCGGCGTCGGTGAGGACGCTCGCCGCGCGCCGTGCCGCGCGTATCGCCACGGCAATGACCGGATCGCTGTTCGAACTCATGGTTTGCCCGACTTGAGCGCCTCCTGCTCCATCAGCAGGTAGGTGCCGTAGGCGTTGATCCGATTGGCCTGCGCGAACGCCGGCAGGCTGCGGAAGCGCGACCAGTCGACCGTGGCGTAGGCCTCGTCGAAGGTCTGGAGGTCTTCGACTGCCCGGCCCATCGAGGCGCGCAGGAAGAGGAGGTAATCGCGGGTAAGCACCAGGTCTCGCCCCACGTCGGTCGACGCGGGACCATGACCGGGCACCACGACCACCGGCCGCAGCGCGATCATCTTGTCCAGGGCCTTCAGCCAGCCCGCGCTATCGGCATTGCCGACAAAGGGCACGCGGCCCGAGAAGACCAGGTCTCCGGCAAAGAGCAATCGATCCTCCTCGACGTACAGCATCAGATCTTCCGGCGTATGCGCGCCTTCGGAATACACGATTCTGAACGTGAGGCCCCCGAGGCGAAAGCTGGTGTCGCCGTCGAGCCAGAGGTCCGGCGGGACGACGACGGTCTGGTCATCGACCCATGGGAAGAGGGCGACGCGGCGCTGGGCCAGACGCGCCGCAGCCTCTTCTGAGTTGAGATAGTGATTCGCCTTGCGGTGCGCCCATATTTCGGCGCCCGTTGCCTTGAGCGCCTGCAAGCCGTAGACGTGGTCGGCATGATAGTGGCCGACCACGATGCGGCGAATGGGTTGCGGCGTCACGCGGCGAATCGCCTCGAGCATGGCCTGGCCCAGCACCGGCGTGGCCAGCGCGTCGTAGACGACGACGCCATCGTCGGTGACCACGAACCCCGCGTTGGACATGAATCCCTTGTTCTGCGCGCTGGCCATGCCGGCCTCGCCCTGGAAAAACCAGCCGTGCGCGGAGACCTGGCGGGGCGTGAGGACGATGCGGTCGTCGGCTTTGGCGCCAGCGGCGCAGACGGATGCACCGAGCACGGCAGCGACCAGGAAGCGCGTAACGGTCATGGCGGCGACGAGTTGCTTGATCATGGCCGACATTCTAATCCGCCGCCGCGGTATCCGCCGCGCCGCCACCCGGTGCCACGTACTTCGCCATGAAGCGACGATCGATCCAGTCCTTCCAACGCCAGACCCAGTCGCCTTCCAGCATCAGGGGCCCGCGCGAGGCGATGGCATGCTTGCCTCCGGTCGAGATCAAAGCCAACGCGTCGCGCTGCGGTACATAGGCGAGCAGCGGTTGGTCGAGCGCCGCGCGACGCAGGTTCGCCGCCAATGGCGGACCCTGGCGTACGGCGTAGACACCCGATTTCGGCCGTGGCTGTTCGCTCTGCGAGGCGCAATCGCCTGCGGCGAAAACGAAGGGGTGCGAGACCGACCGCAGATACGCGTCGATCTCCACGAAGCCGCGCGCGTCGCATACGAGTCCGGAGGCGGCGAGCCAGGGCTGCGCGCTGGCCGACGTCGCCCAGATGATGCGGTCCATGGCGATCCGGCGCTGGCGGGCGACGACCACAATGCCTGGTTCGACGGCCCTCGCGGCGCTGTCGAAATGCAGCACGACACCGCGCTCGACCAGAATGCGGCCCAGCCGCCCGCGTACCCTGGACGGATGCTGCGGCAGCAGTTGCGACTGGTCGGTGACAAGCGCGAAGCGCGGCGCGCCGGCGCCAAGCGTCGCCTGCAGCCGATGCTGCATCGCCAGCAGGATCTCGACGCCGCCCGCGCCCCCGCCGACGATTCCGATGGTATGCCGGCGACGTTCCGCGGCTTCGGCCTGGATACGCGTCCAGGCGTCGAGGAAGGCGGCCACGGGCTTGACCGCGAGCGCATGTTCCCGGGCGCCGGGGATGGCGGTATCGGGCGTGGAGCCGATGTCGATCGAAACGAAATCGAAGGCAAGGCGTCGACCGGTGGCGAGTGTCACCGTCCTATGGTGCAGCTCGATGGCCTTCACGCTGTCGGCGACGTAGTTGGCGCCTGCCCAGCGCGCGAGCGGTGGCAGCGCGATGTGCGACTGCTCGAGCGTGTAATGGCCGGCAACGAGTCCCGGCAGCATTCCGGAGTAGGCGGTCAGCGCATCGGGTGAAACCAGCGTCAGCGCGATGGCGGGATCAGGGCGCAGCGCGAAACGGCGCAGCACTTCGACGTGGCTGTGGCCACCACCGATCAGCAGGAGGCGCGTGGGGCGGGATTCCATCGTCGGATCAGCGAAGTCGTGCGGGGCACCGAGTCACAAGCTGCGGCTATCGTACACGACGCGATCTCGCGATTTCAGGACGATGCTGCGCCGCCGCAGCGGTGGTCCGCATTGCCGCATCGACCGCCGCGCAGTATTCTAGACAGCCTCGCCGCACCCGAAAAACCCCCGAATGTCTGCCGGTGCTGTTGCGCCGCGCGTCTCGTCCGAAGGAGATCATAGTGTCGATTCCACTTTCACTGACCGTCAATGGCAAGGCGGTGAGCGCCACCGTCGATGAACGTACGCTGCTGGTCGAGTTGCTGCGCAATCACCTCAATCTCACCGGCACGCACATCGGCTGCGACACTGCGCAGTGCGGCGCCTGCACGGTGCAGGTCGACGGCCGGGCGGTGAAGGCCTGCAATGTCCTGGCGGCGCAGATGGACGGTGCCGCGGTCGTCACCATCGAAGGACTCGCCGCGGCCGACGGCACGCTGCATCCGATGCAGGCGGCGTTCAAGGAATGCCACGGCCTGCAATGCGGCTTCTGCACCACCGGCATGGTGATGAGCGCGATCGATCTGGTGGCGCGGCATCCGAACGCGGATGAGCAGACGATACGCGAGGAACTCGAGGGCAACCTGTGCCGGTGCACCGGCTATCACAACATCGTCCGCGCGGTCGCCACCGGCGCCGCGGCGATGGCCAAGCAGGGAGGCTGACATGGGAGCCAACGACCAGGGCGTGATCGGCCAACCGGTACGACGCAAGGAGGATCACCGCTTTCTCATCGGCGCCGGGCAGTACACCGACGACGTCAACGTGCACGGGCAGACCTACGCCTGTTTCCTGCGCTCACCGCATGCGCATGCCGTCATCAAGAGCATCGACACGGCGAAGGCCAAGGCCGCGCCCGGCGTGGTGGCGATATTCACCGGTGCCGACCTGACCGGCGTCAACGGCCTGCCCTGCGGTTGGCTGATCACCGGCACCGACGGCAAGCCGATGAACGAGCCGCCGCATCCGGTGCTGGCGCAGGGCAAGGTGCGCCACGTCGGCGACCAGCTGGCCATAGTGATCGCCGAAACCGCGGTACAGGCCAAGGACGCCGCCGAGCTGATCGACGTCGACTACGAGGTGCTGCCGGCGGTGGTGAACTGCGTGGACGCGCTGAAACCGGGCGCGCCGCAGATCCACGAGCAGGCGCCGGGCAACAAGTGCTACACGTGGGCGCTGGGCGACAAGGCGGCGGTCGATGCAGCCTTCGCCAAGGCCGCTCATGTGTCGAAGCTCGACATCGTCAACAACCGGCTGATCCCCAATGCCATCGAGCCGCGCGCGGCGCTGGCCAGTTACAGCCGGTCCGACGATTCCTACACGCTCTACGTGGCCAGCCAGAATCCGCACGTCGAGCGGCTGCTGATGACCGCTTTCGTGCTGGGCCTGCCCGAGTCCAAGGTGCGGGTGATTGCGCCGGACGTCGGCGGCGGCTTTGGTTCCAAGATCTATCTCTACGCCGAGGAAACGGCGATGGTGTGGGCCTCGAAGCAGGTCAACCGGCCGATCAAGTGGGCGGCCGAGCGCAGCGAGTCCTTTCTCACCGACGCGCATGGCCGCGACCACGTGTCGCACGTCGAACTGGCCATGGACAAGGACGGCAGGTTCCTGGCGCTGCGCGTGGACACGGTCGCCAACATGGGCGCCTACCTGTCGACGTTTTCGACCTGCATCCCGACCATCCTGTACGCGACGCTGCTCGCCGGCCAGTACACGACGCCGGCGATCCATTGCGAGGTCACGGCGTCGTTCACCAACACCGCACCGGTCGATGCCTACCGCGGCGCCGGACGGCCCGAGGCGACCTTCGTGGTCGAGCGCATCGTGCACCAGGCGGCGGTGGACATGAAGATGGCGCAGGACGAGATCCGCCGGCGCAACTTCATCCACGACTTTCCGTATGCGACGCCGGTCGCGCTCACCTACGACACCGGCGACTATGACGCCACGCTCGACGGGGCGATGAAGACCGCCGATGTGGCCGGATTCGCCGCACGCAAGGCGGAATCCGCCAAGCGCGGGATGCTGCGCGGCCTGGGTTATGCGTCCTACATCGAAGCCTGCGGCCTGGCACCATCGAACATCGCCGGTGCGCTGGGCGCGCGGGCGGGTCTGTTCGAGGCGGGACAGGTGCGCGTCAACCCGACCGGCAGCGTGACGGTGTTCACCGGCTCGCACAGCCATGGCCAGGGACACGAGACGACCTTCGCGCAGGTGGTGGCGGGCCGGCTGGGCATCGACATCGAAAACGTGGAAGTCGTGCACGGCGACACCGGCCGCATTCCCTTCGGCATGGGCACCTACGGCTCGCGCTCGCTGTCGGTGGGCGGCACCGCCATCGTCAAGGCGCTCGACAAGGTGATCGCCAAGGGCAAGAAGATCGCTGCGCACCTGCTCGAAGCGGCCGAGGGCGACATCGAATTCAAGGACGGCAAGTTCACCGTCGCCGGCACCGACCGCAGCAAGGCCTTCGCGGAAATATCGCTCGCCGCCTATGTGCCGCACAACTATCCGCTGGACAAGCTCGAGCCGGGTCTGGACGAAACCGCGTTCTACGATCCGACCAACTTCACCTATCCGGCGGGCACGCACATCTGCGAGGTGGAGATCGACCCGGAGACCGGCGTGGTCAAGGTGGCGAGCTTCACCGCCTGCGACGACTTCGGCAACATCATCAACCCGATGATCGTCGACGGGCAGGTGCACGGCGGCGTCACGCAGGGCATCGGCCAGGCGCTGTTGGAGAACTGCGTCTACGACCCGGAAAGCGGACAGCTGCTCACCGGCAGCTACATGGACTACGCCATGCCCCGTGCCGACGACGTGCCGTCGTTCAAGGTCGAGACCCGGGTCACGCCCTGCACGCACAATCCGCTTGGCGCGAAAGGCTGCGGCGAGGCCGGCGCCATCGGCGCGCCGGCGGCGATGATGAACGCGGTGCACGACGCACTGGCGGAAGTCGGGGTGACCCGCATCGACATGCCGGCGTCGCCGCATCGCGTCTGGCAAGCCATCCAATCCGCGCGCGCCTGAACCGGAGAACGCACATGTACACATTCGAATTCAAGAAAGTCGACTCCGTCGCCGCTGCCGCGGAACTGCTCGCCAAGACCGGCGGACGGCCACTGGCTGGCGGACAAAGCCTCATCGCGGCGATGAAAATGCGCCTGTCGCAGCCGGGTACGCTGGTCGACCTCTCGGGCATCGCCGAACTCAAGGGAATCCGCAAGGAAGGCGACGCCATCGTCATCGGGGCGATGACCCGTCATGCCGAGGTGGCGACGTCGAGGGAGGTGAAGTCCGCGATTCCCGCGCTGGCCGCGCTGGCCGATGGCATCGGCGACCGGCAGGTGCGCAACATGGGCACGCTGGGCGGTGCGCTGGCCAACAACGATCCGGCCGCCTGTTATCCGGCGGCGGTGCTGGGCCTGGGTGCGACCGTGCACACCAACAAGCGCAAGATCGCCGCCGACGAGTTCTTCAAAGGCATGTATGAAACCGCGCTGGCCGAAGGCGAGTTGATCACCGCGGTCAGTTTTCCGATTCCGAAGAAGGCGGCGTACATGAAGTTCGTGCAGCCGGCGTCGCGCTTCGCGCTGGTCGGCGTGTTCGTCGCGCAGACCGCCGGCGGCGTGCGCGTGGCCGTTACCGGCGCGGCGGGAAGCGGGGTGTTTCGTTGCAAGCCGCTGGAGGACGCGCTGGGCAAGAGCTTCAAGGCCGACGCCGCCAGGGCGGTCAGGATCGACGCCGCGGGGCTGAGCAACGATCTGCACGGCTCGCCGGAATACCGGGCGCATCTGGTGGCGGTGATGGCGGCGCGGGCGGTGGCTGCGGCCGGCTAGGCGTGCGGCCTTGCTATGCTACGGGCGGGGGCTATCCTCCGCCCGTTTCTTTTCGAATGACTGCCCAGGTGAACCCGCCGAACCTTCCCGCCACCGTCGACGCCACGGTCGACCTGCTCACGGCGCAGGACTATGTGGCCGAGCGCCGCCTGGCGACTGCGGTCTTCCTGGCGCTGAAACTGCGCCGGCCGCTGTTCCTCGAAGGCGAGGCCGGCGTGGGCAAGACCGAGATCGCCAAGGTGCTGGCGGCCGGACTGGGCAAGCCGCTGGTGCGGCTGCAGTGCTACGAGGGACTGGACACTGCGGCGGCGGTCTACGAGTGGAACTACCCGCGGCAGATGATCGAGATCCGCCTTGCCGAAGCGGCGGGTGAAGTTGCGCGCGATCGGCTATCGCAGGATATTTTCACGCGCGCCTTCCTGCTCAAGCGCCCGTTGCTGCAGGCGATCGATCCCGACGATGGCATCGCGCCGGTGCTGCTGATCGACGAACTCGACCGCACCGACGAACCCTTCGAGGCCTACCTGCTCGAAGCGCTGTCCGACTTCCAGGTGTCGATCCCCGAACTCGGGGTGATCCGCGCGAAGGAAGCGCCGGTGGTGGTCATCACCTCCAACCGCACCCGCGAGATCCACGACGCGATCAAGCGCCGCTGCCTCTACCACTGGGTCGACTATCCGGACGCGCTGCGCGAACTGGAGATCCTGCGGCGCAAGTGCCCGCGCGCGCCGGAGCGTCTCGCGCGCGAGATCGTCGCCTTCACCCAGCGGCTGCGGCGGATGGACCTGTTCAAGGCGCCGGGGATCGCCGAGACGCTCGACTGGGCCGAGGCATTGCTTACGCTCGACCGCGTGGCGCTCGACCCGCAGACGGTCGCCGACACGCTCGGCGTCCTGCTCAAGTACCAGGACGACGTTGGCGCGCTGACGCCGGAGGTGGCGCAGCGCCTGGTCGCCGAAGTGGAGGCCGAAGGGATCGTGCTGTGACGCTGGCCACGCGCAGCGGACAGGCCGGCCTGCCGCGCGGTCGCCTCGCCGAGAACGTCCTGCATTTCGTGCGCGTGCTGCGCGCGGCCGGAATTCCGGTAGGGCCGGCGAAGGTGATCGACGCAGTGGCCGCGCTCGAGGTCGTCGGCATCGCCAACAAGAGCGATTTTCGCGAGGCGCTTGCCGCGGTGCTGGTCTCCCGCCGCGAGCATCTGCCGCTGTTCGAGCAGGCCTTCGACCTGTTCTGGCGCAACCCGAAGCTCCTCGAGAAAATGGTGGCCGCATTGCTGCCGCGCGTGTACGGACGCACCGGCGAACAGGCGCAGGAGCCGGAAGTCGCGGCGCGACTGGCGCAGGCGCTGTCGCCGCCGAAGCGGCCCGACGACCGACCGGAGGAGATGGAGGAGGTCGAACTCGACGCGGCGCTCTCGTTCTCGCCGCGCGAGATCCTGCAGCAGAAGGATTTCGCGACCATGACCGCGGACGAGCTGCGCGAAGTCAAGGCCATGCTTGCACAACTGCGCCTCCCGCTGCACGAGCATCCGGTACGTCGCACGCGATCGGCGCGGCGCGGGTCGCGGGTGGATCTGCGAGCGACCATGCGAGGGATGACGGGTGCGGCCGGCGCGGTCGCGCCGCTGGCGTATCGGCGGCGTGTGCGGCGCCCGCCGCCGCTGGTCGTGCTCTGCGACATCTCCGGCTCGATGGACCGCTACGCGCGGATGCTGCTGCATTTTCTGCACGCAATCACCAACGACCGGCACCGCGTGCATACGCTGGTCTTCGGGACGCGGCTTACCAACATCACCCGGCACCTCACGCACCGTGACGTCGACGTGGCGCTGGCGCGGGTGACCGCCGCGGTGGACGACTGGGCAGGGGGCACGCGAATCGGCGCCTGCATGGCCGACTTCAACCGCTTCTGGTCGCGACGTCTGCTTGGTCAGAATGCGGTGGTCCTGCTCATCAGCGACGGCCTCGATGCGGAGGGTGGCGAAGGACTGGGCTTCGAGGTCGAGCGTCTGGCCAAGTCGTGCACGCGCCTCATCTGGCTCAATCCATTGCTGCGCTACTCCGGCTTCGAGGCGCGTCCGGCCGGCATTCGGGCAATGCTCCCGCACGTCGACGATTTCCTGCCGGTGCACAACATTGCATCGCTGCGCGAGTTGGCCGCGGCGCTCGACCTGCGACGCCCGCGCACGATCAAGCCGCCGGCCGGCGCGTCGTCGCGCGGAGCCTAGGCGGACCGGTCGCAGCATGCTCGCCCGGCCGGGCCTCGACCGATGGCCGCCCGCGGAGGCAACGTTTCGGATCGCGAAGCGGTGGCTCTACAATGCGCCTCATGAACGCCGGATCATGGGGGCGGCGCTGAGTATTCATTGGTTGCTGCAGCCGGTTGCTGCGCGATTTTCGACAATGCGATCGCCGCCGCGAAACTGCAGGCACACCGCGAGGAGCAATACCGAATGGAAATGACCAACACCCGCATCGTTCCCGCGCCGCCCGCCAAGGTCTGGAACGCGCTCAACGATCCTGCCACGCTCAAGGCCTGCATTCCCGGCTGCGATTCGCTCGAGCTGGTGGGTGAGAATGAGTGGCGCGCGGTGATGGCGGCAAAGGTCGGTCCGGTCTCGGCGCGATTCACGGGCACGATGAAAATGACCGATAGCCACCCGCCCGACGGTTACACGCTGCAGTTCGAGGGACAGGGCGGTGCCGCCGGCTTCGCGCGCGGGCAGGCGGTGGTATCGCTCGCCGCCTCGGGCGACGCGCAGACGGCGCTGACCTACGCGGTGAAGGCGCAGGTGGGCGGCAAGCTCGCACAGATCGGATCGCGGCTGGTCGATGGAGCGGCGGCCAAGCTCGCCGAAGATTTCTTTGGACGCTTCGCGCAGTCGCTGCAACCGGCCGGTGCGGCCGAACGCGATGCGGCGGCGATGTTGCCCAGCGCAGCCGGTGAAGCGCCGTCCGGACGGCGTTGGATTCGCTACATCGCGCTGGCCGCGATCGCTGCGGTCATCTGGTACCTGATGGTCTACGGCATCCGCTGACGGTCGGGTTGCTCGCCGTTGCGCGGCGTGTGCCTAGCCGGCGCGCGCGCCCGCGCACTTGCCGCGGTCGTCGGCCACGACGATCAGGTAAAGCGGCCTGCCGTCGGCTCCGGCCAGCGTCTCTTCGCTGCGCTCGCAGGGTGGATGACGCGCGAGCAGCGAATCAAGCTGTGCGCGGACACCCGTGGCCGCAGGCGAGGTCGATGCGAAGAGCACGAATGCCACCCGCCGGCCATGCAGATGCTCGACCGCCGCGCCGCCCGACGGTGCGGGCGCGTCGGGCGTTGCCGTGGCGAGCGGTCGGGACCAATCGCGAAAACCCGCGGAGACGGTGCGGGGCGAATGGGTGATCAGCGGCTGGTGCAGGCCCGGATCCACGCTGACGACGCGGTCGACGTCGAGTTCCGTGAGCCGCTCCGCGAGCTTGCCGATCGCCGAATCGAAGGTCGGGCGGTAGTCGTGGTCATATCGCCACGAATCGATGTAGCGCAGGTCGATGCCGACGTTCCAGGCGAACAGCGCGCCGCAGACGACCGCGCCGACGGTGGCGACGGTGGCGCGCTGGCCGGGCCGCTGACTTCCCGGCTGGTCGCCGGGTCGTTGCGAGACAATCGCCAGCAGCGTGACGAGCTGCAACGTGGGCAGCGGCCAGAGCATGATCAGGTGGTGCGTGCCGTCGACCTGCGGCGTGACGACGATGACCGCGAACAGCAACACCAGGGCCGCGGTAAGAAAGGCCAGCAGCCGTCGTGCCGGCGTCCATGGACGCCAATGCGCCAGCAGGTACACGGCAACGGCAATCTGCACCAGCGCCAACACGTTGAAGGCCGCGGTGGCGCGGACCCTGAGCCCGAAAACCCAGTGCATGACCGAGGTGCCGCTGAAGGTCGCGGCGTAAAGTTTCCAGACCTTGATGTATTGTGCGACCGGGTCGAAGGCGCCGCCGGCATGGGGGGTATCCGGCACCATGGCATGGCGGACCAGCGTGGCGACGCCCCAAGCGAGAAGCAACGCCGTTGCGGCGGCGATGACGGGCTGCCAGGGCGCGCCCGCGCGCAGACGCTGAAACACCATGCGGCCCGAAACCAGTGCGCCGGCACCGACGAAGGCCACGATAACCCAGAGGAAGTTGAGTTTGTCGACAAAACCCACCAGGAACGCGAAGCACAGCAACAGCAGCCAGTGCGTGCGCCCCGAATGCACCCAGTTCCAGAGGGCGACCAGCGCCAACACCCGCATCAGCGTGGCGATCATCGCCGGCCCCCAGTCGAGCCGCGCGTGGCTCAGCAGCACCGGGTCGGATACCATCAGCACCAGTGCCAGCAGCGCCCAGGCGCTGCCAAGCTCGCGGCGAAGAAAATGCCAGAGCACCGCCAACGCTGCGGCTGCGAACAGGATCGACGGCAGGCGCACCGTCCATACGTTGATGCCGAAGGCGGCGAACAGCGGCGCATGCAGCCAGGCCTTCACCGCGCCGACATATTCCGGCGTCTGCATCAGCGGCAAACAGCCCCAGGACAGCGTGACGCCGGCATCGACGTCGCATTGCCCCAACGCCTGCAATGCCACCGGGACAAAGGCCACTTCCTCGAACTGATATCCAGGGCGCGCGAGCTCGATGCTGGCCAGACCGACGAATGCCGCAATGAACAGATAGGGCAGGGCGAAGCGCAGGACCAGGGCCATGATGGACAATCGCGTGATGACGGGAGGCGGTTCCAGTTAACGCGAAGCGCGAGGATGGGTCAAGTCCGTCGGGCGAGCGCTGCGTGGTCCGGACGTGGCCAATTGTGTGCCCGCATGGCTGCTCTTGGGTAAAATGGGCCCATGCCCGGCGATACGGGCGGGAGTCGGAACATGGACAGCGTCGATCTGGAAGTCCTGAAGCGCAGCGCGCATTGGCTGGACGAGGGCAAGCGAGTGCTGCTGGTCACGGTCGTCAATACCTGGGGCAGCTCGCCGCGCCCCGAGGGGGCCATGCTCGCGGTGCGCGAAGACGGGCTGGTCGTGGGCTCGGTGTCCGGCGGTTGCATCGAGGACGACCTGATCGAGCGCACGCGCCGGCTGGGAATGACGCAGACGGAGGTCGGAGTGGTCACCTACGGCGTGTCCGCCGACGAGGCCCGCCGCTTCGGGCTGCCCTGCGGCGGGACCATCCGCTTGGTGACGGAACCGCTGACCAAGGAGTCGGGAATTCTGCTCCTGCTGCGCGAAATCGAGGCCGGCCATCTGGTGTCGCGGCGGCTCGATCTGCTCACCGGCCTTGCGAGCCTGCATCCTGCGCGCGCGACCGATGGACTCGCCTTCGACGGCAAGACACTGACCACGATTCACGGACCGCGCTACCGGATGCTGGTGATCGGCGCCTCGCAGCTGTCGAAGTACCTGGCGCAGATCGCGGTTGGCCTCGACTACCAGGTGACGGTTTGCGACCCGCGCGAGGAATACACGGAGACCTGGGACATCCAGGGCGTGAGCCTGGTGCGCACCATGCCGGACGATACCGTCACCGCCATGCGGCTCGACGAACGCTGCGCGGTGATCGCCTTGACGCACGACCCGAAGCTCGACGACCTGGCGCTGATGGAAGCACTGAAATCGCCGGCGTTCTATGTCGGCGCGCTCGGTTCGCGTGCGAACAACGCCAAGCGGCGGGTGCGCCTGCGCGAGGTCGACGTCACCGAGGCGGAGATCGCGCGCCTGCACGGTCCCATCGGCCTGTACATCGGCAGCCGCACGCCGCCGGAGATCGCGATTTCGATCCTGGCCGAGGTCACCGCGGTCAAGAACGGGTTGACGCTGCCAGATACGGTTCGTGTCGCCGGCGCCAAGGATAAAATCGCGCCTTCCGAGGCCTGCCCGACCAACTGATCGCCCGAGCCGGCGCGATGCGCCCGAGCGCGCCGTCCGGTGACGCGACTGCAAATTGGATCGGCGGGTACCCGCGGAATTTGTCGTGCGGACCGGGCGGCAGGAAATTGCCACCCGTGGTAAGGTTCGGGGCAATTTCATGCTGAGGTCCCATGCTCGATCAGCGCAGTCGCCCCCGTACTACCGCCCCCGTTTCCACCGCTCCGTTTCCCGCAATCCCGCCGCGTAGCCGCCAGCCGGCCGCGATCCGGGTACGCCTGTTTTCCTGGGCGATGGCGGTGATGGTCGTCGTCGCGCTGGTGAGCGCCGGCGAGTCCGAGGCGCAGTGGAAGCCGCAGCCCGCGCCCATGTCCTCCACGCCGGCGGATGCGACAGCCTCGGTCTGGGACGCGCCTGAGCCGTGGCGTACCGACCGCTTCTACATCCAGACCAGCGTCGCCACAATTCATTTCAACTCGGACCCGGATCACGACAATACGCAAAGACTGATTTATGGAGAGTGGCGCCTTCCGTACCGCTGGCTGGACGGACAGCCGTTCATCGGCGCGTCTGGATTCGACAATTCGTTCGGGCAATGGTCGCAGTTCTACTTCGGCGGCGTGCTGTGGCGGCCAATCGAAAAAGCACCGGAGTTCTACGTCAAGGTGGCAGCAGGCGCGCTGCACGGCTACACCGGTGAATTCGAGGACAAGGTTCCCTTCAACAGCAATGGCTGGTCGCCGGGCATCGTGCCGGGAGTGGGCTACTGCTACAAACGGTTTTGCGGGGAAATGATCCTGTTTGGCGGGGCCGGAATTCTGTGGACCGTGGGCATGACGCTGCCCTAGGACCAAGCCGGCGCGCCAGCGTCAGGACGCAGCGGCGAGGGTCGACAGCGCGCGCCAGCGCTCGAGATCCGCTGGTTCGTCGACGTCCCATGACAACTGCAGGTCGGCGCAACCAATGCCGGCCGTCGCAAATGCGGCTCGGGTGTCGGCATGCGCATTCGCGCTGCTGAAACGCACACCCGGAAACTGCAGTGGTCGGCGCGCACCGACAAGCACAAAACCCCCATCGACCGCCGGCCCCAGCACGGCATCGTGCCCGGCGAGCGCGTCGCCTGCCTGTGCCAGATACGCAACGTCCAGACAGGGACAGTCGGTGCCGATGAGCAGCACGCCGCCGGAGCGGGTCAGCGCTGCGGCAAGCGCGTTGGTCATGCGCTCGCCCAGATCCCCACCCTGCTGGCGATACCGGGTCGCGCCGAAACGCGTGGCCAGTTCGCGGAAGTAGTCGCTGTCGGCATCCGGTGCGCACCACAACTCGATCCGGCCGACCACTTCGGCGATGCGCGCTCGCGCCGCCTGCGCCAGCGTCACTTCGGTGAGTTCGCGGTAGATCGCCGCGGCTTCGACGTCGCCCAGCGCCAGCGCGAGGCGGGTTTTCACGGTGCCTGGAACGGGTTCCTTCGCGAAAACGACCAGCGCGGGCGGAGACCTGGGCGCGACCGTCATCGATAGTGCCGGGCAAGCTGCGCGGGGTCGGCGCCCAGCGCGTAGGCAAGGCGCAGGCGCCACATGGTGAGGATGGTCTTCCACGGGCCGTGTGCTTCCCAGCGGCGGCCGGAAGTCTCGATGCGGGAAGCGAGGCAGGCGGGACGGCCGCCCCGCCGTTTCAGCGTCCGCGAAAGCTGCACGTCCTCCATCAGGGGGATCGCCGCATAGCCACCCACCAGGTCGAACAGCGTTCGGGTGACGAAAATTCCCTGGTCGCCCGTGGCGATTCCGGTCAGTCTTGAGCGCAGGTTCATCATTGCGGCGACGAGCTTGAGGATGCGCGGGCGTCCTCGAATGGTCACGTCGAAGCGCCCCCAACCGGCACCGGCGCGCAAGGCGTCGTCGATCGCCGCCGCCGCCGCTTCCGGCAGACGCGAGTCCGCGTGCAGGAACAGCAGCACGTCTCCGCGGGCCGCGCCGGCGCCGGCGTTCATCTGGACGGCGCGGCCGCGCGGCGCCACCAGAACCCGGTCGGCCCGGCCCTGCGCGACCTCCTGGGTGGCATCACGGCTGCCGCCGTCGACGACAAGAACTTCGTGCCCGGCTGCGCGCAATGGCGCGAGCGCTGCAAGCGCGCCGATGAGCGTCGCGCCTTCGTCAAGCGTCGGGATGATGATCGAGAGCTTCATCAGGGACAGGCGTCGCCGGCGCGGGTGGGAAGCAGGTGAACGGAAGGCATCAGCGAATATCCGCAAAGAAGGCGCGCGGAGGTTCGCGTCCTGCGCGCAAGCATAGCAAAATGGCCACCACGCGCCAGAGACTGCGCCAGACACCCATTTGCTCGAATTTCCGCGAACTGGTAATCACCTCGAGCGACAGGAACGAGGGCGGCGCTATGTCGCGCAGCCGCTGTGACAGCGCGATGTCCTCGGCGATGCATTCGGGGAAACCGCCCACGCGCCGGAACGCGGCGGCGCTCACGAACATCGCCTGGTCGCCATAGAAAGTCTGCATCCTGGAACAGCGCCAGTTGTGCAAGGCGGAAATGGTGCGCAGGCGCCAGTCGTCGCCGGAGAAGCGGTGCCGGAAGCCGCCGTAGACGAAGCCTGGCGTACTTGCCGCCGCGCCGATGGCCGCCAGCGCGCCGTCGGGAAGCGCGGTGTCGGCATGCAGAAAAAGCAGCACGTCGCCCGTGGCCGCGGCCGCGCCGGCGTTCATCTGCGTCGCCCGGCCGCGCCGCGCGGTGACCATGCGGATCCATTCGATGCGACGCAGCAGGGCGGGACCAGTGTCGGTGCTGCCGCCATCCACCGCGATCACCTCGACGGCCATTGCGCGTTGACGCTCGCGTTCGAGACGCGCCAGCGTCGAGGGTAGTGCGCGCGCTTCGTTGAGATAGGGGATGACGACGGAAATCTTCACCGTCTCGTCCACGGTTCGAGGCGCGCGTCGAGTCGGGCGCCGATGGTTTCCTGAGCGATGCCGAAATAGCGCGGTGCCGGCGCTCCGGATTCGATCATCCGTTGTGTGCTCGCCCGATGACGTCGCAGGTCGCCGCGCTCCGGAGGACGTCGGATGGTCGATCGCACGGCAAAGTCTTCGCAGACGTCGTGCATGACCGTGTGGTCATTGGCCCCGTGGTGGCGTGCCGTTGAGCGCCCAGTCGTAGTCGATCCATTCGATCCTGTAAGTGTCCGCGGTGAGTCCGCGGGCTACTTCCGGATCGGTCACGTAGCGCGCAACGTACTTCTGCACCGAACCTGCAGGGCCGCTGAAATCTTCGTCGAACCATTTGAAGATTTCCGACAAATTTGCCAGCTTGCCGACCTTGTCGAAGCGATTGCGCGATGGGTCGTTGACGAACCGGCGCGCCTGTTCGTCCAGTTGCGTATCGAGCCGCGCCGGCGCATAGGCTTCGCTGCGCAGCAAGGGGCAGGACTTCGACGCGCAGATGATCGCAAAGTGGATGCGTGACTCACCCAACGGACGGATGATCTTGTGCTCGAGATCGTAAAGATTGACGCTCTGGCCGTTCAGCGACCAGTCCTTGAGCTTGAAATAGCGGGCGCGACCGAAGAACGTGGATGGCGACAGGCCTTCGAGGATGCCGGCGATGGCCAGCGCGTTGTAGGCGTTGATGTAATAGACCAGCGTGTCCGCCTTGGTATCGAGCTTGACCGGCCTGGCGAGGCTTTCCACGTATTTGCCGAAAGCCGGGCTCGCCTCGAAGCCCGGATAGTTCACCTGGCCATTCCTGACGTTGGCCTTGAGCAGCGCGTCGAAGGGCGCGTGGTCGACACCCTGCGCCCTTGCCGCGGTGATACCCGGCGCGAGGGTCAGCACCAGCAGCGCGAGCAGCAGTCGTGCGAGTCGATGCCCGATCCGCGCGGCGGCCGCGGCAGGCCTGGTAGGAATAATGTTCATTGCCACCAGAAATGGTCGGGAAATCACGGCGAAGGATTACGCCGGGACTTCCATTTCCTGATCCCGACCGGCACCAGCGCGAAGGCCCCCAACAGCGCGAATGCGCCCAGCGTCTCGGCGGAGACCAGCCCTTGCAGCGAGTCGATGCTGCCCAGCGTCTGGCCAAGGTTCACGAAAACGAAGGAGCCTGGAATGATGCCGATCAGCGTGCCGATGACAAAGGTCCGTAACGGTACGGATGTGAACGCGGGTGCCAGGTTCACCAGAAAAAACGGAAACAGCGGAACCAGGCGCAGGAACAACAGGTAGTTGAACGCATTCTCGGAAAACCCGGCGTTGATCCTGTCGCCCAGCGGACCCAAACGCTTGCGCGCCGCCTCCGCGAACACGTAACGGGCGGCCAGGAAGATGATCGTCGCGCCGACGGTCGCCGCGACCACGACCAGTGCCGTGCCCACCCAGCGGCCGAAGACGAAGCCGGTCGCCAGCGACAGAACCAGCGCGCCGGGCAGGCTGAAGGCCACCGACCCGGCGTAGATCAGGAAGGCGATGACCAGCGCGGCGGCAAAATGCGCTTCGGTGTAGTCGAGCAATGCCGCGCGATGCGCCTTGATGTTGGCGAGCGTGAGGACGTGATGGCCGTCGAGCGCGAAAAACGCGATGACGACGCCGACAAACAGCGCCAGGATCACGAATTTGAGCCAGCGCCGATCGGCGGGCGGTCGTGCGCCTTCAGTCGGGGCACCCACCCTAGTTTCCCTGCAAGCGGAAAATCCGCTTGATCCAGGTCTTGGCGGTGGGGGTCAGTCCCTCCTTCATCCGCTGATCCGCGACCCGCCGGTTGATCGATGCGAAGGTCGGATAGGTGTGGATGGTTCCCGAGATGTCCGCGGCCTTCATGCCCTTGGTGAGCGCCAGCGCATATTCGGCAATCAGTTCGCCGGCATGCGCACCGACGATCGCCGCGCCGAGCAATTTTCCTCTTGGATCGGTGACTATCTTGGCCAGGCCCTCGGACTCGCCTTCGGCCAGCGCGCGGTCGATTTCATCGAACGCGAAGCGATAGACGCGGTGATCGATGCCCTGCTGCTGCGCCTCGGTTTCCGACAGCCCGACCCGCGCGAGTTCGGGGTCGGTGAAGGTGCACCAGGGAATCACCCTGGTCGGTGCTGCCCACCACATGCGGAACAGTGCCTGGCGCAGCACGATGCCGGCATGGTGCTCGGCAACGTGGGTGAATTGCAGTCCGCCGGCGGCGTCGCCGATCACGTAGATGTGCGATTGCGAGGAGCGCAGTTTGGCGTCGACGACGATGCGCCCGCGTTCGACCGCGACTCCGGCTGCTTCGAGCCCCAACCCTTCGATATTGGCGCGGCGTCCGGCGGCGAGCAGCAGATGCGTGGCCTCCAGCCTTTGCTCGCTGCCGTCCTTGCCTTTGATCGTCAGCGCGATCGCGCCCTTGCTGCCCTCGGCCCGGGTGATCGCCGCGTCGAAGTGATAGCGGATGCCCTCGGCCACCAGCTGGCGGTGCACCACCGCGGCGAGATCCGGGTCCTCGCGCGGCAGGATGGCCGGCGCCATGTCGATCACCGTGACTTCACTGCCCAGGCGGCGGAAGGCCTGCGCCATTTCGCTGCCGATCGGGCCGCTGCCGACGACCAGCAGCGAGGGCACCGGCTCGCGCAGGTCGAAGATGGTTTCGTTGGTGAGGTAGGGCACCGTGTCGATGCCCGGGATCGGCGGCACCGCGGCGCGCGAACCGGTGGCGATGACGAAGGACTTGCCGCGCAGCTTTCGTCCGCCGACTTCGAAGCAGTCCGGGCCGGTGAAATGGCCGTCGCCGAATGTCACGTCCACGCCCAGGCCGCGAAAACGTTCGGGACTGTCGTTGGGCTCGATGGTCGCAATGACTGCGCGCACGCGTTCCATGACCCGGGCGAGGTCTGGATGCGGTTCGGCCGGCGTCAGTGCCCAGCGATCGGCGTGGCGCATTTCGTAGGCGATCCGCGCCGACTTGATCAGCGTCTTGGACGGCACGCAGCCGGTCCACAGGCAGTCGCCGCCCAGCCGGTGCTTTTCCACCAGCGCCACCTTGGCGCCCAGTGCGCTGCCGCCGGCCGCAACGACCAGGCCACCGGAGCCGCCGCCGATGACGACGATGTCGAATTCGGGTTGGGACAAGAAAACCTCCGTGATTGGACCCGCGAGGACACGGCCGCACGCCCCAACCACGCGGGGCCGTGGGATTGTGTCGGACTGTTCTCCGGTGATCTTACAGAGAGTTCGGAGTTCGTACAGCGCGGCGCATGCATTCGACTTGCCTTGGTCATAGGGCCAGGCTGCGAGCGAATGCGCAGTGTCCATCACCAAAAGGCATCAGGCATACTGGAGTTTTTCGCCCCGATGTACCCATGGACACGCCCAAGGTCAGCGTAATCGTTCGCAGCATCGGGCGTCCGACGCTGGCGTTGGCGCTGGCATCGATTGCCGCGCAGGGCTATCCGTTGGCCGAGGTCGTCGTGGTCGCGGCCACGGGCAACGCCCATCCGCCCGTACCTGACGCCTGCGGTCCGTATCCGATCCGCGAAGTGCGCCGCGCCGACCGCTTGCCGCGGCCGCAGGCCGCGGATGCGGGCATCCGCGCCGCCACCGGCGACTGGATCACCTTCCTCGACGACGATGACGAGGTGCTTCCCGGACACCTTGCGGGGCTGGTCACCAGTGCTGCAAATCAGCCCGGGGCGCGCGCCGTCAACGGCCGCGCATTGGCCACGTTTCGCATTGGCGACATGGAAGTCTGGGGCCAGCGTTTCGCCCTGGCGGAACTCTACCAGCGCAACTTCGTGCATCTTTCCACGCTGCTCTTTCATCGCTCGCTGCTGGAGGCGGGGATTGCGTTCGATCCCGAACTGCCGATGCACGAGGATTGGGATTTCGCCCTGCAGATCGCGCAGCACACGGCCTTTGCCGATTGGCCGCAGGCTACTTTTCGGTGGAATGCCGACGCCGGGACCTCGGGCGCCGGTGGCGGCGAGAACAGCGACGACGCGGCCTTCGCGAAACACCGAGACTACGTCTACGCGAAATGGGCCGCCGACCGCGACGCGCTGGTGGAGCGCAGCCTCGCGCTTCTGCAGCGCGCGTCGGCAGCGGCGGGCGCCGGTCGGCTGGACGAGGCCGCGGCCGCCGCGACCGAGGTGCTAACCTTCAGCCAGAACGACCCATTTGCGCTCAATCTGCTGGCGCTGGTCGCAACCCGACAGGGCGACCGCGCGTCAGCGCTTCGCCAGCAGGCAACCGCGGTCGAGGTGCGTCCTGGCGACCCCGATCTGCACTACAACCTCGCGCTGGCGCGGCACGCGGCGGGCGACATCGACGGTGCCCGGACGGCGCTGAACGAGGCGCTCAAGCTCGATCCGGCGCATGCGCGCGCGGCGGCGAAGTTGCGCCAGTTCGCTCCGGCGCAGGTCTTCCCGCTGGCATCCGGGATTCCTCCGCAACGCTGATCGGTCCATCGGCGTGCTCGTGGCGACGACGTGGCGCAGATTGGGACTAGAGGGGCGTTGACGCCGCTCGATGGGGCGCCGGCCGGGATGCCAGAAATTTTCTGGCGAAATGCCAACTGTCTTCGGTCAGCGAACCGAGGAGGCCGACCGGGCGCCGATATTTTCCCCGATCATGAGCTCGGCAGCAGCGATTTCGTGTTCCACCTCGATCAACGCCTGCTTGAATGCTTCGGCCGCCGGCGAGAGCGTGATCCCACGCCTGAAGACGAAACCGTAGGCAGTCTGCATCCATCCGGTGCGCGCCGAGAGGGGAACGAGCTTCCCCAGGGAGATTTCCTCCGCGATGGACACCAGCGGCGCAACGGCCACAGCGTCGCTGGCGGTCACCACGTCAGTCGCCATCCAGGTCGAGTCCACCTTGATCGGCGGCAGGTAATCCCCGGTATCCCGGTCGATCGAGCCGCCGCTGGCGAGTTCCATGAACGACTGCGCCACGCGTGACGGCATGCGAGTCCCGACGAATGGAAAGCTCAGAATGCGCTTGAGCGAAGGATTCTTCTCCGCAAGCAGTGGATGGCCGGCTCGGCAATAGAAATAGGCCTGGTGCGAGGGCAGTTCTTCCGTGGCGATTCGCGGCTCCCCGGCGACGAGACTCCGCTCGATGACCGCCAAGTCGAGCCTGCCGGCCAGCAACGCGTCGATGATGCCCCGCAGGTCGCCATCCATCACGTCGATCCGAAGCTTCGGGTGCCGGCGCGCAAGGCGCCCGACGGCCTTCCCCACCGATATCCGGGCCGGGAACAGGCCTGTCCCGACGCGCAGTTCGCCGATCTCCCCGCCGCGCATCCTGCCGAAATCGCGCTCCAGTGTCGTCGCGCCGTCGAGCAAGCTGCGTCCGCGCGAAATGAACAACTCGCCGATCGCCGTGGGAACGACGCCCTGCGAGGTCCTGTTGAACAGCTTCTCGCCCACACGTGCCTCAAGCCGCGAAATGCTGCGCGACAGCGCGGGCTGCGTCAAATGCAGCGCCTGCGCCGCGCGCGCATAGTTCCCGTAGCTGGCAAGCGTAATTGCCTGGTGCAGGAGCTTTAGTTCAATCACGATGCCGCGATCTTATCAGGCCATGAATAAATGGCATTGGACGGCGTTTGCGGGCTCCGATTAACGTACGAGGCCGGCTCCGCATCGGGCCTTCGCGCGATGGCCGGGCTGCCGGCGGCGTGCACGCCGGACGAATCGCGGCAATTTCCAGGCAGTCGATTACCGGAGGTGCAAATGTTGCAATCGTGGACGTATGGAAGGCTGGTGCGCGGTGTCGCCGGCATGCTGATCGGGCTTGCCTTCACGACGCTGGCGTTCGCCCAGCAGGACAAAAAGCCGAACATCCTGATCATCTGGGGTGACGACATCGGCCAGTTCAACATCAGCGCCTACAACATGGGCATGATGGGCTACCGGACGCCCAACATCGACCGCATCGCCAAGGAAGGGGCGGCGGTCACCGACTGGTATGGCCAGCAGAGCTGCACCGCCGGGCGGGCCGCCTTCATCACCGGCCAGTCGCCGATCCGCACCGGCCTGACCAAGGTCGGCCTGCCGGGTGCGCCCGAAGGTATGACAATGGAAGACCCGACCATCGCTACGCTGCTGAAGGCGCAGGGCTACATGACCGGGCAATTCGGCAAGAACCACCTGGGCGACCGCGACGACATGCTGCCCACCGCGCATGGTTTCGACGAATTCTTCGGCAACCTGTATCACCTGAACGCGGAGGAAGAGCCCGAGAACCGCGACTATCCGAAGAGCCCGGACTTCCGAAAAAAATATGGCCCGCGCGGCGTGATCCACAGCTTTGCCGATGGCCGCATCACCGACACCGGTCCCTTGACGAAGAAGCGCATGGAGACCATCGACGAGGAGGTCAACGCCAAGGCGTTGGACTTCATGGAACGGGCGAAAAAGGCCGACAAGCCCTTCTTCCTGTGGTGGAACTCCACCCGCATGCACGTCTTCACCCACCTGAAGGCGGCCTCCGATGGCAGGACCGGGCTTGGGATCTACGCCGACGGCATGGTCGAGCACGACGGGCACGTGGGCCTGCTGCTGGACAAGCTGAAGGAACTGGGCCTGGACGGAAACACCATCGTCATGTACTCGTCGGACAACGGCGCCGAGACCTTCACCTGGCCCGATGGCGGCACAACCATGTTCCGTGGCGAGAAGAACACCAACTGGGAGGGCGGCTACCGCGTGCCCACGCTGATCAGGTGGCCCGGCGTCATCAAGCCGGGAATCGTGGTCAACGACATCGGTGCGCACGAGGACATGCTGCCCACGCTGGTGGCCGCCGCCGGCAACGCCAACGTCACGGAACAGTTACTGAAGGGCAGCAAGGTCGGGGAGCGCAGCTACAAGGTGCACCTCGACGGCTATGACCTGGGCCCGGCGCTCAAGGGACAGGGGACGTGGCCGCGCAAATCGTTCATCTACTGGACCGACGACGGCAGCGTCGCCGCGCTGCGCTACGAGAACTGGAAGGTGACCTTTCTGAAGCAGAATGCGCTGGGCCTGAAGGTCTGGCAGCAGCCCTTCGAAGTCCTGCGCGCGCCGGTCCTGGCCAATTTGCGCATGGACCCGTTCGAGCGCGCCGAGGAGGAGAACGCGATGGGCTACCAGCGCTGGTACATGGAGCACATGTTCGCCATCGCGCCGGCCGGGGGCTATGTGGGCCAGTGGCTGCAGAGTTTCCGCGAGTTCCCGCCGCGGCAGAAGCCCGGCAGCTTCAATCTGGAGCGGGTGATGGAATCGGTGACCCGCGGCGCCGGCGACAAGTAATCGCGACGGAGGTGACCGGCGCGCGTCGTCGCGCCGGTGGAGTTGTGCGGGCAATGAGCGAGTGCCTGCCGTGTCTGCCGGCAGGATCCGTGCAGGACATGAATTGAACAGCGATCGACCGAAGGACAGAGGTCATGATCATCCCGCTTCAGTGGATAGGAATCTTCGCTGTCGGGCGGTGTTCGTCGTGATGTTCACGCTGGGGCTGATGCTCGGACGCGAGCAGATTGCCGCGGCGCTCGCGCGACGCGTCGTGCTCGCCGCGGTGATTTTCGCGGTGGTCGTGCCGATCCCGGCGCTGGCGGTGCTGATCGTCAAGGTCTTCCAGCCGCACCCTGCGGTGGCGCCGGCATTATCCTGATGGCGATTTCTCCCGGCGCGCCGGTCGCCCTGCGCCGCGCGCTTGACGCGGGCGGGCACCCCCACTTCGCGCCGGCGCTGCATCTGGCCATCGTCATGCTTGCCGTGGTGACTGTGCCGACCAGCGTCCTGATCCTCGACTGGATCTTCAGCAAGGAGGTCGTGGTGTCGCCGCTGGACATCGGCCGGCAGGTGTTTTTTGCGCAACTGTTGCCGCTGGCGCTGGGCGCGACGCTGCGACGCTGGCGACCCGTGCTCGCGCAGAAGCTGGAACCGCGCCTGGCCAAGCTGGGCAATCTGCTGCTGATCGGCCTGGGCGTCATGGCGTTGGTCGACCTGCCGTCGATCATCCGTCATATCGGCTGGTTGCCGAGCCTTGCCGGCTTCGTCATGACCTTCGTGGCGCTGGCGGTCGGTGCTGCGTTCGCCTGGCGTGACCCCGAAGTGCGACCGGCCGCCGCAGTTGCCGCCGCGATGCGCAATCCCGGCCTGGCGCTGATGATCGCGTCGCTGAACCATGCCGGGCCGGCGGTGATTGCGGGCATCATCGGTTACGCGATCGGACTGGGCGTGGCGATGGTGGTATTCCTGCAGTGGCGCAAACGGGTGGTCGCGCGAGTACAGAGCGCGTAGCGCGCAAGGTGAAACGCCGTGCTTTGAAGCCGGATCGTCGTCACCGACTGCTATCATCGGTCCCGGACCACAGAGGTGACTTCGATGCTGCAGGCAACGGACTTGTGGAAATCCTATGCGGGAAAACCCGCAGTGGCCGGGGTTTCGTTCACTGCCGCGCGCGGTGAGATCCTAGGCCTGCTGGGACCCAACGGCGCAGGCAAGTCGACCACCGTTTCCATGCTCTGCGGACTGTTTCGGCCCGACCGCGGCACGGTGACCCTGGACGGCGAGCCGATCGGCGACAACGCCAACGGCGTCAAGCGCCGGATCGGACTGGTGACGCAGGAAATATCACTGCACGAGGAATTGTCCGCAATCGCCAATCTGCGGCTCTTTGGCGCGCTCTACGGTGTCGAGGGCGGCCTCCTGGACGAATGCTGCGCCGAGGCGCTCGATCTCGTCGGCTTGACCGATCGGGCGAAGTCGAAACCGGCGACCTTCAGCGGTGGCATGAAGCGCCGTCTCAACATTGCCTGCGCGCTGGTTCACGATCCCGACGTGCTGATTCTCGACGAGCCTACCGTCGGCGTCGACCCGCAGAGTCGCAACGCCATCTTCGACAATCTCGAAGAATTGCGCTCACGCGGCAAGACGCTCGTCTACACCACGCACTACATGGAGGAGGTCGAGCGGCTCTGCGATCGCATCGTGATCATTGACCATGGCAAGGTGATCGCGGCCGACACTGCGGAAGGGCTGCAGCGCTTGCTGCCCCCGACCAGCACCCGTCGAATCGAGATCGAGGGTGTCGTTGACGAGGAGGTCCTTGCCTGGCTTGCCGGGCGTGGACTGGCGATTCGCGACGGACCGTCCGGTCCT
Organism: Betaproteobacteria bacterium; assembly: GCA_032123655.1. Lineage (GTDB taxonomy): Bacteria > Pseudomonadota > Gammaproteobacteria > Burkholderiales > Casimicrobiaceae > VBCG01. The sequence continues at coordinate 57,784 of JAQBEY010000120.1, forward strand.
TCGCTCGAAAACGTGTTCCTGCACCTCACCGGCCGGCAACTGAGGGACTGACCGTGAAGCCGCTGCTCGCGCTGGCGCGTGCCGACATCGTCATGTACCTGTCCAACCGGAGGGCGCTGCTGGTCACGCTTGCCGCTCCGATCCTTATCGCCGCGTTCTTCGGCTCGGTCCTTGGCGGGCCGCCGAAAAATCCGACGCGCGTTCCGCTGGCGATTGTCGACCTCGATTCCAGTGCGATAGCAAAGAGCATTGTTGGTGCGATGAAGGCCGATGCCAGCTTCGCGATCCAGGAGGTGGCCGAGCCGGAGGCAATCAATCTGGTGCGGACCGGAAAGGTGCGCGCGGCCGTGGTGATCTCTCCGGGCTTCGGCGATGCCGCCGCCCGCGCGCTATTTCAGCCAAATGTAAAAAAGCCCGAAATCCTGGTGCATTACGATCCCTCGCAGGCGATCGCGCTGGCAATCGTCAAGGGCCTGCTGACCGAACAGGTGATGAAGGCCGTGAGCAGCGCCGCGTTCTCGCGCGAGACCGGAAGTCCGGTCTTCGCGGGCATGCGAGTGGATGTGGAGAATAACGACAAGCTGGATGAGGTCCAGCGGCGCGACCTTCTGGCTCTTTTCGACAGTATCGACCGGGTGCAGACGAGCAGCGCCACGACCGACGCAACGACCAAGGGTGGCGCGACTCCGGGCTTCTCTATGCCCTTCGCGACGCGCGAACTGGAGGTCACCTCGGGGGTTGACCGCAAGTACAACGGCTACGCGCATGCCTTTGCCGGGATGGGCGTGCAGTTCATCCTGTTCATGGGCATCGACCTGGGAATCGGCGTGCTCCTGATGCGGCGGCAGGGGATCTGGAAGCGACTGCGCGCCGCGCCGGTCTCGCGGGCACTCCTCCTGGGCAGCCGCATCGTTTCCGGAACGGTGATCGCGGTCATTCTGTTCGCCGGCATCTACGCCGCGGCGATTGCGTTTTTCGGCGTGCGCATCGAGGGCAGCTATCTGGGCTTCCTTGGCGTCGCCTTGGCGTTTGCACTGCTCACCGCCACCTTCGGCCTGCTCATTGCGGCCGTCGGCAGGACACCGGAGGCGACCCGCGGCATCGCCATCGTGGTGACGCTGCTGCTGGTCATGCTGGGCGGCGCGTGGGTGCCGACCTTTGTCTTTCCGGAGTGGCTGCAGACGGCGACCAAGGTGGTACCGACCCGCTGGGCCATCGACGGGCTCGAGGCGATGACCTGGCGTGGGCTGGGTTTCGAGGCGGCGCTTGCGCCGATCGGCGTGATGCTGGCGTTCAGCGCGGTATTTGCGTGGATCGCGGTGAAGCGTTTCGATTGGGATGAATGATTGGCACGCAATCGGCCTTGCATCCGATCATTGCCAGGAATTCGTCGGCGCCGACATTGGTGATCCGGACAATGGATCGGAATTGAATCGCCGGCAACCTCGGGGAGGGACCGCATGATCCGTGGCCTGCACCACAACGCCTACCGCTGCCGCGACTCGGAAGCGACGCGGCGTTTCTACCAGGAATTTCTCGGACTGCCGCTTGCCGGAACGCTGGAAATCGGCGAGACGATGAGCGGGCGCAAGACCAGCGCGCTGCATACGTTCTACCGGCTCGACGATGGCTCCTTTCTGGCGTTCTTCGAGACGCCCGACCAGCCCTTCGAATTCAAGGCGCAGCATGACTACGATCTGCACATCGCGTTGGAAGTCGATTTGAAGACCCTTCACGACATGCTGGCCAAGGGCAAGGCGGCGGGTGTCGAGACCCGGGGTGTTTCGGACCACGGATTCATTCACTCCATCTATTTCCGTGATCCGAATGGCTACGTGATCGAGCTCACGGCGAAGACGGCGGACCATGCCAACGCCATGGATCCGGCGCGCAACGGGGCGCGTGAAAAGCTCGATCGCTGGACTGCCGCAAAGAGGCGGACGTCGGCCGGCACAGGCTGAGCGGGATCGCCGCGACCGACGCTCTGGCGCAACGCCGCCACGGTCATCGGTCCGGCAGGCAGGCGGGCAAGAGGCGCCGCCCGCCGGCGGCGTTCACCCGGTCCCAGCGTCGCCAGCAGGTGTCGCCGACGCTGCCAACGGCGCCTCCACCTGCTCGATGATCGAATGGGCGCGCGACAGATCACCGAACAGCGGCTCCAGCCGATGCGCGGTGAGCAGGGCGCGGACCTGGTAATGCGCATCGGCCAGGCACAGTTCCACGCCGTTGTCCTGCATCCGGCGGGCGAAGTCGGCGAACATGCGCAGCGTCGACAGATCGAATTCGGTGGTGAAGGCGAGGTCGATGACGATTCGGCGCAATGGCCCGGCCATGCCGTCGACCAGAATATCGAGATGCTCGCGCACGGTCTCGACATTGAAGTAGAGCAGGGCGGCATTGGCGCGAAAGACCAGGACGCCGGGGACGGTCTGCGCGGTCGGGTGCCGGATCAACGAGGCAAAGTGATTCGTCCCGGGGATGCGGCCCAGCACCACGCATTCGGGCTGCGCCAGGCGCCGGATCAGCAGCGCCAGCGAGAAAATGCAGGCGACCAGCACGCCCTTGAGGATGCCCAGCACCAGCACCGCGGCGATGGTCACCAGCGCGATCACGAACTCCGGAATGCTGACCCGGCGCATCTGCCGCAATTCGTCCAGCTTGAACATGCTTTGCACCGAAGCGAGCACCAGTGCGGCCAGCAGCGGCTGCGGCAGGCGCTCGAAGATATCGGTGAGGAACAGCAGCGCCACCACCATCCACGCCGAACACACGACCAGCGACAGCGGCGAGCGCGCACCGGCCTGGTCGTTGACCAGCGCTTGCGACAGGCCGCCACCGGAAGGAAAGCCGTGGCCGATGGAGATGGCGATATTGGAACCCGCGAGGCCGAGCAGCTCACGGTTGGGGTCGACCGCGTAGCCATGGCGCAGGGCGAGCAGACGCGCCGCGGCGATGCCCTCGTTGTAGGCCAGCAGAAAGCAGGCGAGCGACAGCGGCAGCAGCGTGTCGAGTTCGGTCAGATCCAGATGCGGCAGCGCCGGCAGGGGAATTCCGCGCGGAATGGTGCCGACCGTGGCGATGGTCCAGGCTTCGATACCGGGAATCGACATCACCACCAGCGCGAGCACGACCACGATCAGCGGAATCGGCCAGCGCCGGAAGCGCATCTGGCCGAGTTGCAGCAGCACCAGCGCGGTGAGTCCCAGCGTCAGCGTGGGCAGATGCGTGGCGCCGATATTTTTTGCGATGTGCGTCAGCGTGCCCCAGAGCCCGTGCTGCCCGCCGGCGAGTCCGAGCAGCAACGGCAACTGGCTCACTGCGATGACGATCCCCGCGCCGATCTTGAAGCCGGTCAACACGGTTTCCGAGATGAAATGCACGATGGTGCCCCAGCGCATCGCCCAGGCGCCCAGTGCGATCAACCCGACGAAAAATGCAGTCGCGGTGGCGAGTGCGGCGTAGCGGGCGGGGTCGGCGGCGGCGAAGGTGCTCAAGGTCGCGGCGAGCGTCAGCGCGACGCTGGAGGTCGGCCCGACCGCGAGTTGCCGCGACATCCCGAACAACCAGTAGACCAAACCTGCGAACAGGTAGCAGTAAAGCCCGGTCTGCACCGACATGCCGGCCAACTGCGCATAGGCGATCGAACTGGGAATCGCATACGCGGCCAGCGTGCTGCCGGCCAGCACGTCGTAGCGGATGTCGGCGCGGTGATAGCCCGCGGCCCAGGGCAGCAGGCGCTGGCGCAGGGGGCGTGGAGTCGCCGCAGGCTGGTAGGCGTCGATCATGGCGTGGAGAGCAGGTGAGAGTGGATGCTACCGGGCAGGCGCGATGCTGTCACGGTGCGCGCTGTGGCGCTAGTGCGCATGTGGCGCATGTGGCCGCTGGTGGCATTCATCGACACGGCCTGCGCCGAAGTGCACGCTTGGTCGTGCCGCGGCTTCAGTGAAAGTCCCGCGACCGGGTGGGGAGCGAGCCCAGCAGCGGCGTCAGGTCGACCAGCCGCCCGGCGATCCGGTGCACGACCTCGCCCTCGCGCTCGACGCGGCCGTAGACGCCCAGCAGGCGCGCGCCGAGCAGTTCGCGGCGCTGCCGGTCGGACAGGTCGCGCCAGACGATGACATTGGTCGCGCCGGTCTCGTCCTCGAGGGTCACGAACATGACGCCGCTGGCGGTGTCCGGTCGCTGCCGGCCGATGACGATGCCGGCGGTGCGGGCGATGCGCCCGTGCGGCGTGCGCGCGACCTCGGCTGCGGGAATGAGGCGCTGTGCCGCCAGCTGCCGGCGCAGCAGCGCCAGCGGATGGCGGCCGAGCGTGAGGCCGAGCGCGCGGTAGTCGGCGACGATGTCCTGGCCCTCGGTCGGCGCGGGCAGCGCGGGTACGTCTTCCGCGAAGGTGGCGCCGGTCCCGGCGCCGGCGAAGAGCGGCGGCAGCTTTTCCACACCGGCGACATCCCAGACGGCGGCGTGGCGATGTCCGGCGAGCGCGGCCAGCGCGCCGGCGGCGGCCAGCGCGGTCAGGTCGCCGCGGTCCAGCCGCGCGCGCTGCGCGAGGTCGGCCACGTCGGCGAACGGATGCTGCGCACGCGCCGCGACGAGGCGTTGCGCGCCCGCCTGCGACAGGCCGGCGACGAGCCGCAGGCCGAGGCGCAGCGCGGCGGGGCAGGGGGCTGCAGTCGACCGCGCGGAAACATCGCTGGCCGGCGAAGGGCATTCTCGACGGATCGATTCCGGTCCTGCCTGCGCTGCATCCGCATCCGCATCCACATCCGCATCTGCAGGCGCAGGCGCAGGCGTGACAGGTGCCGTCGCGTCCGCATCCTCCAGCGTGCAGTCCCAGTCGCTCACTGTGACGTCGACGTTGCGTACCTCGACGTCGTGTCGGCGCGCATCGCCGACGAGTTGCGCCGGCGCGTAGAAGCCCATCGGCTGCGCGTTGAGCAGCGCGGCGCAGAACGCGGCGGGTTCGTAACGCTTGAGCCAGGCCGACACGTAGACCAGCAGCGAAAACGACGCCGAGTGCGACTCGGGAAAACCATATTCGCCGAAGCCCAGGATCTGCTGGAAGATCTGCCGCGCGAAGGCTTCGGAGAGTCCACGCGCGCCCATGCCGTCGATCAGCCGCTGCTCGAATTTTTCCAGCCCGCCCTTGCGCCGCCACGCCGCCATCGAGCGACGCAGGTGATCGGCCTCGCCCGGCGAGAAGCCGGCGGCGACGATGGCCAGCTGCATCACCTGTTCCTGGAAGATGGGCACGCCCAGCGTGCGTTCGAGCACGCACTTCACCGCGGCGCTGGGATAGGTGACCGGTTCCAGCCCCTGCCGGCGGCGCAGATAGGGGTGCACCATGCCGCCCTGGATGGGTCCGGGCCGGACGATCGCCACCTCGATCACCAGGTCGTAGAAGCACGCGGGCTTCAGGCGCGGCAGCATCGACTGCTGCGCGCGCGACTCGATCTGGAACACACCGACCGTGTCGGCGCGCTGGCACATCGCGTAGACGCCCGGGTCCTCGGCCGGGATGTCCTGCATGCGCAATTCGACGCCGCGCTGCTGCGAGATCATCGCCAGCGCGCCGCGGATCGCCGACAGCATGCCCAATGCCAGGCAGTCGACCTTGAGCAGGCCCATGGCGTCGAGGTCGTCCTTGTCCCATTGGATGACCGTGCGCTCGGCCATCGCCGCGTTTTCCACCGGCACCATGCGTTCGAGCAGGCCACGGGCGATGACGAAGCCGCCGACATGCTGCGACAGGTGGCGCGGAAAACCCATCAGCTCGCCGGTGAGCACGATCAGCCGCCGCAGCAGCGGCGAGTCGGGGTCGAAGCCCGCCTCGCGGATGCGCAGCGGATCCACCTTGCGGCCATCCCACCAGGCGAACACGCCGGTCAGCCTGTCCACCTGTGCCAGGTCGAGTCCCAGCGCGCGGCCGACGTCGCGCACCGCGCTTTTCGGACGATAGGTGATGAGCGTCGCCGCCAGCGCGGCGCGCTCGCGGCCGTACTTGCGATAGATATACTGGATGACCTCCTCGCGGCGCTGGTGCTCGAAGTCGACGTCGATGTCGGGCGGCTCGTTGCGCTCGCGGCTGATGAAGCGCTCGAACAGCATGTTCATGCGCGCCGGGTCGACCTCGGTGATGCCCAGCGCGTAGCAGACCGCCGAGTTCGCCGCCGAGCCGCGGCCCTGGCAGAGAATGCGCTGCGCGCGCGCGAAGGCGACGATGTCGTGCACGGTGAGGAAGTAGGGCTCGTAGCGCAGTTCGGCGATGAGCGCGAGTTCGTGCTCGATCAGTTCGCGCACGTCGGCGGGGCAGGGGGTTGGAGCCGGTTTTTCCGGCAGCGTTTTCGTGCGTTGCAGTGGCGCCTGAACGACGGCGTTGGCTTCTTGTTCATGCGTGCCATCGGTGATGTGGCGTGGCGGCGTGCACTGTCGCTCCTGAACCATGGCTCCGGTTCTCTGATCGACGCGGCCATAGCGTTGCGCCAGTCCCGCCTCGACCAGCGCGCGCAGGTGCGACGCCGGTGTCGCGCCCGGCGGCACCACTTCCTCCGGATACTCGTAGCGCAGTTCGTCCAGCGAGAACGTGCAGCGCGCGACCAGATCCAGCGTGGCATCGGTCAGCGCGCGCGGATAGATCGTGGCCAGCCGGGCGCGCGAGCGTAGGTGGCGCTCGCCATTCGGAAACAGTGCGTGGCCGCATTCGGC
>JAQBEY010000121.1:0-107617 GCA_032123655.1 Betaproteobacteria bacterium
CCCTGTGAGTCTGGCAATCCCGCTGTCATAGGGCCGAAGCCCGTTAGACCGGTGATTTTGCGTCTCCAGCTTTCGCTGGATTTGCCCTTTGCAGACAGCAATGCAACAACGACTGCGATGACGATGTCATTAATACGCTGCAGGCCGCCCCGGTGTCAAGTCATGATCGTGGGGCGACGCCCGGATTGGCGAATTTGTCATAAAATCCGCCAGGATTGCGGCTTTTGAGCGAATTGGTGCGGATATTTCATTAAGTTTACGATCCGTACGGCCGGAAACAGCCGTGCTTTTTCGGGCCGAATGTCGGCCCCGGATGAATGACTATCCTGGTTCCCGGAACTGGCCAGGATCGAATCGGCGCCTGGCCGATCGCGAAGGACAGCATGCCGATCGACCCAAGTGCGATGCCGTCGGTGATCACCGGCAGGCGCGCGGCTATCAGCGCGCACCAATGAGACTCCTAGGTCCGGAGGACGATATCCCAGACGACCGCGATCGCGTCCGGTTCCATCGTCGCAGCGCGGTCGACGAAGCGGCCGGTCGCGGCGCGGCGATCGTCGCGACTCAATTGGCGATAGAGTCCGTCGCGCTCGTTGCCCGCCTCTCCGTCGAAGAACATCTGCGTTGTCAGGCTTGTGCGTCCCTCGGCCACGTTGAAGTGGATATGCGGCGTGCGCCCGGAATAGGGTGGCGGCTTGATGGTCTTGATCCGGAAGCGGCCTTCCGCGTTTGCAACGAGACGGCCATAGCCCTGAAAGGCCGGATCGAAGGCGCCGGAGGCATCGCCGTCCGAAGGATGGTGGTAGCGCCCAAACGCGTTGGCCTGCCACAGTTCAAGTTCGGCGCCGGAAATCGGCTTGCCACGAAGGTCGAGCACGCGCCCGCTGACGTACAGGATCGTTCCCCTGGCGTGGTCGCTGCGGTTGCCGACCCGGGTGAGGTCGGCGTCGCTGTCCGCGGGCTTTTGCGGAGGATAGAACGGTCCCAGCGCAACAGCGGGCGTGGCGACCGGCGGTGAACCGGCGAGCGCGACGCGCGTGGCCGTGACGCCCGCCAGCGTGATGATCGCCGCTCGATGCAGGAAGACCCGCCGGTCGCGGTTGTCGGGGAACGGGTCGGGCGGGGTGGCGATCATGGTGCGGACCTCGCTGGTTGAGTTCGGGGGGATTCGGCAGGTGCGTCCGAGCGGGCCGATGGAGTGGAATATTGGACCCGGCGAACGCCACACGGTTCAGCGCCGCTTGCCTCCGAGCAGCGAGCCCAGAACGCCGCGCACGATCTCGCGCGTGATCGCCGAACTTGCCGTGCGCCCCGCAGTTTTCGCCATGGCGTCTATCATTCCCTCGCGCCGACCGCCGCGCGGGCCCGTCGACCCGAAAAGCAGGTCCTTGAGGCCACCCATCAGGCCGCCATCCGACCCGCTGCCGCCGGCCGTCCCCGAAGTCTGCGCGGTGGGGTCATTCGCGTCGGGCACCGAGGCAGCGGCACGTTCCCTGAGCTTCTCGTACGCCGACTCGCGATCGATGGTCTTTTCGTAGGTTCCCGAAACCGGCGAGCCCGCGATCGCGGCCTTGCGCTCCTCTGGCGTGATCGGTCCGATCCGGCTCGCCGGCGGCAGCACGTAAACGCGCTCGACCACGCCGGGACGACCCTTTTCGTCGAGGAAGGAAACCAGTGCTTCGCCCACGCCCAATTCGGTGATCGCATCCTCGGTCTTGAATTTTGGATTCGCGCGCATGGTTTCGGCGGCTGACTTCACCGCTTTCTGGTCGCGTGGCGTGAACGCGCGCAAGGCGTGCTGAACGCGATTGCCGAGCTGACCCAGCACTGTTTCCGGAACGTCGAGCGGGTTCTGCGTCACGAAAAACACCCCGACCGATTTGGAGCGGATCAGGCGCACGACCTGTTCGATCTTCTCGAGCAGTGCCTTGGGGGCGTCGGTGAACAGCAGATGCGCCTCGTCGAAAAAGAAGACCAGCTTCGGCTTCTCGCTGTCGCCGACCTCGGGCAGACGCTCATAGAGTTCCGACAGCAGCCAAAGGAGCAGCGTCGAGTACACCCTGGGCGATTGCATAAGCCGGTCGGCGGCGAGTATGTTGACCGTCCCCTTGCCGTCGACCGTCTGCAGCAGGTCGTCGACATTGAGCATCGGCTCGCCCAGGAACCGATCAGCACCCTGTTGCTCCAGCGAGAGCAACCCGCGCTGAATTGCCCCGATCGACGCGGCGGAGACGTTGCCGTACGCGGTCTGGAATTTGGTAGCGTTGTCGCCAACGTGCTGGAGCAACGCCCGGAGGTCCTTGAGGTCGAGCAACAGCAGGCCGTTGTCGTCGGCGATCTTGAACGCCAGCGTCAGCACGCCTTCCTGGGTGTCGTTGAGATTGAGGATGCGTCCGAGCAGCAACGGACCCATGTCCGAAACCGTCGCGCGCAGCGGATGGCCCTGTTCGCCGTACATGTCCCAGAACACGGTCGGGAGCCCGGCGAATGCCGGGGCGTCGACGCCGACCAGTTTCAGCCGCTCCTCGAATTTCCCCGAGGTCTTGCCCGGCTGACTCAGCCCGGCGAGATCGCCCTTGACGTCGGCCATGAATACCGGCACGCCCAGCGCCGAGAGCCGCTCGGCGATGACCTGAAGCGTGACGGTCTTGCCGGTCCCGGTTGCGCCGGTGATGAGTCCGTGCCGGTTGACCAGGGCAGGGAGAAGGAGGCACTCGACTTCGCCGTGCTTGGCGAGGAGCATTGGACTGGGCATGTCGGCGAGTCCTGTCGTGTCAATAAAGCCTGAAGTTTAGCCTCCGCGGGCCCGCTGGGGTGGCCTCCGGCCAGAACCGGCAGCCGGATGGACGGGCGCCCAGGCCTACGAATGCGCCTCCGAGGGCCGCCATCCATTCAAATTCAGGGAGATATCTGCTATAATTGCGTGCTTCGGAACCGCGCCGGGTGCGCCGGATTCGTTGTGGAAATGGGCTGCACTCAGCCCATTTTTTTTTCCTTTTTCTCGGGACGGCTCGAAACCGGACATGCGCTTGGCTGAATTGCTCGAAAGAACACTGCCCCCCCTGGGGTACGAACTGGTCGACTGGGAGATGTCTGGCCCGGGCCGGCTCGTGCGCGTGTTCATCGACAAGCCGCAGGGCGTGGACGTCGACGACTGCGCGAGGGTGTCCGACCACCTGACCCGCCTGTTCGCCGTGGAAGACATCGACTACGACCGGCTCGAAGTGTCGTCACCGGGCCTTGACCGACCTTTGAAAAAGCTCGCCGATTACGTGCGCTTTGCCGGCGAGGAAGTCCAGATCAACCTGCACGAACTGACTGATGGGGCACGCCGCTGGAAAGGCGTGCTTCGGGGCGTCGAGGGAGAAAACATCCTGGTCGACACCGAAAAGGGTCCACGGTCGATCCCCTTTGGGGCAATCGACCGTGGCCGCCTGGTACCCAAGATCGAGTGGAGAAAGTCCAAATGAATCGCGAACTGCTGCTTCTGGTGGATGCCCTTTCCCGCGAGAAGAACGTCCCGAAGGATATTGTCTTCGTCGCGCTCGAGTCGGCGCTCGCTTCCGCGACGAAGAAGCGTTTCCCGACCCAGGAGATCGACGCCCGGGTGGAGATCGACCGCGAGAGCGGTGACTACGAGGCGTTTCGGCGCTGGACGGTGGTGCCCGACGAGGAGCATGAGGAGCCCGCGCACCAGATCGCGATCACCGACGCCGCCGAACGTGTACCCCCTCTGGAACTCGGCGACGTGGTCGAGGAGCCGCTCGAGCCGGTGGAGTTCGGTCGCATAGGCGCGCAGGCGGCCAAGCAGGTCATCCTGCAAAAGATCCGCGATGCCGAGCGCGAACAGATCCTTAACGACTTTCTCGAGCGTGACGACAATCTGTTGACCGGCACCGTCAAGCGCATCGAGCGCGGCAACGCGATCGTGGAGTCCGGTCGAATCGAGGGCGTAGTCCCGCGGGATCAGCTGATCCAGAAGGAAATGCTGCGCGTCGGCGACCGCATTCGTGCCTACGTGATGAAAATCGACCGTACGGCAAAGGGGCCGCAGCTCATTCTGTCGCGCATCGCGCCGGAATTCCTGATGCGGCTGTTCGAACTCGAGGTGCCGGAAATCGAGGAAGGGCTCATCGAGATCAAGGCCGCCGCCCGCGACCCGGGAATCCGGGCCAAGATCGCGGTCAAATCGAACGACCCGCGCCTCGACCCGCAAGGCACCTGTATCGGTATGCGCGGGTCGCGCGTCACCGCGGTGACCAACGAGCTTGCCGGCGAGCGTGTCGACATCATCCTGTACTCGGAGGATCCGGCGAAATTCGTCATCAACGCGCTGGCGCCCGCGGAAGTACAGAGCATCGTCGTCGACGAGGAAAGACACTCGATGGACGTCGTCGTCGACGAGGAAAATCTCGCGATCGCGATCGGACGCAGCGGCCAGAACGTCCGTCTGGCGTCCGAACTCTCCGGGTGGCAGCTCAACCTGATGAGCGTAGAGGAGTCGCAGGAGAAGCAGGAAAGCGAGACGGGTCGCCTGCGCACGCTGTTCATGGACCGGCTCGACGTCGACGAGGAGATGGCGGATATCCTGATCGCCGAGGGCTTCACCTCGCTCGAGGAAGTTGCCTATGTTCCGATCACCGAAATGATGGAGATCGAGTCCTTTGACGAGGATACGGTGAACGAGCTGCGCAGCCGCGCGCGCAATGCCCTGCTGACCGAGGCCATCGTGCGCGAGGAATCAGTGGAGAACGTCGAGGAAGCCCTGCTCGGCCTGGAGGGCATGGATACCGAGATCGCGGCAAAGCTCGCGGCCAACGGCATCACGACCCGCGATGGCTTGGCGGACCTCGCCGGCGACGAACTTACCGAGCTGACGGGAATTCCCGACGCTCAGGCACAGGACCTCATCATGAAGGCGCGTGCGCACTGGTTCGAGGCGGAAGCAGAATCGGCGGTCGCGGCAGGCGACGGCGCACACCAGTAAGGACGCGCGAACGCGCGGGAGAAACGCATGGCGCAGACCACCATCGAACAATTTGCAACCGAACTCAAGATGCCGTCGGGGGCGCTGCTCGAGCAGCTCGCCGCGGCCGGAGTGGACGGCAAGAAAGAAGGCGACAAGCTCACCGAACAGGACAAGACGCGCCTGCTCGACTACCTGCGCAAGCAGCATGGCGCTGCCGCCGAGCCGAAGAAGCGCATCACCCTGACCCGCAAGCAGACCTCGGAAATCAAGTCTGCGGACTCTTCGGGCAAGGCGCGGACTATTCAGGTCGAAGTCCGCAAGAAGCGCGTGCTGGTCCGGCGCGAGGAGGAAGTCGCGGTTCCCGAACCAGTGGTCGAGGAGGCGCCTGCGCTGGAACCGACACCAGAGGAGCCGGTTGCACCGATTGCAGCGGCCGTTCCCGAGACTCCGCCGGAGGCCGAGGCGCCGGCAGCAGCTCCTGAAATAGTGGAGGCTCCGGAAGCGTCGGCGGCGCCGGTCGGTGCGGCGTCGCACTTGTCGGCCGAAGAAATCGCGTCGCGGGAGGAAGAAGCGCGCAAGGGACAGGCGCTTTCCAAGCGGCAGCAGGACGATCTGCGCGAGAAGCAGGAGCGCGAGGCGGCACGCAAGACCAAGAAAGAACGTGACGCCGAGGAGGCGGCAGCGAAAGCTGCCGCGGATGCCGCGGCGAAGGTTGCGGCGGCGTCCGGTGCGGGTGCCAAGGTCGCGGCGACCGAAGGCACGTTGCACCGACCGGCCGCCAAGCCGGGCGAGAGGCGCGAACGCTCGACCAAGAAAGTGCCCGGCCAGGTATTCCAGGAAGAGGCGGCCCGCCGTCGCGCGCTCAAGCTGCGCGGCGACGTCGGTCCTACGGCGGCCACGGCAGGCTGGCGCGGGCCCAAAGTGGGCGGCGGCGCACGGCATCATCACGATGACGGCAGCGACGCCAGCGCAGCGCTCGCGGGTGCGGTCGTACGTGAGGTGACGGTCCCCGAGACGATCACGCTTTCCGAGCTCGCGCACAAGATGTCGGTCAAGGCCACCGAAGTCATCAAGGTGATGATGAAGCTTGGCACCATGGTCACGATCAACCAGATGCTCGATCAGGAGACGGCGATGATCGTCGTCGAGGAGATGGGACACAAGGCCAAGGCAGCCAAGCTCGACGATCCCTACGCGCTGCTCGCTGAAGAGCATGGAGATGCGGAGGCGGAATTGCTGCCGCGTCCACCGGTCGTCACGGTGATGGGCCACGTCGATCACGGCAAGACCTCGCTGCTGGATACCATTCGCCGGACGCGGGTGGCAAGTGGCGAAGCCGGTGGCATTACACAACACATTGGCGCCTATCACGTCGAGACGGCCAAGGGTGTCATCACCTTTCTCGACACGCCGGGTCACGAAGCGTTTACGGCAATGCGTGCACGCGGCGCCAAGGTCACCGACATCGTGGTTCTGGTGATTGCCGCTGACGACGGAGTGATGCCGCAGACCAAGGAAGCGATTGCGCATGCCAAGGCAGCCAACGTTCCGCTGGTCGTCGCGATCAACAAGATGGACAAGCCGGAAGCCAACATGGAGCGCATCAAGCAGGCGCTCGTGGCCGAGAGCGTGCTGCCGGAGGAATATGGCGGTGAGGTGCAGTTCATTCCGGTATCGGCCAAGACCGGGGAAGGCATTGACCGGCTGCTTGACGGCCTGCTGCTTCAGGCCGAAGTGCTCGAACTCAAGGCGGCCCGGGACGCTCCGGCGAGGGGCTTCGTCATCGAGGCGCGTCTGGACAAGGGCCGTGGTCCGGTCGCGACCGTGCTGATTCAATCCGGCACGCTCAAGCGTGGCGATATCGTGATTGCCGGCGCAGTGTTCGGTCGCGTGCGCGCAATGGCCGACGAGAACGGCAAGCCGATCACCGCGGCCGGGCCGGCCATTCCGGTCGAGATTCAGGGCCTGTCCGATGTGCCCCGTGCGGGTGAGGACGTGATGGTGCTGGGCGATGAGCGCAAGGCGCGCGAAATTGCACTTTTCCGTCAGGGCAAGTTCCGTGATGTGAAACTGGCCAAACAGCATGCGACCAAGCTCGAGAACATGTTTGGCGAAGTTGGCGAGAACGAAGTCAAGACGCTGACGCTGATCATCAAGGCCGACGTGCAGGGTTCCTACGAAGGTCTGTCGCAGGCGCTGACCCAGTTGTCGACCGACGAAGTGAAGGTCAACATCGTGCACGCGGCGGTGGGCGGCATTACCGAATCGGACATCAACTTGGCGCTCGCGTCGAAGGCGGTGGTCATCGGTTTCAACGCGCGAGCCGATGCGCAGGCGCGCAAGCTGGCCGAGACCAGCGGCGTGCAGATTCGCTACTACAACATCATCTATGACGCGGTCGATGAGGTGAAGGCGGCGCTGTCGGGGATGCTCACGCCCGAGCAGAAGGAAAGTCAGCTCGGCCTGGTCGAAGTTCGCGAGGTCTACCGGATTTCCAGGATCGGCACGGTCGCTGGCTGTTATGTGCTGGAAGGCGTCATTCGCCGCGGCGCCAAGGTTCGCGTGTTGCGCGACAGCGTGGTCGTCCACGATGGCGAGCTTGATTCGCTCAAGCGATTCAAGGACGACGTGCGTGAAGTGAAGGGCAGCTTCGAATGCGGCCTCTCGCTCAAGAATTTCAGCGACATCCAGACGGGCGACCAGATCGAGGCCTACGAGATCGTCGAGGTTTCGCGGACGCTGTAGGCGGACCGGGGACGCGGTGCAATGAAAAAAAATGGTCAACGGGCGCATCGGGTTGGCGACCAGATCCAGAAGGAACTGGCCGACCTGCTGCGCAACGAGGTGAAGGATCCGCGGGTCGGTCAGGTGACGATCACCCGCGTGGAGGTCACTGGAGACCTGTCGCATGCCACGGTCCATTTCACCCATCTTGCCGGGCGTGAGCACGCGGACGGGGCGGTTGCGGCGCTTGCGCGCACCTCCGGGTTTCTGCGCAGCGCGCTCGCGCAGCGCCTCGGTCTTTACTCGGTTCCGCAGCTGCATTTCATCTACGACGACTCGATCGAAGCGGGGATGCGGCTGTCGCAATTGATCGACGATGCCGTCGCGGCCGATAAGAAGCTCGGCAATTAGGATCGCAGGCAATCTGCGCCGGAGCGCCCGGCGCGCGCATCGGTATTTCGCTGGACTTGCGCGCGTGCCGGGCCGACCGATCCAGCCTTTGCCATGAATCTGAATCAGGCACGTCCGCCACGGCGCGTCGTCGACGGCGTTCTGCTGCTCGACAAGCCGGTCGGGCTGTCGTCGAACGCCGCGCTGCAGCGCGCCAAGCGTCTGCTCGAGGCACGCAAGGCCGGTCACACCGGCACGCTGGATCCGCTGGCATCCGGACTCCTGCCATTGTGCTTCGGCGAGGCGACCAAGTTCGCGCAGGTGTTGCTCGACGCGCCCAAGCGCTACACTGCCACCATCCGTTTCGGCAGGACCACCACCACCGGGGACGCCGAAGGCGCAACGGTGGAGGAGCACCCGGTGCTGTTTGATCGCGGCGACCTCGAGGCGGGCTTGGCGGCGCTGGTCGGGCCTGGCATGCAGGTGCCGCCGGCATATTCCGCGCTGAAGCGGGATGGCCGCGCCTACTACGAGTATGCCCGCGCGGGGATCGCCATCGAGCGCAGGCCCCGCGAGATCGAAATTCATGCCCTGCGCCTCCTCGAGTGGGCGCCACCGGACGCGGTGGTCGACGTCGAGTGCGGCAAGGGAACCTATGTGCGGGTGCTGGCGGAAGATCTGGGGCGCGCGCTAGGCGCCGGTGCTCATCTGGTGGCGCTTCGGCGCACGGCCACCGGCGGGTTCGGACTCTCCGGTGCTATCACCCTTGCCGCGCTCGAGGACTTGGTCGTCGAGGCGCGCCTGGCGGTGCTGCTGCCGGTGGACTCACCGCTCGACCAGATGCCACGGGTCGACCTTTGCGCTGCGGCCGCGACGGGCCTCGCCTGCGGCCAACGCCCGGCGTCGGGGGTCCCCGCGGGACGGTACCGGGCCTACGGGCCCGAACAGCGCTTTCTCGGGACGGTGGAAGCCGATGGCCAGTGTCTGCGCGCGGTTCGCATGGCGTCCTTCGCAAACGGGGTTCAACCTTGAAATCCGACGCCTTTTTACGCTATAATTCAAAACTTTGCGAAAGCGCAACGACTGCGACTTAAAGAGACAAGGAAGGATCTGGCAATGGCCGTAACGGTTCAGGACAAGGCGAGGGTGATCGCCGACAATCAGCGGGTCAAAGGGGACACCGGTTCGCCGGAAGTTCAAGTCGCGCTGCTCACCGCCCGCATCAACGGTCTTACCGACCATTTCAAGACCAACGTCAAGGATCACCACTCGCGTCGCGGGTTACTGCGAATGGTGTCGCGGCGGCGCAAGCTGCTCGACTACTTGAAGTCGCGCAACGTCGACAGTTATCGGGCGTTGATCGACAAGCTGGGCCTGCGCAAGTAAGTCGCTCGGATTGAATACCCGACACCACCAGGTCGTGATACCCGCATAATCCCGCAATGGCCGCGCCTCATACAGCGCGGCCATTGTCGTTCATGGAACCCAAAAAATGTTCAAGCACATCAAGAAGTCAATTCAGTACGGCGCACACACGCTCACGCTCGAAACCGGCGAAATCGCTCGCCAGGCCGGAGGCGCGGTTCTCGTCAGCCTCGGCGACACGGTGGTGCTGGTCACCTGTGTCGCCGCGAAATCGGCCAAGCCGGGACAGGATTTCTTCCCGATGACCGTCGATTATCAGGAGAAGACCTTCGCCGCGGGCAAGATTCCGGGCGGCTTCTTCAAGCGCGAAGGACGCCCGTCGGAGAAGGAGATTCTGACCTGCCGCCTGATCGACCGCCCGCTGCGTCCGCTTTTCCCGGACGGCTTCTACAACGAGGTTCAGATCGTCGCCACCGTGATGTCGGTGGACCCGGAGATTGACCCGGACATCCCGGCGATGATCGGCGCTTCGGCGGCCGTCGCGCTGTCCGGCATTCCGTTCAGTGGCCCGATCGGCGCTGCGCGCGTCGGCTACGTCGACGGGCAGTACGTGCTCAACCCGACCCAGACCGAACTTGCCAGTTCGAAACTCAACCTCGTGGTCGCGGGCACCGAAGCCGCGGTGCTGATGGTCGAATCCGAGGCGCACGAACTGCCCGAGGAAGTGATGCTGGGTTCGGTCGTGTTCGGTCACCAGCAGCAGCAGGCGGCGATCGAACTCATCCATGCGCTGGTGGAGGAGGGCGGCAAGCCATTGTGGGACTGGCAGCCGCCGGCCCAGGACGAAGCCATGATTGCCGCGGTGACGGCGTCTGTCGGGGACGACCTGCAAGCCGCGTACCAGTTGCGCGAGAAGCAGGCACGTCAGCAAAAATTGAAGGAAATTTCGAAGCGGGTCGTCGCCGAATGCGTGCCGGCCGGCGCCTCACCCGACTACGCGCGCGCGGTCGGCAACTACCTGTTCGAGCTGGAAGCGAAGATCGTTCGGCAGAAGATTCTGGCCGGTGAGGCCCGCATCGATGGCCGCGATACCAGGACCGTACGGCCGATCGCCATCCGCACCGGTGTGCTGCCGCGTACCCACGGTTCGGTGCTGTTCACCCGTGGCGAAACGCAGGCGATCGTGGTCGCGACCCTTGGCACCGTGCGTGACGAACAGATCATCGATGCACTGATGGGCGAGTACCGCGACCGCTTCATGTTCCACTACAATTTCCCGCCGTATGCGACGGGTGAGACCGGCCGTGTCGGTTCGCCCAAGCGACGCGAGATCGGCCATGGCCGCCTCGCCAAGCGCGCGCTGGTGGCGATACTGCCGTCCGCTGAAGAGTTCTCCTATTCGATGCGCGTCGTCTCGGAGATCACCGAGAGCAACGGCAGTTCGTCGATGGCCTCGGTGTGCGGCGCGAGCCTTGCGATGATGGATGCCGGTGTGCCGACCAAGGCGCACGTCGCGGGCATTGCGATGGGCCTGATCAAGGATGGCAACCGCTTCGCCGTGCTGACCGACATCCTCGGCGACGAGGATCATCTCGGCGACATGGACTTCAAGGTCGCGGGCACGGACCGCGGAATCACCGCGCTGCAGATGGACATCAAGATCCAGGGCATCACCAAGGAAATCATGGCGGTGGCGCTGTCGCAGGCGCGCGAAGGCCGCATGCACATCCTCGGTCTGATGCAGGAGGCGCTGCCGCACGCGCGTACCGAGATTTCGCAACACGCGCCGCGCATGATGACGTTCAAGATCAATCCGGAAAAGATCCGCGACGTGATCGGCAAGGGCGGTGCGGTCATTCGCGCGCTGACCGAAGAGACCGGCTGCACGATCGACATCAAGGACGACGGCAGCGTGACCATTGCCTCGGTGAATGCCGACGCCTGCAATGTCGCGCGCAAGCGAATCGAGGACATCACCGCGGAAGTCGAGGTTGGCAGAATCTACGAAGGCCCGGTGTTGCGCCTGCTCGATTTCGGCGCCATCGTGCAGCTGATTCCGGGCAAGGACGGCCTGCTGCATATCTCGCAGATCGCCAAGGAGCGCGTCAATCAGGTGTCCGACTATCTGAAGGAAGGCCAGGTCGTCCGCGTCAAGGTGATCGAGGCCGACGAAAAGGGTCGGGTGCGGCTGTCAATGAAAGCTGCGGCTGAGGAAGATGCAGCGGGCCGGGAGCCCGCCGCCGTGAGCGCCGAGGCCCCGCCCGCGGGCGCCGGCGAATAAGCATTCGACGACCGCGAGTCCGGAAAGGGCGCCTCTCGGGGCGCCCTTTTTCTTTGGCGCCGTCCCGTGGCAGCGGTGGCGGCGGCGCACAAATTGCTTTTCACCCCGGAGGATCACTGCATCGGGGGGGGGCGAAGCGCGTCGGGAACGACCATTGTTTCGCCAAATTTGGCTGCGACGAGTGTCAGGGCTATTTCCTCAGCCGGCCGCTGCCCGCTGAGGAATTCGCCCTGCTGGCGCATACCTGGACGCGGATGACCTTGGCCGCCTGAAAAGCGCACCGGCCTGGCCGACGGGCACGGCACTCGCCATTCAGCGGGCAGATGGTCGTGGTCGCCCCGGATCGAGCACCGCCTCGCCGATCACGGTGACGGTGATGTCGGTGTTGCCGGCTTCGAGCGTCACGGGTGGCGCGCTTGCGGTCATGCCGGCTGCGGCGCGCATCATTGGTTGTGGTCGGCCGGCGTCGCCAGTCTGGATCGTGACCTTCCCGGCGCGCCAGACCGGTATTCCAAACCCGGTTGCGGCGTTCTGCGCGCGCGCCTGCCATGCCTTGATCGCCTTTTGGGTCAGCGCGTCCTCGGCCTTGCGGCGAGCGTCGGCGCTGACCGCGAAATTCATCCCGGACAGCACCAGCAGGTCTTCCGACTGCATTTTCGACACCAGAGCGGCCAGTACCGCAAAGTCCGCACCTTCGAGGCTGATGGTCTGCGCGACGCGCCAGCGAGACGGCTGCCCCTTTTCGGTGATCTGGTACGACGAGTAGCCCGAGGTCGTGACTTCCACACCGGCCGCGGCCTTGGCCCGCGCCAGCGCCCTGGCCGCCTTCGCGTTGACGTCGGCCGCGGCGCGCGCCGGGTCGACGTTATCGGCTTCGGCGCGCAGCCAGGCGTGCATCCGGTCGTTGGCCACGCTCGCATTTGCGGCCGCGGACAGCGTGACGACCGGGGCCGGCACAGTGCCCGCGTCGGCGGCGCGGGCTGGAATGCCGGCAGTGATCGTCACGGTGACGAGAAGGCAGAGCAACAGTGTTTTCATCAGGGACTCCGGGGAACGGGGATGCGAGCGCGCTGCGGCAGCGCTTCGATGGCGTCGCGGTTGGACCAGGAAAAACATCGGGCGGCGGCCTCCCGCCAATGCAGCCAGGTGTGACGCAGGTGCTCGCGCGGCGCCAGGCGCACGGGCACCTGCGCTGGAACGGCGAGCGCGAACACGTGCTCCGTGTTGTGCGTTGTGCCTGGCGGGTAGCGATGCTGCCATTGCGGAAAAATTTCGTATTGGTTGGACATCTGCCAGTCGATGAGACCGCCGAAAGCATCGGCGTCGATACCGGTCTCCTCGGCGAGTTCACGCCGCGCGGTCTGCGCCAGGGTCTCGCCGTATTCCTGACTGCCGGTCACCGACTGCCAGTGCGCAGGAAAATCAGCGCGCTCGATCAGCAGGACCTGAAGATCGGGCGTGTAGACCAATACCAGCGTGGAAACGGGAATCTTGTACGACATCGGCGCTGCTTCTCCTGCACCAACGTCGGCGGACACCGGATGGGGTTGGCGGATTCGCCGCTTCAAGCCGTAAAGACCCAGAACGCGACGTGCCGCTCCTTCCAGAATTCGCTCGCTTCGGAAAAAATCTCCTCGAGCGTCGTCCAGTCGTTCGGGTGATCGCGGCGATAGACCGCGGTACCGCCGAAAACGATGACGCGTCCGGTCTTGCCGAGCCAGTCGCGATCCTCCAGTACGTCGGCCAGCGCGTCCCAGTTGCGGCCGAAATGCTCAGGCAGGCGCAGCGTGCGGTCCAGTTCGGCGAAGAGCATCGTCCGGTCCTTCGCCGGAGCGAGGTTGGCATGCGTGTATTTCAGGTGTGCCTGCGCCGCGGCCGATTTGAGCGGCTCGACTGCGCCAGTCCAGGGCAGCATGCCGGCATCGTCGATCACGGTAAGGTCGGGTGCTTTCATTCGCGGATCCTCGCAAACGACCGATAGTGGTCGGCTGTGTAATAGCAGGCATCGGTAGCGCGGGGAGCCCCTCCGCAGACGATGCGCCGCGCACCGCGGTTGCGCGCTCCCGGGGTGGTCACCGTGTATTCGCGGTAGTGCCCGCGCGAGCGTGGGGGCAGCAGTCCTTCGCGATTGCCAAAGGTCACGCCGTCACGCTCGTAACGAAACGGCCCGCCGGCGCGAATCAGCACCAGCACCTGGCGGCCTTCCTTCGGCAAGGCGGCGGCGCTGACATCGGGCAGCGACTCGGACGTGCCGCGCGCCAGCGCGGCCGAGGCGAGGAAAACCACCGCCGCCAGCAGCAGGCCAGCGACGGCGCGCGAGCTGGCCTTCGGCGCGATCCGCATGCGCGCCAGTGTACTGCATTGCCTTGGTCAGTCGAGCTTCACCGCGTCCGACGGCCGGATCCTGATGTGCAGGTCACGCAGCTGCTGTTCGGTCACCGGCGATGGCGTTTCGATCAGGAGGTCCTGGCCGCGCTGCGTCTTTGGAAAGGCGATGACGTCGCGGATCGACTCGGCGCCGCACATCATGGCGACGATGCGGTCGAGGCCGAAGGCGATGCCGCCGTGCGGCGGCGCGCCGTACTTGAGCGCGTCGAGCAGGAAACCGAACTTCTTTTGCTGGTCCTCCGGCGAGATACCGAGCGCGGCAAACACCTGCTGCTGAACGTCGGGCCGATGGATACGCACCGACCCGCCGCCCATTTCCCAGCCATTGAGCACGACGTCATAAGCCTTGGCGATCGCCCGCGCGGGATCCTGCGCGAAGAACTTCTCGTGCCCTTCCTTGGGCGCCGTGAACGGGTGGTGTCGCGCGGCCCAGGACTTGCGCTCATCGTCGTATTCGAACATCGGGAAGTCGACGACCCATAGCGGCTTCCAGCCCGGCGTGGCCAGGCCGCGCTCGTGTCCGACCTTGGCGCGCAACGCGCCAAGCGCGTCGTTGACGACTTTTTCCCGATCGGCACCGAAGAAGATCAGGTCGCCGTTCGCGGCGCCCGTGCGGACGAGAATCTCGCGCAGGACAGTCTCGGGCAGGAACTTGACGATTGGCGATTGCAGCCCCTCGTCATTTGCCTTGGTCGCATCGTTGACCTTGAGGTAGGCGAGTCCGCCGGCGCCGTAGATTTTGACGAAGGTCGTGTAGTCGTCGATTTCCTTTCGCGTCAACGTGCCTCCACCCGGAACGCGCAGCGCCGCAACGCGGCCGTCGGCGAGGTCCGCGGCGGTCCGGAACACCTTGAAGTCGACCGACTTCATCAGATCGGTCAGCTCGCTGAGTACCAGGGGCACCCGAAGGTCCGGCTTGTCGGAGCCGTAGGTACCCATCGCCTCGGCGAACGACATTATCGGGAACGGATCGGGCAGCTCGACGCCCATGGCTTCCTTGAACATGGTGCGTACCAGGCCCTCCATCAGCTCCCGGATATCGAGTTCGGACAGGAACGAAGTCTCGATGTCGATTTGCGTGAATTCCGGCTGCCGATCGGAGCGAAGATCCTCGTCGCGAAAACACTTGACGATCTGGTAGTAGCGATCGAAGCCCGCCATCATCAGCATCTGCTTGAACAGCTGCGGCGACTGCGGCAGCGCGTAGAACTGACCATGGTGAATGCGCGAAGGCACCAGGAATTCGCGCGCGCCCTCCGGCGTCGACTTGTAGAGCGCCGGTGTCTCGATGTCGATGAAGCCCTGCGCGTCGAGATAGCGGCGCGCGGACGACGCCGCACGGTGCCGCAACATCAGGTTCTTCTGCATCTGGGGCCGGCGCAGATCGATCACGCGATGCTCCAGCCGCACATTTTCCGAGAGATTTTCGTCATCGAGCTGGAACGGCGGCGTCAGCGAGGGATTGAACACTTCGATCTCGTGCGCCAGGACTTCGATCGCGCCCGAAGTGAGGTTCGGGTTGACCGTCCCCTCAGGTCGCGGTCGGACCAGGCCGCGAATCCCTATGCAGTACTCGTTGCGCAGCGTTTCCGCGATGGCAAATGTCCCGGCGCGATCGGGATCGCAGACGATCTGCACGAGACCCTCGCGGTCGCGCAGGTCGATGAAGATGACGCCGCCATGGTCGCGGCGGCGGTGGACCCAGCCCATCAGGGTGATGGTCTGGTCGAGATGGCGGCGGTCGATCCGGCCGCAGTAGTCGGTACGTTTCACGGCGAGTCTCCGTGTTGCTGTTCGTCGGGACAATCGGGATAGTGCGGTTGGGCGGGCAGCCGACACGCGTCACGCGGCAACGACGACCGCGTCGACGCGCCGCTACCCGGTCAATTTCGGGATTCGATGGAGGAAGTCGCGTCGGCGTCGGCGCGATTCGCGGCCGGCGGACCGATCGCGCGTGCGGGGCGCGCCGTTGCGCCTGGCGCCACCACGCCCATCGATATGACGTATTTCAGGGCCTCGTCGACGGTCATGTCGAGTTCGCGCACCCGCGCCTTCGGGACGATGATGAAATAACCCGATGTGGGGTTCGGCGTCGTCGGCACATAGACCGACAGATGCTCCCCCGTCAGATGAACACTCACCGCCGCGTCCGGCGTGCCGGTCAGAAAGGCGATCGACCACGCTCCGGGATGCGGAAACTCGACCAGCAGCGCCTTGCGAAAGGCGTTGCCCGAGTCGGACAGAAGGGTGTCGCTCACCTGCTTGACCGATGAATAGATCGACTTGACCACCGGGATGCGGCCGAGCAGTGCTTCCCAGACGCGGATCAGGCGCTCGCCGAGGAAATTCGCAGCGACGATACCGGTCAGGAGCAGGATTGCGAACGAAAGCAACACGCCAAACCCGGGAATGTGCAACCCCAACAGCGTGTCGGGGCGCGCGCGTTCCGGAAACAGCAGCAGTGTCTGGTCGAGCGTGGTGACCAGGAAATGCAACACCCAGATCGTGATGCCGAGCGGGATCCAGACAAGCAATCCGGCGATCAGGTAGCGTTTCATGGATGCAGATCCGGGTTGTTCGAGTTCGCGTCAGGACGACGCGGGCGTCGACGGGGCGGGCGCAGCCGGTTTGGCAGCGGGAGATTCGGACTTCGTACCCGTGTCGGACTTCGCACCGGAGTCCGACTTCGCACCGGAGTCCGACGTGGCGCCTGCAGTGGATTCCATCGCCGGTTTGTCCGCCGATTCGCGGGCCGGAGGCTTGGTCGTACCGCCGCCGCGAAAATCGGTCTGATACCAGCCCGTGCCCTTCAGCTGAAACCCGGCGGCCGAGACCAGCTTGGTGAGTGTGTCCTTGCCGCATTTCGGACACTCGGTGAGCGGTGGGTCAGAAAATTTCCGCAACGTTTCGTACTTGTGGCTGCAGGCAGTGCAGCGATATTCGTAGATCGGCATGACGGGTTCTCAGGTGGTCGGCGCCGTGCGGCGAGGTGAGGAGAAAGGCTTGATTCTCAAGGAATAAATAGTCGTCGATTATACCGTGAAACGCACCCGTTTCGCCATGAGGGCGACCGACGAACCGCGACAGGCGGCGACGGTCGATACACCGCCTGAAGCAAAGTGCTTTAATCTGGTGGCCAGCGAAGCGCCCCGGCCGCGAAAAGCCTGAAGATGGCAACTTGCCGGATCCGGCGGGCAATCGCGGAGGCACAGGGCGGCGGCGGGCCAATGGTCGACACACGGTCGACACGCGGGGTTCCACGCCTTTAAACGCCAGCCGACGCGAAGGGGAACGACGCCGGGGCAACTGCCGTGCTCGACGATGCCGTCGCATGGCCACGCTGACATCAAGGAGACGGGTCAATTCATGGAAATCAGAGGCAGCACGTTTGTCGTAACCGGCGGGGCGTCGGGCCTGGGCGCGGGCACCACCCGCATGCTGGCCGCCGGAGGTGCCAATGTGGTGATCGCCGATCTTCGCGAAGAACAAGGGAAGGCGCTGGCGGTTGAACTCGGCTCGCCGGTGCGTTTTGTGCGGACCGACGTGACCGACGAGACCAGCGCTCAGGGGGCGGTGGCTGCGGCGCTGTCGATCCGCGGCGGACTGTCGGGACTGGTCGGTTGCGCCGGCATCGTGCACGGCGAAAAGGTCATCGGCAAGGAAGGGCCGCATTCGCTGGCCAGTTTCGCGCGGACGATTTCGGTCAATCTGGTCGGCATGTTCAACATGATCCGACTGGCTGCAGAGGCGATGAGCAAGTCCGAACCCAACGCCGAAGGCGAACGCGGCGTGATCATCAATACGGCGTCGGTCGCCGCCTACGACGGCCAGATCGGCCAGGCCGCCTACGCCGCGTCCAAAGGTGGCATCGTGGCGATGACATTGCCGCTCGCGCGCGATCTTGCGCGATCCGGGATCCGGGTCATGACCATCGCTCCGGGCATATTTCGCACGCCGATGATGCACGACGTCCCGGAGAGCGTGCAGGAAGCGCTGGGCAGGATGGTCCCGTTTCCGCCAAGGCTGGGCCGGCCCGACGAATTCGCCTCACTGGCAGGCGAGATCATCCGCAATTCCATGCTCAACGGCGAAGTGATCCGATTGGACGGCGCGATCCGCATGGCGCCGAAGTGAATTCCCGGCGCGCGGATCAATCGCGCCGGCTCAGCATCAACGCGTAGATTGCGATCGAGATGAAGAACACCAGCGTCCAGCCGGGAATCGCGAGGCTGAGAAATATCCAGCCCTTCTCCGCGCACTCGCCGCTGCCGGCGAATACCTTGCCCAGCACCTCGAACAGCGGCAGCGTGTCGAGCATGTAGGAAAGGCCCATCCCGCAGGCGGGAACCTGATCTGCCGGCAGCGCCTGCAGCCATACGTGGCGGACGGCAACCGCGCCGCCCGCGGCGGCGATCAGCAGCACGACCGCGCCGTACATGGTGGCGCCGAAACGATTCGGGTTGTGGATGCAGGCGACCAGGAATACGACGCCAATCGCAGTCACCGCCAGACGCTGGAGTGCGCAGAGCGGGCACGGCTCGAGGCCCAGGCCGTATTGCAGCCAGAGCGCCCAGCCCATGAGCCCGGCGCACACGAGGAAGCCCAGCAGATAGCCCAGGCGCCGCGGCGGCAACAGGAGCAAGGCGAGCGAGGTGGCGCCAAGCGCCATCACCAGCACGCGATACAGCGACTCGGCCAGCGACGGCGTGGCGCCGAACCAGCGGAACAGGATCTCCTGGCCGAGCAGGGCGAGCGTGAGCACGAGACCGACCCATGGCCAGGGAATGGCGGTGAAACGCTTCATTGGATTGCCTTGGCGAGTGCCTGATCGATATCCCAGAGAATATCCTCCGGAGTCTCCAGGCCGATGGACAGCCTTATCATCTCCGGCGTCACGCCGGCGGCGCGCTGCTCTTCGTCGGAAAGCTGGCGGTGCGTGGTCGATGCGGGATGGATGACCAGGCTCTTGGCATCGCCGACGTTGGCCAGGTGCGACAGGAATTCAACCGACTCGATGAATTTGACGCCGGCGGCCGCCCCGCCGGCAATGCCAAACGTCAGGATGCCGCCGGCGCCTTCGGGCAGATAGCGCCGAGCCAGATCGGCATAGCGGTTGCCGGGCAGATTCGGATAGTTCACCCACGCCACACCCGGATGCGCTTCAAGATGCGTGGCTACGCGCAGCGCCGACGTACAGTGGCGCGGCATGCGCAGATGCAGCGTCTCGATGCCTTGCAGCAGCAGGAACGCCGAATGCGGTGCGAGCGTCGGACCCAGCGTGCGCATGGTCTCCATTCGCGCCTTCATGGTGAACCCGAAGTCGCCAAAGGTTTCGAAGAAGCGCACGCCGTGATAGCCGCGCGAGGGTTCGGTCATTTGCGGGAAGTTTCCATTGTCCCAGGGAAACCGGCCGGACTCGACCAGCATGCCGCCCATGGTCGTGCCGTGGCCTCCGAGGTATTTGGTGACCGAATGCACGACGATGTCCGCGCCATGCTCGAAAGGCCGGCACAGGTACGGCGAGGCGAGCGTGTTGTCGACGACCAGCGGCAACCCGGCTTCGTGGGCGATCTCGGCGATCGCGCTCAGGTCGACGACGTTGAGCTGCGGATTGCCGATGGTCTCGACGTAGACGGCCTTGGTCGTCGGCCGCAGCGCGGCGCGGAAGTTGGCGGCATCGTCGCTGTCCACGAAGGTCGCGTCGATGCCGAATTGCGCGAAGGTCACCGAGAGCTGCGAGTACGAACCGCCGTAGAGCGTGCGCGAGGCAACGATGTGGTCGCCGGCGCGGCACAGCGTGAGCAAGGCGACCATCTGCGCCGCCATGCCGGTTGCCGTGGCCAGCGCGGCCCGGCCGCCTTCGAGCGCAGCGACGCGCTCCTCGAGCGCCGCGACCGTTGGGTTTGAAATGCGCGAATAGACGTTGCCGAAGGTCTGCAGATTGAACAGGCTCGCGGCGTGGTCGGCGCTGTCGAAGACGAACGAAGTCGTCTGGTAGATGGGCATGGCCCGTGCGCCGGTGGCCGTGTCCGGAATCTGCCCGGCGTGCAGGCAGAGCGTGTCGAAACCGAAGCGGCGATCAGACATGGTCGGATCCATCGCGGTTCATGCCGGCCGCCGTGCCGAGATCACCCCGGTGTTGACGCCGGCCCAGTTGAGCCCGCCCAGGATTCGCGCATGCTCGATCTTCATGCAGCGGTCGACGACGACGTCGAGTCCGCCCGCGAGGGCGCAGCGTTCGGCTGCTTCATTGCGGATGCCCAGTTGCAGCCACAGCACCCGCGCACCGATGGCAACTGCCTGTTGCGCGATGGGCAGGATGTCTTCCGGCTTGCGGAAGCAATCGACCATGTCGACCGGCTTGCCGATCGCCGCGAGATCGGGGAAGCAATGCTGTCCGAGCACTTCCGGATAGGTTGGATTCACCGGGATTATCGTGTAGCCGTGCTCCTGCATGTACTTCGCGGCGAAGTAGCTCGGCCGGTGCCAGTTCGCCGACAGACCGACGACGGCGACGGTGCGTACCGTGGTCAGGAGACGGCGTAGTCCGGAGAGGTCATCGACGATGGGCATAGGGGTGGACCAAAGCGGGCGGAGAGAGCCGTTGAAGGGCACCTATCTTCGCGGCGAGTTGTGTGAATTGTCGTTGTCGATGCGCCGGCCCGACGAAATCCGGTCGTCGAGGCCGGGTGGAAGTTCGGCGTAGTCGCCGGGCCCGAAGCTGCGGCATTCGCCGAGGAAATTGGCTTCGGAGCAGAACAACCAGGAGCCGCGCTCTACCCGTAGCGACGACGCGCGGTCGTTGAAGCCGGTTGCGCCGAAATTCGACATGACATCGGCGCTCACCACGAAGGATCGGCCCGAAAAATTCGGTCCTTCATAGAGGACGACGCGGGCCTTGCCGCCCTGGCCGCCGCCGGGCATGCCACCGGCACGATCGCCGCCGCTGCCGCCGCTGCCGCTACTGCCGCCGCTGCCGCTACTGCCACCGCCGATGGTGCGCGCCGAACTGACCAGTCCGGTGACCGCGCCGAGATTGTCCCAGCGGCCCGGCCGGAA
The DNA here is from genome assembly GCA_032123655.1 of Betaproteobacteria bacterium. Classification (GTDB taxonomy): domain Bacteria; phylum Pseudomonadota; class Gammaproteobacteria; order Burkholderiales; family Casimicrobiaceae; genus VBCG01. The sequence continues at coordinate 21,177 of JAQBEY010000121.1, forward strand.
CACCTCGCAGGTGCTCGAGAAACCGGCATCGCTGCACAGTTGCCAGGTGCCGCTGTTGACGTAGGCCGACTGCGCGCGGTCGTTGAAGCTTATGCTGCTGAAATCGGCAACCGGTCGGTCGACGGTGATCGCGCGGCCGGTGAGACCGGGGTACTCGTAGAGCACGATGGACCCGCCGCGGTCAACGGGTTTGGCCGCCGCCTGCCCGGCGACTTCGCGAATCGATGAAACCTGGTCGTTGAGCCCCATTGCTCCCAGCGAGCGATAGGTGCCCGGCGCAAGCGTGACGCATTTGCCGCGGTAATCCGCATCCGAGCACAGTCGCCATGAACCGCCGCGAATGTCGACCGATGACGCGCGATCGTTGAAGTCGGAGCGGTCGAGATTGGGAATCGAACCGCGCGCGGTGAAGCGCTGGCCGCCAAAATTGTCGTCCTCGTACAGCGTGATCTCCGACGCGGCCGCGGTCAGCGCGCACTGGAGCAACATGAATCCGAGCAGGGCGGTGCCTGCTGCCTGGGACAGCGATCGGCGCAGAGGGCGGCGGCCTTTGGCCGGGGAACAGCTGGGCATGGGTCGGTACGCAAATAGTCGCAGGGAGCAAGACCCCCAGCGGCGCAATCCGACCGACCATTCCACAGGCGGGCCTGGCGGCGCGGATCGTGCTGGGTAACGAAGATTGTAACCGGCGGACCGGATGGCGCCGGAACTCGCGCGTTCGGCGGGCGCCTGCGCCGGCGGCGCAACGTCGATCAGACCGGGGCCCGTCGCCCTTTCGCCGCCGTAGTCCGTCCAGGGCCGTTGCCGACGGCGGCCGGCAACCAAGGGGCGGGCCTGATCCTTGCTTGTACTGGACGACTTGGCACATTCGGGACCAGAAGCGGTGAATCGGCAGAGGCGCCCGACGGCGCCAGCCGGCTATTCGCACGGTCGGATGCGCGGGGAGCACACAGAACCATGGCCTTGACCAGGTCCCTGAGCCGTATGGAACTGCCCGTTTCGACAGGCGGGACGGCGGAACGCGAAGTCATGCTGGCGCTGTCACAGCGCAAGCTGAACGCGCTCGGGGTTCCGCTCGCCTACGTCGATCGCAACCAGCGCTACCGTTTCGTCAACCGGGCGTTCTGCGCCTGGCTGGGCAAGTCGGAAAACGAGGTGGTAGGCCGGGAGGCGGTCGAAGTCCTCGGCCGCGACATCTACCTGCTGTATCAGGCCTATATCAACGCTGCGCTGGCCGGCGAACGCACGGTCTACGAGCGCCAGCTGGTCATTCCCGGCCGGCCGCCGGTATGGGTGCGCGTCGACTACTATCCGGATCGCACGGCGCGGGGTCAGGTGCGCGGCTACCTGGTTACCTACAACGACGTCGACCACCTCAAGAAGCTTGAGCTGGAAGCGGGGGAGCGCGAGCATCGGCTGCGGCTGGTGACCGACAGCGTCGGCGTGCCCATCCTGCACTTCGACCGACAACTCAGAATCCGCTTCGCCAACAGGCCGCTCGGCACCTGGCTGGGGGTGGTCGCCGACGACGTACCGGGCCATATGTTGAACGAAGTCCTGCCGGCCGACGCCTACGCGGAGATGCAGGGCTACATCGAGCGCGCGTTTGCCGGCGCCACGGTCACCTACGAGCGACGCGAGCGGCAACTGACCGGCGACCCGCGCTGGACGCGAATCACGCTGTTTCCCGATCGGGAGTTGGGCGGACGAGTCGGCGGCGCGTTCGTGGTGATGCACGACATCGAGGTCGACGTGCAGGCGCGCGACGCGCTGAAGGCGCAGGAGGCGCGGATGCGCCTTTTCGCCGACAACATTCCAGGGCCGGTCGCCTATCTCGACCGCAACATCAAGTACACGTTCGTCAACCAGGCGTTCGCCAACTCGGTATGCAAGCCGCAGGATGAGATCTACGGCAAGACACCGTATGAGGTCATGACGCCGGATGTCGGTTCTTTTCTGCGGCCGATCCTCAAGCGGGCGCAGGCGGGAGAGCAGGTCGAATACGAACGCGTTGGCGGCACGGCGCAGGGGCAGCGGCGCTGGCTTAGTGGCCGCATAGTCCCCGACCTCGACGCCACGGGAACCGTGCGAGGGCTGTACTGCACCGAGCATGACATCCACGACCTGAAGCTCACCGAACAGGCGCTTGCCGCCCGAGAGGAGCAGTTGCGCCTGTTCAATGACAATATCCCGGAACCGATCGTCTATTTGTCGGCGGATCGGCGCTACGAATTCGTCAATGAAGCGTTCCTGCAGCTGATCGGCCTGCCGCGTGAGCAGGTGATCGGTCGCACACCGCAGGAAGTGCCGGGACCCGATATCGTGGGGACCGAGTCGCCTGGTCCCGAGAGTCTGTTTGGCGCGGAGGCGATCACCCATGAGCGGGCGATCGTCGATGCCGGCGGCAGGGAGCGGTGGATACGCGTGCGCTGTGTGCCCGACGTCCACTTCGACGGCACGGTCAAGGGTGAGTACGTCGTCGGTCATGACATCACCGACCTGAAGGAGGCGCAGGACGCCCTTGCCGCGCGTGAACTCACCTTGCGCGCGATCATGGACGGCGTGCCCGCGCCAGTGACCTACATCGACCGCGATGAGCGTTGCCACTTCGTCAACCGGACGTTCCGTCAGTTCTTCGGGCTGAGCGAGGAGCAGGCGAGTTCGATGCGCCTGCGTGATGTCGTCGGACACGGCATTTACCAGAGCGCGCAGGCGATGCTGACGCGGGCAATGCAGGGTGAGTCCACGGCCTTCGACCGGCTGGTTCCGGGCGCCAACGGCGTGCGCCGCTGGATGACGATTCGTGTCGTTCCGGACGCCTCGCCGGCCGGCGAGGTTCACGGCGCGTTCGTGCTGATGAACGACATCCACGGTCTCAAGCAGGCGCAGGAGGCGTTGAAGGCGTCCGAGGCGGACCTGCGCCTCATCATGGACAACGTGCCGTCGCGCGTGGCCTACATCGACCGCGACTATCGCTACAGCATCCTCAACAGGCACTACGAGGATTGGCTGGGTGAGAGCCGCAAGGAACTGATCGGGCGCCATGTCGCCGAGGTGGTCGGTGCCGAGCGGGCCGCGCAGCTGGGGCCGTTGCTCGACCGCGTGCTGACCGGCGAGACCGTATCCACGGAACAGAAGCTGGCGCAGCCAGACGGCCGCCACAGGTGGGAATCGATCCATTACGCGCCCAACTGCGACGACGAAGGCAACGTCAAGGGCATCTACGAGGTCCACACCGATATCCACGACCAGAAGCGCAACGAGGAGGCGCTGAAGCGCGCCAACTGGATGCTCTCGTCGCACATCAGCAATACACCGCTGGCGGTGCTGGAATGGGACCGCGAATTCCACCTCGTGCGCTGGTCGCCGCAGGCCGAGAATGTTTTCGGCTGGACGACCGAGGAGGTCCTCGGCGTGCCGCTGGCGAGCAGTCCGCTGGTGCACGAGGACGACCGCGAAGCGTTCGCTGGCCTGGTGGGCAAGCTGATCGGTGGCGAGGAGCCACGCGCCACCGGCCTCACGCGCAATCACACCCGCGACGGCAGCACCATCTGGTGTGAGTGGTATCACTCGGCGCTGCTCGACGACCAGGGCCAGATAGTATCGATCCTGTCGTTCGTGCAGGATGTTTCGTCACGGATCGAGGCCGAAGAGCGCCTGCAATATCTGGCCACGCGCGATGCGCTGACCGGTCTTCCCAATCGCCTGCTGCTTCAGGAACGCCTGCTGCAGGCGATCGCCAAGGCCAGGCGCGGCGGTCGCCGGGTCGGCGTGCTGTTCATCGACCTCGACCGCTTCAAGAACGTGAACGACACGCTGGGACATCGAATCGGCGACGAGCTGCTGAAGGAGGTCACCGCGGCGCTTTCCGGCGCGTTGCGCGAAACCGACCTGCTGGCACGCCTGGGCGGCGACGAGTTCATGGTGATTGTCGAGGATTTCGACGACTCTGCCGTGCTGGGCCGGGTCGGTCAGAAGCTGCTCGACGGAGTGGCGCAGCCGTTCAAGATCGAGCAGCACGATATCTACGTCACCTCGTCGATCGGCATCTCGGTCTATCCGGACGATTCCGAGGATCCGGACGAGCTGCTCAAGTACGCCGACGTCGCGATGTACCGGTCGAAGGATCTTGGACGCAACATGTTCCAGTTTTTCGACGCCAATCTGGCCGAACACCGTTTGCGTCAGCACACGCTGGAAACAGCACTGCGCGCAGCGCTGGCCGATGACCAGCTGAGCCTGCACTACCAACCGTTGCTGCGCGTTTCCGATCGCGTGATCGTCGGCGCCGAGGCGCTGGTGCGCTGGCAGGATCCCGAACACGGCGTCGTGCCGCCGCAGGTGTTCATCCCGCTGGCCGAGGAATCGGGGCTGATCCACAAGCTCGGCGAGTGGGTGCTCCGCTCCGCCGCGCGCCAATGCGTGGCGTGGCGCAAGGCCGGGCTCGAACTCAAGGTCTCGACCAATCTCTCGGCGCGTCAGTTCAACCGGGAGGATCTGGCGCTGCGCATTTCCGAGATCGTGCGCGCGGAGGAATGCGATCCGTCGTGGATCGAGCTCGAGGTGACCGAGACGAGCCTGATGCACGACACGGAAGCTATCCGCAAGGTGCTGCACCAGTTGCGCGATGAAGGATTCACGGTGGCGATCGACGACTTCGGTACCGGCTACTCGTCGCTCACCCACCTCAAGCACTTGCCGATCGACACGCTGAAGATCGACATCTCGTTCATCGCCGACCTGGAGACGGATCCGCAGGACGCAGCGATCACCGAGGCGATCATCGGGCTTGCCCGCGGCCTGAATCTCAAGGTGGTCGCCGAAGGCGTGGGCACCCGCGAGCAACTCGAGTTCCTCGACAAGCGCGGTTGCGACTACTTCCAGGGCTTCTGGGCCAGCGAACCCCTGCCCACGGAAGCGTTCTACGCCTACGTCCGCGGCAAGAGGCGCTGACACCTTTGCTCCACCCTTCGAGGGCGGAGCCTGTGCATTGCCGCCGAACGATCTCTATGGCAGTTCGGAAATCCACTCGGCCAGAGCCTCCGCCGCGGTTTCCCACTCGGGCTCGAGCATCATCATGTGAGCCATGCCGGGCAGGATCTTGGCGCTGACCCGATGGTGCGCCGCAGTGGCGCGCGCGTCCTCGGGAGTGCAAATGCGATCGGCACTGGCGCCCAGCACGAACACCGGGGAAGGCACCCGCTGCGGCAGCGCCCAGTGCAGCCGCAGCGAAAGGTCGAAGAGCGCGCGCGGCGACTCGCTGTTGAGGTGACGCAGCGCCTCGGGGAGCAGCATCGGGTCGACGCGGTCGGAAAAATAGAACGGACGCAGCGTGGCGAGCAGGTCCGCGGTCAATCGGCTCGGATCGAGCGCGGCCATCTGCGGCAGATAGCCCGGATGCGAGGTCGCCAGCCGCGCGGCTACTGCAAGCAGCCCGGCGGGGGGTATCGGCGCGAGCAGCGCTGCGCCGCGAACGGGTCGCGTGGCGACCATGCGTTCGCAAATCGCCGCGCCCATCGAATGGCCGATCAACACCGGCGGCCCGCTCAGTTGCCCGGCGACGTGCTCGACGTCGGCGACATAATCGTCGATGCCGGTGACAAAGAGCGTCTCATGGCCGTTGCTCGCGCCGTGCCCGCGCAGCGACAGCGCGTGTGCGGGCCAGCCATGGGCGGCGAACCAGGGCAGGAAGAACGGCTCCCAGCACCAGGCGTCACAATAGCCGCCGTGAATGAAAAGCAGCGGTGGCTTGCGTGTGGCGCGGGCAGGCAGGTGGCTGCGCACGTCGAGACGGAATTCAGCGGGAAGCATGGGCAGCGAAGTCAGAATGGTCGGACGGAGTGGCTGCGCGAACCTGCTACGATGCGCGCGCCATGTCGACCCGGAGAAAGATAGCGATTGTGCCAGAAGGCGGGAGCGCGGATATTTCGGCCTCCTACGATGCCGACTGTCGGCGCTGCGCGCGCCTGGCCGGATTCCTCACCGACGTCAAGCTTCGCCACCCGGATTACTGGTGTCGACCCGTGCCGCCGTTTGGCGAAACCGCTGCACGGCTGGTCATCGTCGGGTTGGCGCCCGGCATGCACGGCGCCAATGCCAGCGGCCGGCCGTTCACGGGCGATCATGCCGGCATCCTGCTCTACCAGACGCTGTTCGATTTTGGTTTCGCATCGCAACCGGAGGGGAGCGCTCGCGATGACGGGCTTGCCTTGCTCGACTGCCGCATCACCAATGCTGTCAAGTGCCTGCCCCCGGAGAACAAGCCCACGCCGGCCGAAGTCCGGGAATGCAACGGATTTCTCGCCGCCGACCTCGCGACGGTGCCCGAAGGCGGCGCCATCCTCGCGCTCGGCCGCATCGCCCACGACGCCACGCTGCGCGCGCTGGGTGCAGCGCGGTCGGCGCATGCCTTCGCGCACGGCGCGGGGCACCGGTTCGATGGCGGGCGCCTGCTCGTCGACAGTTACCATTGCAGCCGCTACAACACCAATACCCGCCGGCTGACTCCCGCAATGTTTCGCGCCGTCTTCGACACCCTCGCGCAACACCTGGCCCGCGGCGACGGGCCGCCGCGCGAGGCGTGACGCCGCCCGCGATGTCCGCCACGCCGCCCACCCCGACCCCGTTCGATGCCCGCGAACTCCTGGCGTCGCTGCCGCATCGGCCCGGGGTCTACCGGATGTTCAATGTCGCCGGCGAGACGCTGTACGTGGGCAAGGCCCGCGACCTGAAAAAGCGGGTCACCAGCTATTTCCAGAAGACCGGGCACGAGGCGCGCATCGCCGTGATGGTGGCGCAGGTCGCGCGGGTGGAGACCACGGTCACGCATTCCGAGGGCGAGGCCTTGCTGCTCGAGAACAACCTCATCAAGGCGCACGAGCCGCGCTACAACATTCTCTTCCGCGACGACAAGAGCTATCCGTACGTCTGCGTGTCCGGAGACCCGTTCCCGCAGCTGCGTTTCCACCGCGGTGCGCTGGACCGCCGTCACCGCTACTTCGGACCGTTCCCGAGCGCCGGCGCCGTCCGCGAGGGCATGGCGCTGCTGCAGAAAGTGTTCCAGTTGCGCACCTGCGAGAACACCGTTTTCGCCAACCGGTCGCGCCCCTGCATGCTGCACCAGATCCAGCGCTGCACCGCGCCCTGCGTCGGACTCATCTCCACGCAGGAATACCGCGACGATGTCGAGAGCGCGGCGCTGTTTCTGCGCGGCAAGGCCGGCGAGGTGCTCACGCAGTTGCAGGTGCAGATGGAAGCAGCGGCTGCAGCGCTGGCCTTCGAAAGAGCCGCGCGTATCCGCGACAAGATCGGCCGACTGCAGCAGCTGCAGTCGCGTCAGTTCGTCGAGAGCGCGACCGCGGGTGACGTCGATGTGATCGCGGCGGCGTCGGAGCGCGGCCTGATCGCGGTCAATGTCGTGATGGTTCGCGGCGGCCGTCACGTCGGTGATCGCACTTTCTTTCCACGGCACGCCGACGCGGTCGACCCTACGGATCTGTCGGAGATCGTGCCGGCGTTCCTCGAGCAGCACTATGTGGAGCGGCCGGTGCCGCCGACCATCGTCGTGCCGGATGTGGCCGACCACGCGGCATTGGCCGAGGTCCTGTCGGCGCAATCGGGGCTGAAGATCGAAATCGTCGGCAATCCCGGTGGCGAACGGCGCGTATGGCTGGTCATGGCGCTGCAGAACGCTGTGCTGGCGATTCGCCAGAAGCTCGCGCAGAAGGCCACGCAGGAGGATCGCCTTGCGGCGCTGCATGCCGCACTTGGTCTGCCGTCGTCGGTGCAACGGGTCGAGTGTTTCGATATTTCGCACACCATGGGTGAGGCGGCGGTCGCTTCCTGCGTCGTCTTCGACCGGTTGGCGATGCAATCCTCCGAATACCGGCGCTTCAATGTCACTCCGGCGCAAGGCGGCGACGACTACGAGGCGATGCGCGAGGCGCTGACGCGGCGCTGCGCGCGCATCGTCGCCGGGGAATTTCCGGCGCCGGACCTGCTGGTCATCGACGGTGGCAAGGGGCAGGTGGGCGTTGCCGCCAATGTGCTGGAGGAGCAGGGCATGCACGGTGTGCCGCTGATCGGCATCGCCAAGGGCCCGGAACGCAAGGCGGGCGAGGAGGAGATTGTCTTCCCCGGGCGAGACGACGTGCTCCGGTTGCCGTCCGACCACCCGGGCCTGCACCTGCTGCAGCAGATCCGGGACGAGGCACACCGTTTTGCCATCCAGGGGCACCGCGCGCGCCGCGCCAAGGCACGCACGACCTCCGCGCTCGACGATATCGCCGGCGTGGGCGCGGCCAAGCGCCGCGCGCTGCTCGCGCATTTTGGCGGCGTGCGTGGCGTGCACGCCGCGAGCATCGAGGACATCGCCCGGGTTCCCGGAATCTCCCGGGCGCTCGCCGAACGCATTTTCGCGCAATTGCACTGACCCGGCTCCGCAACGTCGGGGGTATTGGCGGCTCCGCAGGGCTCGCGGGGCGCAGGATGGTCCACACCGGTGCCGCGTTCACCGACTGGCGCCCCGACCGGGCCGCGATGGCGCGGCGCAGCATGACCGCTGCACCGGTTCGGTTCACACTCCGCCCTCCGTGAGTGACCGGCATGGCCGGCAGACCCCCGACTGCGCCGCCCAAATGCCGATGAGTCCCTACCTGTCGATCGAAGCGTTGTCCGTTTCCTACGGCAGCACGCGCGTGCTCGACCGCGTCAGCCTCGACGTCGCCCGCGGCGAGATGATCGCGCTGCTCGGCAGTTCCGGTTGCGGCAAGACCACGCTGCTGCGTGCGATCGCCGGCTTCGTGCGGCCCGATGCGGGCGCGATTCGCGTCGGCGGCGTCGACATCACTCACCTGCCGCCGGAGAAGCGCGCGACGGCGATGATGTTCCAGTCCTACGCGCTGTGGCCGCACATGACGGTCGCGGGAAATATTGGTTATGGCCTGCGCATGCGCGGCCGGAAGGCCGTGGCGATCGCCGCGCGGGTGGACGAAATGCTCACGCTGCTGCAGCTCGAGGGTTTCGCGCAGCGCAAGGTGACGCAGTTGTCAGGCGGGCAACGGCAACGGGTAGCGCTGGGTCGTGCACTGGCGGTCGATCCGCATCTGCTCCTGTTGGACGAGCCGATGTCCAATCTCGATTACAAGGTGCGTCTCGAGTTGCGCCACGAGTTGCGGGCACTGCAGCGGCGCATCGGCATCACCGCGGTCTACGTCACGCATGATCGCGAGGAGGCGTTGACGCTGGCCGACCGCATCGCGGTCATCGACGCGGGACGAATTGTGCAGATCGGTGCACCGGAGGAAATTTTTCATCGGCCGGAGAGCGCCTTCGTCGCGGGCTTCATGGGCGCGGACAACGCACTCGACCTGGCGCGCTCGCGCGACGGCGGGCTGTCGATCGCGCTCGCCGGCACGCCGGCGGCGGAGCGCCTGCGCGCGCACTTCCGCAGCGACGCCGCGCAGCTTGCCAGCGAAACGGCGACCACGCCGGCCGACGCGCTGGTGCTCACGGGCGTCGTGGCGCAGTCGGTGTACGTCGGTCACGGCTACCGCTACCGCGTGCGCACCGACGGTGCGGAAATATGGGTTCAGGCTCCGGAGCGTGTTCCCGAGGGCGCGACGACCACCGTCGTCGTGCCGCGGGAGGCGCTGCTGTTGTTTCCCGGCGAAGTTGCAAGTCCATCCACACGAGGAGAACCGCAATGAGCATACGCAAGCTGCTGGTCGTCACCGGACTCGCGGCGGCGCTTGGCGTCACGACGGGCGCGGCTGCCCAGACGACGCTCAACGTTGTCACCGCCGGCGACCAGAACATGGTCGACTATGTGAACAATTTCCTGGCGCCGAAGTTCGAGGCGATGAATCCCGGCGTGAAGGTGCGCGCGGTCGGCACCGGACCGGGCGACGCGGGGTCGCAGAAGATCCTGGAAAAACTTTCGGCGCAGCAGAAGGCCGGAAACGCGGCCTGGGACACCGACGTCGCGGTCGTGCACCAGCGCGGCGCGGCGAACATGGTCAAGGATAATTTGCTGCTGTCCTACCGCAAAGACATCGCCGCCGGCAAGCTGGTGTCGCGCGACTCCGCCAAGAATGCGCTGGGCGCCAATGTCGACGGCTTCGTCCTGCCGATGTTTCATAGCCAGATAGCCTTTGCCTACAACCCGGATGTGGTCAAGGCGCCACCGAAGAGCTTTGCCGCGCTCGCCGAGTGGGTGAAAAAGAATCCGAAACAGTTCGGCTACAACGGCGTCAAGGGCGGAATGTCCGGCGTGGGCTTCGTCATGGGCTGGGTCGGCGCCAACAGCGGTATTGGCGACAAACTGGAGAAGGGGCCCTACGACCCGGCGCAGAAGGTGGCGATCGACAAGGCGCTGATGGGACTCAAGACCTTCAACCAGAACGTCGTGATGACACCGGGAAACGCCGGCACGCTGGACATGCTCAACCGCGGCGAGATTTCGATGGGCCCCGTGTGGGTCGACATGTTCTACACCTGGCAGGCAGACGGCAAACTCAACCCCAAGGTGAAGCTCCTGCTGCCTTCACCCGGGCTGCCCGGCCAGCCGATGTACTACGTGATCCCGAGCAAGGCCGCCAATGCCGCGCTGGCGAAGAAGTTCGTGGACTTCGCGGCCAGTCCCGAGGTGCAGGCGCAGGGCATCGTCAAGCAATTCAACTGGTATCCGGGCATCGATCCAAAATACGTGCAGGCGAAGCTGACGCCGGCGGAGTGGAACAAGCTCTTTGTCGATATCCCGCCGGCCGATCTCGCGAAGTACGGTAAGCCGTTCCCGCTGTCGGCTTACTTCACCGACATCGTCGAGGGTTACGAGCGCGTGGTGCTGAAGTAGGCCGGTGAGCGACACCGCGGTCGAACAGCGCGGCGGCTGGCGCGGCTACGCGCTGGTCGCCCCCGCGCTGGCCGTGATCGGCGCGTTCTTCGTGCTGCCGCTGCTCATGTCCGCTGTCCTGGCGTTTCGCGCCAAGGGCGGCGACTTCACCTTCGAGCATTTCGCGAAGGCCTGGGACCTCTACCAGACCGACCTGCTGTTCACGATCTGGATCACGCTGCTGTCCACCGTGCTGATCGGGCTGGTTGCCGTCGCCATCGCCGGCTACTTGACGCTGGGCGAGAATCCGCGTGCGGTGGCGATCCTGCGCTGGCTCTACCGCTGGCCGCTGTTCATTCCGTTCATCGTGACCGGGCAGGTGATGCGTACTTTCCTGGCCAAGAACGGCATGCTCAACCATGTGCTGATCGGGTCGGGGATGATCGAGCCGCTGGCAGCGCAAAGCCTGCTCGACTGGCGCGGCATCGTCATCGCCTTCGTCTGGAAGCAGGCGCCATTCGTGACGCTGCTGCTGGCCGGCGCGATGGCGTCGCTGGAGCCGCAGCAGATCGAGGCGGCGCGCAACCTCGGCGCGCGGCGGCTGCGGGTGCTCGGCGACGTGGTCCTGCCGCAGGTCGGCGGCACGTTGCTGGTGGGACTGGTGCTGTCGTTCGTCACCATGCTGTCGGTACTGTCGGTGCCGCTGATGATCAATCCGAATTCACCTACCATGATCACCGTCGACATCGCCTACCGGATCAACACCCACAGCGACTACGCGGTGGCCAACGCGCTGTGTCTGATGTCGTTGCTGATCGCCGCCGGCGGGGCGTGGTTCTACCTGCGTCATGCGGCGCGGAACTCGGCATGAGCGCATTCGAGCCGATGCTGGGGAGGGCGTCGCGGTGATTGCGAACGCGCGGTCGCGCTGGCCGGGGCTGCTGGGCATGGCCGTGCTGCTCGGCCTGCTCGCCTTCGTGATCTTCGGGCCGCTGGCCAATCTCTTCCTGTGGGCGTTCGCCGAGCGCTGGTACTTTCCCAACAAGCTGCCGCAGGAATTCGGCTTCGCCTTCTGGGAAAAGGTGTTCAGTCCGCGCGGCAACGCTCTGGCGTCGCTGGGCACCAGCATCTGGATCGCGCTGCTGACCGTCTTCGTGAGCCTGGCGGTGGCGATGCCGGCCGGCTTCGCGTTGGCGCGGCTCAAGTTGCGCTACCGCAGTCTGATCCTGCTGGCCTTCCTGCTGCCGCAGGCAATTCCCAACATCCCGATCTACGTCAACATTGCCCGGATTTTCTACGAACTGGGCCTCAACGGCACCATCCTCGGCGTCGTGCTGGTCCACGCGGCGCATGGCCTGGTGCTTGCCGTGTGGATCGCCTCCGCGGCCTTCGCCTCGGTCGACGTGTCGCTGGAGGAGGCCGCGCGCAACATGGGCGCATCGGCGTGGACCTGCTTTCGCACGGTGACGCTGCCGCTGGCGGCCCCCGGGCTGATCGCCAGCGCCATCTTCGTGTTCCTCGAATCGCTGGACGAGTTCACCGGCACCTATTTCGTCGGCGTACCCGATGTGACCACGCTGCCGCTGCTGATGTTCAACGCCAGCATGGGCGGCAACTACCAGATCGCTTCGATCACCGCGCTCCTGCTGCTGGTGCCGTCGATCGCCTTCATGCTGGTGGTCGAGCGTTTTTTGAAGGCCGAGGTGCTGGCGGGGGTGGGGCGGTGACCGTGTCGCGATGGCGCGGCGGTCGCGGGGCGCGCCACCGGTCGCAGAAATTCAGTTCCCCTCCTGCCGGTCGACTGCGAGTTCCTTCAGCACGTCGAGCGGGATCACCGCAAGCGTCTCCTCGTGTGTGGCCGTGAGCACGACCGGCGATGCGACCCCCGCCTCGTAGGCCTGGCGCCAGGTCGCCGCGCAGACGCACCAGCGGTCGCCGGGCTTGAGGCCGGGGAAACCGTACTCGGGCACCGGCGTGACGAGGTCGTTGCCCTGTGACCGGGCGAAGTCGAGGAACTCGCGCGTCACCTGCGCGCAGACGATGTGCAGCCCGAGATCCTCGGGGCCGGTGTTGCAGCAGCCGTCTCGGTAGAAGCCGGTGCGCGGCGACGTCGAGCAGATCTCGAGGTCGCCGCCCAGCACGTTGCGATCCTTGTTCGGCATGGGAGCGTCCTGCATGGGTCGTGGGCTTGCGCCCATCTTAACCTTCCCGGCTCGCCGGGGCCGACCGTCGATTTGACCGGGTATGCCCGGAAAAGCTATGATGTTGGGCTGTTATCGGTGCCGCGACCGCGGGGCCGCGATTCCTCGATAGCTCAGTTGGTAGAGCGACGGACTGTTAATCCGCAGGTCCCTGGTTCGAGCCCAGGTCGGGGAGCCAACACTTTCAGATGCAAGGCGGTTCGCGACTGTTCCGCCTGGTGGATCGATAGACCGAGTTCCCGGTCGAAATTCCCTGTCGATTCCGGCTCGAGGCCTGACGTGATTGCAATCGCCGCATTCGCGAGAGCCACGCTTTGCCGCTTTGCCGGACCGATGGATTGACGTCTTTTCCTTTGCCATAACCGAGGACATTAGCCATGAGCGATATTCTGAACTGCCTGAAAAAGCATGGTCAACGCCTCGATCTGGAAATTGCCAAGGAGATGGGCCTGCCGCTTGCAACGGTGCGCCAGCGGCTTGCCAGTCTTGCCGAGACGGGCGCCATCATCACCTGCAGCCTGACCCGCTTTGAAAACGGCAAGCAGATCGATGCATGGCAGTGCCGCGTGTCGGGCTATGTTCCGCCGCTGGCCCCCGGTCGGAAGTCCAAGGCGATGGCCTGATCCGCACGCGGGCGGAAGAAGGCAGCCCGGCTCAACCAGGGCGTTGCGCCGGATCCGGAGCACGTCGATGAGCGTTGCCACGTCGAAGGTCAAGACACTACCAGCGTTGGTTCTGGTCGCCTTGCTCGCAACCGCCTGCGGCGGGGGTGGAGCGGATTCTGCACCCGAGGTCGCCGCACCAGCGCCGCTTTCGGTGGTCGTCCTCGGCGACTCGATCGCCGCCGGCGAGGGCATCAACTACGGCTACACCTACGACACCGGATTCCCGAACCATTGGACCGGCGGGACGGACGATCCGGTCTGGCAGGGCGAGTACCAGCTCTGCCACGACTCGGCACAGGCCTATGGCGACGTGCTGGCGCCGATGATCGGGGCGACGTTGCACAAGTTCGCCTGCACCGGGTCGACCTACGACAACGGCATCGCCTTTGACCGGCGCTACGGCGGCGCGTTGTATCGCCCGGCACAGTTCGGCAATTGGCTCGGGATGACCAATCTCAATGCTGCCTACGACGCCGCCAAGCCGGACGTCGTGATCATCACCCTGGGTGCCGACGACGTCAGCTTCGCGGATATATTCACCTTCTGCGCGACCGGCTACACGGACGTCGCGCAGGTGGCCGCTATCGCGAAACATCCGGATCGGTCGCGGCTGCTTCGCGCCGAATTCGTGAAACGTTTCCCGACCAGGGAGGCGTGGATGAATCGCGCGCCGCGCGCGGAATCCTCGTCGTACTGCACGGCGGCCAATCCCGGCGCGCCGATCCAGAACCTGTTCTGGGATCCGATCAACAGCGGCCAGATCGCCGGCAACTACAAGAGTCTCGTCGCGGCGATCAGGGCGCGAGGCACGCAGGCGGGCAAGGTGCCGAGAATCATCTTCACCACCTACCACCAGCCGCTGCCGGGCCCGTCGCAATCGAACGAGTGCCTGGACATGGGCGATATCTCGCGCGCCGAGTCCGACTATCTGATCACGCTCGAGAACACGCTCAAGGCGACGCTGATCGCGGCGGTGAGCAAATTGGAAGGCGTATCGATCGCCGACATTTCCGGCGTGGTGGCGGGGCACGAATACTGCACCAGCGAGCCCTGGACCTATGGCCTCAGCGTGCTGCTGCGCAACGACGCGAGCCTCGCGCCCTTCCATCCGATACCGAAGGGCCAGGCCGCCATCGCGGCGGTATTGAAGCAGAGCTTTCCTGATCGCTAGCGGCGATCGGCTCGAGGAATCGGCCGCGGAGCCACCGACGCCCAGGCCTCGTCGACGAACACCACCGCTTCAAAGCGGCCTGAGGTTGCCCAGCAGCGTAGGAATCAGCTCCGAGACGGTGGGGTGGATGTGCACGGCGCGTTGGATCGTGGTGTAGGGCTTCTTCGCGTACATCACGTCCAGCATCGAGTGCACGATCTCGTCGCCGTTCAGGCCGAGGATCGCGGCGCCGAGTAGTTCCGAGGTGTCGGCATCGACCAGCACCTTCATGAACCCCTGCGTCTCGCCCGCCTCGCGGGCACGACCGACGCGGGTCATGAGCATCTTGCCGGCGAGAAGCTTCCTGCCGCTTTTCTTCGCCTCCGTCAGGTTCATGCCGACGCGGCCCAGCGGCGGGTCGATGAACAGCGCGTAACAGGGGATGCGGTCGGAAATTCTGCGCGGATCGTGGTCGAAGAGATTTGCTGCGACGATTTCGTAGTCGTTCCACGCGGTATGGGTGAACGCGCCACGGCCGTTGGCGTCGCCCATGCACCACACGCCTTCGGCACTGGTGCGACAATCATCGCCGACGGCAATGTAGCCGCGCGCATCGGCGGCGATGCCCGCTTCCTCGAGGCCGAGGTCGTGGGTGTTGGGCAGGCGACCGACGGCGAGCAACAGGTGACTGCCCTCGGCGATCGGCTCGCCGTTCCTGCATTCGAGTCCGACGACGATGCGTTCCCCCCTTTTCTCCAGTGCCATGCACTCGGCGCCGGTGCGGATCACCACGCCTTCGCGTTCGAGGATGGCGCGGATTTCGGCGGCGATGTCGTCGTCTTCGCGCGTCAGCAGATGCTCGGATTTCTCGACCACCGTGACCTTCGAACCGAAGCGACGGTACATCTGCGCGAACTCGAGACCAATGTAGCTGCCGCCGATGATCACCAGATGCTCCGGCACCCGGTCCAGTTCCATCATCGAACTGTTGGTGAGGAACGGCACGTCCTTCAGGCTCGGGATGTCCGGTACCAGCGCGCGGCCACCGACGTTCAGGAAGACCCTGTCCGCCTTCAGTGCTCGGCCATCCACATCCAGCGTGCGCGGCGCCGTGAAGCGCGCATGGCCGCGAATCAGGGTCACATTCTTCATTTTTCCGACCCAGTCGGTCACGCCATCGGAGGACTGCTTCACGATGCCGTCCTTGCGTGCTTTCACCGCCGTCATGTCGACGCGAACTTCACCCGTGGTGAAGCCGTACTCGCCCCCCCGGCGCGCCGTGTGCACTGCCCGCGCGGAGGCGACCAGCGTCTTGGTCGGAATGCAGCCGACGTTGACGCAGGTGCCGCCCATCAGCCTGCGCTCGATGATTGCCGTCTTCAGGCCCTCGGTTCCGAGGCGTGCGGCCAGCGCGGGTCCCGCCTGGCCGGCCCCGATCACGATGGCGTCGTAGCTCTCGGTCATCTGCTTGTTCCACGGAGAATGATGGTCGCCGAAGCGTGGCGTATGCGCCGAGTCGCTCGATATGGCAGCGCAGCGAGTCAGCTTAGTCGGCCTTGCGCCGCCTGTCGATGCCCGGCACGTGCAGTGCCTTGATCGAAACCTGGCGGGAGGCCATCCGCACGCCCCCCAAGCCCCCATTTGCTACGATGAGGCACCGACGCATTGCGAATCCTTGACCGCGTCGCGTGCTTGATCGAAGTGAATGCCGGATGTGGATGCCTGAACAGTGAAAGGAACCGCGATGAGCCAGCCAACAACCATCGAGTGCAAGCTGAATGGCCCCTACCTGGTCAAGAATCTGGATGACCTGCGCAATGCACAAGGCGAGCCGATTCCGGTAAAACCCGTACTGGCGCTATGTCGCTGTGGCGGCTCGGCGAACAAACCGTTCTGCGACGGCACCCACAACAAGAACGGCTTCAGCGGGGACCGCGTGGCCGATGGCGGCGCCGACGTCCACGACACCTACGCCACGGCGTCGATCTCGATTCATGACAACCGCTCGGTCTGTGCCCACGCCGGACATTGCACCGATCGCCTTGCCGAAGTGTTCAAGTACAAGCACGAACCGTGGATCGATGCGGAGGCGGGTACGGCGGGAAACATCGTCGAGGCGATACAAGCCTGTCCGTCGGGCGCCTTGAGCTATTCGCTGGACGGCGTCATCGGCGCCGACCCACAACGCCCGCCTGCGATCACCGTCACCAAGGATGGCCCCTACGCGGTGGTCGGCGGCCCGGATTTTGTCGGCCAGACCTTCGCGAAGGGAGCATCAAAGGAACACTACACGCTCTGCCGGTGCGGGGCTTCCAGGAACAAGCCGTTCTGCGACGGTACGCACTGGAGTGTCGGCTTCAAGGATTGAGGCGGCGGGCGGCGCCCACGACCCGACAATGGCACTCAGTTCAACGCCGGAATGGCGCGCAGTCGCTTGATCGCCAGGTCGAGAAACGCACGCACCTTTCGAGACGCGTGCCGGCCTTCGCGATGCACCAGATTGACCGGCAGCACCGCGGGTTCGAATTCGCCGAGTACGATCCTGAGCTGCCCATCGCGCAGTTGATCGGCGACCTGATACGACAGGAGCCGGGTGAGACCAAAGCCGCCGACTGCGGCGGCAACCGCGGAGTCGTTGGTGGTGGTGATCAGCCGCGGTTGTACCTTGACGACACACGGCGCACCGTCCTGCTTCAGTCGCCATTCGGGCGTTGGCGTAACACCGCTGGCGGAAATAATGGGATGCTGCCGCAATTCATCCGGCGTCTGCGGAATGCCATGTTGCTCGAGGTAGTCGGGCGCGCCGCAGATCACCCGACGCACGTGGCCCACCGGGATGGCCTGCATCGACGAATCTGGCAATTCACCGATGCGAACGGCGGCGTCGACGCCTTCCTCGATCAGGTTGACGACCCGGTCCAGGAACCAGCATGAGGCGCTGACCTCGGGATAACGCTGCAAATACTCGGTGACGATGGGTGTAACGAATTTGGCGCCGAACAACACCGGTGCGGTAAGTGTAAGCCGACCGCGCGGTGCGCTATGCATGCCGCCGACCGACTCATTGGCCTCGGCAACGTCGGCCAGGATGCGCCGGCAGTCCTCGACATAGCGCGCGCCGGGATCGGTGACGCGCACCACCCGTGTGGTGCGCGTCAGCAGTCGGACACCCAGCTGGGTTTCCAACTCGTTGATGGCGCGGGTGACGGCAGGTGGCGAGATGCCGAGCTTGCGCGCCGCTCCCGCGAAACCGTTGGCGTCCACTACCGCGACGAACACGCCGATCAGGTGAAACTGGTCCAAATCATTCCTTTTCGCGGAATGGTGTCTTCGATTTCGCGTGGATTCCCCTCGCACGCCGATTGAAGCACAGTTCACCCACTCGCCGCAAACGCAGCGAAAAGAACCGATCCCGCCACCCAAAGGAGAAATGTCATGGCAACTGCCCGTTCGCTGAAGCTCTACCGCCATCCCATGTCGGGCCATTCGCATCGTGCACAACTCGCGCTGTCGTTGCTGGGAGTGCCGCACGAACTGGTCGAGGTCGACCTGATGAAGGGGGCGCACAAGGCTCCAGAATTTCTCAAGCTGTCTCCGTTCGGCCAGGTGCCGGTACTCGACGACAACGGCGCCATCGTGTTCGACTCCAACGCCATCCTGATCTACCTCGCGCAGAAATACGACCCGAACGGCAAGTGGCTTCCGCGGGACGCCAAGGGTCAGGCCGATGTGCAGGCGTGGCTGTCGGTGGCCGCCGGACTTATCGCCTTCGGACCTGCCGCCGCGCGTCTGATTACGGTGTTCGGCGCCAAGTACAACCCCGAAGACGTGATCGGACGGGCAAATGGATTGCTCAAGGTGATGGACGCGCAACTCGCGGACCGGAACTGGCTGGTGGGCAATGACGCGACGCTTGCCGACATCGCCTGCTACAGCTACATCGCCGCGGCGCCCGAAGGCAACGTTGATCTGGGCGCCTGCCCGAACGTGCGGGCGTGGTTGGCGCGGGTCGAGGGGCTGCCAGGATTCGTGCCGATGCAGAAGACCAAGGCCGGCCTCGCCGCATAGGTTCGTCTCACTCTCGACGACCCGGTGCCGCCTGCGGTGGTGCCGGAATTTCCCCCCTGATCCTTTCCAGGCGAGTCAGCAATGCCATCCGAACTGATGCACGCCGGGCACCAATTCCACCAGGGTGAACGGGCGGTGCAGGCCAGACTCGGCGTAGCGGAACGCATGACCGAAGTCGGCAAGCGCGTGATCCGGGATTTCCTGCCCGAGCAATTCCGGCAATTCATCGAACAGATCCCGTTCGTGCTGGTCGGCTCGGTCGACGGTCTTGGTCGTCCGTGGGCGTCGGTGCTCGTGGGCGAACCGGGCTTCATGTGCTCGTCCGATCCGCGCCGGCTCGATATTGCGGCACGCCCCATCGACGGCGATCCGCTGGCCGAAGGACTGCGAACCGGCGCGCCGCTCGGCTTCCTGGGAATCGAACTGAGCACCCGCCGGCGCAACCGGATGAACGGGCATGTCAGCGCGCGGGAGGGGGACGGCTTCTCGGTGCGCGTGGACCAGACGGTCGGCAATTGCCCGCAATACATCCAGGGTCGCGACTACGGGTTCGTGCGCGATTCTCGCGACGTCCGTCCACGCAGGCGTGAAGCCTTCACCACTCTGGACGCAGATGCGCAAGCGCATATCGCCGCTGCCGACACGCTGTTCGTGGCGACGTATGCACCCGCTGCGGCCGGCGAGGCCGCGCGCGGTGCCGACGTCTCGCATCGCGGTGGGCGCGGTGGCTTCGTCAAGATCGAGGACGAGCGCACGCTGTTGATTCCGGACTTCGCCGGCAACCTTTTCTTCATGACCCTCGGCAACATCGCGCTGAATCCGGTCGCGGGGCTTCTGTTCATCGATTTCGAGCGTGGCGACGTTCTGACGCTGACCGGCCGTGCCGAGATCGTCTGGGAAGATGAAGCGATTTCCGACTTCGAAGGCGCCGAACGGGCCTGGCGCTTTCACCTTGATTCGGGACTGCGCCTGCGCGATGCGCTTCCTTTGCGCTGGATTCTCCGCGATTTTTCACCGAATTCGTTGCTGACTGGCACCTGGAGCGATGCCGCCCGACGCCGCGAGGCCGAACGATTGGCATCGACCTGGCGGCCCTACCGGGTGAATCGCATCGTCGAGGAGAGCAGTGTGATCCGCTCGTTGCATCTCGAACCGGCCGACGGGCATGCGGTGCCCGCGTTCGAGGCCGGACAATATCTGCCGATCCGGTTGCGGCCACCGGGCAGCAGCGCGGACCTGCGCCGCACCTACACGATCTCGACCGCCCCCACCGATCCCGGCTTGCGCCTCAGCGTCAAACGAGAGAGTTCGGCGCGTCCGGAATTCGCGCCCGGTGTTGCATCGAATTTCCTGCACGACCACGTTCGCGTGGGCGGAATCGTCGAGGCGCTGGGACCGCAGGGGCGTTTCACCATCGATGCCCGCGCGCAGCGGCCCGCGGTGCTGATCGCTGCCGGCGTCGGAGTGACGCCGATGATCGCGTTCCTGCGCCATATCGTGGCCGAGGGCTTTCGCCACCGCCGCATGCGCCCGTTGCACTTCATCCAGGTCGCCCATGACAGCACGACGCGCGCGTTCCGTGACGAGTTGCATGAACTCGAGGCACGCGGCGATGGCATGGTCAAGGTTCACCTGATCCTCGGTCATCCGACGGCACAGGAACAATCGGGAAAGGATTACACGCTTCGCGGACCGCTGACCGTCGCGATGCTCAAGAGCCTGCTGCCGTTCGACGACCATGAGTTCTACCTGTGCGGGCCAGGCGGATTCATGCAAATGCTCTACGACGGGCTGCGCGATCTGGGCGTCCGCGACGAGCGCGTCCATGCGGAGGCCTTCGGCCCTGCTTCGCTGCAACGGCGGCACGATGCGGCTGCGGCGCCGGCCGCGGCACCGGTGGCCGAACGGGCTTCGGTGACCTTTGTTCGCAGCGCAGAGGGGGCTGCATGGACCCCGGAAAAAGGCACGTTGCTCGAGTTTGCGGAAGGCGAGGGGTTGTCGCCACCGTTTGGTTGTCGTGCGGGCCAGTGCGGCTCTTGCTCCACGCGCCTGCTTTCCGGGCAGGTTGTCTACCGCGAAACGCCCAGCTGGCGGCCGGCGGAAGGCGAAGTACTGCTCTGCTGCGCGGTTCCGGGGGCTGGTGGTGGCGAAACGATCGAGCTTGATATCTGAAGCAGAGCTTTTCCGGGTGTCAGCGAATGCCCGCCCGTCGCGAAGGTCTGACTCGCAGGCGCTGGTAGACAACGCCCGCGATCAGCAGGCCCAACAGCAGGAGCGCCCATTGCGACAGCGTCGGGATGGGACTGGCGACGGGCAGCGCATCCGGCACGAAGGTCGCGTTGACGTGCTCGACGTTGCCCATCCACACGGTGCAGGCGCCCACACCGGTACAGGCGCCGGTCCAGCCAGCGAAGCGTTGGCCGGGCGCGGGCGTCGCGGTCAGCAGGACTTCCGCTCCCGCGACGAAGGCAGCGCTGCAGGTGTTGCCGCAGTTGATTCCGGGCGGCAGGCTGGTGATCGTGCCGTCGCCGTAGTCGTGCACGGTCAACGTGTGATGTCCCGGCGCAATCGCGGTGAAGCTGGCCTGCACCGCCTTGTTCGCGTTCATCGTCAGGTCGCAGGTGCTGGTGCCGGCGCAGGCGCCGGTCCAGCCGGCGAACCGGTATCCGGGGTTGGGCCGGGCGATCGCGTTCACCGTCGTGCCGGCGGCGAATCCGGCGGAGCAGCGCGTCCCGCAGTCGATGCCGCCTGGCGTGGTGGTGACGATGCCGCCGTTGCCGCCGGTGACGGTCAGTGCGAAATGCGCGTTGTCGACGAACGCTGCCCCGACGTTGCGGGCCTCGGACATGGTGACCGTGCACGGCGAAGCCGCGCCCGAACACGCGCCGGACCAGCCGGCGAACGACCAGCCGGCGGCCGAAACGGCGCTCAGCGTGACCGATGAGTTGGCCGCGAACGCCGCGCCGCAGGCCGAGCCGCAGCTGATGCCCGCCGGCGAGCTGGTGACGGTACCGGCGCCGTTGACGACGACGTGCAGGCCGTACTTGCTGGGTGCCGCGAGAATCTCCGCGAACTCGGCGGTCACACTCGCACTGGCGTTGAGCGCGACCGTGCAGGTTGTGCTGCCGCCCGTGCAGGCGCCCGTCCAGCCATGGAAGAGCGCGCTCTTGTCCGGGGTTGCGGTCAGGACCACCGTGGTTCCCGCGGGGTAGGACTGGCTGCAGGTCGAGCCGCAGTTGATCCCGGCCGGGGAACTGGTGACGGTGCCGCCGCCGGCATTCACCACCGACAGCGTCGGCGTCGCGGCCGCGGCAACCCAGGGCCCGAAGGTGATGGTGTAGGGGCCGGCGCCGCCGTACAGGATGGTCTGGTCCATCTTCGACGGCACTTTCGGCTGTGCCGGGGTCGTTGCCGAGGGCGTAGGGTCTTCGTCGTCGGCAAAACCGTAGGCCATGCCCATGATCCTGCCGGTCCCTGCCGTACCACTGGCGGATTTCACGGCACCCGGCGGTCGCTTGAACATCGGCGTGCCACCGATGGTCGCGATGTGCATCCACTGCGAGAACAGGTTCTGCGTGATGTCCGGAAAGATCGACGTCGGGTCCGATGCGGTCGTCTTGGTGGGATACCAGTAGGTCTCGTCCTGCCAGCACTGCCAGGTGTAGGTCTGGCTGCAGGTCACCAGCGCGACGCCGCGATTCATGGCGGCGGAAATCAGGAATGCCAGCCGGCCGACGACGTTGATGTAGCCGGTGCTCCCGTAGACTGTCGTCGCCGGCGGCAAGGAACTCGCGAAGTTGTTGTAGGTGGCGGCCGACGGCGTTCCGAGTGCCCCCGCGCCCCCGAATACCTGATAGCCGCTCGATGCCGGGATCGTGCAGTCCGCGATGGGGATCGCACCAAGGTTGCAGCCGGTCTCGAAGCCCTTCGGGCTGAAGACGTAGGCGACATATCCGGTCGACGCGCCGGTGAACTTCATCGCCGTGATCGAGAATGGCGGACTCGATCCGGGATAGGTGAGTGTCACGATGGAACTCGTGAACGTGTCCTGCGGGACGCCGCCGAGTGTGCCGCCCGTGTTGATGGTCAGCGTCGGCGCGCCGGTCGTCGCCCACAGCGTGCCGATCACGCCGTCGAAGACCGTGTTGAGCCGGCTGGCCTGCGTGGCCGCGGTGTTCGCGGCGAGAAAGCCGCCGGGATTCTGGATGACGTACTGGGGCACCGCGCTGCCGGGCGTCGAGATGCCCTGCAAGAGATCGAGGTAGGCGCACACCATGGGGGTGGAGTCCGTGCTGCAGGACTTGTGGCCGTTGCCGGCCTGCGCAAGCCCGTTGATGAACGCCGAGTAGTTGTCGCGCATGCTCAGGTGATTGACGACGTCGCCCGGGTTGTCCGCCGCGCCGACCGGATTCCCGATCACTGGCGGGTTGTCGGGCGGTTTGGGCGGTGCCGACGGGACCGCGGACACGGTCGCGGTGGTACTCATCGGAAAGGCGAGGAAATCGACCTGCGAGAGATCCATGGTGCCGCTGGTCGAGCTGGCGCCGATTTCGGAAAAAGCCCACGCGGGAAAGGACTTGTCGGTGACGAGCGACGCTGACGGTTCCACGAGATTGAGGATGGCGGCCGACGTGTAGGTGAACGCATTCGGCACGTTGAACAGACCTGGTTCGGAGATCGCGACCCCGGCCGGCATGGTGTCGGTGAACGGCGCGGTCAGTGTCAGCGGGGTCCCGCCCGGGTTGCCCAGGGTGAGGGTCAGCGTGGCGCTGCCGCCGAGCGTGGCGATGGTCGGCGGCGCGATGGCCTTGACCAGCGTCGGGCCTGAACCCGAACCCACGGTCAGCGGCGCGCTTGCCGCCGCAGCACTGCCTCCGCTGGTCGAAAGTGCGCTCGTCGTGTTCACGAGCGTTCCCGTCGTCGATGCCGTGATCGTCGTGACGATGTTGCAACCGCCCGGCGGAATCGTTGATCCGCTGGCCATGGTGATGGTGGTCGGGGTCACCGTCACACCGGTGCAGGTTCCGGTGTTGCCGCCAGTCGTGACGCCGGCCGGCATGGTGTCGGTGAACGGCGAAGTCAGCGTCAGCGATGCCGTACCCGGGTTGCCGATGGTGAGGGTCAGCGTGGCGGTGCCGGGCGCGGGGAGGGCCGTGGGCGCGATGGCCTTGACCAGCGTCGGGCCTGAACCCGAAACCACCGTCAGCGGCGCGCTTGCTGCCGCAGCGCTGCCTCCGCTGGTCGAAAGCGCGCTCGTCGTATTGACGACCGTACCCGAAGTCGAGGACGCAATCGGCACGACGATCGTGCAACCGCCCGGCGGAATCGCCGAACCGCTGGCCATGGTGATCGAGGTCGCGGTCACCGTCACGCCGGAGCAGGTTCCCTGATTGCTGAAGACCGGGGCGCAGCTGGGGAACCGGGTGGTATCGGTGACGACGAAGTAATAGACGCGCGCGCTGATCGAGGTCTGCGCACCGTTGATCTGGACTTGCGAGATTTCCTGCGGGAACCGGTAGCAGGGCAGCGTCGCCGTCGTGGCCGGAGGCGTCGGTGCGGCGGGCGCTCCCCAGGACCCGTCGGATTGCAGCACATAGGGTCCCGCGGTCGAGTACCCGGTGACGTAGATCTGGTAGGTTCCGGGCGTCAGGTTGGTACTGTCCTGCAGCGTGAACGTCGCGGTCTGCGCGTGAACTGCCGTCGAAGCGAGCGCCGCGACCAGCAGCGCGGGCAACAGCTTCATCGCCTGCCAGAGCTGCCGGACGATGGATGCCTGCGCGGGCTGCGTTTGGTCAATGGTCATTCGGTATGCACTCCTGCCGTCGGGATCGGTCACGGGCAGCTTAACTGCTCCCATGCGCATTCACCAAGCCGCAAGAGCGCAGCTTGCCGCAAATTCGCGGTCAACATGGTCTGGCGCCCCCGTGGTCTTGCCGCACGACCGGTTCGACGCCGAGTTCGTGAGAGCATGCGGCCGCATCGCCGGCGACCGTCTTCCGCGGCGGCGGCGTTCCCGCGCTCGTTCCCCAAGCGGACGACTGACGGCTACTTCGGCTGCGCCACGACGCGCAGGTACGGCTTGATCGTCTTCCAGCCGTCGGGGTATTTCTTCTTCGCGTCTTCGTCGGACACCGATGGGGCGATGATCACATCCTGACCCGGCTTCCAGTTGACGGGCGTCGCGACCTGGTGCTTGGCGGTGAGTTGCATCGAGTCGAGCACGCGCAGCACCTCGTCGAAGTTGCGGCCGGTGCTCATTGGGTAGATGAGCATCAGCTTGATCTTCTTGTCCGGGCCGACCACGAATACCGTGCGGACGGTCGCGTTGTTGACGGCGGTGCGTCCGTCGGAGGTCGTGCCGGCGTCGGCCGGAAGCATGTCGTAGAGCTTGGCCACTTTCAATTCCGGATCGCCGATCATCGGATAGTTCACCTTGTGGCCTTGTGTTTCCTCGATGTCGGCGGCCCATTTGCTGTGGCTGCTGGCAGGGTCCACGCTCAGGCCGATGATCTTGCAGTTGCGCTTGGCGAACTCGGGCTGCAATCCGGCCATGTAGCCGAGTTCAGTCGTGCACACCGGAGTGAAATCCTTCGGATGCGAGAACAGGATGGCCCAGCCATCCCCGATCCATTGGTGAAAATCGACAGTGCCTTGCGTCGTTTCGGCGGTGAAATTCGGAGCTTCGTCATTGATTCGCAGAGACATGGTTCGGATCCTCCATTGACTGATTCTCGAACGTTGGGGCGGATGCCGCGCAGAACGTTGGGGCGGATGCCGCGTAATCGGATTGTAGGACGTGACCGTGTGCGGCGCCAATAGTATGTTTGCAGTCCATTCGTATGTTCGAAGTCCATTCACGGCTGCAATCAGCCCGCCGAAGATGCGTGTATCGTCAGTCCATCGTTCGCGCGCCGGGATGAATTCGTCGACTCGCCGCGACCTTACGGGCTTCGGCGGACTTGCCCGCTTGCCGGCGGCGCCGTGGTCTCGCGCACCACGAGATCGACGCCGAGTTCATGGCAGCACGTCGACACCTCGCCAGAAACCATTCTGAGCAGCGCATTCGCCGACGCTTCGCCGAGGGCGTGGCTCGGCACGTGGATGGTCGTCAGCGTCGGCGTGGTCAGGGCCGAGAATTCAAGGTCGTCGAATCCGGTCAGCGAAATTTCACCGGGAACGGCGATGCCCAGTGCGCGACACTCCGCCAGCGCGCCGATTGCCAGCACGTCATTGCCACAAATCACTGCCGAGGGTCGCGATATTTGCGCCGCCAGCATGCGCATCGCCTCGCGCCCGGCGGCGAAACTGTAGGGCCGTTCGAGCAGGCGCTCCGGCGGAAACGCGAGCGCACGTGCCGCCAGCGCGGCGGTCACGCCCTCGACCCGGCTGCGCGCGCGGTCATTGTGCGCGGTCTCGCCGGCGATCATGGCGATCTCGCGATGGCCGATGTCCGCGAGGTACTGAACCACGCGCGTCGCGGCCGCGTGGTTGTCGAAGCCTACACAGGGGCGTCGGCCCGAGCGGTCGAGCGCCCAGGTCAGCAGGTAGGGCAGGCCCGCGGTTTCAAGCATCCGGAACAGCTCGTCCTGATGGTCGAGGCCGACCAGCACCAGGCCGTCGACGCCACGCTCGACGAGTCGCCGTGCCACATTGACCTCGGCGGCCAGATCGAATTCGTGACAGGCCACGAGCAGCGTGTAGCCGTGCTGTTCGAGCGTGCGCTGCAGCGCATGCGTGGCGTTGGCGAAGATGGCATTGTCCAGCGTGGGAATGACGGCGCCGATGGTGCGCGTGCGCCGTTCGCGCAACGCACGTGCCGCGCCGTCGAGCACATAGCCGCAGGCCTGCGCCGCGGCGAGCACCCGTGCCAGCGTTTCCGGTCGGACCTTTTCGGGGTTGGACAGCGCGCGCGACACCGTCGCCGCGGACACCTGGGCGTCGCGCGCGACGTCGCGCAGCGTGATAGGTGATTTCGCTCTCACGTTCCCGGCCATTTGAATATGCGCGGCTCGCTGTGGGTTCGACAGGTTGCGTGGAGTATAGGCATTCGATGAGATCGATTACAAGGCTGCAATGCAACTCTCCCTGGAATCTCCAGCCCGGATTTACCCGTAGAGATAGAACTCCATCGAGAATGCGGTTGACAACTGTGGGGTCTTCGGCGTACGGTTCATGCAATCGATTGCACGCAGGCAATAGAACGTAACCGATTGCCTACTTTGCACGAACCAGGAGAACCGCCGTGGCCGTGACCTACCTGAAGCGCGCAGCACGCACCCCCGAGACCGGTGCCGTCGACACCCGCGAAACAGTCGAACGAATGCTGCGGGACATCGAAACGCGCGGCGAACCGGCAGTGCGGGAATACGCCGAGAAACTCGACGGCTGGACCGGAGATTTCGTCGTCACCGCCGAAGAAATTGCCAAGGCCAGTGCGGGCCTGCCCGCGCGGCTCAAGGAAGACATCGCCTTCGCCCACCGCCAGGTCCGTGAATTCGCACTTCGCCAGCGCGAAAGCCTGCAGGAGTTCGAGGTTGAGCTCCATCCGGGGCTGATCACCGGGCAGCGTCTCATTCCGGTCAACGTTGCCGGCTGCTACGTGCCCAGCGGCCGCTACGCGCATATCGCCTCGGCGGTCATGAGCATCGCCACCGCCAAGGCGGCCGGCGTCCCCTTCGTCGTCGCCTGTTCCCCGTCGTACCAGCGCCGCGGCATGCACCCGGTGGTCATGCACGCCATGGCCGTGGCCGGCGCGGATGTAATCCTTACGCTGGGGGGCGTTCAGGCCGTCGCCGCAATGGCCTTTGGCCTCGTCACCGGCAGGGCGGCCGACGTCATCGCCGGTCCCGGTAACAAATACGTTGCGGAAGCCAAGCGCATTCTCTTCGGCCGCGTCGGCATCGACGTTTTCGCCGGCCCAAGCGAAATCTGCGTCATCGCCGATGAAACGGCCGATCCTGAAGTCGTCGCCGTTGATCTGGTCGGCCAGGCCGAACATGGCGTCGAGTCGCCGGCGTGGCTGGTGACGACTTCGGCGAAACTCGGCAAGGCCGTCATGGAGCGGATGCCCGCGGTGATCGCCGCGTTGCCGGCTGATGCCGCCGCCGCCGCCGGCGCGGCGTGGCGGGACTACGGCGAAGTCGTGGTGGCGGATACGCGCGAGGAGGCCGCACAGGTCAGCGACGATTATGCGCCCGAGCACCTCGAGGTGCATGCGGCGGAACTCGACTGGTGGCTGGCCCGCCTGACCAACTATGGCTCGCTGTTCCTCGGCGAGGAAACTACGGTGGCCTACGGCGACAAGACCTCGGGACCCAACCACATCCTACCGACGATGAAGGCGGCGCGCTATTCGGGTGGCCTGTCGGTGGGCAAGTTCATCAAGACCGTGACCTGGCAGCGCATGTCGCGCGAGGCCACCCGCGACATCGCCGCCGTCACCGCGCGCATTTCGCGCCACGAAGGCATGGAGGCGCATGCACGCAGCGCCGATCTTCGTCTGCGCAAGTACCTGCCCGACGAAACTTTCGACACCTCCGCCTGATGTCCGCGCTGCCGCTGGCCGACCTGTTCTCGCTGCGCGACCGTGTCGCGCTGGTGACCGGCGCGAGTTCGGGCATCGGCCGCGCGCTGGCCACCACGCTGGCCGAGGCGGGGGCGGCGGTCTGCCTGCTGGCGCGCCGCGAAAGCGAGCTGGTGACACTGGCCGATGAAATCAACGCGGGCGGCGGCCGTGCCGCGGCGGTTGCCTGCGACCTGACCGACCGCGCGGCCTTGCCTGGCGGGGTGGAGCGGGCCGCAGCCTGCTTCGGACCGCCGGACATCCTGGTCAATGCCGCCGGCATCAATCCGCGCCGTCCCGCCGATGCGCTGACCGAGGAAGAATGGGACGCGACCATCGAGATCAATCTCTCGGTACCGTTCTTTCTTGCCCAACGACTGGCGCCGGCAATGTGCGAGCGCGGTTGGGGACGCATCATTAATCTCGCCTCACTGCAGTCGGTGCGCGCCTTCGCCGACGGCGCGCCGTACGGCGCGTCCAAGGGTGGCGTCATGCAGCTCACGCGAGCGCTGGCGCAGGCCTGGTCGAGCCGGGGAGTGACCTGCAACGCCATCGCGCCCGGGTTCTTCCCGACCGAACTCACTGCACGGGTCTTCGCCGATCCGGCGCGGACAACGGCGCTGGCCGCGCGCACGATGATCGGCCGCAACGGCGAGCTCGACGACCTGCGCGGCACGCTGGTCTACCTGGCCAGCCGCGCTTCCGACTACGTCACCGGACAGACGCTGTTCGTCGACGGCGGTTTCACGGCGGGATGACCAAATGATGAAAGCCCTCGTCTACACCGCGCCCAACGAAGTCACGTATCGGGACGAGCCGGACCCTGTCACGGGCAGCGGCGACGTGCTGCTCGCCGTGGAGGCCGCGGGCATCTGCGGCTCCGACATGCATGCCTACCATGGCAAGGATCCGCGCCGCAATCCGCCGCTGATCCTTGGCCACGAACTCGCCGCGCGCATTCTCGAGGGGCCGCGGACGGGGGAGCGGGTGACGGTCAATCCGCTGATCACCTGCGGCCGCTGCGAATATTGCGTCACGGGGCGCGACAACCTGTGCGCGCATCGCACCATGATCGGCATGACCCGGCCCGGCGGTTTCGCGCAGCGTATCGCCGTGCCCGAGCGCACGCTGATCGAGATTCCGGCGGACATGCCGGCGCGTGCCGCCGCGCTTACGGAGCCGGCCGCCACCGCACTGCATGCGCTGAACCTGTCGATGCGGGCGCTGAGCCGGCCCTTGCCCGAGGCGCGGGTGCTGGTGATCGGCGGGGGTGCGGTCGGCCTGCTGTCGGCGCTGCTGGCGCAGTCCTACGGCTGTCGCGACGTCACGTTGGCCGAGACCAACTCGCTGCGCCGCAGCGCGGCGATCCAGGCCGGCAATGCGGGCGGACTCCGGGTGGTTGATCCGGCCGGCCGGGATGGCCGGTACGACAATGAGATCGATCTGGTGATCGACGCAGTCGGCATGGCAGTCACGCGCAACGCTGCCTTCGCGGCGGTCAAGCCGGGCGGTGTGATCATGCACATCGGCCTGGCCGACTGGTCGAGCGAAATCGACATGCGCAAGCTGACACTGGCGGAGATCACCCTGCTGGGCACCTACACCTATTCCACCGCTGACCTGCGCGCGACGGTCGCGGCGCTGCACGGCGGCGCCTTCGGCCGCCTGGAATGGGTCGAGGAGCGTACACTCGGCGAAGGCGCGGCGGCCTTCGCCGACCTCGATGCCGGACGCAGCGGCGCCGCCAAGATTCTGCTTCGCCCGAACTGAGGAACGCCGATGGCGCAAGAACCCGTCCGCACGGCAGCCGCGTCCCGATGGCTGTTCGGCATCGCCGGTGTGCTGGTCGCGTTCTATGCGTTGAATGTCGGACTGCGGATTGCCGTGGTGAAATTCGGCGCGTCGATGTGGCGGCTGAACGACGTAGGCGAATTCATGCTGGTGTTGGCAGGAATGGTTTTTTTTGTGGCCGCGCTAATAGTCGACGAAGAGCGGACAGCGGCGGCAGATGCAGAAGTTGAATCCAATCCAACGCAAGGAGGAGTGTGATGAACAAGCGAAACAAGGATTCGTTTCCGGTGTCGGCGGGCCGCCGTCGTTTTCTGGATGTGACGACTCGCTACGGATTCACGACGGCGGTGCTGGCGTCGACCGGTGGCTACCTGTGGTCAGAGTCGGCGGTCGCACAAGCCGGCGCGGACGAGGCTGCGCGCGAGAAGGCTGCCAAGCACACGATGATCTTCGCCACCGAGTACAAGGCAGACGCGTACAAGACCTACCCAATCATGCAGACCCAGTTCAAGGAGAACCTGCAGACGCTGTCCAAGGGTGCCGTCTATGTGAAGCTCTTCCCGGCCGGGCAACTCGGCGTCGGCAGCGCGCTGGCGCAAAAGGTACAGGCGGGTACCGTGCAGGGCGGCTCGGTGTCGCTTTCGAATTTTTCGCCGTTCACGCCGATCGTCGACGTCATCAACATTCCGTTCTGGTGCGGCGAGAATCAGCGCTTTGCCAATCTGGTGACTTCGGCTGCGTGGAACAACGAAATCACGCCCAAGGTCACGGTCAAGGGCTACAAGCCGATGTTCTACTTCACCGTCGATCCGCGGACCGTGGCGACGCGCAAGGGACTCGGTAAAGTGATCAAGACCCCCGACGACATGCGCGGCCTCAAGATGCGCGTGCCCGGATCAAAGTTGCTGCAGCAGTTCTACCGGCTGACCGGCGCCAACCCGACGGTCGTGGCCTGGGCCGAGACGCCGACCGCGCTCAAGCAGGGCGTGGCGGACGCGCTCGATCCGGCGGTCGGCGCGCTGTACACCTTTGGCTTCCTCGACATCCTGGAGTCGATCACGCTGGTCGAGTCGGTGCCGGACGCGCAGATGTTCGCCGCCAACTTCGCCTGGTTCCAGGCACTGCCGAAGGCACTGCAAAGCGCATTCGAAGCTGCCAGCGAGAAGACGCAGGCCGAGAGTTTTGCGCAGATCCTGGTGGCACGCAAGGCGTCGATGGACGCGTTCGGCAAGGTTGGCGTCAAGTTCTATACGCCCACCAAAGACGAGCACGCCAAATGGGTTGCCGCCGCTGGTGAGCAGCGCCCCGAGTGGAACGACATCAAGAAGGAACTCGCCGGCTCGCTGGAGGCATTCGACAAGTTGAAGAAGGCTGCCAATACCAAGGGCCGGATCACTATCGCCGGCTGACCAGTCGTTGGGCACCTGAGGCCGGGACGGCAATGCCGTCCCGGTGGAGGAACTTGTATGCGCAGCGTATTGCGGCGGATAGACGAGAGTGGCGAGCGCTATCTGATGCTCGTCATGTACTGCTTCATCGTGTTCGTGATCGTCACCGAGGTGGTGCGCCGGTTCGTTCTCGATTTCTCTTCATTGTGGGGCGAAGAGGCCGCGCGTTTCGCTTTCATCTACCTGGGCTGGATCGGCGCTTCCTACGCCGTCAAGCAGCGCGCGCACATCCGTTTCGATTTCCTGGTGCGTGCCTTGCCGCCACGCGCCGCGGGTGCCGTTCTGCTGTTCTCTGAACTTGCAACGCTGGTGTTCGCTTGTTTCGCGCTGTACTGGTCGCTGCACTCGCTGGGGACGATTCTTCGTTTCGACGCGCAGGCGACGGCGATGCGCGTTTCGCTGGCCTGGTTCGAGGCCGCGGTGCCGCTGGGCTTCGCGATGATGGTCGTGCGGATCATCCAGTCGGCCATACGCGACCTGCGCAATATCGCCAACGGCCGCAAACCCTTCACGGGCACCTTGCTGTTCGACTGACCGCGGAACCAACCAGGCGACTGATCCGAAAATGACGATTACCCTTGGCCTGCTGTTCATAGTCGTGCTGCTGATCTTCGCGGTGCCGTTCTGGGTCGCGCTGGGACTCGGCACCGTGGCGCTACTGCTCGGCACCGGCGCGCTGCCGCTGTCGCTGCTCGGCGAGGCGCTGTTCCAGGGGGTGGACTCGTTCGCGCTGATTGCCATACCGCTGTTCGTGCTCACCGGTGACGTGATGGTCCGTTCCGGGCTGGCCAACAAGCTACTGGACTTCGCCGAAGCGACCACCGGTGGACTGCGCTCCGGTTTCGGCACGTCGACCGCACTTGGCTGCGGCTTCTTTGCCTGCATCTCGGGCTCGGACGCCGCCGATGCGGCCGCCGTCGGTCGCATCACCATGGACCGGCTGGTCGAGCGCGGTTACCCGAAGGCCTACGCCTGTGCGCTGGTCGCCTCCGGCGCTTGCACCGGCATCCTGATTCCGCCGTCGATCGCCTACATCATCATCGGTCTCGTGCTCGGGATTTCGTCGACGACGCTGTTCACCGCGGCGGTGATTCCCGGCGTCATCGTCCTGTTGAGCGTGGTCGTGACCAACATCGTGATCAATCGCGTCCGCGGCTATGAGAATTCGCGGCGGCCGTTCTCGTTGCGCCCCTGGCTGCGAGCGCTCAATGACGCCAAGTACGCGCTGTTGGTGCCCTTCGTCATCCTTGGCGGCATCTATTCCGGGGTATTCACGCCGACCGAGTCTGCCGCGGTCGCCGTCGCGGTTGCGCTTCTCGTTGGCATGCTGCAGCGGACGATCCGGCTGCGGGACTTTCCCGCAATGCTCGAGACCTCGGCCCGGGTCAATGGTGTCATCCTGCCGATCATCGGCGTGGCCATCCTGTTCGCCCAGACCCTGACGGTGCTGGGCGTGCCGCAGGCGCTGGTGGCGGGGATGACCGCACTGACCGATAACCATGTGCTGCAGATCCTGATCATGGTGGGCATCTTCGTGCTCGCCGGCATGTTCATGGAAACCACGCCGAACATCCTCATCCTCGCTCCACTGATGGCGCCGGTCGCCCAGCAGATCGGCATGGATCCGATCCACTTTTGCGTGGTCATGATCACGACGCTGGGACTGGGCTTCATCACCCCGCCGATGGGGCTCAACCTGTTCGTGATGTCGGGCCTGACCGGTGAGCCGATCCTGGCCATCGCCCAGCGCGCGTTTCCCTTCGTGATCGTGATGTTTTTCGTCTCGATGGTGGTCGCGTTCGTGCCGTGGCTATCCTTGGTGCTGCTGGGCCGATAGCACGGTAGCGGGCAACCCGGTCAGCTGGCCGGAATTGCGGGGGATCTTCTTCGGATCGAACGTTGGTTCCTGCGACCGCAGGTTGATTTTTCGCCGGCCGACGGCGCGGGTAGGTATATTCTGTGGCGCCCGTCGCGCCGCCGCGACGCACCGCCATGCGCTACCAGACCGACTCTCCCTATGCCGCGATGCGCCTCGGCGTCGCGCTGTTGCTGATGACCATCGGCAATGCCGGCATGTACGTCGTCGTCGTCGTCCTCCCCACCGTGCAGGCGGAATTCGGTGTCGCCCGCGCGGACGCGGCGCTGCCCTATACCGCCTTGATGATCGGCTTCGGCCTGGGCGGCATTGTCATGGGCCGTCTGGCCGACCGATGGGGCGTGATGGTGCCGCTGCTGATCGGCGCGGCCGCCGTAGGCATCGGCTTCACGGCTGCGGCGTCGTCGACAAGTATTTGGGCTTTCGCGCTGATGCATGGCTTGTTCATCGGTCTGATGGGAAGCGCGGCGGTGTTCGCACCGCTGATCGCCGACACGTCGCTGTGGTTCGTGCGCCGACGCGGGATCGCAGTCGCGGTGTGCGCGAGCGGCAACTATTTCGCGGGTGCGGTCTGGCCGCCGATCGTCCAGCATTTCGTCGAGACTGCAGGCTGGCGGCCGACGTATTTCGGTCTTGGATTGTTCAGCGCAATCGCCATGGCCGCGCTCGCGCCGTTGATGCGCCGCCGCCCCCCGGCGGCCGCAATGGCGGCGGAGGTGCCGGGGACCGTATCGGCACTGGCGTCGAATCGGCCTTTCGGCATGACGCCCGCGCGGGCGCAGGGCTGGCTATGTGTCGCCGGGCTTGCCTGTTGCGTTGCGATGTCGATGCCGCAGGTCCACATCGTGGCCCTTTGCGGTGACCTGGGCTATGGCGCGGCGCGCGGTGCGCAGATGCTGTCGCTGATGCTGGCCTTCGGCATCGTCAGCCGGCTGTTGTCCGGCTGGATCTGCGATCACATCGGCGGATTGCGCACGCTGGTGCTGGGCTCGGTGCTGCAGGGCATCGCGCTGCTGCTGTTCCTGCCGTTCGACGGTCTCACGTCGTTGTACGTGATCTCCGCGCTGTTCGGTCTGTTCCAGGGCGGCATCGTGCCCGCCTACGCGATCATTGTCCGCGAGCATTTTGCTCCGAAAGAGGCCGGTGCGCGGGTCGGCACGGTGCTCATGTTCACCCTGCTGGGCATGGCGTTGGGCGGCTGGATGTCGGGCAGGATTTTCGACCTGACCGGTTCGTACACGGCGGCCTTCGTCAACGGCATCGGCTGGAACCTGTTGAATCTCACCGTGGCAATCACGCTGCTGCGTCGTACGCGGCGCGCTCGCGAGGCGATGCCGACGGTACCGGCCTAGTCCATCAGGGTCGACCGCCGCAGGGTGCCGGATTGCGAGTCTGCGGCCGCGCGATCACCGGCCAACGCCATTGCGAACAACTAGGTCGGCGACACACTGCGCCAGACCAGGCAGCGATTGTTCGACGGCATCGCAATATTCTCATTCAGCGCGAGACCCGCGCTTCGAGCCAGCGCATCGACCGACTCAAGGTCGCGAATGCCCTGGTGGGGCGCGCGGGACTTGAGCGAGGCGTCGAAGGCTGCGTTGCTTTCGCTCGAAAATCGTCCGCCGGTGTTGAACGGTCCGTAGATCGCGACGACGGCGTCGGCGGCCAGAATGCCGGGCAGCCCCGCGAACAGGCGCTCGACCTCTGGCCAGCTCATGATGTGCAGCGTGTTCGCGCTGAAAATCGCATCGTAGCGTTGCGTCGGCCACGCGCCGTTCACGTCGAAAGGCAAAGGGGGCGGCGTGTTGGGCAGCGCCGCCTCGTCGAGCCAGGCGCGGATGCCGGGCAGATACTCCTGGCGATCCGTGCACTGCCAGGTCAGATGGGCCAGCGCGGCGGCGAAATGGACCGCGTGCTGCCCGGTCCCGCTGCCGATTTCCAGCGCCTCGCGACGGTCGGCGAAGGCGTCGCGCAGCACCGCGAGAATTGGTTCGCGGTTGCGATCGCAGGCCGGGGCGTGGGGCTTATCCATCGACTGCGGGATCTTCACGATTGGCGCCCGCGTCGGTGCGTGGCGCAGGTTGCGGTGAGACGCGCTCCAAAATCACGCCAAGTATCCCGACCTCCCTCCATGCGGCGGTCCGGAGTCCGACGTTTTGGACGAATTCGGCTTTTTGTGACCCGGCGATTCCGGCGGTCGGCATCAGCTGGTCTGCACGCTTGCGTCTTCCTGCTTGCGCTCCGGCGGCTTCACCCGGTTCAGGACCCGTTCGAGATTCGCGACGGTGCGATCGACGTTCTGCAGTTTGTCGAGACCGAACAGACCGATGCGAAACGTCTGGAAATCGGCGGGCTCGTCGCATTGCAGCGGTACGCCCGCCGCGGCCTGCAGGCCCTGGCTGGCGAACGCCTTGCCGGACTGCATGTCCTTGCTGGTCGTATAGCTCACCACGACGCCGGGCGCAGCAAAGCCATTCGCGGCGACGCTCCTGATACCTCTGGAAGCCAGCAATGCGCGAACCTTGTCACCCAGCGCCTGTTGCGCTGCACGGGCCTTGTCGAAGCCGAAGCGGGAGGTCTCGAGCATCATGTCGCGCAGGCGCGTCAACGAATCGGTTGGCAGCGTCGCATGATAGGCGTGGCCGCCGCCTTCGTAGGCCTGCATGATCTGCAGCCACTTTTTCAGGTCGCAGGAGTAGCTGGTGCTTTGGGTCGATTCGATTGCGCCTAGCGCCCGGTCGCTCAGCATCACCAGCGCGCAGCCCGCGGAACTGCTCCATCCTTTTTGCGGCGCGCTGATCAGCACATCGACGCCGCTGGCCGCCATGTCGACCCAGATCGCGCCGGACGCGATGCAGTCCAGCACGAACATGCCACCGACCGAATGCGCGGCATCTGCGACCGCACGCAGATAGTCGTCGGGAAGGATGATCCCGGACGCGGTCTCGACGTGCGGCGCGAACACAAGATCCGGCTTGTTCTGTTTGATTGCCGCAACGACTTCGTCGACCGGAGGGGGCGCGAACGGCGCTTCGCTCCCGGCGCCAACAGGGCGGGCCTTCAACACGGTGCACTGCGACGGAATCTGTCCCATGTCAAAGATCTGCGTCCAGCGAAAGCTGAACCAGCCGTTGCGAATGACCAGGCATCGCTTGCCAGTCGCAAACTGCCGCGCCACCGCTTCCATGCCGAACGTGCCGCTGCCGGGAACCACGATCGCCGCTTTGGCCTTGTAGACTTCCTTCAGCGTGGCGGCGATGTCGTTCATCACGCGCTGGAACTTGCCGGACATGTGATTGACCGCGCGGTCGGAAAAGACCACGGAATATTCGAGTAACCCATCGGGGTCTACGCTGGGCAGCAAGCCGGGCATGGTCAGCTCCTTCGCAATATCAGTTCTGTACCGTGGTTTACTTTAGCAGATGCGGACACGGCCGGATCATGTCGCCACCCGGAGGGGGCGGGCGCAGGCATGGCTCGATCGACGCGGATCTCCCTGGGCCATACCCTGGCGCTCATCTGCGCGATAATGCGGCTGACCGACGGGTAACATCGACACGGCACCAGTATTGCGTGGATTCATGGCACGCCCGATGCCCCGAGTGCGATATGCGAGCGGCCCGGACCAAAAAACGCAGGAGCGGAACATGAAACAGCTATCAGGCCTAGACAACCTTTTTCTGGCGCTGGAGCACGGCAACCAGCACATGCACGTGGCCGGCCTCGGCATCTACGATCCATCGACGGCGCCCGGAGGCAAGGTACGGTTCAAGTCCGTGCTGAATTTCTTCGTCAATCGCCTGGACGCGGGCAAGGTATTCCGCCGGCGGCTGGTCACCGTGCCGCATGACCTCGATCGCCCCTACTGGATCGAAGACGCCGAAATCGACGTCGAATACCACGTGCGTCACATCGCGCTGCCGCAACCGGGCGACTGGCGGCAGCTGATGATCCAGATCGCGCGCATCCACGCGCGACCGCTGGACCTGGCCAAGCCGCTGTGGGAGGCCTACATCATCGAGGGGCTGGACAACATTCCCGGCATTCCGCACGGGAGCTTCGGCCTGTATACCAAGTTCCATCACGCCGCGGTCGACGGCGAGGCGGGTGCCGAACTCATTCGCGCGCTGCATACGCTGGTGCCGGGGAACGAGCCGGAGGCGGCCGCGACTCCCTTGTCCGTGGTTGCGGAACACGATCCGACGGCGGTCGAGTTGTACGCGCGCACCCTGAGCAGCAAGGCGCAACAGGCGCTGGACGCGTCGCGGCTGATATTGATGCTGGGCAATCGAATCGCGAGTGTCGGCAAGGAAATGATCGCCAGCGGTCAGGCCGCCGAACTCGCGCGCGAATTGCTGTCGAAATTCGGCGATGCGGCGCCGGAGGGTGAGGGGGCCGGCAAGGATTCGGCAGGGCGCAAGCCGGTGACACGCTTCGACCACCCGGTATCGCCGCATCGCGTCATCGACGCCGTTGGTTTTTCGCTGGCCGAGTGCAAGACGATTCGCCAGCACGTGCCCGACGTCACCATCAACGACATCTTCATGGCGGCATGCAGCGGTGCATTGCGGGCGTATCTGGAGGAGAAGGATGAGTTGCCCGACAAGAGTCTCAACGCCATGGTGCCGATGACCACCCGCGGCGACGTCAAGGATGCCAATGCCGGCAATCAGATCGGCATGTCGGCGATGCCGCTGCGCACCGACGTCGCCGATCCTGTCGAGCGTCTGCTGGCGGTAAGGCGCGGAACCGGCAAGGGCAAGGCACTGACGGCGGCCCTGGGCAAGGAATTGCCGGGGCAGTTGATTCAGGTGCTTCCGGCCGTGGCGTCGAAACTGCTGATCAATAAGGGTCTCACCTCGCTCGCCAACGTTACCGTGTCCAATGTTCGGGGCCCGACCGTACCTCTGTACATGGCCAATGCGCGCCTGGTGCTGTATCTGCCGATCTCGATCGCCTTCAACAATCTGGGCTTGAACATCACCGGCTTCAGCTACCACGGCACGCTATGGGTGTGCTTTGTCTGCTGCCGCAAGATGATGCCCGACCCCGACGTCTTCGCCGAGTGCCTGACCAAAAGCTTCGACGAACTGGTACAGGCGGCGATCGCCTACCGGCCAGCCGAATCCAAGGCAGCGGCCGCGTCGCGCAGGCGCGCGGCCAAGCGCTCCATGCGTACCAAACCGGCGGCGACGCCGAAGGCTGCGACGCCGAGAACAAGGGGCGCGAAAACGCCGGCGAAGAAGGCGACGGCGAAGAAGGCGACGGCGAAGAAGGTGACGGCGAAGAAGGCGACGACGAAGAAGGCGACGGCGAAGAAGGCAACGGCGAAGAAGGCAACGGCGAAGAAGGCAACGGCGAAGAAGGCAACGGCGAAGAAGGCAATGGCGAAAAAGGCAATGGCGAAAAAGGCAATGGCGAAAAAGGCAATGGCGAAGAACTCCGCCAGGAAGCGCAAGCCGAAAGCTGGAAAAGCCAAGGCGAATTGAACGTCGGCGGCACCGACGAACGAAGCGGCGCGATCAGGCGGGCCGGCAGATTCGAATGATCTCCTGAACGCCCGCGAAGCGCGCCTGCCGGTCGCGCGAGCGGGGCGTTTACCTGTCCTGCCCGGCATCAGACCTGACGGATGCCGTCCGTCCGGGTTGAACCGAAGGGCAACCAGAAAGCGGTCACCCAATTGCGGGACATGGACGGGAGCTATCGACCCGTTGCCGCCGTCCACGGTCCTCCGAACCCGTCATAGAAACCGACTGAAGCCGCCGTTCAAGCCGTCGCAGCGAGGCACCTCGACCTTCTCGGATTGGATGCCTGCAAGAGGCGGCAAGGATCGCAACCGCCCGCGGCCCGCCGCCGTGGGAGGCCACCGATCCCGAGCACGATCCCGCCGCCGATCCGGTGCTCCAGTCCGCCCCGGTCTTCGAGTTCGACCAGCGCATCGGCTGGTAGCCAGAACCGCCGCCGCTCGTCAGTGTGCGACGCCGGGCAGGCTCGTGCCCGCCCACGCCGGCCCGTCCGGTAGTGCCACGATCAGCGTGCCGAGCAGCCCGTCGTCACCGAAAATAAACGCTTGACCCGCCCAACCGATCGGACCAAGCTCCGCTCAGCGCGGTTGAAACCGCGAGCCGTCCCTTTACCAAAGGCTGATGATTGGAAAGGCAATCGTGACGTGCCTGCGCCGGGGGTTTGGCTGCACGCGTGGTTCTATCTCAACAACCCAGAGGAGAGGTGTGGAATGCGATCCAGGTTCGGGATGGTTGGTACCTTGTGGCCGGCGATTGCGCTCTCGCTCCTGACGGTGGACGCGGCGCTTGCTGTTCCCGTGGATTGTACGAACTCCGCCTGCCTGGTGACGCATAACGGCTGGACCATAGAATCCGACGCCTCGGAGCAGGATCTGGTGCGTTTCGAGTTCGGCGGCGTAAACCACGTCCATGAGGAGGAGTTCCACTTGGGTTTCGGCACCGGCATTCCGAACGGCGACGGAGACCAGGACATCTCGGTGACGCTCGGCAAGCAGTCGGCCACCTCCGACTCGGATGCCAGGACCATCGTCTCCGTATTCGGTGATGGCGATTGCATCGTGGCAACGGTGACCCGGAGTCTGACCGGTGCCGCGTCGTCAGCCTTGCTCGAGGAATCGATCGCTCTGCAGAACACCTGCACCGGCGGCGCCCCGGTGCCCATGTGGGTGATCGAATGGACGGACTGGAATCTGAATGGGACGGGAAACAATGACGTCGGCTCCTACAATGGGGCGCTCACCACGTTCGCCCAGACCTCCGGGGCCGTGACCGCGACCATAAAAAGTCTGCAGTCGCCGACCTCGTTCGACATCACCCCCAACCTGGGCAACTCCGAGACCACCATTCTCGACAATCGCCCCTCCGGGGGACTGCTTGCCGGGAACGCCAGCCAGGTGGGCCCCGCCGACCTCGAGAGCGCATTTCACTTCAATGTGTCCCTCGCGCCCCAGACGACGGTGACGCTGCGTTTCGAAAAGAGGCTCACGCCGCTGAACAGCGGAGGGGTCACCGCAATCCCGACGCTCAGCCAAGCCGGTTTGCTGGTGCTTGGTTCGCTGCTGACAGGCATCGCGTTCCTGGTGCTGGCCCGGCGGCGGCGCTCCGCGCGCCTCAGGTAGGGGGCAAGCGAGCCCCGAGCCTGCCCCCGTCGACTTCGTGCCGGCGGGGGGGGCGGGTTGGCGCGAGGCGCGTCAGTGTGAGGCCGAGCAGCGGTGTGCCTGCGAGGTAGACGCAGATTTCGGTGAACGGAACGGCGTTCATCGCGATTCCCTGCCCTCATCGGACGGCGGTGCGGCGTTCTTGCCTGCAAGCGCCGCCGCGGGCTGCCACCGCGCATCCACCGCCACCGCTGCATCGGTATGCTGGTGCGAACGGCTGCTCACCGGGAATTTCCGCGGCGACCGCCAACTGCTGGTCGTGGCCGATAGTTCCAGTTCACGGGCGGCGACGTAATGACCGCTCCCGCGGCCTTGATGGCGGTCAGGTCGGTGCCCATCGCGCCATTCGCCGTGCGTTGTGGTGAACAATATTTCTCGTTTGCGCTGCCCCGTGCTTGCTTGCAATCG
This sequence comes from Betaproteobacteria bacterium, assembly GCA_032123655.1. Lineage (GTDB taxonomy): Bacteria > Pseudomonadota > Gammaproteobacteria > Burkholderiales > Casimicrobiaceae > VBCG01. The sequence goes on from JAQBEY010000121.1 coordinate 62,360, forward strand.
GGGCGGGACCTCGGGGTGTGTGGGATTGCTTGTGTTTAATTGATATGGCGAGCATATTTCTGCGACGCCACCAACCCGAGAAGAACACGGACAAGGGCCGCGCGCACGCCGCGTGCATTTGCGGTAGCTACGTTGCCAGTAAATGGCGACGAATCGGCAAGGAAGATCAGATGAAGGTCCGCACGCTTTCGTTGGTAGTGCCGCGCTTCTCAGCTCTGTTTTTACTAGCGCACAATCCGCTCCGCCGGATATAAAGCCAAGCCCATCTACACCCGTGCAGGTGATGAATGGCGACTCCGCGCCTGTGCCGGTCAAGATTCTAGGCGGCGTTCCGGTCGTCGGGGAAGTGGAAATTACGAACTCCTCGCCAATACCGGTGAACGTAGTTCCGACCACGATGCCCTTTGCCAAGTCTCTGTGCGTGACGAATATACCAGGAGTCTGCGACGCCACCGCAAGCCGTCCCGCATTACCGGATTCATTTGTTGTGCCCGCGACTACGGCTGGGGGAGAACCTGTGAAGGGGCTTGTAATTGAGTTTGTATCTGGCACCTGCGTAGGTACAGGACGTTCGACGTTTGTCGAGATTACGGGCAACCCCGGCGCCGGTGTTCCTATCAATCCGAACACAGGTGATAACTTTTCCAGCAACCGCTTGCCGCTTTCGGTAGCCCAATTCCTCCCGCCCGCGGGCGTTGTTGTTAATGGATCGCAAGCCTTTGCGCAGTCCACGCGTATGTACTTTGACCCCGGCACGAACGTGGCCACAAACTTTGACATTGTTGTCGGTGGCCAGATAGTTTGCCGCTCGCAACTCAATGGACACTTTGTCGTGCAGTAGCGTAACGCGCTTAAGCGTGCACTGTGAAACTGCTGCACTCGGCCCTGCCCGACTCGGCTTCTCGCAACGCAAGCAGTAATCGGCATCGGCTTCACGACAACCCCGTTTCGGCGGGGTTTTCGCTTTTTGCGGACGGATGCGGAACTCATCGTCGCAAACCGAGTCGAGCATCGAGTTCGCACCAAGTCAAATGGCCGGTAAGTGGAAATCTTCCTGCCGTGCTTGTATGCCCGGCCCTGGCCGGTTCAAGCCCGCCGAGCCCGACTTGGCGATGTCCGGTGAGGGGAATTCAGCAGTCGCCGGGCGCGAACGGTTCTAAGCCCCGACTCGACCCCAAGCAGCCGCTCGCTTTCTACAGGAGCGGCCATTCGCGGTTCACAGGTGCACGCAGGCCGTAGACGGCAATTGCACGGCCTTCCTTAACGCACCAGAATGACCGCGGGTGTGAAACATGAAGACTTCATTTCTTCCTCAACTCGCTGGCGACCACTTCCTCAGCGACGGTGGTCTCGACACGACTCTCGTGTATCTTGGCTGCATAGCTTCGTGAGACTCTGAATGCAACGCCGATCCCTGTCCGACTTCGAGTCACCGCTAGTGCGACGCTTGGGTGCAGTGGTTATCCTGAACCGACCGATGATTCCCTTTGCCCGTTCACCCCACTCCAGAGAACCGAAGCCATGAAGCCAAGCAACCGACGTTCGCTATTGCTCCGGTCCGCCGGCGTTCCGGCGCTTCTCATCGCGACTTCGCTGTGCCTCGCAGGTCCTGCCTATGCCGCGCCGGCCATCCCCGACCCCTGCAAGCTCATCACCGTGGCTGAGATGCAGCAGATCGTGGGGCCATTGAAGGGGGCACCCGAGGGCACCGATCCCAAGTCCGGCGAGATTTCGTGCGGCTATGTGCCTTCCAGGGGCCCGAGCTTCGTCGACATCGCGCTGCACGACGGCGATCTGGCCGCGTGGAAGAAGCGCAACGGCGGCAAGAACCCGATGGCGCTGCCCGAATTCGGAAACGACGCGTTCGTGAACCCGGACTTCAACGACTGGGCGGATCTTTACGCGAAGAAGGGGAGCGTGGTCCTGCGGGTGACGATGCCCAAAGGCCCGCAGTCCATCGAAGCCGTCAAGGCGATCGCGCGCAAGGCGCTGGCACGCATGTAGTGACCTGCGGTTCCGGCGGTCGAACCAGTGGGCGACCTCAGGCCGATGGCGCCGTCGAATGACTGCTTTCGGCTTGTTCTTCGTAGGGCCGGTACTGGCCGATTGCCGCCGGCGTCTCAGCGTTCTTGAATGGCCGCTTGGCAGGCGGGCGCGAGTACGGCCGAAGGACAACGATTCAATCGGTGCTGATGCAGATCACCACTGACGCTGTCTGATTGGTCAAATCGCGGCTTTAGCAGTTTACCGGCGCCAGCCGGCACTGGTTGGTGCCGTGCCGCTACGCACCGCGCTCGTGCCTGGACTAACGCGCCGGTTCCACCTCGTAGTTCGCGTAGCCGAACTCGTTGCTGCGCGCCGCGACATATTTGTTGCCGAGTTTGTAGACCGTGATCTCGAACTTGGTACCGTTGATGTCCATGCGCAGCCGACCGTCGCGAATTTCATAGTCCAGTTCGCCGCCGTGCATCATCTCGCCGACTTCGGTGAGCGGGGCGGGCTTGCCGTTCACCGCGGTGATCAGCCGGCGGCCGGTCGCGCCGTAGAGGATCTCGAAGCGTTCCCCGGAGACCGGGTTACGCACGTTGAAGACCTTGCCCACGACCAGTTCCTTGAGTTGCGTGTCGGAGAGCGCCGTCGCCCCTTGTTGCTTCAAGGCCGCGATGGTCGGATTCGACTTCGCGGCCTTGCGCGCCTCCGCACTCGGCGTGTACCAGATCGGCGAGCTCCAGGCGCGTTCCTGGATCACCGCCGAGTATCCGGGTCCGCTTGGCGGAACCCGGCCCAGTTTCACCGCCTGCATGGTGCTCCAGCGCGGCGTCGGGATCTCCAGTACGCGCGTGTAGTAGAAGGCATCCAGGCTCGGGTCGAAGTCCGGGTCGGTCCACACGGTCTTGAGTTCGACCGCGCCGATGTTGTTGGTGTAGGTTCCCTTGGCGAGATCCACCGTGGAACCAATCGGCGGTACTTTGCCGGTTGCCGGGTCAGGCTTGCGATTTCCTGCCCAGGCGACGTCGTAGATCTTCTCGAATGACTGGCCGCTCTTGCTCCAGCCCTTGACGATCTGGATGCGGTCGAGGTTGGCGCTGTCCGGATCCTTGGCCGCCCAGACGGCGAAGGACGGCGCCTTGGCCTTGGGCGCCGGCAGGTCGGTGCCCATCGGCACGCCCGAGGCGTACGCGGCCTTCACCCAGTCCTTCTGCTTCTGCAAACCCGGTTCCAACGCCCAGCCGCCGAAAAAGCGCACCGGGACGCGCACACCGCTGGTGGAATAGGTCTCCTTGCGCTTCATGCCGTCGAAAATCGCCTCGCGCGTGTTCTCCTCGGCCCACACTGCACTCAGGCCCGCAGGCGTGACCCAGAGACTGTTCAGGCCCAGCACGGTGGCGCCATCCACGCGTTTCTGGATGGTGTCGTCGACGGTGCCGTGCACGCCGAAGAAATTCTTCTGCCGATAGGGTACGACGCTGACGTGCGAGTCCGAGCCGCCGACCACGCCGAACTTGTAGGGGTTGTAGCCTTTCGCCTGCTCCAGCGCCAAGCCGTCGCGGTAAGCCTGCCGGACATAGCTGCCGAATTCCCGCGGCGGCGGTCCCGGCTTGCCCAGCAGGTGCCAGACAAACACTTCGTAGTTGGCGAACTCGTCGTTCGGCGAGAGACCCGGCGTGGTCTCCGACTGGCCCTTGACCTGCTTGATTTCGGTCAGCGGCTCGTTGCGCAGCCGGGCGTCGGCCCAGGCGCGGTCGATCGGCCGGCCTTCCAGGTCGACTTCGGTCGGAAACATGGTGCCGTTGCTCAGATTGGCGTTGTGCGAAATGGCCAGCAACTCGTTGCCCGCCGCGCGCTGCTGGTCCATCCAGGCCCAGAGTTCGCGCGGGTCGGTCGAGTCCAGCGGCGAAAATGGCACCTGCGGCACCTTCTTCGAATCGCGGAAGAAAATGTTGCGGTGCTGGTTCCTGCCGCCCGGGGTGGCGGTCCACTCGTAGGCGGCGAAGGTGGTGAACTTGCCGGGCTGGTTGTACTTGTCGGCGATGTCGACCAGCTTCTTCCAGACCGGGGCGACCACCTCGGGCGTGCTCAGGTCCTTGATCCGGATGCCCTTGGCAATGGTGACCGACAGCGCCTTGAAGGCCAGCAGCGGGTCGGCGCGGACGCCGAGCTTCAAGGTCTCGGACATGATCGGCGAATTCTTGCGCAGTGGCGAGTCGGGATCCATCGCCTGCTGGATGACGCCCATGTACTCCGAATGCTCGGTCACCGCGCCCCAGTCCAGCGGCCTGGTGATCTTCACGTTGTAGCCGCCGGGGTGCGGGACCGACTTGCCCAGCGCGTATTCGTAGAACGTGTCCGGTCCGGTGATGGTGTCGCCGAAGGCGAAGGCGTCGAAGGACCAGCTGGTGTGCAGGTGCGTTTCGCCGTAATAGACATTGCGCTCGGGATTCTTCTGCGCCCAGGCCGGCCACGCCGCCGCGAGGGCGAATGCGCACGACACGATGGCCACAGTGTTGAACCTGAACGTCTTTCTCGAATTCATTGCCCAAATCCTTGCGATTCTGGCCCGATGACTGCGGCCGGTTCCGAAATCCCAGCGCACGCGCGCGGCGAAGCCAACTCCGATTGCAACTGCCCGATCCTCATGTTCAGAATCCGGCCAGACGCTCGACGAACCAGAATGCCGCCAGCGCGCCGATGGCATAGGTCGCCACCGGAAACGACTGCCTGACCAGCGGCCGCGGCAACGGCAGACGCTTGGCGAGCGCAAGCAGGCCGAGCATCACGGCGATGAACAGAAGTTGCCCCAGTTCGACGCCGACGTTGAAGGCAAAGAGCGCGAGCGGCACATCGCTTTTCGGCAGGCCGATCGCCGTCAGCGCGCCGGCGAAGCCGAATCCATGCAGCAGGCCGAAGGAAAAGGCGACCGCCCAGGGCCAGCGCGCCGTCAGGCTCGGACGGCCCTGCCGCACATGCAGAATTTCCGTGGCCAGCAGGAGGATGGACAGCGCGATCGCCGCCTCGACCGGCGGACCCGGAACATTCACCACCCCGAGAGTCGCCAGCGCCAGCGTGATCGAATGCGCAAGCGTGAAGGCGGTGATCGTCCAGACGAGCACGCGCAGGCTGCGCACGATCAGCATCAGCGCCAGCACGAACAGCAGGTGGTCGTAACCGCCGAGGATGTGCTCGACACCGTGCCTCGCGTAGGCGGCGAAGATGCCGGCAGAACCCTGCGCCACGGCAACGTCGAGCCAGGGCTGCGTGCGCGGGACGAGCGTCGTGGATAGCGCGCCGTCGCGCAGCTGCACCCGTGTGAGGACGTCGGTGATCGTGGCGCGCAGTCCGTCGAATTCGATGCGCTTGCCGGGCAGCCCGCCGGCGACCTCGACCAGCCGGCGCTCGACGATGGCGTCGGGAAAGACGCGAACCGACGGCGGGGTGACATCGCGGGCCTCGGAGGGAAGCTTCAGCGCCACCGGCAGGCGCATGCCGGCGAGCAGCGGCGTCCGCCAGAGGATGTCGTAACGCCCGGGCACGGTCTCGGTGATCTCGAGATAGGCGGGACGCGACTCGTGCGCCTGCGCCGCGAAGGAGAGCAGGGCGGCGATCGCGGCAATGATCGCGAACAGCAGCGGGAATGAGCTGCGACCGGACAGACTCATTTGGATGTCATTGCCGACGCGTCGGGCAGCTTCACCTCGTAGCGCGCGCGCATCGCCTTGTAGACTTCCTGCTTGCGCTCGGTGCGGCGCTCGGCGACCCACTCGCGCCGGACCTCGGGCGCGACCTCGTCGAATGTCGGTATGCGTTTGGGCTGCACCGCGTCGATCCAGACCAGGTGCCAGCCGTAGCCGGACTTGATCGGTCCCTGCCACGCGCCGGGCGCGGTCGCGAAGAGCGATTGCGCGAAGGACTGGCCGAATTCGCTCGCCAGCTGGTCGTAGGAGCGATCGGCGTAGCGATCCTGGAACATGAAGGGATCGGCGAGGGCGGCGGCACCCGGCAAGTCCCGCGGTTCTCCGCGGAGTTTCACAAGCGACTGCGCCGCGTCACTTTGTGCACGTCCGCCACGGCGGTCCGGTGAGAAGTAGAGGTGACGAAACGATGCGCGCGGCGAGGCCGCGAATCGTTCGGCATTCGCCGCGAACCAGGTCTTCAACTCGTCGGGGCCGGGATCGCCAACGCCGGCGAGGTCGTCGGCCAGAAATTCCATTTTCTGCGCCAGACGTCGCTTGACGATGGTGTCGTTGCGGTCGAGTCCCAGCGCCAGCGCCTCGCGGTAATAGACTTCCTCGCGGACCCGCGCCTCCACCTGATTGGCGATCTGTTCCGCCGTGGGCGGCGGCCGACCCTGCGCCAGCCAGGCTGCGCTCATCTGGCGCAGGTCGTCGGCGGTCAGCACGATCTGGTTGGCGGCCTCGCGCTCGGGTGGCGCGGGGTTGAGCGCGCGATAGGCGACGAAGAGCGCAATGCCGATGAGCAGGAACTGGAGCAGGGGTTCGCGCAGCCAGTGCCGCACGCGGGAGGCTGGTTCCGTTGCAGTGGCTGGGGCCGAAGGTGCAGCCGGGCCTACGTCGGCGGTTTTCGGTGCGGACATGCGAGTGTTTCGCTCCTAGGATACCCGCACGACTGACGGCGGCACCCAGGTCCGGTCCAGCAAAGGCTTCTGTGGAAGATAGTTGCGCAGGACCATGTAGAACGTGGCCTTTGGTGCTGGCAACCAGTTGGCTTCGAGCGCGGGGCCGGGGGACTCGCTCTGCACATGGATCGTTATGCCGCCATCGGCGTCGCGTTTCAGGGGACTGCGATCGCCGAGCGAGTAGCGATTGATCGGATTGTCGACCAGGTTGTAGTCGGTGCCATACATGGTCAACGACCAGAAGGCATTGACCGTCGGAAAGGCGCCGGGTGCGAAGCGGACCGTGTACATCCTGTTTCCGCCGGGCTTGGCGCCCTTGGCGTCCTCGTAGGCCGGCATGTATTTCCGTCGTTCCATGAGCTGTTCCTTCGGCAGGCCTCAAAAGGCCCGTCAGTGACTGACCCGCACCGGCTGCGTCGCCGCGCTCTTCGGGTCGATCAGGATCTTGGCATGCGCTTCCGGATCCTTCAGCGCGGTGAAGGCGTTGTCCACACCGGCGAGTCCGACTTCGCCGGTGATCATCGGCGCACAATTGACCTTGCCCTCGGCGATCATGTGCACGGTGTCGCGGAATTCGAGCGGCGTGTGGTTGATGACGAAGCGCAGGTCGATCTCCTTCATGATCGCCAGCGCCGGCTCGAACCGGTCGACCTGCATGCAGACGCCGACCACCACGACACGGGACATCATCGGTGCACCATCGATGATCTGCTGCACGATACCCGGAATGCCGACACATTCGAAAATCACCGGCCGCGCGGGCGCCTGTCCCAGCGCCTCGGCAATCCGCCAGACATGCCACCATGGCAGTGGCAGCTTGTTGAGTTTTTCCTTGGTGCCCATGACCAGTTCGAGCAGGCTTGGCATCTGGGCATGGAACCCGTATTCCTCCCAGTTGCTGTAGGGCGAGGTGCTGGCGGGGTCGATCAGCACATCGGCGCCGCAGCGTTTGGCCAGGTCGCGGCGGCCCGCGGAGAAATCGCTGGCGACCACCGTGTGCACGCCACGCGCCTTGAGCAGGCAGATCACCGCCAGGCCCACCGGGCCGCAGCCAATGACGATCGCCACGTCTTTTTTCTTGATCTCGCTGCGCCGCACCGCGTGCCAGCCCACGGCCATCGGTTCGGTCAACGCCGCCATTTCCGACGACAGGCCGTTGGGCACGGGTACCAGCATCGACTCCTGCAGCAGCATCCGTTCCGCATAACCGCCGGTCGTTCGTGCCGAGAGACCGGCCATGTCGAAATCGCTGCCATCGCGCAGCAGTGTCTGTGCCACGACCCGTGTGCCGGGCTTGATCTTTTGGTTGCAACCGGGACCGTAGTCGAGCACTTCGCAGGTCATCTCGTGGCCGAACACGATGGGATCGGAAGCACTTGGAAACCGGCTGTAGCCGATGCGCCCCATCAGCGACTTCATGTGGTCGCAGTGGTGTCGGATGTGCAGGTCCGACCCGCAGATGCCGCAGCGCAGGACCTCGGCCACGACCTGGCCCGGGCCTGGCTTCGGCTCGGGCAGGTCGACGACGGACAACTCGGCGTTCTGGCAGACGACGGCTTTCATGGTTTGATCGTCCCATCGAAGAAGCCGGACTTGCGGGCGTAATCGAGCGTCGCCGCGCGAATGAGCTTGAGCGAAACACGCTTCAGGTGATAGCCGAGCGCGGCCTTCGGCCCACTGTTCACGATGTCGCGATCACGCCTGACCGCATCGACCATCGCCTTGCCGATGACGTCAGGTGAACAGCCGGAGGCCGCATAGAACTTGCGCAGCTTGTCCAGCGTGGACTCGGAGACGCTGGGCGACACGCCCAGATTGCTGCGCACGATGTCGGTGTTGACCACGCCGGGGAATATGGTGGAGATCTTCACGTTGCTGTCGGTCAATTCCATCTTCAGCGCTTCGGTGAAGATGCCGACCGCGGCCTTGGTTGCTGCATAGGCGCTCATCGCCGGCGACGGAAAATTGCCGGAAGGGGAGGAGACGTTGAGCAGGTGGCGCGGGCCGTCGGCCGCCATCATCATCGGCAGGAAGAAATAGGACCCGTGGACCACGCCCATGACGTTGACGCCGAGCATGCGCTGCCAGTGCGCGAGGTCGCTCTTCAGGAACATGCCGATGTAGCCGATGCCGGCGTTGTTGATCACCACGTGCGGGGCGCCGAAGCGTGCCTGCACTGCCTCGGCAAAGGCCTTCATGCCGGCCTCGTCGGAAACGTCCACCGCGTAGGTCATGCAGGGCACGCCCAGCGCCTCGATCTCCTGCTTGAGGCTTTCCTGTGTCTCGGCCCTGAGGTCGGAGGAAACGATGGTCGCGCCCTCGCGGGCGAAGGCGAGAGCGGTGGAGCGGCCGATCCCGGCGGCGGCGCCGGTGATGACGACGGTCTTGTTGCGGAAATCGGTGATGGCCATGGTGGTTTTCCTGAAAATTGGAAGGTTGCAGATGGACAGGTCGCGGCCTTACCGGCCGGCGGCGCGCTCGGCGTAGGGCTTGAGCCCCTTCTCGAGCATTCCACTCAGCATCGGCTGCAGTTTCCAGCGGATCAGCTCGCCCACCAGCGGCAGCTTGCCGCGGAAGCCGATGCGCCAATGCACCTCGGTGTCCTGGCCCTGTTCGCGCAGCGTGATCTCGCCGCGATGAAAATTGAAGGGCGCGCCGTCGATGACGCGATAGCGGATGCGCTTCATGGGTTCGACCGCGACAATCTGCTCGGTCACCTTGCCGGCCGATCCGACCATGCGCCGTTCCGAGCCGACGCCATTGCGACTGGTCTGACCTTCCTTGATGACCGAGACCTGGTCGAAGCCGCACCACTCGCCCATCCGGTCCTGGTCGACCAGCGCATCCCAGACCTTGGCGATGGGCGCGGCGATGCGCACGCTGCCTTCGACGTGGCGGTTATCCGGCCGCGGCCGGTCGTCGCGCGCCTTGGGCTCGAAGCCGTACTTCATGTCCTTCCTGGCGCTGGGGATGCAGACCATTTCGACGGAAAAACCGAGCGGGTCGTTCACATACACGACCCCGCCGCCTTCGAAGTAGATGGGATTGCAGTTCGGCCGCGCGCCAAAGGCGGCGGCACGGGCAAACACCTGCTTGTGCTCATCCTTCCGGCGCATGCCATAGGCGACGTTGAGGATTCCCTGGTCGCAGATGCGATAACCGGCGGGCCAGGGCTTGCCGACCGGGTCGAGATACTGCACGACCTCGACCAGGATGTCGCCGGAGCGGAACACTGCGCGCTTGCATTTCGCGCCGGGCAGGCCCCAGTTCGCCTCGTCCCCGGGCGTGTGCAGCGCGATTTCCTCGGGTCCCTTGCCATTGATCGCGGTCAGGTAGGCCACCGTGGCGTCGAGGTCCGGCGTCGACAGGGTGATCGAACGCACAGCCACCGGACAGCCGCTGCGTTCGCTTCCCGCCGGTTGCGGCAAGGGATCGGCTTCCATGATCTCGACGAAAACGCCGTCCGGGTTGCGTACACAGGCGCGGCGTTGCCCGCGCTTGCCCTGCACTCGCGCGAGCGGTTCGGTTCCGATGCGGGCGAGATTTGCCAGTGCGACGTCGAAGTCGCTGACATGCACGCCCATCCGCGTATAGCCGATGTCGCAGGGCCGGAAATCGGCCGGCATCAGCTTGGCCATCGGTCGACGGAACTGAAACAGCTCGAGCTGGAACCAGGGGTTGCGGCCGACCATCCACCAGCCGCAGGACGCCACGCCGGGAATGCCCTGCACGCGTGAGGCGATGGGACCGCACATCAGCAGGATGCTGCCGCCGGCGGGCAGGAAGCCCAGGCCGTCGTGGAACCAGGCCTCGGTGGTCTGCAGGTCGACCACCGAAAGGGCGATCTGGATCAGCGGCGGGGAAGGGGTTGTCGTGCTGATGGTCGAAATCGTGGTCGAACTCATGGTCGTGAGCCTTGCGGGTCAGGCAGGTCGGGTGGCATTGCGCAGCGCGCGCTCTGCGCGCCGCCAGCGGATCAGCAGGTAGAAGATCAGCAGCAGTCCGCCGACGATCCAGCGCAGGTCCGGGATCACCATGTCGCTGTCGATCGGAATCAGGATGACATCGGTGGCGGCATGCTTGATGGGCACGGTCGGGCCGTAAGCCGGATCGGCCATGAATTCGATGAAGGCGCGCCGGCTCGGCGCGCGCATGACCACGACCCGGTCGAGTTGCTCGAGTCCGGTGTCCGACGCCAGCAGGCTCTTCGCCTGCGCCGCGCCGCCGATCATCGGGTATTCGCCGCGCTTGATGGCCAGCGGCGCGACCAGGGATTCGTAGTAGGCGTTGGCCTCGTGCGGCGTCCCCTTGAACTTGATGTCCGGGGGCAGTTCGCCGAGCTTGTCCCTGAAGCGCATCATGTTGACCATTAATACCGGCTTGCCATCGTCGGTGGCGGCCCAGGCGCGCACGCGGGCGATGAAGTTGGCTTTCACTTCCGGCGGCTGCACCACGTTCTTCTGCAGCTCGGCGGCGTAGCGGTCCATGTCGGAAGGCGTCAGCGGTCCGCGCCACAGCGATGGCGTCTGCCAGAGGAAGAAGGCGCCGAAGATCGCCAGAAAGACGACGCCGAGCGCCAGCATCGACAGGCGCCCCTTGACCGTGCGCAATGCCGACTCGGTGGCATCCGTACGGCCGGTGGCTTGCTCGAATTCGACGATGTTGCCGAAGGGGTCGCGGCCGTAGACTGTGCGCAGTCCCGGCGCGATGGTCACCGGTTCGCTCAGGAACTTGACGCCGGCGGCCTTGAGGCGCGCGAATTCACTGTCGACGTCGGTGACCGCGAGGCAGATGTGGGTGATGCCGTGGTCGATCACCGGCCGCTCGGGGTCCTGCGGCTTGGGGTTGCCCTCCTTGAACTGGAAGAACTCCAGCAGCAGGTTCGGGCCGCTGACCTGAATGGCGTCGGCTGCCGTGCCATCCACGGTCAGGATCTTGCCGGCCGTTCTGGACATGGACGTGCCTGATTTCCAGGACGCCCGGTCGAGTTTCTTGAACCCCAGCAGGTCGCAATAGAAATGAATGGCCCGGCCGAGATCGGGGACGGACATCGAAACGTGATTGACACCCAGAATCATGGCTTGGTCCTCATTTCACTTCAGGTAATCGAGCAGCAAGGGATTGAACTGCTCGGCGCCGCTCAGTTGCAACCAGTGGTTCGCGCCCTCGATCCGCGCGTAGTGGAAAGGCGCGTCGACGAACAGAGCCGAATTTCTCATCTGTCCTTCGGCGAGAAAGCGGTCACTACCACTCCAGACACCGAGCACCGGCACCTTGCATTTCGGCGATTCCCCGCCCAGGAACATGCGCCAGTTGGCACGGTAGTAGTTCAGTCCTGCACCCAGCCGTCCCGGACGCGACTGCTGCGAAATCCATTGCTCCGCTTCCTCCGGATACCCGGTCATGGTGCGGAACCCGAACCAGTTGAAGGCACTGAGCAGCAGTTCCGCGAACCCGGGAATCTGGAACAGCAGCGTGTAGTAGCCCTTGAGTTTCTGCTCGAAGCCGCCGTTGCGGTAGGCGTTCGGATGGCCAGTGGACAGCGCGACGTAGCGGTCCACCCGCTGCGGGTGCCAGATGGCAAGTTGCCAGCAGATGCCCGCGCCCCAGTCGTGGGCGACCAGGCGCACCTTGTCGATGCCCAGCGTGTCGAGCAGGGCGACCAGGTCGGCGACCAGGTTGCGCACGCGGTAGTCGGCAGTTGCAGGTGAAATTTCGGTGTCGCCGCAGCCGCGCATGTCGGGCGCGATGACCTGGTAGCCGGCCACGACCAGCGCCGGAATCTGCTTGCGCCAGACATGATGAGTATCCGGGTAGCCGTGCACCAGCAGAACGACGGGTCCCTGGCCGGCGATGACGACGTTCATGTCGATGCCGTTGACGTGAATGATCTTGTTTTCGTAATGCATGTGGTTCTCCCGGCGCTCCGAGGCGGCGCCGTGAATTTCCTGGGCAGGTCCCCGATCGATGGCGGCCAGGTCCGTCACGATGGCTGCACCTGGCCCAGCACCAGCACGTAGTCCTGGCGTTGCATCGGCCGGTTCAGGGCGATCTTCATCATCGCCTCGCCGCCGTTTCGCTGCACCAGTGCCGCGAAGCGCGCCGCGGCGTTGCCGGCAAGCGCGCGCGCATGTGCGGCGGCCTTGTCGAAATGCCACAGCGCATGCGGCGAACTGGCGCGCTGAATCGTGCAATCGCGCAGCTTGTATTCGATCGGGCCAAGCGTCGGATGCACGATGCGCTGGTCGGACAGCGACACCAGGTGACCGGCGGGCAGCTCCGGATTGGCCGCCACCCAGGTGTTGTAGCAACCGGCGTTGGCCAGCATTTCCGGCCCCCAATCCCTGAAGACCAATTGCAGCACCGGCTCGAGCGTTGGCGGGATCGCGTCGTCGGCCGGGAAGGTCTCGGGGCAGTCGGGAAATTCGCCGTCGGCAATGGCCGCCAAGTTCATCCGCTCGGTCCAGCGATAGACATTCGGCGCGCGGTTTTTCATCAGCGTCGACGGCACGGGGTCGCGCGCCAGGTGCGCGTACAGCGGCGCCATCAGCCCGACGTCGGCGATGCTCGGACGTCCGCCGAGCAGGTAGGGCCAGTGCTGGAAGTGGATGTCGAGCGCGTCGAGCAGCTCGATGTAGGTCGCCTCGACCGTCGCCAGCGTTTCCGCCGTGACGCCGAGGACCGGCAGGAAGTTGCTGAAGTAGTCCATCACCTTTAGACCGGAGGCCAGGCGCGCCTCGCGGTCCGGCCCGGAATGCACGACGCGGCCGAATTCGGCGCGCAGGAAGTGTTCCTGCTCGGCGCGATAGGTCCAGCGATACGACATTGCTGCCGGCAGCAGCCCCTCCGAGCCGAAGGCGCCGAGCAGCCAGGCTAGCGCGCGCTGCACCGGCGTTTCCGGAATCATCGGCGGAAGCGGGAACGCCGCCTCGAGGTATTCGATCATGTCGGTCGTGTCCTGCAGGACGCGGCCGTCCGGTGTTTCGAGGAGGGGCGCGACCTTCAATCGAACAACGGGCCGGACCTCGCTGGCGAAGCGCGGATTTGGTGGAAACAGTTCACGGAACGGCACGCCCTTCTTGATCAGGTAGGATCGGATCTTGCCGCTGTAGAGCGAATGCGGCGTGCACCAGAGCGCGTGTGTTCCGAAGGCGTTGACGTCTGTGGTCATGGGATTTTCCTGTGGGCCGGCGGTGGCCGGCCTGCGCTGAAAGCCTGGCGGGTTGCCAATGCTGCAATACTGCCGCTTCACCTCGGTCTTGCCCCCCCTTGCGTCAGGGGGGCCGGGGTCGGGGCGGGCGCCGCGTTGGAACGGCAATGCGGATTCCCGAGGAGGTCCCTGATACGCGATGCCCGGCGTGGCCGCACCGCAGCACAGCGTCGCGCGGCGGCCCATTCTCTTGAGCGGTCGCATGTCATCGACATAAGCTGCAGCGTTCGGCGGTCGGTCAGGCGGGAGGTTGGGCCACCGCGGTGGCAACTTCGGTGGCCACTGCGGTTACCACATCGGTGGCGCGCGAGTGTTGGATATTCGCATCGCCTGACGGAAAGTTTCGCCTCTGATGGCCCGATTCGCGGAAACTCGTCGTACCATGGCATCGTTGCCCCCCTGTTCGGAGGGGGGATGTCTTCGCGCAAACGCGGTATTTTTCGATGGTGCTGCAACTCAAACCAGTGAGGAGTCGGATCATGAAGCCAGGTCAAGCCGAGAAAATGAGCCGGAAACGCGTGCTGTTCCGGACCGCTGCGATCAATGCCGCAGTTGTCGCCGCTCTTGCGGCAGCGAACGTCGCCACGGCCTTCGAGGTCAAGACCGGCGTCGAAGACCTGCAGATGCGCTTCGACAACACGCTGCGCTACAACCTCGGCCTGCGCACGCAGAAGCAGGACAGTGCCATCCTGGGCAACGTCAACGCCGACGACGGTGACCGCGATTTCGGCAATGGCTCGGTCGTCACCAACCGGCTGGACCTGCTGACCGAATTCGACGTCGTCTGGCAGCGTAAATACGGCTTCCGGGTCACCGCGGCAACCTGGGGCGACCAGGCCTATTCCAGCCTCGACAACCAGAACACGCTGACCGCCAATACGCTGGTCAACGGATTGCCGTCGGCCGGGACGCTGAGCCCCTACACCAAGCGCTACGCGAAGGGCATTTCGGCCGAGTGGCTGGACGCCTTCGTGTTCGCCAACCTTGACGTCGGCGGCATCCCGATCAGCATCAAGGCCGGCCAGCACACCGTGTACTGGGGCGAGAGCCTGCTGTTCGGCGGCATCCTGCACGGCATCAGCTATGCGCAGAACTCGATCGACGCCTGGAAGGCGCAGGCAACGCCGGGCGCCGAGGCCAAGGAAATCTTCCGCCCGCGTGGCGGCCTCACCATCCAGGCGCAGCCACGGTTGGACCTGTCGCTTGCCGCACAGTGGTTCTACAACTGGCAGGCGGTGCGGGCGCAGGAGTCGGGCAATTACCTGGGCAACAACGACATGCTCAACTTCGGCGGCGATTCGCTGATCGTCGGCCCCAACCCCTTCGCGGCGGCGATTCCGGGTTCGCCGGGGCTGCTGCGCTTCTGGAACAACCAGGCGACGCCGAACTCGCGCTACAACGGCAGCTTCGGCGACTTCGGCCTGGCGGCGCGCTGGAGTCCCGACTGGCTCGACGGCACGCTGGGCTTCTACTACCGCAACACCACCGACATCCTGCCGGGGCTGATGGTGATCCCGGGGACCGCCACGCTGCCGGCGGCGACCTGTTCGGCGCTCGGTGGCACACCGCTCTCGCCGACCACCTGCCTGGTCAACAAGAACGCCACCACGGTCGCCGACCTGCAGAAATACGGCAAGGCCGGCCAATACCAAACGTACTACGGCAACAACATCCAGCTCCTTGGCGTGAGCCTGTCCAAGAGCATCGCCGGCGTTGCGGTCGGCGCCGAAGTGTCCTACCGGAAGAACATGCCGCTGGTATCGGACGCGATCAACGTGCTGCCCGGTCCGCTGGCGAAGGCCACGCCCGGCGCGATCGCGACGAATGCGATTCCCGACCATGCCGACAGCCCCGGCGCGCTGGGCAACACCTGGCATGGCCTGGTCAACGCCATTGCCCTGATGCCGGCCACACCGTTCTTCGACACCGCCAGCGTGACCGCGGAACTGGCCGGGATGTACCTGTCCAGCGTCACGCAGAATGCGGCGGTCTACAAGGGCCGGGAAAGCTACCAGCAGATCGACAAACCGACCAAGACCTACTGGGGCCTGGCGATCAACTTCACGCCGACCTGGTTCCAGGTGCTGCCCAGCGTCGACCTGACCATGCCCATCACCTGGTCGCAGGGCATTGCCGGCAACGCCGCCACCACCTTCGCCGGCAACAAGGGCGCGGGGAACTGGAGCGCGGGACTGGGCGCGACGATCTACCAGAAGTATCTGGTCAATCTCAACTATATCGGCTACTTCGGCAACTACACGACGGCGGCCAATGGCTCGGCCAGCGTATTCAACGGCACGAACGCGGCGCTTTCCGACCGCGGCTGGGTGTCGCTGACGCTCAAGACCACGTTCTGAGGAGGAGTGGAATCATGATTCGCAAATCCATCATCGCGGCGACGATCGCGACGCTGTGCGCCACCGGCGCCTGGGCTGCGGTGTCCGCGGACGAGGCCAAGCAGATCGGCACCACGCTGACCGCGGTCGGCGCGGAAAAAGCCGCCAACAAGGAAGGCACCATCCCCGCGTACACCGGGGGCCTGACCACGCCGCCGGCGAACTTCAAGAAGGGTGACGGAATTCGCGCCGACCCGTACCCGAACGAGAAGCCGCGGCTGGTGATCGACGCCAAGAACGTCGCGCAGCATGCCGACAAGCTCTCGGTCGGTGTGCAGGAGCTGATCAAGCGGGTGCCGGGCTGGCGCGTCGACGTCTATCCGACGCACCGGACCGTCGCCTATCCGAAGCGTTATCTCGACAACACGTTGAAGAACGCCACCGGCGCCAAGTCGGTCAACGATGGCATGGGCATGGAAAACGCCTATGCCGGCGTTCCCTTCCCGATTCCCAAGAACGGGTCGGAAGCGATGTGGAACCACCTGATGCGCTATGCCGGCCATGCTTATTCGTCCAAGTACGAAAACTGGAACGTGGATTCGGCCGGCTCTCCGACCATGGCGCTGACCTCCGAGGCGTGGTTCGAATATCCGCTGCAGGACCCGAAGCGGACCGAACCGGCGAAACCCGACGATGGCTTCTGGAAGCTGAAGCTCAATTACCAGGGTCCGGCCCGCCGCGCCGGCGAGGGTCTGATGGGCCACGACTCCGTCAACCCGCTGGCGCAGCCGCGCCGCGCCTGGCAGTACCTGCCCGGTCAGCGGCGCGTCAAGCTGGCGCCGGACATTGCCTACGACACGCCCAACCCGGGTTCGGCCGGCGTGGCGACCTACGACGACGCCTTCCTGTTCAACGGCGCGCTCGACCGCTACGACTGGAAACTGGTCGGCAAGAAGGAGATGTACGTCCCCTACAACGGCTACAAGTATTTCGCGGCCAAGCCCCTCGAAATCATGAAGCCCGGCGCGGTCGAGCCGAACCTGATGCGCTGGGAACTGCACCGCGTCTGGGTGGTCGAGGCCACGCTCAAGGCGGGCAAGCGTCACATCTACGCCAAGCGGACCTTCTATCTTGACGAGGACAGCTGGGTGGCCATGGCTTCCGACGCCTACGACGCGCGGGGGCAGCTGTTCGTCGCCGGTCTGGCCAACGTTGTGTTCATGTACGACGTCGGTGCCGTCAATACCGACAACTACATGCTGTTCAACTTCGCGGTCGGCGCCTACACGGTGTCCGGGCTCCAGGGCAACACCGCCGGACCGAAGTACGGCAATCCGCTGCCACCCTTGCAGTGGTCGCCGGATGCGCTGGCTGGAGCCGGCCTCCGCTGAGGCATTTTAGCGCGCTGTAGCACGTGGCGCGTCGGTGATCCGGATGCGCGGGGCGAGGCCCCGCCGTCCTGCCGGATCCCGACGCGACCATGATCCCCCCATTGCGACCCGGTGCGCGGCAATGCGCCGGTTTGGACCAGCCATTCTGTCGAGGACAATCCGATGAACCTGTTTCGTTCGGCCATTGCGGCATTCGCGGTGGCGCTGACGCTGGCGCCGCTCCCGCAGGCGGTGGCCGCCGGCTTCGTCGACCCGCTGGACCGGCCGGCGCAGGTTTCGCCGCTGGCCAGCAAGAGTCTGATGCAAGGCGTGACGCGGGCAGGTGCGCGACTGGTTGCCGTCGGTCAACGCGGCCACATCCTGGTTTCCGACGACAGCGGCGCGACCTGGTCGCAGGCCAAGGTTCCGGTGAGTTCGGACCTGACCGCGGTGTTCTTCGCCAATGACAAGATGGGCTGGGCGGTCGGCCACGACGGGGTGATCCTGAACAGCGTCGACGGCGGCCTTACCTGGGCGTTGCAGCTCGACGGGCGCAAGGCCAACGAGCTGCTGGTCAAGCACATGCAGGGCGTGGCCGACGCCGATCCGCAATCCGCGGAAAAGAAGCAATTGCTCGGGGATGCCAAGCGCTTCCAGGAGCAGGGTGCGGACAAGCCGTTCCTCGACATCTGGTTCTCGGACGAGAACAACGGTTACGTCGTGGGCGCCTACAACCTGATTTTCGCAACGCACGACGGCGGCAAGTCCTGGGAATCGCTGTTCGACCAGACCGACAATCCCAAGCAGTTCAATCTCTACGGTATCGCTCCGGCGGACGGGACCTTGTACATCGCTGGCGAAGGTGGGCTGGTGTTGAGGCATGACCCCGCCAGCAAGCGCTTCAGGGCCAGCCCTACGCCCTACAACGGCAGCTATTTCGGCGTAATCGGCGACAAGGCGTCCGCACTGATCTTCGGCCTGCGCGGCAATGTCTATCGCACCGACGACGGCGGCAAGACCTGGGTCAAGGTGGACGTCGGCCTTCCGGCGGCCATCGTCAGCGCGACGAAGGGGCCGGACGGGACCATCATGCTTGCCGACATCGGCGGGAGAATTTCCGTCAGCGCCGATGGCGGTCGCAGCTTCAAGCCGACCAAGTTGACGACCACGACGCCGATCGCCGGCATCGCCGAGGCCGGCAAGGGCCGTCTGGCGCGGGTCGGGCCGCGCGGCGTGTCCATCGCCGAATTCGCACCGAACTAACCAGCTACGGGATATACGACATGGCCGCCGTTTCCGACGATCTCGACCAGATGCCGGTGGTCCGCAAGCTGGCGGACTTCAATCGCAAATCCGGCAGCATGCTGGAGCGGCTGGTCTTCAACCACCGGCTGGTATTCGTCGTCGTTTGTGCGCTGGCGACGCTGGCCTTCGGCTATTTCGCGGCGACCAAGCTCGTGCTCAATGCGAGCTTCGAGAAGATGCTGCCGCAGAGCCAGCCCTACATCCAGAATTACCTGACCTACCAGAAGGACCTGCGCGGTCTTGGCAATTCGCTGCGGGTGGTGGTCGAGAACACCGACGGCGACATTTTCGATCCGCAGTATCTCGAGGCGCTGAAACAGGTCAACGACGAGCTGTTCCTGACGCCCGGCGTCGACCGGGCCTGGGTCAAGTCGCTGTGGACGCCGGGGGTGCGCTGGACGGAAGTGACCGAGGAAGGCTTCCGCGGCGGGCCGGTGATGCCCGACGCCTACGACGGCTCGCCGAAGACCGTGGAGCAGCTGAAGCAGAACATCGCGCGTTCGGGCATTGTCGGCAGCCTGGTCGCCAACAATTTCAAGTCGAGCATGGTTTTCGTCCCGTTGCTCGAGAAGGACCCGGCCACCGGCAAGCGGATCGACTACCACGCCATCTCGAAGCTGCTGGAAGAGAAGATCCGCGCCAAGTTCGAGCAGGCCAAACCGGCCGACGGCAAGGCCAAGGCCGGCGCCGCGCCCAAGATCAAGGTCCACGTGGTCGGCTTTGCCAAGCTGATCGGCGAGTTGATCGACGGACTGTTCAAGGTGATGATGTTCTTCGGCATCGCCGCGCTGATCGCCACCGCCATCATCTACCTCTACACGCGCTGCGTGCGCAGCACGGCGCTGGTGATCGCCTGCTCGATCGTCGCGGTGATCTGGCAGCTTGGTGTCGTCGCGCTGCTGGGCTTCGAACTCGATCCATTCTCGATCCTGGTGCCCTTCCTGGTGTTCGCGATCGGCGTGTCGCACGGCGCGCAGAAGATGAACGGCATCATGCAGGACGTCGGCCGCGGCACGCACAAGCTGGTCGCCGCGCGCTACACGTTCCGGCGGCTGTTTCTCGCCGGCGTGACAGCGCTGCTCGCCGACGCGGTCGGCTTTGCGGTGCTGATGGTGATCGACATTCCGGTGATCAAGGACCTGGCCTTGACCGCCAGCATCGGCGTCGCCATTCTCATCTTCACCAACCTGCTGCTGCTGCCGGTGCTGCTGTCCTATTCCGGGGTGAGTCCCAGGGCCGCCGAGCACAGCCTGCGCGAGGAGAAGGAGGAGACGCGAGGCCGGGGGCTGGGCAAGCTGTGGCTGTTCCTGGACAGGTTTGCGACCAAGCGCTGGGCGCTGGGTGCCATCGGCGTGTCGGCCGTGCTCACCGCGATCGGCCTGGCGACAAGCGTTCACCTCAAGATCGGCGACCTCGATCCGGGCGCGCCCGAATTGCGGCCGGACTCGCGCTACAACCGCGACAACGCCTACATCACCGCCAACTATGCGCTGTCGTCTGACCAGTTCGCGGTGATCGTGAAGACCGGCAAGGAGGGCTGCCTCAAGTACCAGACGCTGGTCGACGCCGACCGGCTCGGCTGGGGTCTGCGCCAGATTCCCGGCGTGCAGACCACGGTGTCGCTGGCCGACGCCGCGCGCAACATCACCGCCGGTTCGTTCGAAGGCAACCCCAAGTGGCTGACCATCAACCGCAACCAGGACATTCTCAACTACGCCGCGCAGCAGGCCTCGTCCAACAATCCCGACCTGTTCAACACCGACTGTTCGGTGATGCCGGTGATCGCCTACCTCGCCGATCACAAGGCGGAGACGCTGGATCGCGTGGTGGCAGCGGCCGAGGAATTCGCCACGACGCACAACGACTCCGACCGCACCTTCCTGCTCGCCGCCGGCAGCGCCGGCATCGAGGCGGCAACCAACATCGTCGTGCGCAAGTCATGGTACGAAATGCTGCTTTATGTGTATGCGGCAGTGATCGTCCTGTGCCTCATCACCTTCCGCAGCTGGCGCGCGGTGATCGTGGCGGTGGTGCCGCTGATGGTCACGTCGATTCTCTGCGAAGCGCTGATGGTGGCGCTGGGCATCGGGGTCAAGGTGGCGACGCTGCCGGTGATCGCGCTCGGTGTCGGCATCGGTGTCGATTACGCGCTTTACCTGCTGTCGGTCCAGCTCGCGCAGCAGCGCAAGGGGTTGCCGATTGCCCAGGCCTACCGCAAGGCAGTTCAGTTCACCGGCAAGGTCGTGGCGCTGGTCGGGGTGACGCTGGCCGCGGGTGTGATCACCTGGGCCTGGTCACCGATCAAGTTCCAGGCCGACATGGGCATTCTGCTCACCTTCATGTTCCTGTGGAACATGATCGGCGCACTGGTGCTGATCCCCGCGCTGTCGTTCTTCCTGTTGCCCACGCGCGTGATGAACAAGGAAATGCGGGACGAGTGGAAGGCCGCGAAGGCGGCGCGCAAGTCCGGGAAGAAGGCCAGGGCCTGACCGCCCGCCGCGGATTCCGCGCGGCGCAAAACTCCCCTGGCCTGCTGCGTCAATCGACCAGCAGGCCGAGCAGGCGAGCGCGATCGACGGCATGCCGGCGGGTGCCGGCGGAGAGCTTGGAGAACAGGTTCTTCAGGTGCCACTTGACCGTTTCGTCGCTGATGCCCAGCGTGCGGGCGATGACCTTGTTCGACAGCCCGTTGTCGAGCAGACCCAGCATTTCGGCCTCCTTGGGGGTCAGCATTCCGGTCAGCGGCACCGACCGCGTGCGCGCGTTCGCGGGCTTCGGCGGCTCGCGGTCTCGCGTTGCCGACGCCGGCGTTTCCGGTGCCGGCCTTCCCTTGATTTCCTCGGCCATCTGCACCGCCAGCGGATGCGTGTCGAACAGCAGGCGATCGTTGCCGCCGATGGCGGCCAGGCCCAGCGCTTCGGCCAGCAGCGGCAGCGCCCGGTCGGCGTTGCGCAGCCGCGCAAGCACGGCGCGCAATACCCGGATCGTCAGGTCGTCGTGACCGCGACGCAACTGCGCCGCAAGCGCGTCCGCGGTCGCCAGCTGGGACTCCGCCGCGTCCAGGTCGAGCGCTGTGATTGCGGCATAGGCATGGGCAATCGCCAGGGTCAGGCGATAGAGCGGCTGCAGTGGCCGATGATCTTCTCCGGCGAACTGCGTCGCCATTGCTTCCAGCGAGGCGGCGAGGCGGCCCACCGTTTCCGCGCGCGACTGCAGTGCATGCATGCGAAGCTGCCAGGCGATGCTGGTCATCACCAGCCGCGGCATGCGCCGCGCCTCACCCAGCGTCCGCAGGTTTTCGAGGATTTCGAGCGCGTGTCTCTCGTTGCCGCCGGCGAGCGCACTTCGGGCCAGCGTTAGATAGGCGAGGAGCACGGCATCCGGTGGCGTGGCGTGCTCGATCACGTCCAGGCGATTGGCCAGCAGCGCCTGCGCCGCCGCCGGCTGGCCGCGCTCGTAGAGGGCCGCGGCCACGATCGGCGCATAGGTGCAGGCGATCGCCCCGCGGCGACCGGCGTCGCGCTCGGTCTCGACCAACGCAGCGCTCATCGCCGCCTCCGCCTTGTAGCCGTTGCCCTCCCAGAGATGACTCAGGCCCAGCACCGCGCGACCGTGCGCCACGGGGACCTGCAGCGACGGGTCTTTCAGCTGCCACGGCAGGTCGGCCAGCAACCTGCGCGTGCGTTCCGGGTCGCCCGCGAACATCGCCAACAGCGCGCGGACATTGGCGTAGGCCAGCGTGTCGATCGGATCCTTGACCAGCGCCGGGGGTTCCGGCCAGCGGGCCAGCATGGCTGCGACGATTCCGGGCTGATCCGAGAAGGACGCCGCGCAGGTACCGATCATCGCCGCCTCGAAGCGCAC
Source organism: Betaproteobacteria bacterium (assembly GCA_032123655.1). GTDB lineage: Bacteria > Pseudomonadota > Gammaproteobacteria > Burkholderiales > Casimicrobiaceae > VBCG01. The sequence goes on from JAQBEY010000121.1 coordinate 85,079, forward strand.
CGGCGCCGGCTGGTCCGGGTTCTCCGCCAGCCTGCTGGCGATTTGCAGCGCATCGGCCGGTCGTTCGCACAGCGCCATGATCCACCCCGAAGCAAGGCGCAGATCGACATCGGCCGCGCGCGCCTCATCGGGAATATGGGCCAGCCAATCGAGCGCCTCGCTGAACCTGCCTTGCTTGACCAGGGCGAGCAGCGAATGCTCGGCGCAGGTCCGGGCCAGGTCTTCGTCGCCTGCCGCCAGCGCGTGCCGGCCGGCGTCATGATGGCGTCCTCGCGCCGCCAGCCAGTTCGCCGCCTGCCGGTGAATCGCACGCTGCTCGGCGACCGGCAGCTGTTCGAACTGGCCCAGCAGGAAATCGCGGGCCAGCGTGTGCAGCCGGATCCAGTCGCTCGTCTCGGCGACGATCAGGATCGGCGTGTCGCGCAGCAACTGGTCGATGAATTCCTTCGCGGATGGGCAGCCGGTGATCGCCTCGCATGATTCCGGATCGATCCGGTCCAGGATCGCGATCCGGGTCAGGAATGCAGCGACGGGCGGGGGCAGCCGGGACCACAGCGACTCGATGAAATAGCGCTCGATGTCGCCGCTCCGCGCCGACAGCGTGGCCACCGCTGCGTGCAGGTCCGGGGCGCGTTCGATCGAGGCGGCAGCTAGTTGCAGGCCGATCGGCCAGCCCTCGGTGGCTTCGTGCAGGCGCACGCGGTCGTCGAGATCGAGGCGTGCGCCGAAGCGTTTTTCCAGTACGGCGACCGACTCGTCGAGTTCGAGCCGCAAGTCATCCGCCTTCACCACGGAAAAATTACCGTGAGCAGCGAGCTCCCAGGTCGGCAGCGTCAGCGTCCTGCGCGACCCGATCAGGAAGTGCAGATTCGACGGCGCATTGAACAGCAGGTAAGCCAGTGCTTCGCGCACCGTCGCCTCCGGCAAGCGCTCGGCTTCGTCCAGCACCAGCACGGTCGGCGTGGCGATCGCCGCGATCTCCGAGAGTAGCTCGGTCAGCGAGTCGAGTTCGCGCCCCGGTCGTCCTGCGTATTGCAGTGCCAGCGCGTCGAAGCTGGAGCGCCCGCTGGCGATGCGCATGGCCTGCAGCAGCGCGCCGACGAAGCGCATCGGCTCGTCTTGTTCATCGAGCGTGACCCAGGCGACCAGCGCCCCCTGTTCGAGCCACAGGCGCCGCCACTGCACCAGGAGGGTGGTCTTGCCAAAACCGCGCGGCGCGACCACCGCGACGGCGGTCCGGTCGCGGATTTCCGACCAGCGCACGGACAACCGCTTTCGCGGCATCGCCGCGCGGTAGATGCGCGGTGGCGTCGTCTTGAGTACCAGTTGCGGGTCGGCCATGGAAGCTGGGTCCGGTACGTTCGGCGAGCCTCAGGATCGATCGGTTCGCCTGCATTAGGGTACTCGAAAACGTCTTTTTCCCGGTCCCGGTACGAAACCCGCCGGCGCCCGGCCCCCCCGAGGTGGATGTCCGCCACCCGCTGCGGGATTCGGCGCCTGGCGGCAGGTCCGGCAGTGCACCGCCGTCGGTCCCGGCAATCCCGGTCTCCACCCCGCCAATGGGGGGGCGGCCCGGCCTGGCGCGCGCTATCTTGCTCAAGCAGGATCGCATCGGGTAACGCGCGGGGACGTGTCGCGGACCGAGCCGGGTGCCGCCTGCCGTGCGCCGACCACATCGGAGGCGCCGTTTCAGCGGAACGCGAGGGCCTTCACATATGTACGCACGACTGTTGATTGCCGGTGTCGGAATGGCGTCATTCCACCGACCGGGCGAAGGTGACGCCTGCGAGGTCATGGCGGAGACGGCGATTCGTTGCGCGCTGGCGGATGCCCGCCTCGACGCCGACCTCGTCGACCAGGCGTTCACCGCGTTCGAGCAGGACCATGCCGAGGCCGGACGGCGCGCATTGAATCGGGTCGGCATCGGCGGTATCCCGGTCGTCGCCGTCGGCGCCAACGGCGCGATGGGGTCGACCGCGCTTTTCCTTGCGCGCCAGGCGGTGCTCTCCGGGGACGCGGAATGCGCCCTTGCCGTCGGTGCTGGCGCGGCCGTCACGTCGGCGACAGACCGACAGGCGACGTCGGCGGCGCAGGAACGCTGCGGCGCGCGGATCGACTGGCTGCGCCGGGAACATGGCGTCTCCGACGAGGCCTTTGCACAAATCGCGGTCAAGTCCAGGGCGCACGCCCATCACAATTCGATCGTGCCGTACCGCGAGGTGGCGACGGTGGCCGCGATCCTCGACGAGCCGCCGCTGCAGGATCGACTGCGGCCGTCGTACATGTGCCCGCCGAGTGACGGCGCCGCCGCCGTCATCGTCTGCACGCCGCGCTTCGCCGCGCGCCATGCGCTGCGGCAGGACGTCGAACTGCGGACCCAGGTGCTGATGAGCAGCCACGATGGCGACGTCGATCGTTCGGGTCCGCCGGACGGTCAGTCGACGCGCCGGGCGGCGCGCAGCGCCTACGCTCTCGCGGGAACGGGTGCGGAGGACATCGACGTGGCCGAAGTGCACGACAGCTGCGTCGGCAGCGAAATGATCAACTGTGCGAGCCTGGACTTCTGCACCGACGACGGTATCGAAGGATTCGTCCTGCGCGGCGAAAACACCTATGGCGGCAGCGTTGTCGTGGGTCCGTCGGGGGGCATGTTGTCGAGAGGACAACTTCCCGGCGCCACCGGGCTTGCGCAGATCGTGGAACTTGCCATCCAGCTGCGCGGTGACGCTGGCGCGCGGCAGGTCGCGGGCGCGCGCACCGCATTGGCGCAGGAGGGAGAGCAGGGTGGAGCGGTCTCGGTGACGATTCTGCGGTCCCGTTGATTCCCGGGTTGACCGATTCAAGCTGCGCTTGATGCAGGGCAATGGATTTAACGACCCAATGTCTGCGGCAATCCCTTCGATCTATAATTCGTGCATTCCACGTTTGCCTATCGCAACTGCGGGCCAGGTGCATCTTTTCGAACGCCCGCGCAACTGCGCACGCCAGGCTCTTCGCGGAATGCCACAAAATTTTTCCGATCGGCTTCAGCGCGTCGCCGGACACATCAAGATGGCTGACTACCTGAACACATGGAAAAAGGGGCGGGAGAATTTCAGTATCGATCCGCCGAACGCGACCCTGTTCATCGACTGGTTCGGCCCGGGGGGTGGGGTTGGTCCCGGTTTCCACGGCGTCGGGGTTGGGCGTCGAGGCGTGGGCTGGCGGTGATATCACGGCGTGGTTTCAAATCAAGGTGCGGGGACGAAGCATGAAAACATTGGAATGCAGGACTGTTCGGGCCATGTTCGCGTTTGGTGTTTTCGCACTTCTCGCTGCGATTTCGACGACCGCCCTTGCGCAGTCGCCGGCCGTGGATCCGGCGGCCACGCAGATCTTCAAGCGAATGACCGACTATGTCGGGGGACTCAAGCAATTCAGGGTCCACACGCAAAACACGCTGGAGGATGTGCTCCCTTCCGGACAGCGCGTCGATTTCGGCGTTGCGGCAGAGGTGACCATCAGCCGACCAAACAAGTTGCGGGCGGTGCGCAAGGGGGAACTGGTCAACCAGGATTTCTACTATGACGGCAAGACGCTGACGCTGGTTGACCCATCACTGCGGGTCTATGCGAGCGAGCCGGCGCCCCCGACGATCGACGGCGTGCTCGATTACGCCCGCGATACGCTCGGACTCGTCGTCCCGGTCGCGGACCTGGTCTACCCGAACGCCTATCAACTGTTGATGAAGGGTGTCACCTCGGCAAAGGTCGTCGGCAAGGAAATGATCGGCGGGCTCAAGTGCGACCACCTGGCCTTTCGCCGGCCGGACGTGGACTTCCAGATATGGGTCGCCGAGGGCCCGCAGGCGCTGCCCTGCAAGTATGTCGTGACCGACACCGGCACGCCCGCGCTGCTCAGCGTCACGACGGTGATGAGCGGCTGGAAGGTGACGCCGCTCTCGCCTAATGCCCGCTTCACCTTCGTGCCACCGAAGAACGCCAAACCGATCGCTTTCATGCATCTCGATGCAAGCGCCTCGCCCCGCCGTTGATGATCATCGGAGGCAAAACCATGAAATCGATCCGCAATGTCGCAATCGTCGCCACCGGCGTCGTCCTGATGCTCATCGGTGACGCCCCCCCGGAGGCTCCGCTGCGTTTTCAAATCACGTCCGAGGCGCACGCGGTTTTCGGCGTCTGGCGGCGTACCGCGCGCCGAGTCGCGGTGGTCGAGACCACGGCCGTGGTGTCCACTGCGGCGGCCGCGTCGGCCAGTGCGACCGCGGCAAAACAGGAGGCCGCAGCGGCACAGCAACAGGCCGCAGCGGCCCAGCAACAGGCGGCCGCAGCACAGCAGCAGGCCGCGGCTGCCGGCGGCGCGCCGTTGCCGATGGGCACGGTGGTTTCGGCGCTTCCGGGTGGATGCACGCCGACACCCGTCGGCGGCGTCGAGTATTACTATTGCCACGGGAATTTCTATCGCGCGATGTTCCAGGGCAACAGCCTGGTGTACGTAACGGCGCAGCCGAAGTAAGCGCGGCCTCCTTCCCGGAGGTTGGCACCGGGTGGTGCCGACGCCATGGCGGAAGGCTTGCGGGTTTTGAAGAGTGGCCACAATACTGGCCTGGCGCAAATGGAGCAGGCATGAAACCTTTGCACAAGTATCCGATGTCCGTGGGTCGTGCCTGCACGGCCTTGCTGCTGGCGGCGGCACTGCTGACGGCAGCGTCCGGCGCGCTGGCGCAGGCCGGCGATGCCAGGGTCATGCTCAAGGCGATGTCGGATTACCTGGGCGCGCAGAAGACGATCCAGTTCACCTACGACAGCGCTATCGAAGTCATCACGCCGCAACTCGAGAAAATCCAGTTCGCCAGTTCAGGCGATGCCTTGCTCAGCCGGCCCGACAAGCTGAGGGCGCACCGGGTGGGCGGTTACTCGGATGTGACGATGTACTTCGACGGCAAGAAGGTGAGCATGGTCGGCAAGGGGGTCGACGGTTATGCGCAGTTCGACGCGCCGGGCACGGTGGATCAATTGGTCGAGGCGCTGCGGGCGGGGCATGGAATATCCATGCCCGGTGGGGATTTCCTGATGTCGCGACCCTACGACGCGCTCGTCGCGGGTGTCATGGAAGCCATGCATCTTGGCCGCGGCGTGATCGACGGCCGGCTCTGCGAGCACCTTGCGTTCCGCAATTTCGACACCGATTGGCAGTTGTGGGTCGAGACCGGCAAAAGCCTGATCCCGTGCAAGGTGGTGGTGACCAGCAAGACCATCAACAACGCGCCCCAGTACACGTTGCGCATCAAGAGCTGGAAGACGGGCGTCACGCCGGCCAGGGATGCCTTTACATTCACGCCTCCGGCCGGAGCGACGAGGCTCGGTCTCGACGCGCTCGGGCAATTCGACGAGCTGCCACCGGGCGCACCCGCAGGAGGAAGCAAATGATGCATCTCAAGCCAAGGACCCTGCTGATCGCTGGTCTGGCCATCACGACGTGGCTGGCCAATGGTGACCTTCGCTCGACGACGGAAGGCCAACTGGTCGCCACCGCGGACGCGCGGGTGGGCCGTCCGGCGTCCCCGGTCAGCTACGCCGGGGTGGCGCGGCGGTCGCCAGTCGGCGTCGGTGCTCCTGGAGTTGGCGCGGCACCGGGCGTCGGCGTTGGCGCTCCCGGCGTAGGCGCGGCGCCGGGCGTCGGTGTCGGTGCTCCCGGCGTGGGTGCGGCACCCGGCGTCGGGGCCGGCGGGCCTGGTGCTGGCGCAACACCAGGCGTCGGCGCAGGAGCACCGGGCACGGGTGCTGCGCCGGGCAACCGGGGCGGCCCGGTCAACCGGGGTGGAATGCGGTGACGAGGAAAGCGCTTTGGCCGGTGATGGCGAACATGGCCACGTCGCATCGGCGGGCAACGCGCTGTCCGGGGCTGTGGCGAAGCCGTAAAATGCGCGCGATGCGCTGCAGCCGTTGATCGCAGAGTGGAATTTCTGTAATCATCAACTATGCAATATGAGAATCAGTGGCGGAAATGTTGATCAGGATCGAGTACACGTCGGTCGCGACATTGCTTGTATTGGCTGCCCTCGGAATGGCGTCCGGTGCGGCCGTTGCCGGTGGTCTGTATGCCTAGGAACTCGGCACCGCGGACCTCGGCCTGGCCTCGGCCGGCTGCGGCGCCCGGGCGCAGGACGCCTCGACCGCGTATGCCAATCCTGCCGGCATGATGCGAGTCGACGGCAACCAGATCCTCGGTGCAGGCCAGATTTTCTGGGCGAACACCAAGTATTCGCCGGGAACGGGAACTTCGCCGGGGTTGGGCGGCACGCTCAAGACCGACATTCATTTTCCGGAACCGGTCGTGACCGGCGGCAAGGGCAATCTGGTCGGCAACTACATCAACACCGGGGTCATTTTCGTCGGCGGCTACTGCAACGGGACATTTTGAGCGCTGCGCCTGAGCGCGAATGCGGTCGCCGGGTGACCGTCGTGACCGCAAGCTGTTCCCGCTCCGGATGAGCCTGTCGCTGCGCGTCGTTGCGGCGGTGGCCTGCGGCGCGATGCTGGGCATGTCCGGATGCGCGAACCGTCCGGTCAATCCGCCGTTGGCGCATGCCGACCCGTCGGGCGGGTACCGATTCGAAAACCGGGAAATGGCGCCGCGCTACAACGGGAACGTGATCATTCTGGCGTTCTCGGGCGGCGGCACGCGTGCAGCGGCTTTTTCCTACGGTGTGCTCGAGGCGCTGCGCAACATGGAATTCGTCGATCACGACGGCCGCAAGGCCCGCTTGCTCGACGATGTCGGTGCGATCGCCGGCGTTTCCGGCGGCAGTTTCACGGCGCTGGCCTACGGGCTTTACGGAGAAACCCTGTTCGGCCAGTACGAGCAGCGCTTTCTCAAGCGCGACGTCGAAGGTGAACTGATAAGGCGCCTGTTCGATCCCTACTATTGGGGGTCGCTGTCGTCGACCGGCTGGGGTCGTTCCGAACTTGCCGCCCAGTATTATGACGAGATCCTGTTCGAAGGCGCGACTTTCGCCGACCTCGAGCGCGGGTCGGGGCCGATGATCGTCGCCACCGCCACCGACGTGAGCTCGGGTGCGCGCTTCTACTACTCGCAGACGATGTTCGACGTCATCTGTTCGCAGCTAGGCAGTGTCAATCTGTCGCGCGCCGCGGCATCGTCATCCGCGGTTCCGGTGGTGCTGTCTCCAGTCACGCTCAACAACTACGGCGGAACCTGCGACTACCGCGAGCCGGCCTGGGTGAAGCGCATCGCCGGACTCGACAGGTCGCAGCGGCCCGCGGCCAGGGTTCTGCAGCAGATCACCGACATGCGCGCGTACACGGACAGCGCGGACCGCCCCTACATTCACCTGGTCGACGGCGGAATTTCCGACAACCTCGCCATGCGCGGGATCATCGACATTCTCGACGCCTATGCCGCGCAACGCCTGGCGGAACTGCCGACGCCGCTCGATCGCCTCAAGCGGATCCTGGTCCTGGTCGTCAATTCGCTGTCCACGCCAAAGACGGACTGGGACAAATCGGTATCGGCGCCGGGTCCGATCAACGTGCTGCTGCAGGCGAGCGGGGTGCCGATCGACTACTATTCCTACGAAACCATCGACGTGCTTCTGGACATGGCAGCGCGCTGGCGCATGCTGCGGGGCATCCGCGAGTCGGGCGCCATCATCGACGGCACGAACCCGGCGCTGATCGACGTGATGCGCGTTCCCGACACCGAGATCTACGTCGTCGACGTTTCGTTTGCCAAGGTGAAGGACCCGGAGGAGCGCGCATTTCTCAACAACCTGCCGACGTCGTTCGTGCTTTCATCCGACGAGGTGGACCGGCTGCGGGCTGCCGCCGTCACGGTCGTCGGCGAGGCGCCGGAATTGCAACGTTACGTTCGCGACATCGGCGTCCGGCCGGGTGCGAGCGCCATGCCGCGCTGAAGCCGCGGCGCTGGGAGATGGCGAGATGATCATGCAGAACCTGAGAGGTGGGGCCCGTGTCATCGAGATTGATTGCCGGTCATGAACGCGTCATTGCGTAACCGGGTCCTGGTTGCGACTGGCGCGCTGATTCTGGCGATCGGACTCGGCAGCGGGCGCGCCGAGGGCGCAGCCTCCGCGGACCAGGCGGCCGCCGCCCCCGCCCCCGCGGTAGCACCTCAACCTCCGCCCACCGTCACCGACGCGCTGTCGCAGATCCTGGACAGCGCGGCGCGGCAGCGCGCGGCTCTTGTCCTCCTTCACCAGGCAGGGAGCTGGCGCCGGGTTGCCGAGCGGTTGACGGCGCTCGAAGAGGTCTACCGGCGACTCGACGCCGGCACCGCCGACAGTTCGGGGCTGGTAGCCTTGGTCGAGGTCGAGAACCGGCTGGCGGTGCTCTACCGCGAAGTGGACCTGGCGGGTGAGGAACTCACGGCGATTGCGCAGCGGCTGGAGCGCGACGGCAACGGACTTGAAGAGGAGGCGCTCTCCTGGCAGAAGCGCCTGGCCTTCATGGAGCAGCGGGCGGTTCCCGCGGCGGTTTCCGCGCAGGCAGCGGCGACACTCGAGGCGGTGCAGCGCATCGGCATGCGCTTGCGGCGCGAGCGTGACGAGGTCCTGGTCGCGCTCGGTGGTTTCCTGGCGCTGCAGGTGCGCAGCCAGAACCTCCTGACCCGCCTGGCGTCGCGTCAGGAGCAGGCACGGGAAAGGAGACTGCAGCAGGAAGAAGCGCCCATCTGGCGACTCGGATCGTCGGACCCCGGACACGCAGATATTGTCGAAGAACTTGGGGCAGGCTACCGGGTGGTGCGCGATTACATGGCGCAGCACGAGAAGTCGCTGGCCTGGCTTTTCCTGGGCACCCTGCTGCCGGCATGGTGGTTGCTCGCGCGACGATCCCGGCATGGCGCCGGCTCGGGCAGGCAAGCCTACGGACCGCCCATGGCAGCGGCGCTGCTCATTGCGCTGATGGCGCTGTTCGGCCTCGCACCAAATGCGCCGCTGTATTTCTACGAGTTGCTGTTCGCGATTCTTCCCGTTCCAGCGGCGCTGGTGGCCCGACGGACGTTCGCGGCGCCGGTTCCGTTGCTCCTGGCCGGCGTGACCCTGGCCGCGATCCTCTTCCCGTTGCGCAACGCCATCGATTCCAGCGCCGTGGTCGACCGGCTGCTGCTCCTGCTGCAGGTCATGAGTCTGGCGGTGCCGCTGATCATCGAGTGGCGCCGTGGAAATCTGCAGAAGGCGCTCCATCGGCTGAGTCCACGCGTCGTGCGCGCGATCGCGCTGCTGATCCTTGCCGGGTCGGCCTTGATCACCTTTCACGTCGTGTTCGGCTTTACCGGACCGACGCGCTCGCTGCGCTCGGGTGTGGGTACCGTCCTCGGCTTCAGCCTGATTTTCGGCGCGGCAGCGGTCGCCGCCTATGGACTGGTGCTGGCCCTGCTGGCCACGCCGGCGCTGCACTGGTTGCGCAGCGCTCGCCAGCCGGATCCGGCGCTCCTGCGGGCGGTCCGCGTGGTGCTGGTCCTGCTGGCGGTCAGCGGCGTATTAGTGGTGACCCTGGGCAGCTTCGGCCTTGTGCTGACCATGTTCGCAGCCGTCGATTCCGTCATGGGGGCGACCTTCGAGCTGGGTACCCTGTCGTATTCCGTCGGGGCAGTGGTGACGGCGCTGGGAGTGGTCGTGGCAACCGTGGTATTCGCCACGGTGACCGAGTTCGTGCTCAACCGCGAAATCGTGCCCAGACTGCGCATGAGCGCGGGGGCAGGCTATGCGCTGGCCACGTTGACGCGCTGGGCCATTGTCATTGTCGGCGTGGCCCTGACCTTCGACGCGCTGAACATCGACCTGATGAAGGTCACCTTGCTGGCGGGTGCGCTCGGCGTGGGCATCGGCTTCGGCCTGCAGACCATCGTCAACAATTTCGTTTCCGGACTGATCCTGATCGTCGAGCGGCCGGTGGCGGTCGGCGACATGGTGGAGATCGGCCCGTTGCTCGGCGACGTCAAGCGCATCGGCATCCGTTCCTCCACCGTGCGCACGACACAGGGCGCGGAGGTCATCGTGCCGAATTCGGATCTGGCCTCGAAACAGGTGGTGAACTGGACGCGTTCCGACCGTCAGCGCCGCTACGAGATCGACGTCGGCGTCGCCTACGGTTCCGATCCCGACGTGGTCATGCGCCTGCTGGTGGAAGCGGCGAAGGAAGTGCCGGAGATCATGGCGGCGCCGCCGCCGATGGCGACGTTCGACGGCTTCGGCGACAGTTCGCTCAATTTCCGTCTGCTCGCCTGGGTCACGACGGTGGACGTCGGCCTGCAGGCCAGGACCGGTCTGCGCGTGGCCATCCTGCGCAAACTCAATGAGGCGGGAATCGAAATTCCGTTCCCGCAGCGCGACCTGCATATCCGAACCAGCGCCAGTGGCGCGCCACCGGTGCCGGCCTAGGATCTACTGCACTGGTGCCCCGGTCTCGTACCAGCGCTTGATCAGGCCACGCTCGGCGTCGGTCATCTGCGTGGCGTTGGACAGCGGCATGAGTTTCAGGACCGAGGCCTGCTGGTAGACCAGTTGTGCGTGCTGCCGCAGCAATTCCGGCGTGTGCAGCGCGACGTTCTTCTGCGCCAGCGTGGCGTTGTGGCACATGACGCAGCGCGCATCGATCACCGCGCGCACTTCCGCGTAGCTGGCGGGCGAAGCCGCGGCGGCAGCGGGCTGTGGTGCCGGAGCCAGCCATATGGCCAGTCCCACCAGCGCCAACGTGCCGACAAGCGCGTGTTCCCACGGCACCCGCCGGCCCTCGACAAGTGCCTTGTGCCGCGCCACGAAACTGTGGCGGATCAGCGCGCCGGCCAGCATCAACAGCACCAGAACCAGCCAGTTATGTGCGCCCTGGTACAGCCAGCCGTAGTGATTCGACAGCATCGCCACCAGCACCGGCAGGGTGAAATAGGTATTGTGGACGCTGCGCTGCTTCGCGCGCCAGCCGTACACGGGATCGACCGTTTCGCCGGCCTTCATCTGCGCGATCACCTTGCGCTGTCCAGGGATGATCCACACGAACACGTTTGCGCTCATCGCCGTTCCGATCATCGCGCCGACCAGCAGGAAGGCCGCGCGGCCGGCGAACAGGCGGCAGGCCACGTAGGAGGCGATGACGATGAAAACGAATACCAGAAGGCCGACGATGAGGTCGCCGTTCTTCCGCTGCCCGAACAGGCGGCAGAGGGCGTCGTAGACGAACCAGAAGGCGACGAGAAAGACCAGCGAAGCAGCGATTGCCGCGCCGGCCGACCAGTCGTGCACATTGCGGTCGACAAGGAAAGTGCCGGCGTTGAACAGGTAGAGCACGGTGAACAGCGCGAATCCGGTCAGGAAGGTCGAGTAGCTTTCCCAGAAGAACCAATGCAGATGCTCGGGAAGCGTCTTCGGCGCCACCATGTATTTCTGCGGGTTGTAGAAGCCGCCGCCGTGTACCGCCCATAGTTCGCCGTCGACGCCCTTTTCCAGCAGGTCGGCAGTCGTCGGCCGGGTCAGGCTGCTGTCGAGGAAGACAAAGTAGAACGACGAGCCGATCCAGGCGATGGCGACGATGACGTGCGCCCAGCGCAGCAGCAGGTTGGCCCAGTCGAGCAGATAGGCTTCCACGCTTTTTCCCCGGCGCTAGGAACCGCGGTAGGTCGAATACGACCAGGGGCTGACCAGCAGCGGCACGTGATAGTTCGCGCCGGGGTCGCCGATGCCGAAATCGACCGGCACGGTATCGAGGAAGGGCGGTTCGGGCAGCGTCACGCCGCGCAAACGGAAATAGGCGGCTACTTCGAACGATAGGCGATAACGGCCTGCCGCCATGGAAGCGGTGTCGAGCAGCGGGCCGCCGTCGGTGCGTCCGTCGCGGTTCAGGACCAATTCCCGGATCGTCTCCGGACGGTCGCCGTCGACGCGCGAGAGCGTGACCTTCATGCCGTCCGCCGGGCAGCCATGCATGGTGTCGAGCACATGGGTACTCAGGTGTCCCATTCGTCCCCCTTGGTCCTGGTCGAGCCGAACGCGCCCGAAATCGGGGGCGACGAACCGGCGCAGTCTATCGATCCGACACGCTACCAGACAACGGGCCGCGCCGACGGTTCATGGCTGGGGCGGGCACCGCGCCGGCACTTGCCGGTCGCCCGAAAAGTGTATACATTACAGCATACATGTCAAGCGCGCGAACCCCCGAAAACATGAGCACCCCTCGCGCACGCGCGGGTCGCGCCGCGGTCGGACCGGCGGCGGCATCGCCACGGCGAACCCGGCACGCGTTGCCCGAGCTCGTACCGGCCGGGGCCACGCAGCGCATCGTCGAGTCCATTACCACCGCGATCATCGAGCGCCGGCTGATGCCCGGCACCAAGCTGGTCGAGCAGAGGATCGCCGACATCTTCGACGTGTCGCGCACCATCGTGCGCCAGGCGCTCAATCAGCTGAGTCGCGATCGGTTGGTGACGCTCGAACCGGCTCGCGGCGCCTTCGTGTCCAGCCCGACCGTCGAAGAAGCACGACAGGTGTTCGAAGTGAGGGCATTGCTCGAGACGAATCTGGTTCGCCAGCTCTGCGCACGGATCACCGACACCCAGGTCACCCAGCTGCGGACGCATGTGCGCGACGAGAGCGAGGCGATCCGGCGAACCGACGTCTCGGGAAGAACCCGATTGCTGGCGGACTTCCACATGGTGCTGGCCAGAATGTTCGGCAACGAGGTCCTGGCGCAGCTGCTCGCCGACCTCCTGAGCCGCTCGTCGCTGATTGCGCTGATGTACCAGTCGTCCCACTCCGCCGGACACTCGCAGGACGACCATGTGCAGATCGTCGACGCGCTGGAACGGCGCGATGCGCGCGCCGCGGCGAAACTGATGGAACAGCATATCGCCAGCGTCGAACGCAACCTGCGGCTCGATCCGCGCGCGAGCAACCTTGCCGCAGCGCTGCGACCCCTCGACGACGGTGACTCCCGATGACCGCCGGCAGCACCGCCCGCTATCCGCGCGATGTCATTGGTTATGGCCGCAATCCGCCCCAGGCGCGCTGGCCGGGCAATGCGCGTGTCGCCGTGCAGTTCGTTCTCAATTACGAGGAAGGCGGCGAGAATTCGGTATTGCACGGCGATGCGGGAAGTGAGCAGTTCCTGTCCGAGATGTTTGCGCCGGCGGCGTATCCGGACCGGCACATCAGCATGGAAAGCATTTACGAATACGGCGCAAGGGTCGGCGTGTGGCGGGTGCTGCGCGAGTTCGAGCGGCGGGGGGTGCCGCTGACCGTTTTCGCCGTGGGCATGGCGCTGGAGCGCAATCCCGAGCTTGCCACGGCGCTGGTCGAGCTCGGCCACGAGGTCGCCTGCCATGGCTGGCGCTGGATTGCCTACCAGAATGTCGACGAGAACACCGAACGCGAGCACCTGCGCCTGGGCATGGCCGCTGTCGAGCGCATGACCGGACAGCGACCACTGGGTTGGTACACCGGCCGCACCAGTCCGAATACCCGTCGGCTGGTGGCCGACTACGGCGGTTTCGACTACGACAGCGACCACTATGGCGACGACTTGCCGCTCTGGCTGCAGGTGCGTAAGTCCGACGGTGTGCTGACGCCGCTGCTGGTGGTGCCGTATACGCTCGACTGCAACGACATGCGCTTTGCGTTGCCGCAGGGGTTTTCTCACGGCGACGAGTTCTTCGAATACCTGCGCGATGCCTTCGATGTGCACTGGGCCGAGGGCGAAGAGCGCCCGAGCATGATGAGCATCGGCATGCATTGCCGGCTTCTGGGACGCCCGGGACGGTTGCGCGCGCTGCAACGCTTTCTCGATCATGTGGAAAAGCACGATCGGGTATGGATCTCGCGGCGGCTCGACATCGCACAGCATTGGAAGGCGACGCATCCGTTCGATCCGGGCACGGCATTCGTCTGGGCATGACGGTCATGGCGCTCACCCTCGAGCGGCTCAACGCCGCGTCTCCGGCCGAATTCGTCGCGCTGCTCGACGGCACCTATGAGCACTCGCCGTGGATCGCCGAGGCGGCGGCAGCGCGGCGTCCATTCCGTAGCCTGGCGCAGTTGAAGCATGCGCTGGCGCAGGCGGTGCGCGAGGCCGGGTCCGAGGCGCAGCTGGCGCTGATCCGCGCCCATCCGGAACTCGCCGGCAGGGCGATGGTGGCCAGGGGATTGACCGCCGAGTCCACCGACGAACAGAGCCGTGCGGGCCTCACCGCCTGTACTGCCGGCGAGTTCGCGATCATTCAGCAGCTCAACGCCGACTACAACGCGAAATTCGGTTTTCCGTTCATCCTCGCCGTACGCGGTCCACGTGGCGACGGGCTCTCCAGGTTGGAGATCATTGTGACCTTCACGCGGCGCCTCGCGAACCACCCGGACTTCGAACGCGCTGAGTGCCTGCGCAACATTCACCGCATCGCCGAAATCCGCCTCGACGACAGGTTCGGCACCAGCCCGGAGCTCGGGAATCTGGTGTGGGACTGGGCCGAGCAGCTGGCGGTGCACAGCGATCCGGGATTCGCCGAGCGCGGCGAACTGACGGTGACCTATCTTACCGACGCGCATCGCGCGGTTGCCGGGCAATTGGCGCAGTGGATGCATGCGGATTGCGGCTTCGACGACGTGTCGATCGACGCGGTTGGCAATGTGGTCGGCGTCTACCATGGCGTCGACCCCGACGCGAAGCGCCTGCTGACCGGCAGCCACTACGACACCGTGCGCAACGGCGGCAAGTACGACGGGCGTCTGGGCATCCTGGTGCCCATGGCCGGCGTGCGCGAGTTGCATCGGCAGGGCCGGCGGTTGTCCTGCGGCATCGAAGTGGTTGGCTTCGCCGAGGAGGAAGGACAGCGCTACAAGGCGGTATTCCTCGGTTCCGGTGCGTTGACCGGTCACTTTGATGCGCGCTGGCTCGATCAGGTGGATGCCGACGGCGTTTCGATGCGTGATGCCATGCGACACGCGGGACACCATCCCGAGGACATTCCGAAACTTACGCGCGACGCATCGAAATACCTTGGCTTCGTTGAAGTGCACATCGAGCAGGGACCGGTGCTCAACGCCCTCGACCTGCCGCTGGGCGTCGTCACCTCGATCAACGGCGGCCTGCGCTTTGCCGGTGAAACAACCGGCATGGCGAGCCACGCCGGCACCACACCGATGGACCGGCGCCGTGATGCCGCCACCGCGGCAGCCGAATTCATGCTCTGCGTTGAACAACGCGGAGGCAGTGTCCCCGATCTGGTGGCGACGGTGGGCATGCTCGACGTGCCCGGTGGCTCGATCAACGTCGTGCCCGGGCGCTGCCGCTTCAGCCTCGACGTGCGCTCGACCACCGACGCGGTGCGCGATGCTTGTGCGACCGATCTGCGCGCGGAACTCACGCGCATCTGCACGCGACGCGGACTGCACTTCACGCTGGAGGAAACGATGCGTGCCGCGGCGGCGCCGAGCGCATCGGCACTGCAGCAGCGCTGGGAGGACGCGGTTGCTGCACTCGGACTGCCGGTCTTTCGGATGCCCAGCGGCGCCGGGCACGACGCCATGAAGCTGCACGAGATCATGCCGCAGGCGATGTTGTTCATGCGCGGCATGAATGCGGGCATCAGCCACAATCCGCTGGAGGCGATCACCAACCACGACGCCGAGCTGTGCGCGCGGGCCTTTTCCAACCTGCTCGATCAATGGGCCACGGAACCGTCATGACCGAATTGCAATACCAGACACTGGACACCTGGATCGACGCCCATTTCGGCGAGGAAGTTGCCTTCCTGCAAGCGCTCGTTCGCGTGCCTACCGACACGCCGCCGGGCGACAACGCGCCCCATGCGGAGCGCACGGCCGAGCTGCTCGCCGCCTTCGGCTTCGACGCCGAAAGGCACCCGGTGTCGGCGCCGGTCGTACAGGGCTACGGCCTCGAGTCGATCACCAACCTGATCGTTCGACGTCAATATGGAAAGGGCAGGACCATCGCGCTCAACGCCCACGGCGACGTGGTGCCACCGGGTGAAGGCTGGACGCACGATCCCTACGGCGGCGAGGTGGTCGACGGCAAGATCCATGGTCGCGCCACAGCGGTCAGCAAGGGTGATTTTGCCAGCTACACCTTTGCGGTGCGCGCGCTGGAATCGTTGAAGGCGCCGCTGCGCGGGAGCATCGAACTGCACTTCACCTACGACGAGGAATTCGGCGGCGAACTCGGACCGGGGTGGCTGCTGCAACAAGGGCTCACCAAGCCGGACTTCCTGCTGGCTGCCGGCTTCAGCTACCAGGTGGTGACTGCGCACAACGGCTGCCTGCAGATGGAAGTCACCGTCCACGGAAAGATGGCGCACGCCGCCATCCCCGACACCGGTGTCGACGCGTTGCAGGGCGCGGTCGCCATTCTCAACGCGCTGTACGACCTGAACTGCGGCTATCGTTCAATCGTCTCGGCGGTGCCCGGGATCACGCATCCCTACCTGAATGTCGGACGCATCGAGGGCGGCACCAACACCAACGTGGTGCCCGGGAAGGTCGTGTTGCGCCTCGACCGGCGCATGATTCCCGAGGAAGATCCGGTCGCGGTCGAGGCCGAGGTGCGCCGGGTGATCGTGGAAGCCGCGGCGGGCTGCCCCGGCGTTCGCGTCGAATTGAAGCGCCTGCTGCTGGCCATGCCGCTGCAGCCGCTGGCCGGCAATGCGCCGCTGGTGCAGGCGCTGCAAAGGCACGGCGAGATGGTTTTCGGCGAGCCGATTCCAACGTCGGGTTCGCCGCTGTACACCGACGCGCGGCTCTACGGCGCGCAGGGCATACCGGTGGCGATCTACGGTGCCGGGCCGCGCACGGTGCTCGAGAGCAACGCCAAGCGCGCCGATGAGCGTCTGGATCTTGAGGATCTGCGCCGGGCGACCAAGGTCGTCGCACGCACGCTGCTCGATTTGTTGCGCTGAACGCGATGTGGCGCAATCACCTGCTGGGCCGATCAGCTAAAAGCCAGCGGCTCGCGCGGAGGGCCCGATGGCTGTTCCCGGATGAAAATGGGTTGCATCGCCGCATCCAACCACCCCATTTACCGCCGGCGCAGTCGAGTAAGCCCGTGATAACCTGAATCGCCAGCGCGTGGTGGGGTGGGAGTCCTCTCCCTTTGTCCGATGGCCGCTTGCCCCGGCACCTCGTCATCATGATGTCACCGCGCATCAGACATTCTGGAGGTCTACCGTGAATGCAGAGGTGCGCTCGCCGTTGTTATCGACTCCATTCGAGACCATGTCGACATGGACCAAACTCACCGCCCTGGTCATCGGGATTATCGTGGCAGGATGTGGCAGCGCGCTTGCGCAGACGTTTCCACACAAGGCGGTGAGGCTGATCGCAGGGTACGCGCCGGGAGGTCAGGCTGACGTCGTTGGCCGGATCATCGCGCCGAAGCTCTCTGAAATCCTTGGCCAACCCGTAGTGGTTGAAAACCGCGCGGGGGCGGCGGGAACCATTGCTGCGGCGTTCGTGGCGAGGGCAAGCGCGGACGGACATACGCTGCTGATCCTGTCGTCGACCAGCCTGGTGTTCACGGCATTGACGGTCAAGGACCTTCCCTACGATCCCACCAAGGATCTTGTGATGGTCGGCCGATTGGCAAGCGTTCCGACCGTGCTTGCCGTGGGTTCGTGGGTCCCCGCGAAGAACATTCCAGAGCTCGTGGCGCTCGCCAGGGAACGGCCAGGCCAGTTGACCTCCGGCTCGAGCGGCAGCGCAAGTACATCAGGCGTCGCCCTGGAAATGTTGAAGGGCGCAGCCGATATCGATATCCTGCCGGTGCCCTATAGAGGCGCGGGCCCGGCAGTAACCGGAATCCTTTCCGGTCAAATTGACATGGTTTTTGCCGATTTCGGACTGGTCAATCCCCACGTGAAGTCCGGCGCCTTGCGGCTCATTGCGACGATGGGAAGTCGGCGGATTTCAGTTGCAGCGGATCTGCCGACGATTCGCGAGCAGGGTCTGGATGGAGTCGCCATTGATTCCTTTATCGGGATCGCTGCTCCCGCAGGACTCCCAGCCGAAACGCTTGTCGAACTGTCCAGCAGGTTGAATCAGGCCCTGCGTCTTCCGGACGTACGGCAACGGTTGCTGGACCTGGGATTCGATCCCGTCGAAGATGCGCCCGCACTGTATGCCGCGGCCCTTCGCGAGGAAATCCAGAAGTATTCGATCATCATCAGGCGTCTGGGGTTGGGCAACGCAAAGTAGCGATACCGCGCAGAAGTTGCCCATCCCAACTCGACGCCATTCTGTCTGATGATCAGCCTGCGCGAAGTCAAGTCGTCCTATTGGCAGTTGCAGAAGGAGCTTCGGTCGCTCACGCTGGATGATCTGACGCTGCGGTCAACGTTTCTCCAGGCGCGCGCTCTGCGCAAATTTTTCGGCCAGACGTTTTCTGTCGCGGAGGCCGAGAATGAAATCAGGCGAGCGATGGACCTTCGGGAATCGAATTTCCTGAAACTCGCCCGAACTCAGATCTACGCACGGCCCGAAAGTCCATACCTGATCCTGTTAAGAAACGCCGGATGCGAATACTCCGATCTTCAGTCGCTGGTCCGCCACCACGGGTTGGAGACAGCGCTTGCATGCCTTGCGCGAGAAGGTGTCTATTTTTCAGCGTCCGAATTCAAGGGCAAGACGGACGTCGTGCGGGGAAACCTGAGCTTCAGAGTTTCCCGCGCCGATTTTTCCCGTCGTGATCGGGCGCCAGGACTGTCCGTTCAAAGCAGCGGGACGAGCAACCGGCCTCAGCAGGGTCATGTAGCTCTCGATTGGTTGTCAATCTGGAGTTTCGCGAAAGGGGTCTTCCTCTCGGCTCACGATCTGGTTTCCAGCTCCCATGCCGTGTACGACGCCATCCTGCCGGCTCCGGCTGCGATATACAGCCTTCTGCACAACGCCCGCATGGGAGTGGCGACGCAGCGCTGGTTTGCGCAGAGAATGCCCTACAACAACTGGATAACCGACGCAGAGATTCGCTGGTCGACACAATTGATAGTGCAGATGGGAAAATGGTTTGGCCCCGGCTTTCCGAAACCCGAATTTCTTCCTCTGCGGGAGTTCGAGCCGCTATTGAGCTGGATCGTTCAGGAGCAAGTACGGGGCAATAACTGCTGCGTGGATGTCACTGCGAGCAATGCCGTCAGAATCGCCCACATGGCGTGGAAAAAAGGGATATCGCTCGAGGGAACGACTTTCATCCTTCACGGTGAGCCTTTTACGGAGGCAAAGCGCGAAATAATCCAGCGGGCAGGGGCTCGCAGCACAACGCGCTATTCGTTCTCGGTCGGCATGAATGTTGGCCATGGGTGCGCCAATGCGCTTCATGTCGATGAAATTCATGTCAATCAGTACATGCTCGCTGTAATTTCCCATCCAGTGCCGTTGGCTCTCGCTGGCCTGCCCATCAATCCACTCCTGTTTACTACGCTCTACCCACAGGCGGCGTTGTTGCATCTGAATGTCGAAAACGGCGACTATGCGACGTTGGAAAATCGTCAATGTGGTTGTGCCCTGGAGCGCGCCGGGCTGGGACTCCACCTCCACCGCATTCGCAGCTACGAAAAATTCACCGCCGAAGGCTGGACGTATTTTTACCGGGGCATCTACGAGTTGATGGAGAGTACGCTTCCGGCTGAATTCGGCGGCGTGCCGGGAGATTATCAGCTGGTGGAGGAGGAGGACACCGATGGCCTCACACGGTTGAGCCTGTTGGTCGACCCTGGAGTCAGTGACGTGGACGAAGTCAGGCTGCGTTCCAGGATCGAGGAAATTTTCGCACAGGACGAATCTGGAAACTGGAGCGTGGCCAATGCCTGGAAGGGTACTGGTACGTTCAGGATAGTACGGGCGGCTCCTCGCGCGAGTTCTCGTGGAAAAATTCTTCCACTGCACATATCGCGCGGATCCTGAGCGCCTTCGTGACCTGACCGACCCACGATCCATGAACTACGAAATCGCCCGTTATCGTCCTGAACTACGTCCTGGCGTTGTGGCTCTCCTGCGCCATCTCGTGAGCCGCGACGATGACCTGAACGACGCGTACTTCAACTGGAAGCATGAAGCCAATCCCTATACCCGCGAGCCTCTGGTCTATGTCGCGCTGGCCGACGGCGTGGTCGTTGGTATGCGTGCGTTTCAGGGTGCACGCTGGCAGATCGGTGCCGACAGGATGGAGGTATTCTGGCCCTGTGCGTGCGATTTTGTCGTTGCTCCGGAGCACCGGGGGAACAAGTTCTTTCGCTCGATAATGGATTTCGCCATTGCGGATCTTGCCGAAATGGGGACTGGAACGTTGCTCAACTGGAGCGCGAGTCCGGTCACCTACGGCGCGTCGCTCCGTGCGGGTTGGCGACTCGTAGGTGCCTACGATGTGTATGCACGTCAAACCGTGCGCACGCGCCATGTCCGGCGATTATCCAACCGTATTCGGCGTCTGCCTCTGGCATGGCGTTTTGCCGATGTTCCGGTTTCGCTCTTTCTGCGCCCCGGATTCGATGCACTGGACGCGGCGTGGGCGCGCAGTACAACCAGCGTCACTCTTTCGATCGAAAAACTCCCGCGCCCGGAAGAGATGGCCGACCTCGTCTGCCGCACAACCACGGTGCGAGTCGCACACGCACGCGACGCGATCTATTTTCGGTGGCGATTTGGCAATCCTCTGTCCGAGTATAGATTCGTTCTGTACCGGGCGCCGGAATTGCAGGGGTTCCTGGTCCTTCGGGTCGCGCGACTCGGCGATTCTGCCGACGTCAGCGTTGTCGAATGGGCGGCTGCGACGCCCGCGATATTTGAATCGTTGCTGGCGAGCGTCGTCGAGCGCGGAGGATATGACCGCTTGTCCGTCTGGTCGTCGGCGCTCGAATCCGGCAGCATGGCCCGCCTTGGCGAATGGGGATTCACTCCCGACGATGGCGCTCGTGGCCTTCGTGATTACCGGCCCGGGTTGCTCGCGAAGGGGACACGGGAAGTCGAATTCGGCATTGCGGATCCGGTTGCGGCCGCGCAGCTTGCCGGATTTGACTGTTGGGATCTGCGACCGCTGTACTCCGATTTCTACTGACGGCGGGGCGCGACCGCCTGTTGCAACTTCGGCGCACCGGATTCGCCCTTGGCAGCAAGCAGCAGCTGTCGTGTGTAGAGTCCGTAGTTGAGCAATCCCCAAGGGTCCCGCAGGCTGCGCAAATGGAAACGCCAGGCGGGGCCGAATTCTCCGCGTCGGCGGTGGACATTCGATATTTCGTGGGCCATCACCGTGCATTTGCGGAGCAGGCGGCGGCGTACCGGGACCGGCATGGGATAGGACAGCATCTTGTCCAACGTCCCGAGCGCCGGCAGGATCCATTCGTCCGAGCGTGAAATTGAATCGGCCGAGTAGCTCTTGCGGTAGGTAGGCGTAGCGATGAAACGCACCTTCTTTTCCAGAGCCAGCCGGAAGGCGAGGTAGGTCATGTCGTTCGACCGAATCGTTACGTCGAAGAAGTCGGCCGGAATCGATTCGGTCCGGAACAGTGTCGACGCGGTCGCAAGCCAGTTTCCCTCCATGAGGGCAAGCAACGGATCGTTCTGGATCTCGTCGATGGCGTCGAGCATCAGCGTGTCCGCGGTCCCGTCCCAAAGATATCCGTTGGCGACCACGGCGTCGAGCGAGGCATCTGCGGTGATTGCGTCGATCCGCGCGCGAAGCCCGCCGGGCAACAAATAGTCATCATCGTCGAGGAAGGCAAAGTAGGGCGCCGTCACCAGTTCGCGCGCACGCCGACGTGCGAGAAAGATGCTTGGTGTTTCCAGATAACAAACGTCTACGCCGGGCTCCCGCTGCAACCACGCGAGCAATTCCGGATCGAAACGCCGACCGTTCACGACAATTGTCATCCGGGTGCGAACACCGTCCTGCGCCAGTGTCGTGACAACGGCGCGCCGAATGGCCTCGGCGCGTTCCGCCGTGCACAAAGTAACGATCAGAACGTCGACCGGCGTATCGGTTGCCACGCTACACGCCTCCAATACGGCGAGGCTGCTGTTGGCGACTGGCGCGATACTGCCGGTCGTGCTCGGCACGCCGCTCGATCAATTCAGCGTAGTGGGCCGCCGTACGCTGGTAGCGCATGCCGACTTCATCGATTTCCTCACGCATCATTCCTGCCAGCGCTTCGTTCATGTCTCGATAGGTGCCGTTCCAGGTCTCCGGATGGGTGAGAAGCTGAAACGAGGCCCCACGATCCAACAGGTCATGCGGAGCGGCCTGGCGCCAGGCCATGAGTGAGTCGGAGATATACGTCATCGGTGGTTGCGTGAAGCGTGGCGCGTATGCCTCGTTCTCCACGTAGCTATCCAGCGCGATCGCAGCGTCTTCGAGCGGCAGGTGCTGCGACGCCGATCGCACGACTTGACCCGTGAGCTCCTCGAGCAGTCGCAGATCGCTGCGTAGCGATGCCTCTCCGGCATCCCCGACGTAGCGCGCCGTCTCGTAATGCAACCCGACTTCGTGTCCGAGATCGGCAAGACGGCGCAGCAGC
>JAQBEY010000122.1:0-4373 GCA_032123655.1 Betaproteobacteria bacterium
AGTTCGGACCGTTTGTACCCCTCCACCAACGCCAGGTCGCATGGCGAAAGCCTGGCGAGCGCCTGGTCGACCGTCAACTCGGCGTCACCGCGCAATTCATGCATCAACGCCCAACGCGCCCCGGAGGTCACCAGCACCTCGCTGCAACCTGCCTGCCGGTGACGCCACGAATCCTTGCCCGGCAGATCGACGTCGAAACTGTGATGCGCGTGCTTGATCAGCGACACGCGGCCCACCAGGTCAGCCAGACGCGGGATCAGCAGTTCGATCAACGTGGTCTTGCCGCTGCCGGACCAGCCGGCAAAGCCAAAAACCTTCATGAATCAGCCCTGGCCGACCAGGAACGCAATCGTGATCGTCGCAAGGCCGAGGACAAGATTGATCCCCACCAGGCGCCGCACCTGTGCCATCGCCGCACCGGCCACCTCCCAGGTGCCCGCCGCGACCGCCGCCGAGAGGCGGCGCAGCGGTCCGACCACCAGCATGACGTAGATTGCGGTCATGGCGATGCCAAGCGCAGTCATGGTGTGCACGCCAGCGTTCATCGCCGCCATGCCGCCGTGCGCATGAATCAGCCAGGTGCCCGACGCGAGGATCGCCACGATCGCCAACGCGGCCCACCGTACGAAACGGGCCAGCGTTGCCTGCAGAAGTGCCAGACGCTGTGGCGGCGGCAACGCCTGCGCGGCGGGACGCAGGGCGAAATGCGCGAAGAACATGCCCCCGACCCACACGACGGCGCCGAGCACATGCAACCAGAGGGCGATCCGCATGACAGGCATTCGAAATGGACAGGCCGTGATTGTAGCCCGCCCCCCGCGCCGCACCGGGTTGCTGCATCGCGCCCGGTCAGCCTATAGTGAACCACCCAGCGGGCGGCGGCGCCTGGAACTTGTTCCCGGTCCGGCCTGCCCCAACCTGTGGAATGATGAAATCGCGCGAAGCCAACTCGCTGCCCGCCGTCCGCGAACCACTGCCGCGCGACGTAGGCGGTGCCATCGAGCGTACGATTGCACAGGTGCCAGCGCCGCGCACGCACGCGGTCGCCGATCCCGACCGACAGGCCGAAATCATTGCAAAAGCGGCGGCGCGCCACGCGGGGATGCTCTCGAGTGCGCTGGCCCTGCCGCCGGGTCCGTTCGGCATGCTTACCGTGCTGCCCGACATCTACCTGATCTGGAAGACGCAACGCCAGATGGTCGCGGATATCTTTGCCCTGTACGGCCGCGAGGCCGAACTCACCCGCGTCCACATGCTCTATTGCCTGTTCCGGCACGCGGCGAGCCAGGTGCTGCGCGACGTCGCCGTGCGCACCGGCCAGCGCGTGGTCGTGCAGCAGCTCTCCGCCGGCGCACTCAAAAGCGTGATCGCACAGGTCGGGGTATCGATTTCGCGGCGCACGGCGGGCGCGACGGCGAGCCGCTGGATTCCACTCGCGGGAGCTGCGGCAGTCGGCGCCTACGCGTATTGGGATACGCAGCAGGTCGCCCGCACGGCGCGCAAGCTGCTCTCCGAATCCGCTGCACCGGCGTCCGCGGTGCAGCGCACGGATGCCTGATCGGCAATGTGCGGCCGCTACGAATTGCATACGCATCCGGCAGCGCTGGCGCTGGCGTTCGGACTCGCCGCGCCGCCTCGGGCACTGCCTCGCTACAACATTGCACCGATGCAGGAGGTTCCGGTCGTGCGCCGCAGTCCCACCGGCGTGCGCGAGTGGATGACTGTGCGTTGGGGCCTGGTCCCGCGCTGGGCGAAGGACCCGACCATCGGCTCGCGGATGATCAATGCCCGCAGCGAAACGCTGGCCGAGAAGCCTTCATTCCGTACTGCGTTCAGGCATCACCGCTGCCTCGTTCCGGCAGACGGATTCTATGAATGGCGATTGAACGCCGCCGGGCACAAGCAACCGATCCACATCGGCATGAAGACCGGTGCACCGTTCGCGTTCGCGGGTCTGATGGAGCGGTGGCTCTCGCCGGAAGGCGATGTACTCGACACTTGCACGATCGTGACCACGCAGGCCAACGCGCTGCTGGCGACGATGCATGACCGGATGCCCGCGATCGTTGCCGCCGAGCAATATGACCGTTGGCTCGATACCGCCTCCGGTGACGTCAACGATCTGTTCACGCCGTATCCGGCAGAGGCGATGACCTACTACCCGGTATCCACACGCGTCAACAGCGTCCGCAACGACGACCCATCGCTGATCCTGTCGGTGCCGGACGAAGCGCCGGCCGAAACTGCCGACCCGGTGTCGGCACCGGCGCCGGTGGTTGAAGTGGCGTCAGAATCGCCCGAACAGTCAAGCCTGTTCTGACTTCGCCGGTCATCGTCCGAAGGCGCTTCGCCCCCATGCGACGCACGTCGGCGGACCGCATGATCGTAGACCATCGACTGCCCAGGCCGCGCCTGCCGTCTAGCCGCCCTGCGGCAGGAGACCGACCGCCGGCAGCGGCGACACTGCCCTCAGTTTTCGCCGGCGCAACAACAGGTACACCGCGGGTATCACCAACATCGACAGCAGGGGCGCCGTGATCATGCCTCCGACCATCGGCGCGGCGATTCGCTGCATTACCTCCGAACCGGTGCCATGGATGACCATGATCGGCAGCAGGCCGGCGACGATCACCGCGACGGTCATGACCTTGGGTCGCACACGCAGCACGGCGCCTTCGCGAATCGCGTCGACGAGATCCGCCTCCGTCGCGCGTCCTTCCGCGATGCGGCCCTCCCAGGCCTGTTTGAGATACAGCAGCATGATCACCCCGAACTCGGCAGCGACACCGGCGAGCGCGATGAAACCCACGCCGCTCGCCACGGACACATTGTGGCCGAGTATCCACAACAGCCAAATCCCCCCCACCAGCGCGAACGGCAGCGTGGCCATGATCAGCACCGCCTCGTCGACGCGGCGGAAGGTGAGGAACAGCAGCACGAACACGATCATCAGCGTGAACGGCACCACATAGGCGAGCCTTGCCGAGGCGCGTTCCAGATACTCGAACTGGCCGGACCAGGACACCGAATAGCCTGCGGGCAGTTTCACGCTCGCGGCAACGGCGGCCTGCATCTCACGCACGGCCGACCTCAAGTCGCGACCGTGCAGGTCGACATAGACCCATCCGGACAGCCGCGCATTCTCGCTTTTCAGCATCGGCGCACCATCGGTGATGCGTACCTCGGCGACGTCGGCGAGGCGGATCTGCGCGCCGCGCTCGGTCTGGATCGGCAGCTCGCGCAGCCGGTCGACCGAGTCGCGGAACTCGCGCGGATAACGCACGTTGATCGGAAAGCGACGCAGGCCCTCGACCGTCTCGCCGACGTTGTCGCCGCCGATGGCCGAGGCGACGACCATCTGCACATCGGAAATGTTGAGGCCGAAGCGCGCGGCGCGGTCGCGGTCGATGGTGACGTCGAGGTAACGGCCGCCGGTAAGGCGTTCCGCCAGCGCCGAAGTGACGCCGTCGACGCCTTTCACTGCGCGCTCGATCTCGGCCGCGACCCGATCGATCTCCGCCAGGTCGGGGCCGGCCACCTTCACACCCACCGGGCTCTTGATGCCAGTGGCCAGCATGTCGATGCGGTTCCGAATCGGCGGCACCCAGATGTTGGACAGCCCGGGCACCTTGACGATGCTATCGAGCTCCTCGACCAGTTTGGCCGGCGTCAGCCCCGGACGCCATTGGTCGCGCGGCTTGAACTGGATGGTCGTCTCGAACATCTCCAGCGGTGCCGGATCGGTGGCGGTTTCGGCGCGGCCGGCCTTGCCGAACACGCTGGCCACCTCAGGCACGCTCTTGATCAGCCGGTCGGTCTGCTGCAACAGTTCCGATGCCTTGCCCGTACTCAGACCCGGCAGCGCGGAAGGCATGTACAGCAGATCGCCCTCGTCCAGCGGCGGCATGAATTCGCCACCAAGACGCGACGCCGGCACGACGGTCAACGCTGCCACCACGACGGCCGCCAGCACTGTCGTCTTCGGAAACCGCAGCACGATCTCGAGCAGCGGCCGGTACATGGCGATCATCAGGCGGTTGAGCGGATTGCGCGTCTCGTCCGGAATGCGGCCGCGGATCAGATAGCCCATGAGAACCGGGACCAGCGTGATGGCCAGTGCCGCCGCCGCCGCCATCGCGTAGGTCTTGGTGAATGCCAACGGCGAGAACAGCCGCCCTTCCTGCGCCTCCAGCATGAACACCGGAATGAACGACAGCGTGATGATGATCAGGCAGAAGAACAGCGCCGGCCCGACTTCCTCCGCCGCCGCGCCGATCACCCGCCACTGGTCCGCGCCCTCCGGCGCGCGGCCATCGTGGGCATGGCGCCAGCGTTCGAGGTGCTTGTGCGCGTTCTCGATCATCACCACCGCG